>JAKAWG010000025.1 GCA_021817045.1 Acidobacteriota bacterium
TGAATCGTTATCGTAAGCTCTTGGTGAGTTTTGAAAAGACCGAAGAAGGCTACGTGGCTCTACTCACCCTGGCCGCGGCCATGATCTGTTGGCGCCAGACCATCATTATTTACGGATAAGCTCTTAGCCTTGGCCTTCTGATCTCCGCGCTAACCAACAGAAGCGGAACCGCGGCCGGAGCGTCCATTGTTGCATGGCTCGGCCTGGCTTTCGTGAGCGACCTCGGGCTGATGGGATCGTCGGTGCTCTTCCGCCTGCACTTGTGGACTCTGTTTGACACTGCGCTCGCCAATCCGCTCGAGGTGTTCAAGATGGCTACTCTCAACGGCTCGCAGGCGGCGGTGAGCGTGCTCGGTCCCGTTGGGCGCTACGCGAATTATACTTTCGGCCACATGTTGTGGCTCGTGTTCTTAGGCGTGCTGATTGCCTGGATTGCGGTTCCGCTGGCCCTTACCTGGCGGATCTTCAGAAACGCAGAAGTTGGATGAAACAACGAGGAAGGACTATTCTCATGTCGGATCGACGTGTGTCGAAGATAGCACCCAGCATTGCGATTTTGGGCCTTGCCGGGCTAATGACGGCGGCTCTGACTGGCTGCAAAAGCAGTTCGCCTGCTCCGTCTGCATCGCCAAAGCAGGCAGCCTCTGCCCGTCCGTCAGTCGCAAAAAAGACTCCGATCGTCGGGTCAGCGGCGAAAGGCAAAGAACTGTTCCAAGAGAATTGCACGACGTGCCATGGAATGCAGGGACAGGGCGTGCCTCATCTTGGCGCCGACCTCGAAACAAACAAATTCATTGCCCATTCCTCGGACGCGCAAGTGGTGACCTTCATCGAGGAGGGACGTTCGGCAAACGATCCGCTCAACACCATGCACGTTGCCATGCCTCCCAAAGGCGGCGATCCTGCCGTGACCACCCAGGACCTTTACGACATCGTGGCGTTCCTCCGTCAAATCCAGAAGACGGGAAACCACAAATGAGAGACGAGAAGCCCGGAAGGCCACCCGAGACGTGCGCATCGGACCGTTAACCGCAAGCCATGAACCGCGAGTGCCGAGCCTTTCCCGCCCTTCCAGGCGGTTGGCATTTTGACGGCTGACGGATAGAATCAACATCCATGAGCCATCAATTCACACATGCCGAAACGCTGCGCAAGACTCCGCTCTTTTCAGACCTCGACGATCGGGAGTTGGCACGTCTGGCGGAGTGCGCCATCCCTCGACAGTTCGCCGAAAATCAGATGATCTTTGCGGAAGGCGAGCCTTGCTCGGGCCTCTACGTCGTCGAATCGGGCGCGGTGAAGATCTTCAAGACCTCGATTCACGGCCGCGAGCATGTGCTTTCCGTAGAAGGTCCGGCATCGAGCATCGCCGAATTGCCGGTCTTCGACGGCGGCAATTACCCCGCTTCTGCCGCGGCTGTCAAAGACGCGGTCTTATTGTTCATCGGCAAGAAAGAGTTCTATGCCCTTTGCATGGAACAGCCGGAAGCGGCGCTGAAGGTGCTGAAAGTCGTCGGCCGTCGGCTTCGCCTTTTGGTAGAGATCATCGAAAACCTGTCCTTTACGACCGTCCATCACCGGCTGGCGGCGCACCTCCTACGCCTTGCGCGGCACGGAGGCAGGAAAACGGATCGTGGTGTGGAGTTTACCCTTGGTATCACCAACCAGCAGCTTGCCGCACAAATCGGTACGGTTCGCGAACTGGTTTCACGCAACCTCAGCCGGATGCAAGCCCAAGGTGTAATCGAGCTGGACGGCAAGACCGTCCTCGTGCCCGATCTCGATGCCCTCCAAACGGAAGCCGAAGATACGGAGTAGACCTTAATTGGGTGCTATCGCCGCCGAGGCTGCCGGCGGGCGAAGAAAGATTGCAGGGTGGCAATCACAGTTGCCGGGTCAGCTTCATCGGCTTTCGTTGCCTCTCCCAGGCTCAGCGAGCGTGGAACATCGTGTATCCGATTGAGCGTCGAAAGGCCCGCGCGGGCAAGCACAGTTCTCAACTCAGGAAAACTTGTGACGTACCAATAGACCGGCAGATCAGCGCTGACTTCATGTGCGCCGAGCCATGCGGGAATCCTGCTTAACACAGTCGTGGCCAAGTTCAGACTGAAGAGCAGCACCGCAGCGAATTCCAGATAGGCGGAAACCGGCAGAATCTTCCACGCCAAGCCATGAGTTGAATAGGCCACCGCCTCGCTTAAGACACGTGCGAGACATCCAATAGTCAACAGCCACAGGCTGGCCGCCATCATTCGAGTGCTGAAAAGCTCCCGTCCGTTGAGAAATGATGGCAGCATCCGCTGGGCAAGGGCAAAGATCAGCGTGGCAATGAACCCCACGGTGATCGCGTGGCGAGAAGCGCCGCCCAATCCTTGCCAGCGTGGTGCGATCACTGCAATGATGCCCAGCACAGAACCTGCTGCGAGCCACCCATAAGAAATTCGAACAAAAAACGGATAACCGCCGTAAACGCCAAGCCGTCTTGCCGGCTTGACGGAGGGCCTGAAGATTCGAATCGCCCAGATCGCCAAGCCCGCGACCGCCACAGCCAGCGCGTCGGCAAGCTCAAACTGCCGGGCAAGTGCAAGGGCCACAATCGCAGCCGCACCGCCGGAGAGCCACGGCCAGGCGCGGTAAGAAGACGCCTCAAGACCGAGAAAGACAGTCACGAAGCGTGTGCTGTATCCCCATGCTACAGGCAGCACAAATCCCCATACTTCGATGAGCACCAGCGCGTGGTCAGCTCTCGGTGGGTAAAGCGCCGAGGCGCCGTGCCAGGCGAGTGGGAAGGCAATCCACAGATTCAGGACGAGCGCCGCACCCAGGGCCGACAAGCCCGTTATCCCCAGCCATGAACCGAGGTCGTGAGGCCTCTTTCGACGGGCGTGTCCTGGCTGCTTCCTCTGACCGGCAAAGAGCACGATGTACTGGAAAAGCAGGTACGCCGCGAATTCAAAAACTGCGCCTGCGATCAGGGCAATCCGCCAGCCCTCCGGAGCAATTCCTGCCCACCAGCGCAGGAATACACCGGCTGTCCACAACGCCCACACGGTCCAGGCAAGGCCGAAATGCTTGAGCGCCCGCCCGCGAAACTTGGGCAGAACGTAGAGGGAAATGCCCAGGATGAACGATCCGGCCCAGCCGAGCAGCTGCGCCTGGCCGTGAGCCTGAATCCAGGCTGGATTTGCACCGCCTGCTGAGCGGTGAGAGGCAATGGTCAGGAGATTCCAGACACCAAGAAACGTTCCGGGTAGTACGAAGAAGGCCAGCCCCGAGAGAACGTAGGCCGCAAGCATTCGGGACGCACGACGTTCAGGCGCGGGATCGGGGAGAGCCGATGCTTCTGCGGCATCGCGCTCGTAAGCCACGCGCCATTCGGCAGGTAGTGATTCGATTTGCGTTGCCCTACTCATTTTCCTCTTCGCTGCCCACTGCCTCTCCAAATATGTGGACACCCTTCACTTCAACAGACAAACGGGATCATCACTATGACAATTATCACAGCGCGATGAACCTCTTCGCGCGGACTTCCGACCCCTCTTCGTCGACGGCAGAAGAGTCTTGGGCGATTTTGATGCGTGTCCCGCCATATGCTGTCCGGGGCTCATTGGCAACCTCGTTCATTCCGTGATAGAGACTTTAGTCATAGCGTCAGGCTGGAAGATCGCCGAATCTTAGATAAGAGACGCAGTTTCGATCGGAGGAAGCCACATGGCAATCGACGTAACCAAACCCGTCAAAGACATTGTCCTTCAAATGCCTGCCGCAGCTAAGGTGTTCGAACAACTGGGGTTGGACTATTGCTGCAGAGGTGCCGAGCGTCTGGATGAAGCCTGTCACGCCGCCGGCCTGGACGTGAACGAGGTGGTTCGGTCCCTGGAAACGACCGCCGCCACAACGAGCGGCGAGCATGAGGCCATGGATTGGAGTGCTCAGCCTCTCGCAAACCTGATGGGCCATATCGTCAAGAAGCACCATACTTTCTGCCGGCAGGAGGTGGCGCGCCTTGAACCCCTGCTCGACAAGGTAATCGCGGCACATGGCGCCTCTCATCCCGAATTGCGCCGCATCAAGTCGGTCTTTTTCGGACTGAGCAAGGAGCTACTGATGCACCTCGTTAAGGAAGAACAGACCCTATTCCCCTATATTGCCCGGATGGAAGAAGCCGCGGCTCGCGGGATTCCATTTCCCCGGCCCGCGTTCGGAACGGTGCAGAACCCGGTACGGATGATGGTGCTCGAGCATGACAACTCGGCTGCGGCGCTCCACGAGATTCGCAAACTGACTGGCAACTACCAATTGCCGCCGGATGCCTGCAACAGTTACGGCACATTGTACGAGAGGCTGCGTTCCTTTGAGAGCGACATACATCAGCATGTCCATCTTGAAAACAACGTGCTTTTTCCGCGCGCTGTTGCTATGGAAGGCGCAGTGGTTTCCGGCGGGCAGGCGACAGGAAGATAGGAGACCGACGGGCCGACGCCAACGATATGGATCTTCTTACGGCCAACCACAGCGGCTATCCGCGAATTGGCAGCACGCCCGGCGAGCAGACGCTGCGGCGCGCGATCGCTCAGCGCGAGCGCGGCGAGATAACTGACGCCGACACGCGCGCCGCCGAAGATCACCTGGCGTTGCTCGCCCTTCAAGACCAGGAAAAGGCCGGCCTTGACATCGTAACCGACGGACTCATCCGTTGGAACGATCCCATCTCGCATTTGGCTGCGAACCTCGAAGGTATTCGTATCGACGGGCTGCTCAGGTATTTTGACACCAACTTCTATTTTCGGCGTCCGGTGGTATCCGGAAAGCTCGCAAGGTCGCAGCCCCTGGTGCTTGACGAATTTCGATGGGCGGCCCAAAGATCAGCGCGGCCAGTTAAGGTCGTCTTGACGGGACCTTGTACGCTTGCCTGGCTTTCGCTCCAGGAAGCGGAGGGTGCGAATCTTGCATCTCTTATCTTCTCGTATGCCGAGGTGCTGAGCGCGGAAGTGGCGGAGTTGGCCGCTGCGGGCGCCCGTACGATCCAAATCGACGAGCCTTGCCTGCTAAAGCACCCCTCAGACCCCCGTCTCGCCCGTGAGGCGCTGACCCTCATTGCCGCCGGCAAAGGGAATGCCGAGCTTGGGTTGGCAACTTACTTTGGCGATGCCGCGCCTGTCTACAGCGAACTTCAGGAGCTTCCGCTTGATACGCTCGTTTTCGATTTTACCTACTCTCGAAATCTGCAGCAGGTGATCGTGGCAGATGGAAGCGCCAAGCCGCTCGGATTCGGGCTGCTCGACGGTCGCAATACGAAGCTCGAAGATAAAGCCGCGGTAGCTCGCGGGCTCGAGCGGATGCTCGCTCGGGTAAAAGCTGAACACTGTTACCTTACAACTTCGTGTGGCCTCGAATATTTGCCTCGCGACCGGGCCCAACTGAAACTGAAACACCTAACCTCCGTCAAGAATACGCTCCTGGGTGAATCGTGATGAGCCGCGCGAAACTTCACGAGTTGGGAATCGAACTGCCTCCGCTGCCCACCACGTCGGTGGGAAGCTTCCCCAAGCCGCCTTATTTGGTAAAGGCCCGTGCGGATTTCGCACAAGGCAAGATCAAACGGGAGGAGCTGAAGAAAGCGGAGAAGCGAGCCACCGAATTCTGGGTTCGCCGACAGGAAGAGCTAGGCCTCGACGTGCTGGTCGATGGAGAAATGTATCGCGGCGATATGGTCGCCTATTTTGCGGAGCGCCTTTCGGGATTCGAACAAGGCGGATTGGTGCGTTCTTACGGTAATCGCTATTACCACAAACCGATCATCGTAGGTGAAGTCAAATGGACGGGGCCCATCACTGTCGAGTGGTGGCACTTCGCCCAGGGGCTGACGTCGAAGCCGGTGAAAGGGATTGTAACCGGCCCTTACACGATGATGGATTGGTCCTTTAACGAGTTCTATCCGACGCGGCGCGATGCATGCCTGGCTCTTGCAGCGGAGGTCCACAAGGAAGTCGAGGCTCTGGTTCGCGCGGGATGCAAAATCATACAGATTGATGAGCCGGCCGTTTCGGCCCGGCCGGAAGAGCTCCAGCTTGCGATCGAAGCGATGGCGGCAACAACGCGAGATCTAAAGGCATACTTCGTCGCCCACATCTGTTATGGGGATTTCGAAAGCATTTATCCCGCCATGCTCGATCTCTCTGTTGATAACTTTGATCTCGAAATGTCAAACAGTGGGCTCGACATGCTGCGTCTTTTCTCGAAGACTCACTTCACGAAGGACATAAGCTACGGCGTCTTTGACGTGCATACCCATATCATTGAAGACCCTCCGGTGGTCGAACAAAGGTTGAACAGAGGGCTCGAGGTTTTGTCGGCAGAGAGCGTTTGGGTTGACCCGGATTGCGGCCTGAAGACGCGAACGGTGGAAGAGGCCCAGATGAAACTGGAAAGGGTGGTTTCGGCGGCACGGGTGCTGCGCGGCGACTAAACAAGATTTCGCGTCCATTAGCTTCGCCTCGGGAAAGATTGACGATGAATCGAGTTCACCGATGGATTTGCGCCTCCGGCCGTTGGAAGAAGGAACTAGAGGAGTTTCTCCCGAAGGTACTCGACGGTATCGAGTTTGGCGATAATATCCTAGAAATCGGCCCAGGTTTTGGGTACACGACAGAGTGGCTGCGCCGGCACTTCAAACAAGTCACCGCCCTTGAAATTGACCCTGATCTCGCGCATTTAGTGCGCAACACGATTCTTGCGACAAACGTTCGAGTAGTACAGGGCGACGGCACCGCCCTTCCCTTCAAAGATAAGTCTTTCTCAGGAGCCGTTGCCTTTACGATGCTGCATCACGTTCCCTCCGTTCGGCTCCAGAACAGGCTTTTCACGGAAGTGTGCCGCGTGATTAGGCCTGGAGCGATGTTTGCCGGCGTCGATAGCGCCGGAGGATTGCGCATGCGCTTGCTCCATATCGCAGACGTCCTGGTACCGATCGAACCTGCAACCCTCGTTCCAAGACTCGAAGGCGCAGGTTTCGCTGGCGTTTCGATCAAGGTTGACGGGCGACGTTTTCGCTTCGCCGGGGTACGCAGACCAGAGACCATATGACACTGAATACGCAAGACACGATAGTGGAACCTGGCCGTACCCACCCATCGCGGCTAACCCTGCTCGATCCGGCTGTTGTTCGGGGCATGATGGTGCGGCTTCGCCTCACACATCTGCTCGGGCGCTTTCCTGAGCGGCCTATTTGGGCGCTGTTCATGTTCATAAACGGCTTCATTACAATCGCCATCCTCGCGGGCGTGGCCATGATCTCCCATACTCCGTTCGTCTTCCCCTCCCTTGGCCCAACAGCCATTCTGCTCTTCTACACGCCCCTTTCTCCAACCGCCTCACCGCGGCATACGCTCTACGGACACGCGATTGGTATCCTGTGCGGCTACGGCTCGCTCCTGCTACTCGGACTTGAACATTCTCCGCCAGCAATCGGGATCAATGTGGACTCGAGACGAATCATGGCTGTCGCTCTCTCGCTCGCGCTTACGGCCGCCTTGATGATTCTGTTGAAGGCGGCACACCCGCCGGCCGGTGCAACGACGCTCATCATATCTCTGGGCGTTGTGACGAAGCCTTTCTACTTATTGATCATAGAAGTCGCCGTCGCGCTGTTGGTAGTACAGGGCATCGCGATCAATCGACTGGCCGGACTCGACTATCCACTGTGGGCAAAACGATTTAAGGCTCCTCCGAGTTCCCGGTCAACCCCACCAGCCTGCGGCTGCGCGGACGACCTGACTCACTGAGCTTGCGGCAAGTAGTTATCTCTTTCATGGAGGTTGCGAAGGGCGCAGTTCGATGCGGCTGACCAGGGAGTGGGCGGGATACAGGTAGCTTTCGACCAGGACGCGAGCAACATCCTCCCCTGTTAGCTTCCAGGGTTCGTGCGCGCCCGTGCCGGGCTACCCTCCGAAATCGGTGGCAATGCTTCCAGGCATGATGATCGTCACGCGGATCCCGTCGTGCCGAACGTCCTCCATCATCGCCTCGCTAAAGCCATTCAGCCCGAATTTCGAAGCACTATAGGCGGCACCAGCCGGAATTGCGTGGCGGGCGAGTAGGCTCGAGACATTGAAGATGTGCCCACTGCCCTGGCGGCGCATGAGGGGAATGGCTTCGCGGCAGCAATAGAAGGCGCCCGAAAGATTGGTTTGGATCGTCTCGTCCCATTCCTCTGGTGTGAGTTGGTCCACCGGCTTGAAAATCCCGATCCCGGCGTTGTTCACCAAAATATCGAGCCTGCCGTCTTGCCTAGCGGCGTACTGAATTGCCCTGCGGCAATCCAAATAATTCCTAACATCGGCTACGACTCCGTCTATCCGTCCCTTTCCGTTGAGGCTGTGCAGGCGGCCGAGGGCGGCTTCCAGGTGAGATGTGTCGCGGCCGCAAATACACGCGCCTGACCCTTCCCGGGCGAGCCTCTCCGCGACTTTGAAGCCCACACTGCGCGTAGCCCCAAGTTATCAATGCGACCTTGCCTTCAAAATCTGCAGCCATCTGCCTCTCATCCCACTCTATTTGCGTGGCAGCGCCCTCCAGGGGAGGGCCGGACGCACAAAAAGCATTTCTCTCAACCGCGACTCCCGGGGGATCCTACCAGTTCCGCACCTCGTTCTGCCTATTTCACCCGCTGCTGACCAGCCACGTCCGCCAAACCAAGTTCGCGCGCGAGTTTGGCGGAATCAAACTGAGAGCAGTGAAAGGTTCTTCCGGCAACCCTAAACGTCGGAGTTCGCTTCTTACCCTCGTTGGCGCTCATCACAAACTCAACCGCCGCAAGGTCTTCGTCGATATTCACTTCGACGAAAGGAATGCGCCGCTGCTTCAGGTATTCCCGCGCCGCGTCCGAATCTTCGCAGCCTGGTCTTGTGTACATCACAATCTGGTTTTGTATCATAGACTTGCCTCCGTTAGTCCCCACCTCAGCAAGCCACCCCGGGGACTCCGTCGGTCGCTCTCAGCGTTGAGACCGAACCAGAGGTGAAGGATCATCAGCCCCGATACGTTAAGACGCGGCCCCAGAGGCTCTTCGTGCCCCATATGCCGGAGCGCAGGCATTCGAGTTGGACAATCTGGCTATGGTCAACGAAAAGATTAACTTCAGGACCGTAGTTTTTGACGTACCAATCAAAAACGTCCGGGTCCGCAGCCTCAAACATGACTTTTTCGGTGCCGAGCGCGTTGGCAATTTTTGCCGGCACTTCGGTACGCCATGGAGTGACGTTCTCGGTGATCCCCTCCGACTCGATCATGATCATGTAGGCTCCGGCGTCAAGAAACCGCCTGGCCTGAGCAATGGCTGCTTCAGGATCGCGCGTTCCTTCCGCGGCTAACTCTGCCGGGCTCGTGGCGCCGCCGGCGCCGAATTGGATCCCCACTTCTGGCTTTGCCTTGAGCCCCGCTTTTTGAACCTTCTCGACGAGCCGCAACCAGTCGTCGGTAGGAATGGTGATGAATCCGCTTGAGATTTCGATGATGTCGAATTCGAGAGACTTGCATTCCTTGACGTAGTGATCCACAGCTTCCGAGCCCTGGGTGAGCACGTACTCAATAAATCCTCCCGTGGAGACGAGGACGTCGTGAGCGTGGCACAGATCAATCAGGTCTTTAACGGCCTTGCGCGGCATCAGGCTGAACGATCCGCCGGCAAACTTCAGCGAGTCAACGTACCAGCCCATGGTGTCGAGAATATCCTCGAGATACCGTGTCCCCATTGGCGTGTAATAGGGGCCGCGGATCTCAGTGATTCCGCGCTCGCGCGGTTTTCGGGGCCGGTCATTCAGCCTGAGCAGTGGAAAAATACGGTCGTTGTCGTGAGTGATGAGCCTTGACATGACGGTCCTCTCCTTCGTATTGGGATGAAGTTCTTCGCTCAACGCACAACTTCCCAGCCTCGATTAAATTCTATCCGGAGCAAGGCGCCTCAATCCCGATCCGCCTTTTAACCTCCTCGAGAGTTGAAACTGCTACCGGACGCACTTTATCAGCCCCATAGCCGAGCACCCTGTCGAGGTAGGCGGTGTCATTCACAAGCTGAAGATACCGGACTCGGATAGGAGTCAGCACTGCGATCACGAGGTTAGCAACCTCGTTCTTGAGATACCGATAACCTTTCCCTTCGAAGCGGGATTCAACGGCAGGGCGAGGGTTCCCGGAGAGAGCTTCGAATATCGTCAGTAGGTTCTTCACTCCCGGTGAGGCCTGCTCAAAGCGGGTTTCGGAGCCTGAATCTGTAACCGCCTGCAAGATTGATCCGCGTATCACGTCGGGAGGATCGGCCAGGCCGATGACATGACCTTTGCGCTTTTCCGCCAGGCTCTTGCTCATTTTGACCGACGGGTCGTCGAGGCCCATGATGCGAGCGCCCGATGGACGAATCAGTGGTTTAGGTACAACAAAAATCGCACCAAAGAGCCGATTGAACCGTTGCGCAAGGTCGACCGTCAGCTCGATGTGTTGTTTCTGGTCTTCGCCAACCGGGACGCGATCCGTCTGGTACAGCAGAATATCGGCGGCCTGCAGTACTGGATAGTCGAGTAAGCCGGCTGTGGCTGCTTCGACCTGGGCTGCCTTTGCCTTATACTGTGTCATCCGCTCAAGCCACCCCACCGGGGTCAGACAATTCAGAATCCAGGCGAGTTCTGCATGAGCGGAGATGTGGGATTGAACGAAAAGAGCTGACCGCTCGGGATCGAGGCCGGAAGCAATGAGGAGAGCCGCAGTTTGTCTTACCTTCTCCACGATAGGTACGGCCAGGTGCGAGTCCTGCGATGCGAGTGCATGCAGGTCAACAATGGAAAAGATACTGTCATACCGATACTGATTCTCGATCCATTGAGTCAGGGCCCCGAGATAATTCCCCAAGTGCAGATTACCGGTGGGTTGAATTCCGGAAAATATGCGCGGTTTATGGCAGTGCTGCTCCATAACAAGACCGATGTGTCCGGCACCTCATTAACAGAGAGTCTCTGAAACCACACATCTGCACAGGCCGTCCCAGGGGTCTCCTGTTAACCGAAACACGACTTCACTAAACCCGGCTGCCGGTCTGGTTAGAACTTACGAACGTCGGGTCTCTTCTCCGATTAAGCGCTTTGCCTGCTAAAGCGCTGCCAGGAATTCCTTCCACGGTGTTCCGACCAGGGTTTCGGTGACAGCGTGTCCCGAGGGCCGAATGATCATTGCCGCCTTTTCCGCCTCCGTGACTTCGTCCGCTTCCATGACGTCGACGACGTCAAACCGCCCATGCGTCGAGAAGCTCTCTTTCCACCTCACGCCTGGGCATTCGAATGTAATCTTTGCTGTCATTGTCTCCGCCAGTTTCTTGAATCCGGTGGTATCCCGGAAAGCTTCAGGTGAAAACCAGGTGAGAATAATGTAGGTTCTCATCGTGCATCTTCTGGGTTTCGGCACGGTCCGTTCGCGGACGAGGATCACCCGTTCCGGAGGTGATCCTCACTCTCGAACAGCCTCAATGCTTAGCTGGATTTTAACCTCGTTTCCCACGACCAGGCCGCCGTTCTCAAGGCGCGCGTTATAGGTCAGCCCGAACTCGCGACGGTCGAGCGTCACTTCAGCTTCAAAGCCGATCCTGTCTTTACCTTCGGCGTCTTTTTGCCGTCCGAGAATCTCGAAAGGAATCTCGACTTCCTTGGTAATCCCGTGCACGGTAAGCTCTCCGCCACACAGATAACCCTCGCATTGCGGCTCGATCCACCGGCTCTTAAAGACGATCCGTGGAAAGCTTCTGGTATCGAGGAAGTTCCAACTCCGCAGCTCGCTGTCGCGGCCGGAGTGATCCGTGTCGACGCTAGTCGTATCGATCACAATGTCCACCGAGGAGCGGCTGATGTCCAACCGGTCATATATCATGGATCCCGAGAAACGAATGAAGCGTCCCCGGATATGGCTAATACCCAAATGACCGACGGAGAATCCGATCGAGGAATTTGCGGGATCAATGACTAGATTCTCGATTTCCCCGGCGGTCGGAATAACCGGCCTTTTAACTGCCGTTTGGCTTTGCATCTGGACCTCCTGACTCTGATTGGTTCAGCATCCCCGCCCTCTTTAACTCTTTCCTGGTTTCGTCTCAAGCACCCGGGCATCGATCATCCTCACAAATCCCGACCGACGGCTTCACCGTCCGCTCTGCGTAGCGTGCCGGGCAGAAACTCTGTTGGGGGCTGCTTTGGGCATTACAACCTCAAGAATGTTGCCTCGAAGCGCCGCAGTCGTCCTCGATGGGTCAACTTCGGCGGACAACTGATGGACACGAAAAATCCGCTCGGGCATTATTTGGAAGTGGCCACCGCGCTCGTCCGCATAAATCGCCTCGATCTTCTTTTCCGCGCTCACCATGAGGCGGTGAGGCTCAACACTCAGCTCGAGTTCATTTGCGGTAAAACTGCCGGGCATCTCCGCAACAAGCACAAGCCTGTCGGGTGTATCTTTCAGCGTGTGACGGCACGGGAAAAGCACTTCCGACTCGGCCGAAACCCAGTCCGAGACGTCAGAGCCGTGGACGCGCCCGCACCGCTCAAAAATCGCATAGGCGCGACGCGCGATCAGATCGTGGATTGCCTTTCCGCGTTTAATCAAGATTTGGGCAGAGACGAGTTTCACCGTCTCCTGCTTTTCAGTCGGCTCAGGAGCCATCGTGCTAAGCTCCTCTCGGCTTCCGTGTCCGTTCGTAGATCAGCCTCAACGCTTCCCCCTTGTGAATAGCCACATGGTCACTTTTGTCGCTCTTGATAAGGTATTGGGGCTGCTCCTTCGATGCGTGGTGCGTGTAACCCTTGAACATAGTGTCCGTCGCGACCTTTTTAATGATGGTTCCGCTTACGACGCCTGCTTCGGAATTCGATCGAACGTGATCGCCGATATTGAATTGTCGCATCGATCTTTGGTCCTCTTTCCGTTGCCTCCTTCCCTCAAAGAGGGAATAGAACTCAGGCTCAAACCGGTGAAGCGGCCTCCATCTTTCTGTCCTGTTTGACCGCTTACAGGCTAAGTGGCCACGGACCAGGGATCGTCAGAATCATCAGTAGTGCTCCTGCCAAGGCCGCATTCTTAGTAAAGTTAAGCATCTCAACGGTACGCTGCTGAGCGTCGTGGACGCTCCAAAAAGCGTGCATGGCGGGCGAAACGCCGGCCAAGAACACAAGCAGGAAGATACAGCCGATCATGGGTAAAACTCCGAGCAGCACACTGAGACCGCCAAGGCCCAGGAGTGCCCCTGTGCCGACAACGGCGACCTTCGGGACGGGAGCCCCTTTCATTTCAGCATACCCACCGAGGTATCCAAGATTCGTAAAGTGATGAACACCCGAGTAGAGAAAGTATCCGCCCAGGATGACTCTTCCGATAGGAAATACGATGCTCATCGCTTATGCCTCCTCGTTCGCTGGGCAAGCCGTGTCTCGTCACCGTGCGCCACTCTATTTTTCACTTTGACAACCGCCTGATCAAATCCCCGCCGTGACACCTTACTTACCTCGTCCACGACGCGTTTGGAGGCCTCCTTGCGCAACGTGGTCGGGAGTTCGACCACGCACCAGGGACCGATATATTATTCTCGACGTTCTCTCTGAAACGCAAAAATGAAACTGACACCAACGGCTTGCGTGACGTAGGGCGCAAATGCGGCGTCCTGTCGATAAACATAGTAATACTCTGCACTGACTCGTCCGCCGATCGACATATCGAATCCAACGTGGTACGAGGTCTGGGTCCACCCGTGCGAGAGCGTGTCATAAGACCTCGCCCAGCGGATGAACCAGACGCTCTTTATGTCCGCAATTCTAACCGGATGTTCCAAGGCAATAAGATTCCGATATTTCTCGGCAAAGATCTCCTCACGGAGACCCGACAATATAAACTTGCCATCAACAATGGTCGGGCCCAATAACCACCGCAGTTCGGGCTGAACCCCATCAGAAAGGGCGAAGCCATGGAATTCCGGGGCATTGAATCTAGCCTGCAAGGAGAGTCGATTTTCGGAGTCGAGACCTGTGATATGGAAATTGGCATGAACGTAGACGTATCTAATCTCGAAAGAAGCGAACCGGCAAGGAGAATAACTGGCTCCCGTGACGAAAAGCTCCTCGGCGAATTGAGAGACATCTCCAGGACGCACTTCGCCGAGGGCTGTCACCACTAATTTGGGTCTGACATCGTAGTCGAGAGCGAGTTGGATCCGTCCCTCGACATCTCTGGATGGAACCTCGGGAAGGATTTGCGCTCCTGTGTTCTCACAGATGAACAGGAGCATGCAAACAGCGAACTCCCACGCACGAAGCATCGTTCATTTCCTGACCGCATTGCACCGGTACTGCAAAAGCGCAATCACTATGGAAACTGTAGCGAAGCGCAGAATTCGTATTGCAAGGAACGTGATCGAGAATCTTGAATGCTTTCAATGATCCTTTGCCTTTTTCTCTCTTGCTTCCTGTCTTCGAAGAAAGCCGGCTTCCGGCCCCGCTACTACGTACCGCGATTCCCCTCGGCAATCATCTGATCAAATTCGCGTGACAGGGATTCCTTTTCCTCGAATATCCCCCGCTTGACTATGGTGGTCATCACGGTGGACGGGCAGCGGACGCCCCGCGCCGCAACGCAGTCGTGATGGCCGATGGCCTTGACCACGCATCCGAGGGGCTTCACCACCGACATGAAGGCGTCCGCGATGTCGGAAACCAACGCCTCCTGAACAACCGCCCGCCGGGCGAGCGCGTGCACGAGGCGCGAAATTTTTGAAACCCCAACAATCTGTCCATCGGGTACGTACGCAAAGTGGAGTTTGCCGCCGTAGACGAGCAGGTGATGGGGGCAGAGCGAGAAAAAATCAATGTGCGACACGATCACCAGGCTGTCCGAACGGGAACGAAAGGTCTTTAGAATCTCTTCCGGACGAACGCTATAGCCGAGGCTGAACTCACGGTAAAACCGGGCTACCCTTGCAGGCGTATCGCGGAAATGCTCGCTCGCGACGTTGATCCCTATTTCGACCAGCAGCGAGCGGATAATCCCCTCCAGGCGATCTTGCGATGCGGGACGTATCAAAGATGCGCCAAGTATCTGCTCACGCTCATCCGGGCCCCAGTTCTCTAAGCCAAGCGCCGCATGTCCTTCTCGATGATTGCCGTTTCCGTTGCTCACCATATTCTCCTCACGTCGCTATCAATCTGCGGCAGACTAACATCAGGCGGCAGCACGATGCCGTCCCCCGCCAAACTGCCTGATCTTCGCCATCGCGACCTCTTTAACCGCCTGGGCCACCGGCTTCATAATCCGGCGGGGATCAATCTCCCGGGGATCGATCTCAGCCGACGCTCTTAAAGCGTTCGAAAAAGCCATGCGCAATTCCGTGTCAATGTTAATGATGGAAATGCCGCCTGCAATCGCCAGATGGATTGTGTCCGGATCGACGCCGCTTGCACCGTGAAGCACGAGGGGGATCTTGACCCGATCATGGATTGCCCTGATTCTTGGGATGTCCACATGCGGCTTGACGCCGCCCCTCATTTTAATGATTCCGTGGACCGTACCCACTGAGCACGCCAGGGTGTCCACACCCGTCGCCCAGTAGAACCTGAAGGCGTCATCCGGCTCAGTGAGCAGAGCTTGAGCTTCACTTACCGATACCCAATCCTCGGTGCCCCGCATTCGTCCTATCTCTCCCTGCACCCAGACCCCTTTTGCGTGCGCCAACTCGACCATGCGGCGCGTGTCTCGCGCGTTTTCTTCGAACGGAAGATGCGAATGG
Organism: Acidobacteriota bacterium; assembly: GCA_021817045.1. Lineage (GTDB taxonomy): Bacteria > Acidobacteriota > Terriglobia > UBA7540 > UBA7540 > RH2-MAG17b. The sequence continues at coordinate 15,806 of JAKAWG010000025.1, forward strand.
TCGATCATGACGCTCGAATATCCCAGCTCGATTGCGCGCTCGAGATGCCGGATATCCTTGCCGTGGTCAAAGTGCAGGACCACCCCTGCCTTCGACCGGCAGGCGGCTGTTTTCACGATTGCCGCGATGGTCTCGAGGCCCGCGTAAGCGGCCGTTCCCTCACTCGTCGCCACGATCACCGGCGTGTCAAGTTCGTTCGACGCCTGAATGATTCCCAGAGTCGTCTCGAGGTTTTGAGTATTAAACGCCGGGTACGCGATTGACGAATCGTAATGGTTAAAAAGTTCCCGAATGTGAATTAACAAGTTGCTGCTCCCTCCTGCCCCCACAGGAGGCGGATGCGGATTTGGGCCCGTGTTTCGCTTCAGGATTCTTCCGTTGGGCACCCGCGTAATACGTTCCAGCCTCGCGGCGGAAGGCGATTGACAAGCGGTTCCAGCCATTAATAGCGATCACTGCCATCGTGAGGTCGACCAACTCTTTCTCGCTGAAATGCTGACGTGCCGTCTGATAGATCGCGTCAGGCACATGCTCCCAACTCACTGAGGTAACTGCCTCGGTCCACGCGAGCGCGGTCCTTTCTCTTTCCGTGAAAAACGGCGTATCCGGCCACACGGATACCGCGTACAGGCGCTGCTCAGTTTCGCCTTGTGCTCGGGCGTCCTGAGTGTGCATATCCACGCAATACGCGCACCCGTTGATTTGGGAAGCCCGAAGCCGGACGAGCTCGAGCATCGAGCTTTCAAGCCCCGCGCCGCGGGCGTATTCCTCAACTCTCAACAGCGCCTGGACCGCGCCGGGCGCCACCTTCTCGTAATCGATTCTCGCTGGCATGATTGGATCCTCCTGCTGTTCGTCGTGAGACTCCCACTTCAGTCCCCATTAAGTGCCCTCCAAAGGCAAAGGTCCCGCAACCTTTAGCTCTGAAAAAACGCGCTGGCCGTCCGTCACCTCCCTGGTCTAATGCCCCTGATGCTACGGCCGTAAGGTATGGAGCTCTGTTTAACCCCGAGAGGTGCGAAGCCCACCTTCGGCCGGTCGCTGGCGCAAACTCTGCCAGCCTTCGAATGCGGGAACGCTCAGGAAGAGCTCCGAGGCTCGATGTAGGCGGGCTTGCACGTTTCTCAGTTGCGCTGGATTGGGATTTCGAAGCTCGCTGCGAATGCTCGCGCTCAGTCAGATAAACACCAGCGAGTATAAGAGCGCCTCCGGTTAATGCGCCCGGAGTCAGCCGCTCTCCGATTAGCCATACCCCAAGCCCGGCAGCAATGGCGGGCTGCAAGTAATTGAATGCCGCTGCCTGCGATGCCGAAAGGATGCGGAGCGCGAAGGCATAGATCACATAGGCGACCAACGAGCCAAAAACGACCATGAAGGCGAGGCCCATCCAAGCCCGGAGAGGGACTTGTCCCCACTTGACGGCTGAGATTGAACCCACACAGAAAGGCACTAATAGTATTGCGCCCAAACCGAAGGTGAGGGTGCTCAATGTAAGCGGATCATAATCGTCGCCCGCATCCTTCATGAGGATCGTATAAAGCGCAAAAGATGCGCCGGCACCGAGAAGAATCAAGTCGCCGCTCCAATGGGCTCCGTTTCCGGAAGCCTGCCCGCCGCCGAGCAGGATGGCGACGCCGGCAAAGGCAATCGCCATGCCCGTACAATTGCGAAGTGTCAGGGACTCGCGTCCGATCAACGCGGAGAGCAGGAGCACCATGATGGGCCCTAGCGCCTGGATCAGGCCTGTGTGGATGACAGAGGTTCTGGCGAGACCGCCTAAAAAGCAGATCTGATTCAGGGTGATCCCCGTAAAAGCCATCAGTCCCAAGAGCAGCCATTGCCGTGCGGTCAGGCGGAGGCTCGCGCGCCCTCGCCACAGGAAAAACAGGCCGACATAGAAGATGGCGGCGAGCGCCATCCTCAACTGTGCAAGGGCCAAAGCATCGAGGCCTTCGAGAGCTTCCTTTCCTGCAACGATATTGCTGGCCCAGCAGAACGTGGTCACGAGCATGAGCAGTTCGGCTGCCCTCCGATCCGGTGTGCCTTCGGTGTAGTGGCTTCCGGTTTCCGAATTAAATGTCACGCTCGTCATGTTGGCGTTCGAAAAGCTACAGCAGGTCAAGCGGCTAGTAGCCCGCAAATTCCTCGGTCCTGATATTGTCCTCGTCTACTCCCCAGTCAACCAGCATCGTCCTCATGGCTGCGACCATCCCGGGCGGTCCCGCAACGTAGTAAATCGCGTTGGTAGTACTTGGGTCGGAGGCTTTGAGAGCCTTCAAGTGCTTCGAAAGCATTGCCGGGCCGATGATTCCTGTTTCTCCGGCCCATTCACTGTGTGATTGTTCCATCGCGGTCATAGTCGGGACGTAGTTGTAGTTCGGGTTCTGTTTTTCGATCTCCGCCAGCTCTTCCAGGAAGGGAGCATCTTCCGGCCGGTTGTTTGAGTGGAAGAGGACGATTCGGTGAGGGAGCCTCTCGTGCGCCGCCCTCAAAACAATGCTGCGAAAGGGAGTGATGCCAATGCCTCCTGCCAGGAGGATTGCAGGCTTCTGGCTGTTATTGTGTAGAACCAGATCGCCAAACGGCCCTTCAATCTGCACTTCCGTCTGGAGGGGCATAGATGCCAATACTCGCTTGCATGCCGTGTTCCGCATGCGTGTCGCAACCATGATCGTTTCTTCGTGGGGTGCGCTTGCAATCGAAAAGCCACGCACGTTTCCCTCCGCGTCCGTTTCGGGCGGGTGAAGCAGGGTAATATCGACGAACTGGCCAGCCTTGAAGCTCCATTGGGGAGGCCGCCCGAAGCGAAAAGCCATCGTCTCCTCCGCAATTTCCGATCGACTCACCAGTTTCGACTTAAATACCGGCCACGTAGCTTGTGCCGTGCTCATATCAATTCTCCCTTCATCAGGTTTGTGGATGGCATGGAATTACTCGCTGGGTGAGCTGCCATTTGTCCAAGCTTTGAATCAAGATATTCCTTGAGTACCGCGGCGTTGTTGTGCTCTGTGTCGGGAGAGCTGTGAAGCAACCCAACGGTGCTGTGGCTAGCCTCTTCCAAGAGAATTCTCCATGCCTCCGGGTGGGCATCTAACTCAGTGAAATACCGGCGGCAGAATTCCGGCCATTTGTCGCGGTTCCGGTCAAACCAGGCGCTCAAGCCGGCGCTTGGTGCGAGCTCTTTCAGCCAACCCTCGAAATGCAGCCTGGCTCCCTTTCGACCTTTGGGCCAGGACCGCTCAATGAGGAATCTCCTGGTGTAGAGAGCTCCTTTGCGATCGTATAAATTTCTGATAGTAATCATGAGAGACGGTCTCGCAACAATATTTACTCGCACAGGTCTCAGGTGCGACTCTCAGTTGTTCCTACTCCTGTTGTGTCCCGCCAAGGCCGCGCGGACGGGAGCGCCTTGCAGTGGCAGACTCGGCGACAGTTTCGCTTGCGATGCCATTGCTGAAAGCCAGGCCTCAGAGATGGTACGAAGAACCGACCAAGCGGACTCGACGCCGTAAGACGCTGCGACAAATGTCGCTGTAATGGCAAACAGAATGCCCCCAATGGCAGCGACAAGCGCTGCACAGGTAACACTGACAGCTATCATGTACATAGGTCCTCTCCTCTCTCGATTCGTGGCCTCTCTACAGGGCCGCGATCTGATCACTTCAATTGGCTTAGCCGCCGGATTGGTAAGAATCCTCCGGACTGTACGTGCAATTTTGTCAGCCTGCGCGTGAAACGCCGGTTCCGTCGCCGCAAGGCTGGCCGCAAACATTGTGCTGTCCTTAATCAGCGCGTCCCGCTGACCAGCCGATGTCTTCTCCCCACCGCTCATAATGTTTTCGCACATGGCGCGTGTCCCTGATGCAATCGGCCTTTTAGAAAGCAAGGCTATGACCAAAAATGTCTGTCATCGGACCCGATGTACCAAGCTGTTGAAAAACAGGGGGCTAGCCTGAAAGCTCTTACTGGAGACGATTGTATGCGCATAAAGCGAAACAGCTTGAGGTGGCAGTTTTGCCAAAATAGCGACATCGCCCTCCCGGGGGGCTCTTACACCTACGCACGTTGCTTCAATTGCCTGAGAAATGGACCTTGAGTTCGAGGTATTCTGCGTGCCTAAATGGCCCTGGAGCACAGCAACCATGCCATCCAATCCGTGGGTTTTCCGTGAGCGTAAACGTGACCCGGTGTGTAGGTAAATGTACAGGCCTTGTGCTGTGGTTGTTATCTATGCGCGGAGCACTCAACAACTAATGACAGTGAAGAACAAGGTTGCTCCGTCAGAAATGTTGTAGAAAGCAAGCGTTCGCCTGTCGTCAAGAGGCGTACTCGTATTTCCTGAAAGGAGCAGTCCGCAACGGTAGGCAGGTGGAAATTCGAATGCTTCCGCGGCCCGCTGAGTGATCTCCGCTACTTTTGTGTCCGAGTTAAACGCAAACAATTTAAGCCCTCGTGCTGAGTGAATAGAGACCGTCATGTTAGTCCCACCTCAAGGTTAATGATGTCGCCCCTCTAATCCTCAGCAACTCGGGACCCAACGGGACCGATTGTTTGCTCTGTTTGCTTGTCGTGGTCACGGGGGTGCTGCACTAACTGGGCCGACTGCAGCGGCCTATCAGTCGGTCACCATCCCCTGGCCCTTATAACTGATATTGAGTGCGGCCATTGCAGCGATGACAACAGTGTCTCGGCCAAGCTCTGCCAGGCATTCTTTCGCACCCAAAAGCCAGGCATCTGCGGCCATATTTGGTCAAAACTGTCGGTTGCGGGTTGCAAAGCCAGCACACTCATTCCTGACTCATCATGGAAACCGCCAGTGCATATCCCTGAAAGACGCTTATGTTGCAAGACATTCCGATTGTGACTTGGGCTTTGGCAGCGCGCTTGCTTTTACTGTTGTATGCAAGCCGCTGCGAGACGGCCGGGCCTGCTCGGCTGGGTGGGTTGATCATGCCGAAGACCAAGCTGATGGTTGCACTTCGAGACAGTTCTTCTGTTGAAGAACTGATCGGCCTGGCTGGCCAACTGGCTGCCGGGATGGGCGGGGAAGTGATTGCGTTTCATGTGGTCACAGTGCCAATGGCAACACCTCCATCACCGCAATCATCAGCTGAGTGAGTTTCTCCCGGCATCGACGATGCGGTATGTGGTGCATCGTGCTTGCTGCAAGGTGATTATTCAGATTCCAGCTTCCGGCGCGCGGACGTATGAACCGGGCCTGAAGGGAGTCTGAAGGCCGTTGCTCAAGCGGGAGCGGCCTGACGGAGGAATGAGACTATGAAGATTCTGCTCGCACTCAGCCAGTCCGAAGCTTCGGAGGCGGCGATGAATTTCCTGATGAGCCAGATGGCCGTACGAGGAACGGAACTACGCCTACTTTATGTTTTGGACCCTTATCCAGAACGGCTGGCGACGAGGATGGGGAGCGACGACGCCCCGGATTTCACCTCGGCGCGAAGGAAACAACTGGAGTTGGGGGAGAAATTGGTCTCTCAAGCTACCGAACAACTCAGCTCAGCCGGCTTTGCAGTAACCTCTTCGATTAAGGAAGGTGATGTTGAGGCACTGATTATTGAAGAGGCGAAAAGATGGCGTGCCGACCTGATCGTGGTCGGCTGGAGGGAACGGAAGGGCATCCGGAGTCTCTTCTCGGCAAATATATCCGAGGATGTGTCCCGCTATGCTCCGTGTTCTGTCATGGTTGTGCGAACGCCACCCTGGGTGAGAGGGTTTTCCTGTTCTTGTACTGGTGAAAGTGCTCTAACTTCGAGCGCAGCGTGACCGCGGACTGCCTGTAGTGGCCGCCCCGCGCGAGGTGGAGCATGAACACGGAAACCGCACGTCCTGTTTTCGCTCACTGTAGCCATTATGGGAGCGTAGTATGTTGATGGAACTAACGGTTATTCCTCTGGCGCGCGGACCGTCGATCGGCGCGGATATTGCTGAACTGGTAGGCATCATCGACGAAAGCGGGATGCCGTATAAGGTCACCGCTTTCGGAACGCTGATCGAAGGCACGTGGGATCGCTTGATGATGCTGGGCAAGAAATGCCACTCCGCCATCCGGAAAAAGACAGATCGAGTGGTCATCCTCATCCGGCTCGAGGACTATGCCGACCGAACGGACCTCCTTACCACCACGGTCGCCCACGTCGAAACGCAGCTTGGCCGCAGTGTGAAGCAGTGATCAGAAGCCAAGAAACCAGCGCTTCTCTGGCGAAGTTGATAGCGCCCGGATGGATAGGGTCATAGTTTGGCGCACGAGTGTGAAATTCATTGGAGGTAAAGCTATGGAACCTGAGCATACACAGAGCGGCGGGACCGATCAGCCACAAGAGGCATCAATTGGAACCCAAGGCCACTCGGGTACCTTTGATATTGAGAAAGAACTCGATGAATTGCATCGAAGCACAGACTGGCAGCGCGGCATTGCCCGCAAGGTGGTCATTCGTTACCCGGATTTTCAGATCACTTTGAGGGCGATGAAGGCGAACACCCGCATCCCCGAGCATCACAATCCCGGGAGGATTTGCGTTCAAACTGTTCGCGGGCACATCCGCATGAACGCCGACGGCAGACTCTTCGACCTGCCACAGGGCAAAGCCCTGGTACTCGATCAAGCGGTGACTCACGACGTCGAAGCGGTCGAGGAGAGCGCATTTCTGCTGACTGCGGCGTTGCCGGCCAGTTGTCAGCATTAGGCATGGTCGGCAGACAGCCGCTTACGTCGGCCGTTCGCCCCTGGGAAAGGGCTATTCGAAGGAGCACGATACCCATGGAAAGCCGTACCAAAGCCTCCATTCGTCGCATTGGAATTGACGAGCTGATGCCGCGAATGAAGAACCTCGTCTTCATTGACGCGCGCAGTACGACAGCCTTGGCGAGGAATCCGCTGCAGGTGCCTGGAGCGGTTCATGTCTCAGTGAAAACGTTCGATGAGAAGGTCGGGCTCTTGCCGCGAGACCGGGCCATGGTCACCTACTGCACCTGAAGCGGAGAGAAAACGAGCGCCCGTGTGGCGCGCGAATTGAAGGAGCGCGGGTTTCGAGAGGTCTATGCTCTGCGCGGTGGTTTCAAAGCCTGGCGAAAAGCAGGTTTGCCGGTCGAGGCTCTAAAGAATCACGAGTGATTTCTCGCAATAGACTTCATTTGTTCCAGTGTAGACAGTCCAGCACGTTCCGAGTCTGCTTGCATCGTCACCGGCTGTGGTAGCGGTCGACGCCCGGGCAGGCTTGCCAAAAGCTGCTTCCCGGCGCCGTTAGTTAGGGCTTCGGAATACTCGAAGGGCGCGACGGTTCTTATTTGAGTTATGACACCAGGCTGCTGCTACGACTTAGCCCTGTCCCGCCTGAGGAAATCCTTGTTCTGAGGTAAAACCATGGAGGAGACCGGACGGCGTCAGATTCTGCTGATTGACGGTGAATGTGATTTGCTTACACGGTTAAAGATATTGTTGGCAGATGAAGGATTGGACGTCGCGACCGCATGGGGTGGGAGGGAAGCCTGGGAACTGCTTGGCTCGAAAAGGTTTGATCTGATCCTTCTGAGCGAGCATCTTCCAGACACCAGCGGTCGCGCACTCTGGCAGCTCCTGAGAAGAATTCCTTCCCAAACCGAATTGGCTCTCCTTCGGGGCAGCGATCCGATGACTGCAGATGTGCGGGCACTTCTCAGGCCTTTTGCGGAGCATTGCGTGTTACCGCGAAGTACGCCGGCGCGCATTGTGGGTGCGGTCGTTCATTGCCTTCGGTGCCAAGCAACGAAGTTTTTCGCATCCGGTACAGCCGCTGAAACGCGTGGTGGCGACTCCTGAACCAGTATTGCAATCAGATCGTCTTGTTCGCTGAGTCGCGAATGGGTTCGACCCGGCACTCGCTGCAAAGAGGGCTTCGAGCGGCGCAGATCTCCCTGCTAAACGTCGTCGCCTGATAACTAAATCAGGTCCATCGCCTGCGTGGAACCAACTTAACCAGATCCTGCTCCACCTGCTCCGGCGTCTTTCCGCGCGAAAGTCTCAATTGCCTTGTTGCCACGCGAAACACGTGGCCTACACTCCTCTCTGATGAGAGAACTCAACAAGCTGCTTCGTATCGCTTACATTTTCTTGGAAAACGAATCGCTCGACCCACGCACGCAGGCCGGAAAGAGGCAGTGACGCCGGGAGATTTCCAGTGTGACCTCAAGGGTTGAGCGCGTGGGAGATTTCGTATTCAGGAGGCACGGCGACCCGTTCAAATGAGGAACTCAATAACTAACATCAGAACGACGCCAACCGTCAGAGCAACTCCAATGCTTCTAGGCGAGGCCTTCCCACAGGCATCCGGCAAGACCTCTGCCCCGATCATCCAGATCATTGCACCTGCCGCCAATCCCAGGCCAAACGGGAGAAGTGGTTCAAATGCTCCTACTAAGATAAAGGCCGGAACAGCCATCAATGGTTGGGGCAAGCTCGAAAAAACGCTCCAAAGCCCCGCTTTCCATGTTTTCACGCCTCGTGGAACAAGGACCAGCCCGATAGCCAGCCCTTCCGGAATGTTGTGCAATGCGATGACAAAGCTGATCAGAAAGCCAAAGGACAGGTTCTGCCCGAGCGCAAGACCGACGGCAACCCCTTCCGGAAAGGAGTGGATCGTCATCACCCCGACCATGACGACTGCTTTCAGCACGTCGGCTTTCGCAAGCTCGCCGACGTCAGGGGACGCTCGCCTTTCCAGCCACTTTCGGCTGATAGTAATTAAAGCCAGTCCCACAATGATTCCGAAGATTGTGGTCGCTGGGTTGTCTGTCGATCCCTTATTGATAAGTTGAAAAGTAGCCGCCAGCAATAGACCGCTGGCAAATGCGCTTGCCAAGCTCATCAGCCGAGTCGGAATGGCCTTCGAGAAAATCAAGGGAACGACGCCGAGACCTGTGGCAACTGCCGTCAAAGCAGAGTACAAGATGACTGTTCTGATACTTGCCATAACGGCGCCCAACGCCCGATCGAGAGATAAGATGGCCCCCAATGAACAAAATCGTTAGGCCACGCCCCCCATGTATTCGGGCGATTTCGAGATTCGACTCGGCCTCGATGCCACAAATGGGTCTCTTCTGGAGCCCCCAGGTCCGAAATGCCGGGGTCTGATGTGTCGGCCGCTAACGCAATCCCGTCCAGCCATCAAAGCACGCCCGGCGCTCAGAGCTGGCCCTGAGCGAGGCAAAGAGTCGGGTCCCAAGGATACTGAGGCTGCGTAGGCGTCAGACTGTCTTCTCCGGAGAGTCGCAAATAGCCTCGAGAAAGCATTCAGCACAGCGGGGCTTTCGAGCAAGACAAAATTGCCGGCCAAACAATGTCAGTTGGTAGCTGAACCGGATCCACCGCGTGCGGGGTACTATCCTGAGGAGATCTCGTTCGACCTCTTCAGGTGTTCTCCCACAGGAGAGCTTGAGTCGCCTCGTTGCCACGCGGAACACATGGGTATCCACGACAATACCGCTTGCAATGCCATAAGCCGTGCCCAACACGACGTTCGCGGTCTTGCGCGCAACGCCGGGAAGGGTCAAGAGTTCCTCCATCGTGCGCGGCACCGTGCCGTTGAATTTCTGAACGATTTCTTTTGACATCGCAACGATATTTCGTGCCTTGGCGCGGAAGAATCCGGTGCAATAGATATCCTGCTCCAGCGCTTCCGCCTCCAAAGCCGCGAATGTCTGTGCTGTTGGATACTTCCTGAAAAGCTCCGGAGTAACCAGGTTGACGCGCTGGTCGGTGCATTGCGCCGAGAGGATTGTGGCGACGAGAAGCTGGAAGGCATTGCGATGTTCCAGCACGCAGCGAGCCTCCGGAAAGCTCTGATCGAGCAGGGTGAAGATTTGCTTCATGCGAGCGCGTGAGGTGTAACCGCCCAGCTTCAGAATGGCTGCTGTGCGCGAAGTCGTGGTCCTTTCAGGTTGAGTGCTAATCTTTTGAGAACGGTGTCGAGTAGGCATCTTAATCAGCGCTCCGAAGAAGGGATCTTCGTGAAATTGCTGCCGCCGCCATCATAACGATCAATTCAGCCGGATCGTGCCTGCATCCAAGTGATCTCTCGCTTTCCGTAGCACGTGCTGGAACATTGCTGGAGTTAATCTGCCCGTCTGAGTATTATGCTGGCTCGGATGATAGGAGCAGAGGAGCCGCGGCAAGGGAGCGGGCAGCTCGTACGTTGCCCCATGATGGAACGGCATCTCAGACCGGGGCGGCAGCGCAGCCTGCGCACGCGCAATCCGGAGATATGCGTCAAAGGCAACCCTGCCCAAGGCCAGCACGACCTTGACTTCCTTCAGCAGTTCCAGCTCCCTCTGAAGAAAAGGAAGGCAGCGCCGAATTTCCTCGGGAGTCGGTTTATTCTGCGGAGGAGCCCAGCGGACGGCCGCCGTAATGTAGCAGTTCCTCAATTTCAACCCGTCATTGCGGTTCGAAGAAGTCGGCTGATTGGCGAAGCCGGCTTCATAAAGGCCGCGAAAGAGAAAGTCGCCGGAACGGTCGCCGGTAAACATCCTCCCCGTTCGGTTCCCGCCGTGAGCCGCCGGCGCCAATCCAACAACCAGAAGCTCGGCTTGCGGGTCGCCGAAACTGAGCACAGCCTTTCCCCAATATTCCTGCTCTCGGTACATGGCGCGCTTCACACACGCCACGCTTTGGCAATATCGGATGAGCCGCGGACACGCCTTTGATTTCAGAATCTCTTCTTGTAGTTCCCTCAACGCTTGTGCCCGCCGAACTGCTTCGGTCATTTTCGATTAAGGGCGGGTCCGCAAGCTACACCACCCGCTAGGCGTTCTGGTTTGTCCGGGCGGTTCCTCTGCCCTGGCTTAGACGTCGGCTCTCTCAACCGGGAAGTCAACAATCCGCCCCGAAACACGCTTAATTCGCAACCGCACGAAGCAGGTCTGTCAGCCCATTCAATGGCCCGACCACTGACTCGGGGATGTCGTGTCGATGCTTCAGGTATTCCGGCGCGTTATAGCTTAGCCAGACCTTCCCGGCTTCATCCTCCCAAACCAGAGCCTTCGAAGGCAGATCAATGGCCAGCGTCGGAGCAGCAATCATCATTGGCGTCCCGGTCGAGGGATTGCCGAACAGCAGCACTTGAGTGGGGCGCATCTTCAGGCCCACTTCCGCAGCGGCTTTGGAATGGTCAATCCGGGCGAAAACCCGCAGGCCCCGTTCCTTTAGCGCGGATTCCAGCCGGGCCACCGTTTCCTCCACGGGCCGGCTGCATTCCAGGTGAATCAAACCGCGGGTCTGCTCAGTAGCTGAAAGCATTAGATATTTTTGTCCTCTGAACTCTGCTGCCTGCCGCGCGCCTGCGCTCATCTCGCACTCAGGAAGTAATAGACGTCATTCCATCTCAACTTATTCCTGAAGTCCTCAAGGCGCGTCCGGTCGTCGATCCGCAGGAATTCGATACCCGCCATCTCAGCGAAATCCGCCAAGTGGTCCACAGTCAATGCCTGACAGAAGCTCGTGTGATGCGAACCGCCCGCATAAATCCAGGCCGTAGCGGCAGTCTGAAGATCGGGCTTGGGCAACCACACTGCTCGCGCAACCGGGAGCGTGGGAAGTGGCTCATCGGGTGGGACAACGTCCACTTCGTTTACGACCATGCGAAATCGGTTGCCGAGGTCCACCAAGCAGGCATTTACGGCAGGCCCGCTGCGCGCGTTGAACACTAACCGCACCGGATCAGCTTTGCCACCAATCGAAAGCGGGTGGATCTCAAGAGAAGGTCTGCTCTCCGCAATCGAGGGGCAGACCTCGAGCATATGCGCCCCAAGCACTTTCGAAGGCTGGCCGAAGTCATAGGTATAGTCCTCCATAAACGATGTCCCGCCCTGAAGACCCACGCTCATCACCTTCATCGCCCTTACCAAACCGGCCGTCTTCCAGTCGCCTTCGGCGCCGAACCCGTATCCCTTTGCCATCAGCCTCTGCACGGCGACACCTGGTAGTTGAGCCAGCCCGTGAAGGTCTTCAAAGGTATCGGTAAAAGCCTCGAAGCCGCCTTCTTTGAGAAACGCCGTGAGCCCGAGCTCGATCTTTGCGGCCTCTCGAAGCGCCGGGCGGCTGGCGCCGTTTCGACGGAGCGGCGCCGCCACTTCATAACCTTCGTCATACTCGGCAACCAACTCGTCAATCTCCTGCTCGGCGATTTGCCCGACGCGATCTGCGAGATCGCCGACCCCATAGCTTGCAACCGAATAGCCGAGGCGGACCTGCGCTTCCACTTTATCGCCTTCGGTTACTGCCACGCTGCGCATATTGTCACCGAAACGTGCGATCTTCAGACTTTGGGCGTCATGCCAGGCAGCGGCGGCGCGCACCCAGGCCGCCAGTTGCTTCAGAACGTGGTCGTCCCGCCAGAAGCCGGCGATTACCTTCCTGTTGAGACCCATGCGTGCGCCAACAAATCCGAACTCACGGTCCCCGTGCGCGGACTGGTTCAGATTCATGAAATTCATATCGATGCTGGCCCAAGGCAGGTTGCGGTTGTACTGGGTGTGAAGATGGGCGAGCGGCTTGCGCAGGGTGTTCAGACCGGCTATCCACATCCGCGCCGGAGAAAACGTATGCATCCAGGCGATCATCCCGATACATCGGCCGTCACGAGTCGCCTCAGCGCAGAGGTTGGTAATAGCGTCCGCCGAGGTCATCACCGGCTTCGGCACAATCTTCACCGGAATCTCCGGCGGCTGGGATAGTGCGTGTGCGATCTCCTCTGCATGCTCTCGTACCATCAGCAGGGCCTTTTCTCCGTAAAGGTCCTGGCTTCCGGGAACGAACCATAACTCGAGTTGGGAAAGGTCTCGCATAACTCAATGCCATCCCCGCGATTGACGCGCGCCTGACTGTCGGTTATCCGTGGTCTTCGTCCCGCGCTGTCCCTCACGAGTTCAACGGCCCAACCGTTCTGCCGCGGTGCGCGCCGAGCAGAATCTGCACGAGGCGGTGCCCGATGACTTCATGTAAAGTCCAGAGTTCTTTGTTCGCCTCGAATATCCTATCGGCATCCTCCGAGCCGGCCAACCCGGCTCCTGCTTCGAGCGCCTTGGTCGCTTCATTGATGACCGGATCGGAAATCGCCTCCCCCGCAATTTCCCAGAGTGTGATGAAGCGGTCTACCGCCGAAGGGAAGCTTACCCGGAACACGCCATAGTTGCTCGTCGTGCGGGGTGGCTTGTAGTCCAGATTGAAGGGCCCCTGATAGCCGTGCGCCCGGAGCAGGATCAGGACATTGAGCCAGTCGAGCGGATTGACCAAGCCGATGCCGATGTCAACGTCATGCTTGAGCCGGTACCCGTCGTTGATGTCAAAATGCCAAAGTTTTCCCGCCACGAGCGCCCGTGCCAGGGCCGCCCGCGGTGCGCCTCCCCACATGAGCTCATGAAGATATTCCGGGTTGACCCCGACCATCTCCGGGTGGGTCAGGAGGCCGGAGCTGATGAATCCCAGCATCGCGTCTGTCGTAGGGAGAAGCAGTTCGGCCTGCGGCTCGAACGGCTTCGCCTCGAGACAGTGACGTAAGGTCGAAGCTGCCGATGCTCGCGAAACCGCCAGGTCTTTCTCGCAGGCGGCATTGATCTCCTCGGCATACCGCTTCAGCATCCGGGTCTCATCCACGACGCCCTGAAGTTGATAACCCAGCGTGCCGGGCCAATAGACAACGAACTGCGCTCCCAACTTATGCCCAATCTCGACGACATTCTCGAGCCGTCGTCTGGCGTAAGCACGCACTTCCGCCTGCTCTCCAGCAGGTCCGCCGGCCCAGACGCCATGATGGAAAGTCTCGCCGGTGACCATGGAACACTGAACGCCGTTCCGCTCTAGCGCCGCTACGAGCCCATCGAGAATTTCCGCCTGCCGATCACTCATCAAGTGATTCGTAGGAATGATATCCGTGTCGTGAGTGCACCACCAGCCGATTCCGATTTCCGCCAGACGCTCGATGACTTCGGCTGGCTCAACTGCAGTGCGGGTGGGAGCGTGGAATAGCGCCTGCCCTTGGTAGGCAGCGGCCCACTGCGGCCCGCTGATAAAGTACCTTCGGCGCACCTCGGATGAATAACTGCCACCGCAGGCGGACATGAGCCGATCCACCAACGCTCGCTGATCTTTTTCCGGAATGGTAGTAGACATCATGCCTCCGCGACTGGTGGAGTTTTTCGCCAGGGCAGTACCTTCAGGCTTGCTCACCTCACGATTTCACCCATTGCAGCGACACTGCCACTGAAAATCCTCCAGGGTCCCATTTCCCCTGTTTCTCTGATAAGCCGTCCGGGAGGATGCAGCAATGACTAAAGTCGGCTTCGCTCCAGAATTAAGTAGCATTGAGCTCGTGTCCCAAACCCTACCCGCGTCATTTGGGAGATCCTCTCGGCACCGGCTGCCCCGATAGAATAAACTGGTTTCGTTTTGGTAAAAGGCACAAATTGCGCATGCGTGGTATGCCAGCTCGGGCCGAGCGCAGATGTTGCCGCATCGAACAAATACGGTACCGGTCAGCCGGCCGCTCGTGGGCATGGCTGGCAGTATTGTTGCGAATCTTGTCGCAGGAAGAGTTTCGAGGATGGCAGTAGACGTTCTTGATAACAGCATTGTGCCGCCAGATGACAGGCGTGCGGTTGAAGAAGCCGTCACTGCACCTGTCGGCGAACAGCCGGGTGCGTGGAAAGTCTGGCTGTCGCAAACAATGGACAAGTCTGGCTTTTCGATTCGAATCGACGGCCCGAATGGCGCCGAGCTCGCATATCGATTCCTGAAGCCGTATGAACGTTCGCCGGAGTTTGTACGGGCCACGATTCGGGCCGGGCTTCGCCGCCTAAACAGTGGCTCGGGTTCCGGGCCCCACGTTTGAAGAGGCTGGACCACGCCCAAGCCTGGCTGCGCGTGCCGTGCGGGCCTCGCACCTGCGACGTAGCTTCCCGTGCGCAGGTGAAGAGTCCAGTTGATAGCGGTGGCACGGCTCCGTCAGGGGGCTCAGCTGACTTCCGAGTTTCTGGAGTAACAGATCACGGCGACAGGATCTATCTCTGAGAAGATCAGTTGTTCGAAGCTCAGTTCCGTAACCAAGGCCGGGTTGGACCGGGGGTACAAAGGCTTTATTGATGTATTGATGTGCCGCTGGTTGTAAAGCAAAAAGACCGTGGTTAGCATAGCCCTATGGCCGACGTAACGTTTCGGATATGGCGTGGCGATGCTCAGCGGGCCGGGTTTCAGGATTATCGGTCTGAGGTTACGTCCGGCATGGTGGTGCTCGACGTCGTCCTCGAAATCCAGCAGGCCCAGGCTAACGACCTGGCTGTGCGCTGGAACTGCAAGGCGGGAAAGTGCGGTTCCTGCTCCGCGGAAATCAACGGTATGCCCAAGCTGATGTGCATGACGCGGCTGAGCTCGTTGCCGCTCAACAAGCCTGTCCTGGTCGAGCCGATGCGGGCCTTCCCTCTCATTAAAGACCTTGTTACCGATGTTTCCTGGAACTTCCAGGTAAAAAAAGACATCAAGCCTTTCAGACCGCGCAAGCCAGACTTGCCGGACGGTGCATGGCGCATGGCGCAGGCGGACGTGGACCGTGTACAGGAATTCCGCAAATGCATCGAATGCTATCTCTGCCAGGATGTTTGCCATGTTCTGCGCAATCATCATCTTTATGACCGCTACGCCGGTCCTCGGTACTTCGTTCACGATGCGGCGCTCGAGATGCATCCGCTTGACGATCAAAATCGCATTCGGAATATTCGTAATCAACAAGGGATCGGCTACTGCAACATTACGAAATGCTGCACGAAGGTCTGCCCAGCTGGTATTCAGATTACCGACAATGCCATTATTCCCCTCAAAGAACGGCTGGTGGACGAATTCTACGACCCCCTGACGAAACTGTTCCGGATTTTCCGGTCCGCCGGCTTTTAGTGTTGGTTTGATTTTTATATCGTTTCGCCGACCTCATGGTAAAGTGCCTAGCCTCTCTTCGGGATCGGCTGGTAGCACCAATACCTCGACAGTGAGCGGGAGGCTGGTAATCGGACGACGAAGGGCCGACAGGAGCGCCAGGAGGCCGAATGAGTTTGCCGCTTATCAGCGCGAAGCTACGGCTTCGCCATTGATCTTATTCCGATCACGCGGTCGCTGGATGAATTTGACAGAGAGGGGGGCAATGATAGGGCACTGCAGGGAAGGATCTGTCAAACGGACCTACGAAGCCGGCCGTCTTTCACTATCTATCTGGTCTTAGGGCAGAGTACCACAAAGGTCAGTGGGCGGATCCTCGCGCTCCGACTGCCCTTTATCTTTACCGCCAATCTGGACGCCCGCCATGCGCCAGAAATTATAGCCGGGGTACTTGCCCGGCCCGCTGATCAGCAGGTCTTCCTTCTCGTAGACGAGCTTCTGACGGTCGTATTCACACATTTCAAAATCCGGGGTAAGTTGGATCGCGTAAGTCGGGCATGCCTCCTCGCAGAACCCACAAAAAATGCAACGCGAGAAATTGATCCTGAAGAATTCCGGATAGCGCCGACCGGTTTCGTCTTCCGTCGCCTGCAGCGCGATGCAATCCACGGGACACACGGCCGCGCAGAGGTAACAGGCAACGCAGCGCTCACCTCCATCCGGATCGCGCGACAGGATGATTCTGTGGCGGGAGCGAGGTGCCATGTAGGGCTTTTCCTCCGGGTACTGGATTGTTACCCGCTTCCGAGAGATGTGCAGAAACACATTCCAAAGCGTTCTGAGGATGCTCAGCATAAGTTCGCCCTTGTCATCCCTCGCAGTGCCGAGATATGGCTAGCCGACGAGGTCGATTCACCGCTAGCCGCGTAAACCCGCCCGGCATCTTCTCACGGCGGGAGCACTGCCTGGTCGCTCGCTCCCTGATTCCAAGTAACGCCAGTTGAAGCGACACACACGTCCGACTAACATCCGCGTATTCCGCCACTCAGGCTTTCGAGACCCTACCCCACGTCGGTAAGTAGAGTCTTTCGCTTCCCGCTAGTTCCACCGGCAACCCCGCAATTCCCGGCGGCAGCTCATGCCGGAGACGCAATGGCAGCCGGAGATTCAACTCGTTGACACTTAGCAAGACGTCATCTCCGTCTTTAAGACCGAGCGTATCAGCGTCATTCCCGTTGAGGGCTATATACGGCTTGGGTGCGAGTTCGGCGACCGCTGGCGCCTCCGCGCTCAATTCCTCCGAGCCGAAGATGTGATACATGGGCACAAGCAACCGCTCGTTAGGCCTCGGAACAAAGGCTTCGGGAGGAGTGCCGGTATAGATCTCGCGTCCTTTGCCCTGTTCGATGAGCCGGACGCCGGGATCGCCGCCCCGAAGAGGACCGGCAATCTCCTCTTGAAATTTATTCACTGCCTGATAGGAATTCCATCCCGGCGTCCAGAAGAAAGGGATGAGAGGCGCGGGCGGCTGTTGCGGATAGCCCTCCATCGTAAATGAGAGCGGGGCCTCCTGATCCTCAGGCGGCTTTGGCTCGCTTACATCAACCGCAGCGTCGATGGCAGTGCGCCCGCTGTACCGGTGCGTCTCCCGTGGAATCTTCGCGTCTGCCATGCGAAAGTTGCGAGACGGAGCTATGTCCACGACTCCGCCGAGCGCCGGCAACGTTCGCACCATGTCCAATTTGACGTTATCAAGGTGCTCCCAGTCTAACGCTTCGCGCCGTCCAGCCCAAAACATCACGTCCCGTATCCACTGCCAGCTTGATTGAATACTTTCCCGCGGGATGAAAACCCTGAAGAACCTCTGTGCTCGGCCTTCAGAGCTGACCAACGTGCCGTCGGATTCGACGAAGGTTGCTGCGGGTAGAACCAAGGAGGCCCTAGCTGCGGTAGGGTTCATCAGGGAATCGAGCGAAACGACATGCCGCGCCGCACTCAGCAGGCGGTCGACAAAACTGCGCGGCGCTCGACGGTAGAGATCGTTTTCGAGAATGAACACGATATCCGCCTCTCCGCTCTCGATGACCGCAAGCGCTTCACCAAGCTTTCTTGGCTCCATTAAGTTGAGCCCCATACTGTTCGCTTCGGGAGCTGTATAGCTCAGCGCGGCGTGTTTGCCATGGTGGAGCAATGCCCATGCCACTGTGGCCGCCGCTCGAATGATGGGCTCAGAGTGAAGGCTGGGTCCAGAAACGATAAGCGGCCGCTCCGCGTCCTTCAGATCCTGAGCGATACGCTCGGCCAGTCCACGCAACTCATCGGAAAGTCCGATGACCTCGGGCGCGGCATTGTCGATCGCGTGGGCCACGGCGTACCCTAGCCTTGCGATATCCGACGGTGCGGCCCGATAGATCTCGGTGACCAGGTCGTCGAGTTTCGTCGAGTGTGGCGATGCAATAAAGAATGGGCCGTGTTCGTGCTGTACAAGCTCCCGCGCGGCGTAATCGAGCCAGAGCGGAATTTTCCACTTTTTCACGTTTTCCAGAGGTTTCTGACGCGCGAGCTGGCGCAACGCCAGGGCCATCCTCGGCGCAACTTGCGTTATATCCTCGCCCAGAATGAGCACCGCATCCGACCGTTCGATCTCTCGCAGACAAGGCGTGCGGACGGGACCCTGCCGGAGCAAGCCGAGGATGATCCTGAGCAGGCGGTGTTCCTCATCGGCAATACCGGCAAAAAAGCGATCCGACCCTACCATCGATCGTAACGCGAAATTTCCCTCAAGTGACGCGCGTGGCGAGCCAATTCCGATTGCCTTCCCCACCGCCATGATGTCCTTTAGCCGCTCGAGTGCCGTATCCTTTGAAACCGGCCGAAGTTCAGCGTTAATCCGTATGAGCGGCTGCCGCAAGCGCTTCTGGCTATTGACGAATTCATAGCCAAATCTTCCACGATCACAAAGGAAATATTCGTTTACCTCGCCGTTGTACCGGTTGACGATCCGGCGGAGCACGCCATAACGCTCGCCGGGCGACGTGTTGCAACCGATCCCGCAATGCACGCACACCGAGGGTGCAAAACGCATGTCCCATTTCCGTGTGTAATGCCGTTTGTGGGTCTTATCTGTAAAGACCCCTGTCGGACAGACTTCGGCCAGGTTGCCGGCAAATTCGTTTTCCAGGACCCCGTCTTCATGCCGGCCGAAAAATACCAGGTTGCGTATCCCCTTCACCGCGAAGTCACGGCCGCCGGCGTAGTCGCTGTAGAAGCGCACACACCGGTAACACTGAATGCAACGATTCATCTCGTGGTTCAGGAAAGGCCCAAGATACTGGTTGCGAAAAGTTCTTTTATTGAAGCGATACCGACGATAATTGTGACCCGTCATCACGGTCATGTCCTGCAGATGGCACTCCCCGCCTTCGTCGCAGACCGGACAGTCGTGAGGATGGCTCTGCATCATTCCTTCGATCATTCCGGCACGAAATGCTGCGGCTTCCGAATCAGCAATAGAAATGCGGATTCCGTCGGCCACCGGTGTCATACATGACATTACGATCTTCCCCCGTGTATCCTTCTCATCACGGTACTGCTTGACCGCGCACTGCCTGCACGCCCCTACGGAGCCCATCGCCGGATGCCAGCAAAAGTAAGGCAGGTCGTAACCGAGTGTCAGGCATGCCTGGAGGACACTCTGATCGGGGTGCGCCTCAACGAGGCGGTTATCTACGTAGAACTTCACCATTCCAACCTCTTAGGAGAACCGTTGCCCGGCGATCCGTCGGCTGACTTAACAGGGACTCGCCTCCGCACATCGAGGAGGAACAGTCGCCTTGGGTTTGAGGGCAGAAAATGTGTTCCCGGCTGTGAAAAGCTTGGTGAGAACCGCGAAATAATCGAGCGAGCCTCTCGCCAGGGCACCTTCCTGTCATAGATCGTGCCAATCTGTGCCTGCGCTGGATGACCCGAACCTACCTCGTTGTACGATCGCGAGCTGCGTATCACGCCCTGCCTTCGTGGTAATTAAGCATTTATGACGCTACTATATCATGTTGCGACATATTATCAACCTTGTTGTAGTAATGTTCGCAGCCTGCAGGTTAGGACCTCCGGTTGGCGTGCGTAGGTACGCAGTTGGTTGACTTCTTGCACCGAACAAAAAACTGTCAGCGCTTTGGTCCGTCGGGAACCTACGACGCTCGATGGCGAAATCAGCGGTGAGCATGACAATCGACAACCAGAACGTGCGCCCTTCGGCTTGACAGGTCTCCATTGTGGACGAGGCACTGCCATTCGCTCAAGATGTTCAGGAAGTGCTGATCGACAGTAGTGGCACGGCGGGTATGAAAAGGGAGCCTCTTGTTATCTACACGGTAGGCCACTCGACCCGTGACCTGCCCACCTTCCTGGGGCTGCTGCGGAGTCACGGCGTCGAGCAACTTGTGGACGTCCGCACCGTGCCTCGTTCCCGCAAGAATCCACAGTACAACGCCGACACTCTTCCCCAGTCTCTCCGCGCCGCCGGCGTTCGCTACGTCCACCTTCGAGCCCTGGGCGGCTTGCGGCACGCGGCGCGCAACTCGGTCAACACAGGCTGGCGAAACACATCGTTCCGGGGGTTTGCCGATTACATGCAGGCGCCGGAATTCGCGAAGGGCTTGGAGCGGCTCATCAAACTGGCTTCGGCGCGCCCTACGGCCATTATGTGTGCCGAAGCCGTTCCGTGGCGCTGCCACCGCTCATTGATTGCGGATGCGCTGGCGGTGCGCGGCGTCCGCGTCTTGCACATATTCAGCGCCGGCCAGGCGCGGGAGCATGTGCTGACACCGTTTGCCCGCGTAGAAGGACTGCGCATTACTTACCCCAAACTGACGAGTGAGACTTAAGTCACTGCTTTTCGGGCACTCTCGACCGATCATTTGTGTAGGCGACGGATGAGCAAATCCGTGTAAGAGCTGGCGCCGTAAGGATTGACGGCGGAGAACCTGAGTCGTCTTCAAACCTGCACGCACGAAGAGAGCTGACGCTGAGAATGTAGATAAGGTTTCCGAAAGTCGGTCGAACAGCGGCCAGATGTATCGCACAGTGATATATTAGCTGCAAGGGCCGATGGTTATTACGGAGGCTTTCAGGATGGCTCGTGAAGAGGCTCAGAGAGAGCCGCTGCGGCACGAGAGCTCGCCTCGACGGCGGGTTTGCAGGGACTGCACATCGGGAGCACGGCTCCTGACGATTTCAGCCGCGCACGAGGACATTTCTTACCATTTTCCGGACGGCGCCTTGAACCGGAGGACACTATGACCACAATGGCTATCGAAGCCGCGACTGCCCTAGACGAAGTGGAAACCCGGGAATGGATCGACTCCCTTGAGTACGTGCTTCAGCAGGAAGGGCGGGAACGTGCAGAACGTCTATTACGTCGGGTCCTCAACCGGGCAACGCTCGGTGGAGTACGCCTTGGGCGGGAACTGAACTCTCCCTACATTAATACGATCGCGTCCAATGAGGAACCCGCCTATCCGGGCGACCTGGAGATTGAGGCCGGGCTGGATGCCCTGATTCGCTGGAACGCAATGGCGATGGTAGTGCGCGCCAACCGAAAGGAGCATGGAATCGGGGGCCACCTCGCAAGCTATGCAGCCCAGTCGACACTATTCGAAGTGGGACTCAATCATTTCTTCCGCGGGAAGAACCACGAATCGGGCGGGGACATCGTGTACTTTCAAGGACACTCCTCACCCGGCATTTACGCGCGTGCGTTCCTCGAAGGGCGTCTCACGATAGACCATCTCGAGAACTTCCGGCGGGAAGTCAGCTCGATGAACGGTCTTGCATCTTACCCTCATCCGTGGCTGATGCCCAACTTCTGGGAATTCCCCAGCGTTGATATGGGTCTTGCGCCAATCCTGGCGATTTACCAGGCGCGCTTCAACCGCTATCTCGAAAACCGGGGGTTAAAAGCGGCCACCGGACAGAAGGTGTGGGCGTTGCTTGGCGACGGGGAAATGGACGAGCCGGAGTCGCTGGGGGCAATCACGCTGGCTGAGCGCGAGAGGCTAGACAACCTCATTTTTGTGATCTCCTGCAACCTCCAGCGTCTCGATGGCCCCGTGCGGGGAAACGGTAACATCATTGACGAACTCGAGGGCGTGTTTCGCGGCGCGGGGTGGAACGTAATCAAGGTACTCTGGGGCGGCGATTGGGATCCCATTTTTGCGAATGACACGGCGGGCCTCCTTCCCGCGCGTGTCGGCGCGATGGTCGATGGGGAACGTCAACGCTATGCTGCCGAGTCCGGCGCGTATCTCCGCGAGCACCTTTTCGGAAAGGACCCACGCCTTCTTGCCTTAGTCGGCGACCTGACCGATGAGGAGTTGCAGGCTCTCCGGCTTGGGGGTCACGATCCGAGGAAGGTCTATGCGGCGTATCAAGCGGCGGTCGACCATCGTTATTCGCCCAGCGTCATCCTCGCTCGGACAATAAAGGGGTACGGCCTTGGCGCGGCTGGCGAGGGAAGGAACATTGCTCACCAGCAAAAGAATCTTGAAGAGGACCAGTTGCATGCGTTCGGTCGCCGCGTCGGCCTCTCGCTTTCCGATGAGCACGTGTCCCAGGCCGCCTTCTACAAACCGCCGGACGATTCTCCAGAATTGCAATACCTCCGTGCGCGTCGGCTGGCTCTGGGAGGATATCTTCCCGAGCGTCAGACGAAAGAACCCCCACTCAAACCCCTCGGCGATGAAGTATTCGCTGAATTTTATGCAGGCACGAGCGGCCGCGAGATCTCGACCACCATGGCCTTCGTCCGCATCTTTGCGAAGCTTCTCAAAGATAAGCAAATCGGCAAGTGGGTTGTCCCGATCGTGCCCGATGAGGCGCGCACCTTTGGAATGGAGGCGTTCTTCCGGCAGACTGGGATCTACTCTTCGGTGGGCCAACTCTACGAGCCGGGGGACAAGGCTACGCTGTTGTATTACAAGGAAGCGAAGGACGGCCAGATCCTCGAAGAGGGCATCACTGAAGCGGGGTCTATGGCAGACTTCATCGCAGCGGGTACGGCCTATGCAACCCACGGTCTCAACACGATCCCGTTTTTCATTTTCTATTCCATGTTCGGATTCCAGCGAATCGGCGACCTGGTTTGGGCTGCAGGTGATTGCCGCGCTCGCGGCTTCCTGCTTGGAGGGACAGCGGGAAGAACCACGCTGGCCGGCGAGGGGCTTCAACACGCAGACGGGAATAGTCACCTGCTCGCGTATACGGTTCCAAATCTGCTTGCTTACGATCCTGCGTTCGCGCACGAAATCGCCGTCATTGTTCAGGATGGTATCCGCCGCATGTACGCCGAGCACGAGAGCATTTTCTATTACATCACGTTGACGAACGAAAACTATGCCATGCCGGCGATTGCCGACATCACTGCGGTCAGAGATGGGATTCTGAAGGGCATGTACAAATTTCGGCCCGCAGAAAACCCGCAGGCGAAGTTCCACGCCCAGCTACTCGCGAGCGGCGCCCTCGTCAACGAGGCATTGAAAGCGCAGACGCTGCTCGGGGAGAAATACGATGTGGCGGCAGACGTCTGGAGCGTGACAAGCTACAAACAGCTTTACCGGGACGGCCACGACACGGACCGGTGGAACATGCTTCACCCGGCCGAGCGGCCCCGTACAGCTTACGTAACGCAGAACCTCTCCGGCGCGCCTGGCGTAATTGTCGCCGTGAGCGATTACCTGAAGGCGCTTCCCGATTCGATTTCGCCCTGGTGCCCAAAGCCGGTGGTGGCGCTCGGAACGGACGGCTTCGGCCGCAGCGATACGCGGGGAGCATTGCGCCATTTCTTTGAAGTGGATTACCGCTTTGTCACCCTGGGCGTGTTGTGGGCTCTCATTCGTGAAGGAAAGATCGGGACCGAGGTGATCGATCGGGCGATGAGGCAGCTCGAAATCAGCCCCGAAAAGCCCAATCCAGTCACGGCTTAGGTCTCCTTCGGCTGGAAGTAAGCTCTCACTCAAGAGTTACAGGGGCACAAGATGACGTACGCTGAACAGCTCGCAGAGTTCGTTACCCGCGCGACTTTCGACAGACTCTCTCATTCGGCTTGTCTTCAGCTCAAAATTCGAGTGCTCGATGCACTGGGATGCGCCATCGGGGCGCTTGAAGGCCCGCCCGTCTTACTCGTCCGAAAGCACATCGAGGATTTTGGCGGCCGGCCTCTCGCGACGCTGATCGGAGGAGGCAGGACCGCTCCCGACCGGGCAGCCTTCTATAACGGCGCATTAATCCGCTATCTGGATTTCAACGACGCTTATCTAGCAAAGGGAGAGACGTGTCATCCGAGCGACACCATCGCAGCGGTGCTCGCTGCGGCGGAATACGCGGGCAGCAAGGGCCGGGAATATTTGACGGCGCTTGCGGTGGCCTATCAGGTTTTCTGCCGCCTGTGCGAGGTCGCGCCTGTGCGGGCCAAGGGATTCGATCACACGACTCTTGGATCGTTCGCCGTAGCCGCCGGTGTATCGAAGGCTCTTGGACTCAATACTGCTCAGACTGCCAATGCGATTGCGATCAGCGGAACCGCCTTTAACGCCCTGAGGGTAACCCGGACCGGAGCGCTTTCTCACTGGAAAGGCTTGGCGTTTCCTAATACCGCATTTGCCGGCACTCATGCGGCTTTTCTGGCTATGCGCGGCATTACCGGGCCAGCCGAAGTCTTTGAAGGCAATAAAGGCTTCATGGACGCGATCTCCGGGCGTTTTGAGATCGACTGGTCTCTGGAGGATCTCGAACGCGTTAACCGGACGATTTTGAAGAAATACAACGCCGAGATCCATTCGCAATCAGTGCTCGATGCCGTGTTCGATCTGAAGCGGAAAACTCCGTTTGAGGCTCACGACGTGGAGCGTATCGAAGTCAGCGTGTTTGACGTCGCCTACAACATCATAGGCGGAGGCGAGGAAGGCGGCAAATTATTGGTCCGCACCAAGGAGGAAGCCGACCACAGTTTGCCTTTCATGGTTGCGACCGCCATCGTGGACGGCCAATTGACGCCGGAGCAATATTCTCCGGATCGGATTCAGCGGCAGGTTGTGCAGGTGCTGTTGCGGAACATTACGGTGAAACCCAACGAAGCCTACAGCCGGCGATTCCCGGACGAAATGCCTTGCCGTGTAACCATCCGCCTCCGCGATGGCCGAATCCTGGCGAGGGAAGGGCGCGACTACGAGGGGTTCCAGACGCACCCATTCACTTGGAAGACCGCTCTGACGAAATTTGACCAGCTCAGCCAGCCCTATGCGCCGGTTGCTCTGCGGCGGAAAATCGCGGCAGCAGTCGAGAATCTGGAGCACATTGAAATTGCGAGACTGCTGGAACCTCTGGCGAAGGTAAGAGCCCCGAATTCAACGGCATGAAGCTCAATTGCCGCTTCGTGTTCAGCAGCAAAACGATGTCTTGACCATCCGCGAGGGTGGAAAGGCACGGCCCGGGACGGCGAGACCGCACCGTCCTCAATATCTCAAAACGAGTCTCCGCCAGTGCGTGACCGTTTCTAAGGAAGCCATCTGATGACCAAACGTCATCCCCATCCGTTTGTGATTGCCGACTCTGACGCTGTACGGACGCTTTCTGCGAAGGTCGAGGTCTGGGGTCAGCACCAGCAGCGCCGGGAACGCCTGCTCAACGCATTTCGGGAAGCCTCGTGCGCTTACGGGAGTGCGCACGATGCCGAGCGGCAGGCTTTCTTCCACGGATTGTTAACGGGTTACGCCGTCGCTCTTAAACTGTGGTAGCCGAAGGCAGCCTCCAACGAGAACGGCGCTCGACGCTCGCGATAAAAGTGTGCGCACGGAGCCGCTGCTTGTCGCTTACCAGCTTCCGACCATGAAAACTCGAACTGAAGTCGATTCACTCGGCGCTGTCGAAGTCCCGGCAGACGCTCTCTACGGCGCTCAGACTGCGCGTGCAATGAGGAACTATCCCATCAGCGGCTTTCGTGCTCACCCCGTCTTCATCAAATCCTATGCCTTGCTCAAGCTCGCCTGTGCCGAAGTCAACGGAAGTCTCGGCCTGATTCCGAATCAGATCGCCCGGGCGATTATTCATGCCGCGCGCGGCGTCGCTCGCGGCCGCCACCATGACCAGTTCGTGGTCGACGTCTATCAGGCTGGCGCAGGCGTAAGCTTTCATATGAATGTGAACGAGGTGATCGCCAACCTCGCGATTATCGACCTGGCGAGGCACCGTCGCGCAACACGCCGCCTCGGAGATCATTCTCTTGTCCATCCGAACGATCACGTCAATTTCGGCCAGTCGACCAACGATACTTTTCCAACCGCTGCGCGCGTGGCCGCTTTGTTGCTCCTCGATGAATTCTACCCGGCCTTGAAGGTGCTAGAAGAAGCTTTCCGAAAGAAAGCAATCGAATTCGACGGCATCCTTAAGAGCGGCCGGACGCACCTGCAGGATGCGGTACCGATCCGCTTAGGGCAGGAGTTCGCGGCCTACGGTGAGGCACTCAGGCAGGGCACGGCACAGATTCGCGCGAGCGCCGAAACTCTGCGTGCGGTTGGGATTGGCGGCAGCGCAGCCGGTACCGGGCTCAACGTGCATCCGAGGTTTTCACGTCTCGTCGTCAGGAAGCTTAATCAATTGACCAGGTTGAAGCTGACCGTCGCACCCGATCTACGCGCCGCAATGCAGTCGCAGTTTCCGCTGGCCGCAGTTTCCGGGGCGCTGCGAAACCTTGCCCTCGAGCTGATTCGAATTGCGAACGACCTGCGGTTACTCGCAAGCGGGCCGGCGACGGGCCTCGGTGAGATTACCCTCCCACCGGTCCAACCCGGATCGAGCATCATGCCGGGCAAGGTGAACCCTGCTATTCCTGAGTTGCTGGATATGGTTTCTTTCCAGGTTGTGGGGTGCGATACCGTGGTCGCGCTGGCTGTGCAAGCCGGCCAGTTGGAACTGAACGTCATGATGCCCGCGATGGTGTGGCACCTTCTCCACGCCATCGAGATTCTCAAGAATGCCTGCCGGATTATGGCGGAGCGTTGCGTTCGCGGGATCGAGGCGAACCGGGAAGTCTGCGAGCGCTATGCCTACCGGACGCCGGGCCTGGCGACCGCGCTCAACCCAATTCTTGGATACGATCGTGCAGCCCTGGTTGTGAAGAATGCCCTCGCTTCCGGAAAGACAATCCCTGACGTCTGTCTTGAGGAAAAGCTTCTGTCCGAACGGGACCTAAGCCGAATCCTGAACCCCGGGCGCATGACTGAACCTGGGATCGGGGGGATTAAGCGAGGCAAGCGAGGGAAGAGGTAGATGGAACCGAAAAGGACATACAAGACCTATGCGTTTAGGAACACGATTGCTCTGAAGGATGCCCGCCGGGGAGTCATGATGAACGACAATCACCCGCCGGTCGATATCGGCAGCCCGCCCGAATTCAAAGGCAGCGCGGACGTATGGTGTCCCGAGGAGCTTCTGGTCGGAGCGGTTAATAGCTGCCTCATGCTCACGTTTCTGGCCTACGCAGAACACCGCCGGCTGGAAATCGCTTCTTACCGGAGCGGCGCTGAGGGTACGCTCGAGCGGGTTGACGGAAAGTATCGGGTCACTCGGATCGTAGTTCGGCCCGTGGTCGCTTTGAAGCGCGAGGATGATATTGGCCTGGCCGGGCAGGTTTTGAAAGACGCTGAAGCAGGATGCTTTATCACGGACTCGGTCATCGCAAAGGTTGACCTTGAGCCCCAGTTCGCGGTTGAGGAGACTCCATGATGGCTGACGGGGAAAGTCCAAAGCCAGCTGTCGGCGGAGCTGGCGACATTCCGTTTATGTGCCGGGCGCTGGGACTGGCTGAGATCGCCCTTGGGCGGGGAGACTCGCCGGTTGGCGCCGTAGTGATTCGTGAGGGGCGTACGGTAGGTGAAGGGGTCGAGGGCGTGCGAAGCGAAAAGGACCTCACCGCTCATGCCGAGCTGAAAGCTGTCCGCGAAGCGTGCCGCACTCTTGGCACGCTCGATCTCGCTGACTGTACTTTATACACGACCGTAGAGCCCTGCTTCATGTGTTCCTTCGTCATCCGCAAGGCAGGTGTGAGCGGGGTGGTCAGCGGGAAAGCGGAGACGCGGGTTGGCGGCATCAGCTCGAAACATCCGATTCTTGTGGATACCTCAATTCCCGGCTTTCCTCCGCCGCCGGAGGTGGTCATTGGCGTACTCGAAGAGGAATGCATAGCGCTGTTTGATCGACGACCACTTACCGGGGCCTGCTAATTCCAGAACTCGGCGCGCCGTCGAGAACGTTATGCTCATCTTTGTCGACGTCTCGACTCTGAGCGGATGGGCAGGTAACAGAAGAGGAGAGAGAGCAACGGACTTCGCGCACCCAGGCCAAGAATAACATCATCCGCCAGGATCGGAAGACGAATGGAGGTGGGATGATTATGCCCATTGACCTCACGGCAATGGAATCCCGACAACTTTTGGATTCGCTCCCTGATGCCATCGTGGTGGCAGACTCCGAAGGCACGATTGTTTCGGCCAACGCCCAGGCGTGTGTGATGTTTGGTTATTCCTGCGAGGAACTGCTGGGGCAGCCTGTAGAGATCCTCGTACCGGAGGAACTTCGGGAGCGGCACGTTCATCACCGGAACGCCTTCCTCCGTAATCCGAGTCCCCGGCCGATGAACGCGATGGAGCTCCAAGCCCGACGGAAAGATGGCACGCTGTTTCCTGTTGAAATCAGTCTGGCACCGGTGAGCACACCCGACGGCTTGCGGGTGATTAGCGCGATACGGGATGTCGGCCACCGCAAAGAAATTGAAGAGGCTCTTCACCGGAGTGAAGAACGGTACCGCCTGCTGACTGAAGAGGTAAAGGATTATGCGATCTTCATG
Source organism: Acidobacteriota bacterium (assembly GCA_021817045.1). Lineage (GTDB taxonomy): Bacteria > Acidobacteriota > Terriglobia > UBA7540 > UBA7540 > RH2-MAG17b. The sequence continues at coordinate 44,614 of JAKAWG010000025.1, forward strand.
CTGGATGCCGAGGGCCGGGTTATGACCTGGAACGAAGGCGCCAGGAGGATGAGGGGGTATCGGAGCGAAGAAATCATCGGACGTGACATCACAGTATTCTTTACTCCCGAGGACGTTAAAGCCGGCAGGCCCGCCGAAGAGCTCAGGGAAGCGGCAGAAAAGGGCAGGATCGAAACCGAGGGGTGGCGGGTGCGGAAGGACGGTTCCCGTTTCTGGTCCCAGGTGGTCCTGACTGCGCTCCGGGATCCGAACGGGAAGCTGATAGGATTCGCTAAAATCGCGCGGGACATTACCGGCCGGAAGCAGGCTTCCGAAGCGATCCTGCTTGAAATCAGCAACCGACTGATTTCCCATCTCGACTTCGGCGAACTCCTCTCCGCCATTTCCGCTTCGCTTCGGCAAATTAAGGAGCATGATTACGCGAGCCTCGCGCTGTACGATCCGTCCATCCAAAAGCTCCGGGTTTATTCTCTCCCCTCTGCTTCCCGAAAGAATCTGATTCACGAAGAGATCCTGCTTTCGCTTGAAAACTCGCCGGCCGGGTGGGCATTCAAGGCGCGAAGGCCGCTGGTCCTGAGCCGGGTGCACGAGGAGGGGCGGCCGTCTGAAATTCCGAAGAATCTCATGACGCAAGGGGTACGGTCCGCCTGCCGCATTCCCTTGATCAGCCGCGATCAGGTTTTGGGCACATTGAATCTCGCGAGCCTCGCAGAGGACGCCTTTTCAAATGATGACGTCGAGCTTCTTCTTCAGGTGGCCAATCAGATCGCACCGGCGCTCAGCAATGCCATTTCGTTTCGCCAGCTTTCCGAACTGAAGGAGAAGCTGGCCGGCGAAAAACAGTACCTGGAAGGAGAGATCCGCAGCCGGTTGAACTTGCGCGAAATCGTTGGAAAGAGTGCGGCGCTCGATGAGGTGATGCAGCAGGTCGAAACCGTGGCCTCGACCGATTCGACGGTGCTCATCCTGGGCGAAACCGGAACTGGCAAAGAACTCATCGCGAGAGCGATTCACGATCTGAGCGCGCGGCACGACAAGAGCTTCATCACCGTCAATTGCTCGGCGTTGCCTTCCGGTCTTCTCGAAAGCGAGCTGTTCGGGCACGAAAAGGGCGCATTCACCGGATCGACCGCACGGCAGATAGGGCGACTCGAGCTCGCGCATCGCGGAACACTCTTTCTCGACGAGGTGGGCGATATCCCATTGGAGCTTCAGCCTAAGCTTCTGCGAGCCTTGCAGCAAAAGCAGTTCGAGAGGTTGGGAAGCATTCAGACCATCACGGTGGATGTCCGCCTGATCACAGCAACGAACCGAGACCTGGAAGCGCTTGTCGCAGAGGGCCGCTTTCGTAGTGATCTCTATTATCGTCTCAGTGTTTTCCCCATAACTCTCCCGCCCTTGCGTGAGCGCAGCGGTGACATCGCGCTTCTCGCAGAGCACTTTCTCGAAATGTATAACCGCCGGATGGGGAAGAACATAAAGTCGATTCCGGCCAATGTTCTTCAGGAACTATGCCACTATCCCTGGCCCGGCAATGTACGGGAACTCGAACATTTCATCGAAAGGGCCGTCATTTTAACTTCCGGGTCAACGCTGCGCGTTCCGCCTTTGGGATCCAAGCTACGTCCAAAGGCCGGGCCGCGAGCGCCTGCGGACACGCTCGCCGAAGCCGAACGAGAACATATTCTCCGCATCCTTCGGGAGACGAACGGCATCATCAGCGGTCCGCGTGGGGCGGCTGCCCGTCTCGGCCTCAAGCGGACTACCCTTGCCGCTAAAATGCGCCGTCTCGGAATCTCGCGCAGTAATGTCTGACACTTCCCGGGCGAGCCAGGTCTCGCCCCGCTCTGACACCATTTTGTCAAAACTGACAATGGCAGGAGCCCCACTTCCTGGCTGTCACCTTCCAACTTCCCGTACCGCACACACCTCCCCTTCCAAGTCTCGCCATCTCATAAGGTTACAGCCACAACAGAATTTCTTCCCTTTGGCTTTGAATTTGCTTCTCTCTTAGGCGTGATTAGTTTAAGCGAGTTCCGGTGCGCGGGCGAAAAAAGGGACCACGATCGAAAGAGTCGAACCGGCACGCGCAACTCTTCTTCGAACTCAGCACAACTCCTGATGGAGGAACTTCAATGAAGAACATATTTATGGCGGTCGCCTGGGTGGTGGTTGCGGCGGCTACCTTGTTTGCAGCACCGAAAACCACAGTCTGGCAGGGAACTCTTGTAGACAGCAATTGCTATCTCAAGGATCATGCCCTCACCGGCAACGACCACATGGGCGTCAAACAGTGCGGAACAGCCTGCCTGAAAACCGGGCTGCCTGCAGGCATCCTGACACGATCGAAACAGTTTCACGTCCTGGTTGCTCCGTCTATTGCTCTTGCGCCTTACGTAGGCGACCAAGTGCGGGTGACCGGCACGATGCACTTCGGCGCCATTCAGGCGGAAAAAGTCGAAGTTCGCAAGAACGGCAAATGGGAGGCGGTCCAGCTTAAATCGATGATGTGAGTCTGGTGTCTTGTTTAAGGCACCAGCTTCCCGCGACACGGCGAGAGGGTTCAAGAAGATCCTCTCCAACCGTGAGCTGAATACCTTCAAAAAGAACAGGAAGGAGCTCAAAATCCATGATTACTCTAAAGAGAGCTTATGAGGCGAAGGGTTGTATTGGCACTAAGTGTTTCCTGGTGGAGCGGCTCTGGCCGCGTGGCATCAAGAAGGAGGATCTTCCCCTTAACGGCTGGATGCAGGATGTCGCTCCGAGCCACCAATTGCGGCGGTGGTTTCGCCACGACCCGGTCAAATGGGAAGAGTTCAGGCATCGCTACTTTGCCGAGCTTGACGCAAAGCCGGAGGCGTGGAAGCCCCTGGCAGAAGCAGCTCGGCATGACAATGTGACGCTCGTGTATAGCTCCCACGATCCGGTGCACAACAACGCTGTTGCGCTCAAACAGTACCTTGAGACCAAGATGGCGCTCAAGACTCAGGCCGCCTGAAACGGCGGCCGGTAATGGCAAATGCAAGACATGTCAAATGAGCAGCACACCAGTTGCTTCGTGGCCAATCTTCCAGTCCCGCCCGGTCGGGAGTTGGAGAGTCGCGAAAAGCACGATGACGTTGTGGTTCGAACGGCCAGCCCATTGGACGTTTAGAGCCGGGGAGTTTATCGATGTCACTGTCCTCAGCCTCTCAGAAGCGAACAGAGAACTCCCAGGAGGTACTTCATGACAGACTCACTTCGAATTAACAAAGAGGAAGTCAAGGCACGGCAGGATGCAGGTGAGGAGATCGTATTTTTGGACATCCGGAATCCGGGCCCATGGGAGCGAGCGGAACGAAAGATTAAGGGAGCGATCCGGATGCCGCTCAACGAGATTGACCGCCGCATCGAGTCCATTCCGAAAGATAAGCCGATCGTAACCTATTGCACCTGACCCCACGAATCGGCGAGCGCCCGTGCGGCGGTCAAATTGATGTATTACGGATGGACGGATGTGCATGCGCTTCTTGGCGGGTTTGAAGAATGGGAAGCGGCCGGCTACCCGGTCGAGGAAGAGCAAATCGCCGAGCCTGCTCGCCCGGTCCGGTAAGGTTTTTGTTAGCACGGCACGGCGTGGATGCGGAAAGAGCGAAGATCGAGGGATGACGATTGATGACGCGCAATACGCCGCTGACTTATCAGGGACAGTTGAGCGGCAGTGATCGGGCACCGTCTTTCGTAGGCTGCTGAAAGGAACGCCGATGCAAATACTGTCAGTCAATGTTTCAATGGGGCGTCAAATCGACTACATGGGGAAGAAGGTGAGGACCGGTATCTTCAAGGAACCGGTGAGGGGGCGGGTGATGCTGCGCCGGTTGAACCTTGACGGTGATGCCCAATCGGATCTCATCAACCATGGCGGGATCTACAAGGCAGTTTACGCCTACTCGGCCGAAGACTACGGGTTCTGGCAACGCGAACTCCGCCGCGACCGCTTTACTTTTGGCCAGTTTGGCGAGAATTTCACGGTTCGCGAAATGCTTGAAGATGAAATTCACATCGGAGACATTTTTCGTGTTGGGAGCGCAAAAGTGGAAGTTACCCAGCCACGTGTCCCATGTTACAAGCTCGGCATCAAGATGGAACTTGCCGGGTTTCCGAAAATGTTTCTCGCGAGCGGCCGTGTCGGGTTTATGCTCCGCGTTCTGGAAGAAGGAGAGGTGGGAGCAGGAGATTCTTTTGAACGCCTCACGGTTGGTCCGGAGAGAGTCAGCATACGAGAAATCAATCATCTGCTCCACTTTGATCCGGACAACCTGGCCGGGGTTCGACAAGTTCTGCTCGTTAAGGCATTGTCGCCGGGCTGGCGGGGATCGTTCGAGAAGCGATTAGCTGAAGCATCGAAACAGGCTCGCGATCGCCCCGAAATTGCCGGTGGAGGAAATCTTTGCGCCCCGTGAGCGGTCCGGAGACCTGTAGAAATGCTTTGTATTTCCCATTTGGCGTCCCTTGATGGCTTGCTCTCTTAACAATGAAGTAAGACCCATGAAAGAAGGAACATTATGAAATTCTTCCTCGACACAGCCAATCTGGATGAGATCCGCGAAGCGGCGCAAATGGGCGTGCTCGATGGCATCACGACCAACCCTTTTCTCATCGCAAAGGAGGGCGCCAAGTTTGAGAAGCGGATAGTCGAAATCTGCGAGATTGTGCAAGGCCCGGTAAGCGCTGAAGTCACGTCACGAGACGCGGAAGAGATGTGCCGGCAAGGGCACGCACTGGCAAGATTGAACCCTTGGGTCGTTGTTAAAACCCCTACCACAAAAGAAGGCTTGAAGGCGGCCCGGTGCCTGATCAAAGACGGAATAAAGGTCAATTCGACGCTCTGTTTCTCATCCTCCCAAGCATTGCTAGTTGCGAAGATCGGCGCCTCTTACGTCAGCCCGTTCGTGGGACGACTGGATGATGTCTCGCATCAGGGTATGGATCTTGTCCGAGAAATTGTAACGATTTATCGGAATTACAGCTTCAAAACTCAGGTCCTTGCGGCTTCAATCCGCCATTCCATGCATGTCATTGAGGCAGCAAAGGCGGGCGCCGACATCGTCACGATGCCGTACAAAGTCTTCGATCAGCTCTTCAAGCACCCGCTCACAGAGAAGGGCCAAGATCGATTTCTTGAGGACTGGGAGCGCGTGAAGTCGCTGGTCACCTAAGGGTCCTTTTCAGACAAGCCTTCGAACTGGAGACGGAGATGCAAGCAACCGAAACGAAGGAGCCTCAGGTTAGATTTCTTGAAAGCATGGCGGCCCGCCTGCGGATTGATTCGATCCGCGCAACCACGGAGGCCGGCAGCGGCCATCCGACGAGTTGCGCGTCGGCGGCCGAGATCATGGCCGCGCTCTTTTTCTCGGTTATGCGCTATGATCCTTCGAATCCCAAAAAACCCAACAACGACCTGTTTGTTCTCTCCAAAGGCCACGCAGCGCCCATCCTCTATGCGGCGTGGGCAGAGGCGGGCTTGTTCCCGGTAGAACACCTGCTCACGTTGCGGCGACTGGATTCAGACCTCGAAGGCCATCCGACCCCGGCGCTGCCCTTTGTCGATGCGGCGACGGGCTCGCTTGGGCAGGGACTCTCGGTAGCTATTGGGATGGCGCTTAACGCAAAGAGGCTGGAGCGGCAAGACCAGAGGATCTTTGTGCTGCTGGGCGATGGAGAATCGGCGGAAGGCTCGGTCTGGGAAGCGGCCCAACTGGCGGCAGCGTACCAGTTGGATAATCTGTGCGCGACCGTGGATATCAACCGCCTCGGCCAGAGCCAGCCAACCCTTTGGGGACACGATTTGGAAGCTCATCAAAAGCGATGGGAAGCTCTAGGCTGGCAGGCCCTCACGGTTGACGGCCATCGTGTCTCCGAATTGCTCCAAGCGTATGAGCGGTTCCATGGAACCTCCGGAAAGCCCACCGTGATTTTGGCGCGTACCGTTAAAGGACGAGGATTTCCGGGCATCGAGGACAAAGAAGGCTATCACGGGCGAGCGCTCGATCAGAGTACCGCACAGGCGGTTATTGCCTCGCTCGAGCGCCTAATAACGCTGAACGCCCACCCCTGGAAACCGAACTTCCCGCTGGAAACCCGTCCTCTGCGGCCAGCATCCTCGGCGGCTGGTCCGGACAGCGAACCGATACAGCCAAATTATGTGCCCGGAGGCCCTGCGGTAGCCACTCGAAGGGGTTTTGGCGATGCACTTGCCGCATTGGCTTCGACCGACTCCAGAATTGTCGTCCTCGATGGTGACGTGAAGAATTCAACCTACACCGAGGAATTCGCCAAAGTGGCGCCGGAGCGCTTCTTTGAGTGTTACATCGCTGAGCAAAACATGCTGGGCGTTGCGATGGGCCTGGCGGCCCGTAGAAAGATCCCTTTCGCTGCAACGTTCGCATGTTTCCTTTCTCGCGCTTACGACTTTATCCGCATGGCGGCGATCGGTGGTCTCAATATCAAGCTGGCGGGCACCCACGCGGGCGTCTCGATCGGTGAAGATGGAGCTTCGCAGATGGCCCTTGAAGACCTGGCGATGATGACGGCCCAGCCCGGTTTCACAGTACTCTACCCATCCGATGCCACGAGCGCGTGGCGTGCAACAGAACTGCTGGCGAGGCACCAGGGTCCTTCTTACCTTAGGCTTGGCCGCCCTGCCTCACCTATCCTCTACTCGGCCAACGAGCGTTTCGCGATCGGAGAATGCAAGGTGCTGCGAAAGAGCGCGGAGGACAAGGTTCTTATTGTGGCTGCGGGGGTGACGGTCCACGAAGCGCTCCGGGCGCACGAGGAGCTACGGCGCCGGAACATCCAGACGAGGGTAATCGATCTCTTCAGCATTCGCCCGATTGATCAAGGGACGCTGGTTGAAGCTGCCAAAGCCGTGGGCGGCAGGGTCATTACGGTGGAAGATCACTACCGGCGCGGAGGCGTGGGCGATGCCGTCCTTGAAGCACTCGCGCAAGAACGGGTCGAGGTTCACAAACTGGCGATCAGCGAAATCCCTCACAGCGGCAAGCCTGCCGAACTGTTGGACCGCTACGGCATTTCCGCGGCGCATATCCTTAGAAAGGCAGAATCGCTGGCTGGGTGAACTGGATGCCTGCGGCCGGGATGTTTAATGGCGCTCTGTGGTGCGGACTTACTTCCAGGCCGAAATGATTGTTGGTAGCCGGTTTGCCCAGGCACCCTGAAGGCAACCAGCACTGACGAATGTACGAAATGAAAGAAGCGGACGAATCATGCGATCCGTGCGCAAGAAGATCGTTCCGGCTATTTGGACGGCAGCCTGTGTACTTTGTCTCTCTGCCTGCACCGCCAGAAGAAAGCCGCTGCCTTTCGAGAGGAGCGTCGCCAACATGGCCAAGGATGTAGTCATCCCGATGGAAGCTCACAATGTGAAGGATCCGGTGCCGCCAAGTGAGGAAGCAATTAAGGCTGGAAAGCAGGCCTATTTGCAGGACTGCGCCCTGTGCCATGGCGCCGACGGTCACGGTTATACAAATCTCGGAAGGCACATGTTCCCGCCGGCAATGGATCTAACCTCTCCGCACGTCCAGCATTGGACCGACGCCGACCTCTACTGGATCATTCAGAACGGCATTAGCTTGACCGGAATGCCCTCGTGGAGCTCGAGCATTTCATCCACAGACACTTGGAAGATCGCGCAATTCATTCACGCCCTGCCTCGCCTGGACGCGGAAGAAGCTTCAGCCGCCTCCGCCAAAACTCTGCTTCCCAGCACATCCAGGCAAAAGCTGATTGCTTATGGCCGGACGCTCTATCGCCAGGAAGGCTGTTTTATGTGCCATCAGCTTGACGGGCAGGGAGGCAAAGTAGGTCCCGATCTCACTCACGAGGGGAAACGGGGGCGCACCGACGCCTGGCTTATCGGCCACTTCAAGGATCCCTCCGCCTACTCACGAGGCTCCATCATGCCGGCATTTAAGAATCTCACCGACAGGCAACTGCAGGCGCTCACCACATTCCTCCAGAGCCAGAAGGGAACGAATAAGTGAGTGAGGAGATTGAAATCCTGGTGACGTTCATCTGCGATGGGACAATTCACAACACTTCCCGAGGAGGTTCCGATGGCAACTGAAACCGATTTCAACTGGGCCGGCGTTGTAGATTACGCGAAACGCTTCGGCACTGTCCGTCCAAAGACTCAATACGAACTACCCGGGGTCACTGTTGAAGACCATCTGGGAGTCCCGGTCGCAGTGGTTCCGCTTTGGCACGCGGTGGTCACGGCGCGCCTAAGCTTGCCGAAAGGTGAACTGAAAGATCTGAAGCGCGCCCAGGAGCGGTTAAGCCAGGCTCTCGAGGAGATCGAGGCCATTTATCCCCTCAACCCTAGTGGGATCTTCATCCAGGTGACCTATGGTCTTGCTTACTTCAAGGAATACATCCCAGCAAGCCTTACTGCCGCATATATGCCTCGCGCTCTCGACGACGACAAATCCCAGAATTGGGCGCTGATTGACGCGATCAAATTCCCGAAAGATCCGGCCACTCTCATCCTTGAGCACAACGATGTTTCATTCCATTTCAAAAGCGATTACAACGACCACATCAGCGACGTGATCCGCGTTCTTTTCTACCCTGGCGCATATTCTCTAAACGGAATTCCGCTGGAGAATGTTTACGTTGGTGATTTCTTGAACGTCACCTCCATCCGCCGGGGCTTTGGAGGCCGCGGTATGCCTCGCACCATAGCTCAGCGACTGCGGATTGCCGGGGCGGATAAGATTCCGGCCGGCGCCATGCTTTTTATGGGATTCACCTCCAGCCATGTTCACGGCCTGGCGCAAGGGAATCTTCCCAGCTTCGAGACGGTTCCCGGATATACCGATCAGACGCCCGAGAGTTATTTCGCGAACGGGACCATCATGCACCTGTCGCACATTGCCATTAACCTGGAGGGATGGTACGGCCTGGATCATAAGAACCGGCTGCAGCGGATGTTCAACCCTCGCCGGACCGAGCAACCCGAGAATCTTTCACCCTCTCAGGCGCCCGAGACCAGCACATTCAGGACCGACCTCGAAAGGGACGCGAAGCAAACAGGAATCCTCGGTCACAACGCGCAAATGCAGTTTCTCTCCCGTGTTGATAAGGACACGACCACGGTCTACGGCGAGAAGGTTCCGAAAGGAACGGTCATCTTCCTCCGGCAAGATTTCGATACGGTGGAAAATCCCTTTGAGTTCAATGCCGAAGGTCCTGTGAGTCCGACGCCGGTTCCGGGAGTCCATTTCATCGGTTTTGCGCCTTCTGCGCAGCTGTTCGAAAAAATGCGGAAAGAGATGGATGGGGTCGAGTTGCAGAAGAAGTACCATCTTCCCGACGAGAATACCGGATTCACGACGTTTCTGGTCACCACACACCGGCAGAACTTTCTGGAGCCGCCCCGCGCGCGCCGCTCGTTCCCGCTGGTAGAGCTGATTTAGGGCGACGATTGCAGACCGCGAGGATTTGTCTCCTGGCCGATACAGGCAGGAAAGAAAGGAGTCGAGGTGCAATCTCGCCATTTAGAACAGTCGGTCGAGGTCTCACCCGTAAGGTCAGCTCCGAGCAGCAGTTTCTGCCGGAAGATTAGCACCACAACAATCCGCGCTTCAGCGAGGTTTCCCCCATGCCCATGAGTTATCCCTATGTAGCAATCTCTAAATCAGAAGTGCCGCGTGCCAGCCTGCCGATCTTTCAGCATCTTCTCGACACCTACGCGAGCGAAACGAATAAGGTCATCTCGGTCTGGAATGAGCTTCAGCCGGAGGACCTTTCTTTCCGGCCGCACCCCAAATCCAGTTCTGTCGAAGAGGTGATGAAGCATCAGTTGCTGTCTGAACGACGCTTTTTCGGAGAATTTCTCGGAACACCGGTACCGGCTCCAGCCGAAGTTTTTCCCCCGTCGGCCTCTCCAGAAGCTTACGCACAACGAATGCTTCAGCTTGCGCTTCCGAGGTTCGCGGACCTCGCGCCGAAAAGTCAGATTTGGTGGATGGAAGTAGTGCCGTTCTTCGACGTCGAACGGCAACGCATCTGGATTTTCTGGCGGCGCGTGCTCCATACTGCCCATCATCGGACACAGCTTACGATCTACTTGAGGCTTTTGGGAAAAAAGGTGCTGCCGACCTACGGGCCAACCGCCGATGTGACCTGGCAGGGAGCTGACCCAACGACAACGACGGAGGCAGCTGGCCGGAGATAAGCCAGGAGACGGAAGAGTATGAAGGCTGTTGTAGTGACGAAGAAAAGCGGACCACTCGTGCTAGAGGAACGGCTGATTCCTGACCCTGGTCCGAATGAAGTCCGTATCAAGGTGCATGCATGCGGATTGTGCCACGGCGACTGATTCAGTGTGGACGCGATCTGGCCACGCCTGATCTTGCCGCGCGTGCCCGGGCACGAGGTAGCGGGCATCGTCGACGCGGTAGGGGCGGAGGTTCACAACTTCAAGGCCGGCCGGAGAGTGGATGCTGGCTGGTACGAAGGTCACTGAGGGGTCTGTACTGCTTTTCGCGATGGTTGTCTGATGGTACTTGCCGGAACCAAGGATGCGGTTACTGGAAAGCTCGGATTCCTGATCGCAGAGCGAAGATAGGGTTCAGGGCTGGAGTTCCGTCCACGCCTCCGATGCAGGTGATAACTTCGATTTGCCGCGCTGGCGAAGATTCGCCCGCTGATCGAGACATTTCCGTTAAAAGAGCACCGATGCTGCCTATCGGCAAATGATTCGAGGGAAGACTCGATACCGTGCTGTGTTGCAGATAAATCCGTGAGCCACACGACATTCTTTCTTCGTCCTCTCGCTCCCTTCCGGCTTGACCTCGCGGTGTGGGTTTTGCGGCGTCGGCCTGAGAATCTCATTGACCGCTGGGATGGAACCACTTACCGCCGGGTCGTGGTCGTCAACAATAGCGCTTTCGAGATTTCGGTTGCCGAGACTGCGAAACATAGTGATCAATTGAGAGTGAGCATCGAGGGAGATCCGCCAGATCACAGGACGAAGCAGCTCATCAAGCAAGCGGTGGAGAATGCTCTCGGAGTGTGCGCGGATTTCCACGACTTCTATCGTGTGGCTGCGCGCGACCCGAAGCTGGCGCTACTTGTAGCGCGGTTTCGCGGCATGAAGCCTCCCCGGTTCTACTCCATCTTTGAAGGCTTGATCAACGGGATTGCCTGCCAGCAACTCAGCCTCTCACTGGGCATTCAACTGCTCAACCGGCTGGCCAAGAACTTTGGCATTGGCGTAGGACAGGGGAATTCGCTGAGCTACGCCTTTCCGCGCCCCCAGGATCTCGCCCACCTCAAACCCACAGCTATTCGCAAACTCGGCTTCAATCTTCCTAAGGCGCGGGCGATCATCGAAATAAGCCGCGCCAGCGTCGACGGACGACTTGATCTTGAAGCACTCTGCGCTCTGAGCGATGAAGAGGCCTTTCAACGGCTGATGGAACTTCGCGGAGTTGGACGATGGACAGCGGAGTACACCCTGCTACGGGGCATGGGGCGCTGGCATATCTTCCCGGTGGACGATCAGGGGGCACGCAACGGTCTCGTGCGCTGGCTACACCTGCGAAAGCCGCTGGATGCGGTGCACGCGCAGCAGTTGCTTATGCGGTGGAAGCCCTACGGCGGGCTCATCTATTTCCACATGTTAATGAATGGACTGGATGAAGCCGGGTATCTCATGTGATGAAGCCTCGGCCCTTCCGGTTCCTGCTGTCATAGCTCAGAAGGTCGCTCGAAAACGTTAAGCGATGCCCACCCATCGCGAGCACCAAGCCGCTGTACACGAGGATTGAACATCACCAATTGATCCCGCTCAGAGCGCACAATATTCCCACCACGCTCACGATTGCGCACGTGGCCGCCACCACCCCCAGGCGAGCACCTCGCAGGCGATGTTCCTCCGGCAAGGCCCGAGCTGCGAGCACCACTAGAAACGCAAGTACAAGGGGCATGATTTCGCTACTCTAAATTGGCCCCTTTTGATCGTCTGATTTGGCCCCACCTGAAGAACCGACTAACCTGCTTGGGCACGATTGAAGCTCAGGGAGGGGTCGATTGGACTGGAGAGCCAAAGTGGA
>JAKAWG010000026.1 GCA_021817045.1 Acidobacteriota bacterium
GCTCCAGCCCCAGCGGAAGCAAGGCAACACCAAAGATCCGGAAAGACCAGGAACTTAAGAAAGGGAAAACAAAAGCACCACGAAAGATCAATCAGTTAGGTGGGGCCAAATCAGATTGACAAAGCCAGGGCAGGAGCAATGCGTTCATAACCTCAATGCCCAAATTCAGTCGGACCAAGTCCGGCACGCGGTCCACGAGCACCGCCGAGCCTGCGACCGCCATCGCGTAAACTCCGTAAAACCACGGGGCTTCTCGCGGATGGTTTTCAAGCGAGTGTTTGTAACCAGTCATCTCGCCAAATCCCCAGGCGGCAGCGAGCGAGGTGACGAGGATCGCAACGAGCGCCGCGCCCAGGATGCCCGCGCCGAAAACGAGGCGCGCCGTTCGCTCGCCGAGATAGGGCGTGAGGGCTTGCGCGATTTGGCCAACCGTGCCGAGCGAATGGCCATCGTGCCCGAAACTCATTGTGGCCGCCGTGGTCACCAGCACCGCCACCATCACAATCTGAGTGACGACAGATCCGACGGCCGTATCCCACCGCGCGGCACGCAGGTGTCCAGGGCCGAGCCGCTTATCCACCACGGCCGACTGCTGAAAGAAAATCATCCACGGCATGATCACCGCGCCGATATTCGCCGCCACCAAATACCGGTAGTCCGCGTCGTGCCAAGGCACCGCGGCGAACCCTTGCGCCAAAGAAGAAAGGTGCGGATGAGATTCGAGCGCCACCCATAGGAAGGCCATCTCGCAAAAACCCAGCGCCAGCGCGATCCGCTCGACGCGCCGATACGATCCCGCCCATACGACGAGGAGCAGAAAGCCCACGGCGAGTGAAAGGCTCATGGATCGCGGCACGCCCACCAATTCGCCGACGGCCGCTACACCAGAGAATTCCGAAATGATCGCGCCGACGATGGCCACCGACAATCCGCCGATCGACACCCATCCCCATCCCGCGCCGAATCGCTCGCGGATCAGTTCGCCGTGCCCTTTGCCCGTGAAGATGCCGAGGCGCGCCGTCAGTTCCTGCACCACGAACAAAACGGGAATCAGGAGGAATTGCAGCGGCAGAAGAGCATAGCCCCACCGCGCTCCGCTCTGGGCCGCGGTGATGACGCTGCCCACGTCCGTGTCGGCCATCATCACAATCTGGCCCGGCCCCAGCACTGCGAGAAACGTAAGGAAGCGTCTCAATCGCAGGCCGGCCCAGCTCTCGGGTCGCCCGTCGCCGCCCTCGACCAGGCCTTGCTCCAGGTCGATCTCATCGGCAAGAGCGACGGTCGTCCGCAGCTTCCGGTCTGCTTCCGGCCCGTTCCCGCTTTGTGGTGGGTTCATCATCAATAGAAGAGCTTGATTTCTATCTGAACGAGCCTCGGCAACGCGGAGTTCATCGGCCGCCCGAAAGCCGAACTGCTGATGTTGCCGTCAACGGCCGCGAGCCAGTAAGATTGCGCGTGATTGATAGCATTAAACGCCTCCAGGCGGAATTCGAAGGATTTGGATTCGGAGAGTGGCACGCGCTTTTCCAGGGCCATGTCGCAATTGCCGATTCCGGGGCCGGAAAAGAAGCGCTGCGTAGCCGTGCTGGTTTGGCCCAGGGCAGGAAGACTGAACAGTGAGGTGTTGAATACGGGCTTTCCGTTCCGCTGATTTCGTTGGCATCGACACGCACCCGCCGTCAGCTCCGACTTCGGTTATCACCTAGCCATGCCTTGACCTGCTCTTGCCGGAGCTTGAGCCTCCATTGCCCCAGCCCCGGCCGGGTTGACCCAATGCAAGAGATGGTCCTCTCCCTTGCTGAGACAGCCGCAAACCGTTTCTACGATCTTATAGGGCGACGACTTTACCAGGACACAGCGTCCTCCAGCCCCCGAGTATTGGCCGGCCATCTCCTTGACCGGTTCTTCCGTTTGGAGGAGGGCAACAGAGGCGCCGCCGGCCAGCCGTCTCAGATTTTTCCAGAGCTCACCACTGCTGATGTCTGGCAGGTAATCGCCTACCACGATCAAGTCGAAGCGTTTCGACTGGAGTTCCTTGAGCAGTTCACGGCCGCCCCAGGCAATGGTGGTCGCGTAGCCCCGGTCTTCAAAGAGGACTTGAAGCCGCATGAGCAGGTCTTCGTCGTTATCCGCAACAAGAATCTGCTTCCTCCTTTCCATCTTTGCCTCCATTCTGTTCTATCCGCGAGATATCTGATGCGTTGATTCCGAACTGTAGCGCTCCCCTTCGTAGTCCCAGAGCGTTGTCCCCTGACGACGAACTTCGAGCATTTTTAACAGCAAGTCGTCTTGTTCCTGTAGGGTCATCCGTTCGATCCAAAGGCTCAGCCCGTCACAGCCGATCGGGTGCTCATAAATCAAATCCAGATTGGTCATGGCGGACTCGTGGTCGGCTTCCGACCAGGACGTTTCTCCGGCGAGTTGGCGCAGTCGGCGGACGCTCCTGAAGATTCCGTCATGCTCGTTGATCAGCCGTTGCACATAGGCTTCTCCTACGAAACGCCGCAATGCAGGGTAAAGATATAACTCTTCGAATTTGAAATGCGGCCCGACGTGCTTGTCGGTTACCTCAAGCAGCGCTCGCACCTCGGCAATGTCGCGCCTTGAGATCGCGTTACGTAAATTGGCCAGCGTCGAGACTACTTCTTGATGGTCCGCGTGGAACTCTCGGATAATGCTGGTTCTTTCGTTTGCAGCCGACATCGATAAATCTCCAGTTGGGAATTCGTGTCCAGTATTTGATGGTACAGGTTGAAAGCTAACGAGCAGGCTCTGACGCGTAAAGGACTAACGTCACACCTCCGTAGCACGAATGAACGTTGATTAGTACGCGGCTCCACTCTTTTTGAAATCCGGAGGTCGCATTCCCCGCCGTCAGGATGGTGAGCCACGCAGGCTGCGAGTGTTTCGCGCTGACCTGCCCGGCTCACTTCTTGACGTAGTGGTCAGCGTTTACTTTCGCGAATTGAGCCCACTTCTCAGGCAGATCTTCCTTCGGGAAGATCGCCGAGACGGGGCACACCGGCACGCACGCGCCGCAGTCAATGCACTCATCGGGATCAATATAGAGTTGCGACGCTTCTGCGAAGTCGCCCTCATCTTTTCGAGGATGAATGCAATCGACAGGACAGACATCCACACAGGCAGTATCTTTCACTCCGATGCACGGTTCCGCGATGATGTATGCCATAACTTACCCTCCTAAAGGCTAAGAATGAGTTTCGGCTGCGCTTCGGAAGCAAGCAATGACTTAAGTCGCAGAATCGCGCCGGAAAAATGAGCTCGCCGATAACGGGAAAGAGGAAGGTGAAATAAATGAACTTCAACCGGCGCGGTAGTGCCTATTGTGAGGAGGAGCTTACAGGTAACGGGATAGCAGGCCTCCTGCGGCGAGAACTTAGAAACGCGAGTAAATCAGAAAGCTGCTGCTGGGTGATATTCCCGTTGTACGACGGCATATTAGGCGCGCCGCTATAAATGCGAGTTTCCATCTGCTCAGGGGTCATTCGGTCGCCGGCGTACGTAAGGTCCGGGCCGCGAATGCCGCCGTAGCCGGAAATCTTGTGGCAGTATTCGCAGCCCTTATCGTGGAAAACCTTGGCCCCGTCTGCAATCGGACCGCTCTTCACACCCACGACCGAAGCAGGAAGCGGCGGCGCATTCATGCGCGGCGACCACGGGGCGACGTGTCCAACAAGTCCAAAGTAAGCAATCATAAACACAATGAAGGCCACCACCCCGAAGGCCCAGGGCCGTTTGAACGGGCTGCGCTCTCCCTTGTAGACCACCAGAGGGAGCAGGATCAGAACGACAACCAAAAGCAGCGGCCCGAGGATAATGACGTAGCTTTCTGACCAGCGCGGAATTAATGTCAGAAGCGCGTAGTACCACAGGAAATACCAGTCCGGACGGGGAGAAGCCTCAATGATACTTGGATCGGGAGGCTTGCCCAAGGCCGGCGGACCGACAACAACGGCCAGCACGACAATCACAGCAATCACGAGAAACCCGAACACCATGTCCCGCCAGGCAGCGTCCGGCCAAAATGGAACCCCGTCTCGATGAAGCAAGTCCTGATACCACTTCCGGTAAGTCTTGGGCTCGACCGGCCTTCCAGCTTTCGGAGGCTCTGAAATGCCGTTTCGCACCACCAGGTAAAGGTGGAAGCCAACAAAGAAAAAAATGAAGGCGGGAATGAAGAAAACGTGGAGGGCGAAGAAACGGCTCAGTGTGGCGCCGCCCGCCGTGTCGCCGGCCAGAATGAAATGCCCGAGCCAATTGCCAATTAACGGCGTGCGTCCGGCCTGATAGGCCGCAATCACTACGGTCCAGAAGCCCGTCTGATCCCAACGCAGAAGTTGTCCTGTAAACGCCATCCCAAGGGTCAGAAAAAGCAGAGCAACGCCGGTGAGCCATCCCATCTGGCGGGGATACTTGTAGGCACCGAAGAGATAGACGCGAATCGCATGTATTCCGATCAGGATAACCATCGCCGAAGCGCCAAAGGCATGGATACCGCGAACAATGCTTCCGAACCGGGTACTGTTAATAAAGGCGAGGCTGTGGTAAGCCTCACCTGCTGAAGGAACGTAACCGCTTGCGAGCGCGATCCCGGTCACGATCTGAAGGATGAATACAAAGAGAGTTGCGCTTCCCAGCACGTAGAACCAGGCTGACTTGCGCGCATGGGGGACCGGATGTTTCGCAAGCAGAATCAGCCAGCTCGGGACGCCGGTGATGTCATCAAACCATCTCCAGATGGACTTCAAGATCTGCACGACTCGACCTCGCTCGGGAGCTCTACGTGGTAATTGGAACCGGGCTCGTGAGGATTTGCACCAAATCGCCTTGTATCCTCACCGGATACCGTGGAAGCGGCCTCGGAGGCGGGCCTGCTGCCACGGTTCCATTCGAGTAGTAAACGCCGCCATGGCAGGGACACATGAAGAGGTTCGCTTGCGGAAGCCATCGGACCGGGCAGCCGAGATGCGTGCAATCGACCGAAAAGGCGATAAACTCGGTTTCTGAATTTCGTCGCAGCCATGCGGCGGTGCGTGACGTGACGCCGGCCCAAGGCAAAGGGGAAGGATCAAGAAAGGCTACCTTCACCGTGCTGCCGATCTGATAGTCGTCAAGCTTTCCGACGGTGCGCCAATCGCTCGGAACCTTGCGAAGACCCAGAAGGAAACCGACACAAGGGATCGCCACGATCACACCTGCGAGCGAGCCGAGGGCCATGGTTAAGCGCGATAGGAACCGGCGCCGGCTGGTGTCACAGGGGGTGGCTTCGGCAGCTTCGATGAGATCAGAGTTCATCGCATGACCTCCGTAGACTCGGCGGTGACCTTTCGCCCGCGGCGATTCCAGACGACCACCTGGTAAGGCCGCCAAAGGTACTGAAGTGGAAACATGACGAGATGCACCAGACGAGAAAAAGGAAACAGAAGAATGATGGCGAAACCCAGCACAAAATGAAGCTTCACGATACCCGGAAGGGACGTCACGGTGGCGATCTCCGGATGGAGTTTCACCAGAGACCAGAACCACGGGACTGCTGTCCTCAAATACCACAGGCTGCCCCATCGCTCGAAGATTGCAATTCCGAGTCCGGTCGCAACCTGAATCAGGAAAAACCCCAGCAGAATCCCGTCCATGTAGGAGGTTGCGTGCCGCACGCGCGAATTCGATGGAAGCCGACGGATGATCAAAACAATCAGGCCGAAAAGCGCGTAAAAAGCCAGCGCGATGCCCGTCAGCTCAAGAACCAGCAAGCGGATCCGTCCTCCAAGCACCCAGCCAGCCAGGCCCGGAAATAGCGCGGCGAACAAGTGAGCCAGCAGAATCAGCGTAATGCCGTAATGCCAGGGAACCGAGCCCCAGAAGAGTTTACGGTTTTCGAGAATCTGAGATGAGAGGCTTGAGTAGGTGTATGGCCGTCGCCGCCGCCGGTAGATGCCAACTCCGATCGCCAGAATCAATGCGATATATGGAAACGCGATAAAGAGGAAGCCGTCCATCTTGGTTACCTTGCGGTCACGGGATTGTGTCCCGATTGTTCCCTGGGTTCGTCACGCTTGATGCCGTCGCATCTTTCAGCGATATGACCAGCGCCTGTAAAACGTCCGCATAGGGGCACGAATCGCTTCCTTGGCTCAGAACCGAAAGGATGCGGCTGACGCCCGGAAGCACGCAGTCTTCAACCAACGCCAGGCTCTCGTCTTCATCTGTTAGCGAATCCAGTAAGCGCAACACCAGACTGAGATGATCGGGAAGTTCAACCCCCATGTCGACCTTGTGCCCCGTCATGCGCTCCTTTAACTGCGCCATGAAGAGATTGCGCCGCACGTCTTCGCCGAAGAGATGGCAGCCCAGGTTCGGCGTGCAGTCGGGACGCATGTCAAATGAGGCCGTATAGACTTCCTGGAGTTCTCCCAGGGTCATGCCGCTCAAAGCTACCTTGAAGCGCTGCAACAGTTCCGCTGCTTCTGTTCCTTGGCCCAATTCCGTAGCAAGCCGCCCAACCTGCGCGAATACCTCCGCGCGGGGGTAATCAAGAACGTTTGCAAAGAGAGCGTAGATTCCAGTCATTTGGATTCAAGTCTCGACGAGGACGAGCGTCGGCGAGGAGCGCCGCATGTGTCCCTACAGACCACGTGCCGGCAACTGCACAAAGCCCGCCCCTCGTTCCTCCTGGAACTCGTGCGGGTCGACACCCATCTGGATAGCGACTTCGCGCAGCATGGGTGGAATGACAAACATCTCCTCGAACGCGGCGAGCGCCGTAAGGTGGTAGATCTCTTCCACCTCCCGCTCAGTCAATTGAGCCTCTTCGAGGGCCTGAGACGCCCGCTCCATCGGAATATCGCCCACCGTCTGGGCCCGCTTGAAAATCCGTCCGGCCAATAGTTTCTTGTAAACGGTAATGACCATGCGTTCATCGCCCGCCGTGAACAAACTGGCCATATACCGGACTGGCATCCGGGCGCTTTCGAGCGAGCTGAAGAAGTTCGGGTCCAGCTCATGGCGGCCTTGTGCGGTCAAAGTAGCAGTTACCGGAAGGAGCGGCGGAACGTAGAAAAGCATCGGCAGGGTGCGCCATTCGGGGTGGAGCGGCAAAGCCAGTCGCCAGGCTTTCACGTACTTGTAAACCGGCGACCTTTGGGCCGCGTCAACGACCTTCTGGTCCACGCCATCCGCCAAGGCTTTACGAATAATTTTCGGATCGAACGGATCGAGAATGATTTCGCGCTGTGCGTCAACCAGCTCCGCGTCCGGCTTCGATGCGGTTTCCTCGATTCGGTCCGCATCATAGAGCAGGACGCCGAGATAGCGGATTTTGCCGACGCAAGAATGCATGCAGGCCGGCGCCTGCCCCGTCTCGAGCCGTGGGTAGCAGAGAATGCACTTCTCAGCTTTACCGGTGTTCCAGTTGAAGTACACCTTTTTGTAGGGGCAGCCGGAGACACACATCCGCCAGCCCTGGCACTTCTCCTGGCTGACAAGGACAATCCCGTCTTCACCCCTCTTGTAAATCGCTCCGCTGGGGCAGGCCGCCACGCAGCTTGGATTCAGACAATGATTGCAGATTCTCGGCAGGTAGAAATAGACAAGCTGCTGCAGCTCGAAGAATTGCCTGCGCTCCTCTTCGTTCATGACCTTGCGCAGGTTAGGATCATTCTCGGCGTAGATCGGCGAACCGCTCAAGTCGTCATCCCAGTTGGGTCCCGCTTCGATCTCCATCTCTTCGCCAGTGATCATCGAGATAGGTTTCGCAACAGGCTGATCATCTCCGGGCCCGGCTTCAATCAGTTCTTTATAATGATATGTCCAAGGTTCATAGTAATCATCGAGGGTGGGCAGCCGCGGGTTGAAACTGATGTTCACAAGTTCCGTCGGGCGGCTGCCGAGCTTTAGCCGGAGCTTTCCGTCCTCAACGACCCAACCGCCGTGATATTGCTCCTGGTCTTCGTAAAGTGTCGGATACCCCGTTCCCGGCTTTGTTTCAACATTGTTCCACCACATGTATTCCGTGCCCGGACGGTCAGTCCATAGATTCTTGCAAGCCAGGCTGCAGGTATGACATCCGATGCACTTATCAAGGTGGAAGACCATCGAAACCTGGGAGCGCACGTTCATAAGCTTTCCTGCTTTCTCCTCAATCCCACACGGGATTGCCTTCAAGTTTGTGGACGATCACATAGGTGTCCCGGTCGGATGCCGGAGGCCCGTAGTCGTTGAACCGGTAGGAATGTTGCCCATATCCACCTGCCATGAGAACCGGCTTCAAACGCATTCGGGTGACGCTGTTCGTCCCTCCTCCGCGGCGGCGGTTCCTGACCGGCGATTTGGGGAACGAGATCGTGCGCTCGGGGGCGTGGTAGAAGATGCAGAGCCCTCGCGGAATCCGCGCGCTGACAACCGCTCTCGTCACAATGACCCCGTTGTCGTTATAGGCCTCCACCCAGTCGTTGTCCTGAACGCCGATCTCGGACGCATCCTTGTCGTTAAGCCAAAACGGCTCGACACCCCGGGAGAGCGTGAGCATCCGGAGGTCGTCATAGTAAGTCGAATGGATATGCCACTTACCGTGCGGGGTGATGCAAGTAAGAGCGAGAGAATGCGGAGTGGCCGAGCTACTGACCAGGTTCAAGGTATTTTCAGCGCTGATTCGGGGCTTGAACGTCGGCAGAGCCTCTCCAAACGCCCGATAGGCCTCGTGATCGAGATACAGATGTTGCCGACCAGTAAGCGTCCGCCAAGGCACCCGCCGCTCGACATTCATTGCGTATCCGGTATAAGCGCGGCCCTTGTTGACGATCCCCGACCAGCATGGGCTGGTGAGAATCCGTCGCGGTTGCTGCACCATATCTTCGAAGCTGTAGCGAATCTCCCGCTCACCTTCCGCCAGATCCGCCAGCGGAAGGCCCACTTGGCGCTCCTTCTCCTTGAATCCGCGATACGCCATCTCGCCGTTTGTCTCCGGAGCGAAGAAGAGGACTGCATTTGCCGCATTTCGGACGTTTTCGAGCGACGGGTACTTTGATCCGTTCCACTCATACGCCGGGACTGTTCTGGCGAATTTGTCGTAGAGGTCGTCCACGCGAATTTCGACTCCGTGATCTTCGACCCCATACTTCTTGATCCCGGGACCCAAAGCATTGAAGTGATGAAACAGACTCACATAGTCCCGCTCCACCACGTGGATGTGCGGCATAGTCTTGCCAGGCACGGGTTCGCACTCATCCCTGGACCAATCGCGTACCGTGGGCTGCGCAATTTCGTCCGGCGTGTCGTGAAGCAGCGGCGTGGTTACGACCTCCCGAAACGGTTCTGGAAAGTGGGCGCGCGCAAGCTCGCTGGTCTTCCGTGCGAGACTGTGAAAGATATCCCAATCGCTCCGCGACTCCCAGCAGGGCGGCACCGCGGCGCCCATCGGGTGAATATAGGAGTGAAGGTCAGTGCTGTTCAGGTCATCTTTTTCGTACCAGCTCGCCGAGGGAAGAATCACGTCCGAATAGAGCGCCGACGTATCCATGCGGAAATTCAGGTCGACTACCAGATCGAGTTTTCCTTGTGTGGGCGCGTCTCTCCACTGCACATCACGGACACACTCAGCCGCGACCTCGTTAGCAATCACATTGTTGTGGGTGCCCAGGTAGTGTCGTAGAAAATACTCGTGGCCCTTGGCGCTCGAGTGCAGCGCATTCGCTCTCCAGATCAACCACACCCGCGGCCAGTTCTCGGGCGAATCCGGATCCTCCACGGAGAAGCGGATTTTGCCGGGCCGTAGCTGGTCCACCACCCAGTTGCAGATTTCTGTATCGGTCTTTGCTCCCTCGCTCTCCGCTTCCCGGACAAGCTCGATCGGGTTCCTGTTAAATTGGGGATAAAAAGGCAGCCAGCCCATTCTTACAGCGGCCGCCTGCAAGTCCATGAAGTGCTCCCGTGCGAATGGGCCGCCTGGCGGATGAAAGTCCGGGAATGCCTTCTCATACCGCCATTGGTCGCTGTGCACGTAGTGAAAAGAAGGGCCGTTCTGCAGCCGGGGCGGCCGGGTCCAGTCCAAAGCCATCGCCAGCGTGCTCCACGAGGCTGCCGGCGTCAGCTTTTCCTGGCCGGTGTAATGGTTCAGGCCTCCTCCGTTCACTCCAACACACCCGCAGAGAATCAGCGCAGTAATCCCGGTGCGATAATTCAAATTCGCGTGATACCAGTGGTTCACTCCCGAGCCGACGATGATCGTGCATTTACCCCCGGTCTTCTCGGCGGTCGTTGCGAATTCTCGCGCGAGTTGCATCACCGTGTTTCGGCCGACCCCGGTGAACTTCTCCTGCCATGCCGGCGTATAACCGCCGTCCTCATCCTCGTAGCCGCTTGGATATTCGCCGGAGAGCCCGCGGGATACGCCGGACTGGGCCATCAGCAGGTCAAGGACCGTGGTTACGGGGACGCGTCCATTGCCGGTCTCGAGATGCCGGACAGGCACCCCTCGCGACAAGGTCCGGCCGGACCCAAATTCGGTGAAGTTGACCTGGAGCACCTCGTCGTGTTGATCGAGCAGGCTGAGTTGCGGGTCGATCTCGGCGCCGTCCAGGCCGTCTTTCAATTCGAGGTTCCAGCGCCCCTTCTCCGACTGCCAGCGAAAGCCGATCGATCCCTGGGGCATGCGCGCCTGGCCGCTCGCTTGATCGAACACAACGAACTTCCAATCTCCGTGCTCCACATCTTTGTATCTCGCGAGGCAGGTTGCCCGAAGGAACTCGGCTGCAGTGTAAGCCTCTCCGTCTTTCCTAAGCTTCACCAGGAAGGGCGCGTCGGAATTGCGCTTGAGATAGGTCACGAAATAGGGGACTTGGCGGTCCGCGTAGAATTCTTTCAGGATCACGTGATTAACGGCCATCCACAGCGCCCCGTCCATACCCGCGTTGACAGGAATCCACCAGTCCGCGTGCTTCGAAACCTGACTAAAGTCCGGCGAGAGCACGACGAGCTTCGCCCCGTGATGCCGCGCCTCGACCACGAAATGGGCGTCCGGCGTGCGCGTCATGTTCAAATTGCTGCCTTCGGTCACGATATATTTGCTATTGAACCAGTCCGCGCTCTCGGCTACGTCTGTTTTTTCGCCCCAAGTCTCCGGCGAAGCCGGCGGGAAGTCGGCGTATAGATCGTAGAAGCTGAGAAGCACGCCCCCGAAGAGTTGCAGGAAGCGCGAGCCGGCAGCGTAGTTCATCATGGACATGGCCGGAATAGGGGAGAATCCGATGACGCGGTCCGGGCCGTACTTCTTGGCCGTGTAGATCATGGAAGCGGCAATCATCTCGAGGCATTCATCCCACCCTGCCCGCCGAAAGCCTCCTTTGCCTCTCGCTGCCTGGTACTTCCCGCGCTTTTCCTCGTCTTCGACGATCGATGCCCACGCTTTTACCGGGTCCTGGTGCTGGGACCGGGCCTCATGCCAATAGTCCATCAGCACGCCCCGGAGGTACGAATACTTGATACGAACGGGGCTATAGATGTACCAGGAGAAAACGATGCCACGCTGGCACCCCCTCGGCTCGTAGAGCGGCAAGCCGGCTTCAAGCTTGGGGTAGTCGAGCGCCTGCATTTCCCATGTCACGATGCCGTTCTTCACGTAGACCATCCACGAGCACCCGCCCGTGCAGTTCACGCCGTGCGTGCTCCGCACTACCTTGTCGTGTTGCCAGCGGTTGCGGTAGAACTCCTCCCAGAACCGCGTCTGAGGGTTCATGATGTCTTTGATCCAGCTCACGACTGAAACCCTCCCTGGCGCCTCGCTTGTTCGACCATTCTTCTCCGCACCGATTGCAAGCGGTCTCGCCACACAACGCGCGTGAGGATGAGAAGCGCGCAGAATCCGAGGAAGCCCGCGAGCGCGATCATCTGCGTATTCCACCACGCCTGCGGCTCTGTCGCAGCTTCTTTGAAAAACGCCAGCAGGTCAGCCCGCTCTTCTAATGTCAATGGATGGGGATCGTAGATCGAGGTCATCACCGGGAAATAGAGCGTCTTCATGGCAACCGGCATCCCGCGAGAGCCCAACTTCCTGTATGCGCCGGTGAGATTCGGTCCGAGCGTCCCGCCGTTCGGAAAGCGAAGGCCGGCGATGCTGTGGCACACGGCACATGGCGGCCCGCCGTTTTGAAGACGAAGTCGGCCGGTGAAAAGCTCTTTGCCACGCGCTGCAGAACCCGGGGTGAGCATCGGCGCCCCTTGGACGTACGATTGAGGAGTAGCTGGCTGCCTCGAGACTTGGCGTTGCGCCGGCAGGGGCAGGGAGAAGGCACAAAGCACACACAAACACAGCCATCCGTTGGACGCCTTCAGCACGTTCACAAAGATCTTCCAGTTGGCAGCGGGCTCACGATTATGTATCACGGTGCGATATATGTGAAAAGCCATCTCCCGACTTGTTCAGTGACCTAACACCTGTTTTTGGGGTGATCTCGAAACCAGGAGCTGCCGAGACAGCCACTCACCCGCATTCGCTAGCCTGGCAGCCTCGGCAACTGCGATATGGCGTACCGCAGCAAACAATCAACGATCTGCATCGAAAAGAACAGGGTAGTTTAGACCCGATTTACACATTCAGTAAAGCTCGATGTTGAATCGGATACTGAACCGGATTGGCTCTCCGCCCGAGGGATGCTCCTGCTTTATCCAGCGGCTTTTGCACTCCCGCGACCATCCTGATCGGGTACCCCGAAAATCGCGAAGTGGCAGCCCATATGGGCCTATCGATTCTTTGCCATCTGAACACGCCACACTTCCGGTCCTTGTTCGAGATAACTCCAACTGAATTTCCCCTTTTGGACAAAATCCAGCTCGAAAAGAACAGGCTTCGGGTCGTGGTCTACGACCAGGACAAATGCCTGTCCGGGTTGCAACTCATTGAATGTCTTGAAGATCAGCGGGTGCCTCTCGGAATGCGGCACCTCACGGACGTCAATGGTTGAGGCGATTTTCGGAACGAAGTCTGCGCCGGGCGTACTCATAACTCTCCTTTCAAGGTTAAGAATCTGATGCGGCTCCGTACCCACAAATGGTGTCGACAGTGCAATTCAGCAGCAGCGGGATTGGGTGAGGAACCTGGCCGCATTAGGCCCACTGGGAGACCAGTTCGCTCATCCGGGCGCGTAGCTGCTCGTGTTTCCCAGGGCCAAGGTCTTCTTCGAGCCGTTCAAAGTCGGCCACGATCGTGGCCTGCTCCTCCGGAGTCAGGACGTTATCCGCCATTCGAAACAGGACCTCCTCTTCCTTTCCGAAATGCGCCTGCATAAGGCCGGAATAATCCCATGCGGCGTGCGCCCAACGCTCCCCGGATTTTGCCACTCCAGGCTTATATTCCTCTGCGGCCACCTTCATCTCCTGAATAAGGTCCCGAGCCCGTTCGTGTTCCGCGAGCATCATGCCAAGCGGGCCGCCCCAAGTGCCAATACCTTTCCTCTCAAGGATCGGAAAGAAGATTCTTTCCTCCTTGGCGTGATGGCATTGCTCGACAAAGAGATGGATAAACTCCATCAACCGTGCCACAGCTTCCGGAGACACCTCTTCTCCGCGTGCAATCCTTGACGTCATGCGCTCCGCGAAATCCAGAGCCGCCCGGATTGACCGATGCTCTTCCTTTAGCAGTTTCGTCGCGCTCGCCATGGTCGTTGACCTCGCCGAATCATCGTGACGCTCAGGCAGCTCGCCCGATATGACTAAAGTCACAGTCGGGCCGGCTCGTCCGAACTCTCGGAAGGCATTGTTCCTGAAGAACGAATCGGCGGCTCTGCCACCAAAGATCAAATCGCAACAGCACGAGCCTGTGACAAAAGTCATCGATACCTTTCGGATGGTCGAATAACCTAGAGGCGTTGTCGCATTTGGCAGCCGGCAAAAGAGTGTTCGCAGTGGGGCGGATTGAATCCCTCGGCAAATCCGGAAGAAATTACTTCATTCTCAAGGACAGGCCATGACCAAGAAGATCGGGGCAACGACTAGCGTGGCAGAGATCGTGCAGCTTTGTCCTTCGGCCAGGAAAATCTTTGATCGTCACGGCCTGCACGGCTGCGGCGGCGAGCACGGCCCGGCGGAGCCTTTGGAGTTTTTTGCACGCGCCCATGAGGTGGACCTCGATGCGCTCCTCAAAGACCTCAACGCCGAAATCGAGAAGCCTGAGCCTTATGTCTATCACGAGACGTTGGCCGACTACATTTACCGGCGCTTCTTCAAGGCCGGAATCGCAATCGTCCTGAGTCTGGGAGGGTTGTGGGGCGTCATCTCGCTGATGCAGATTTCGCTTGGAAAGCAACTCCTCCAGCCTGCGCTGCTTCCCGCCATTCATGCCCACGCACACGCCATGATTTTCGGCTGGGTGGGCTTATTCGTGATGGGTTTTGCCTACCAGTCTTTTCCCCGCTTCAAGGTCACCACACTGTGGAAGCCGCAATTGGCCAACCTCACGCTCTATCTGATGTTAGGTGGAATCGCGCTTCGCGTCGCCGCAGACATGCTTCAGCACGGGCCGTGGGCCCTGAGCTTAGGAGGAATTTCTATCGCCGCGGAGTTTACCGCGATTTGCCTGTTGATGACGATCATCCTCAAAACCGCGCGGCAGTCCGTTTCTCCGCATAACCCTTACGAGACGTTTATCATCGCGGCGCTTGCCTGGTTTCTGATCCAGGCGATTTTCGACGGGTTCTTCTTCTTTGCCGAGGCGACGGCGTTGAACCTCCAGCAAACCGTGTTCCGTACGGCGCTCTTGGATGTTCCGCTGCGAGACATCCAGTTGTTCGGCTTCGCGGCGCTGATTACTGCCGGCGTCAGCCAGCGGTTTGTGCCCGTGGTCTATGGCCTCGGCCAGCCCGGGCACGACCGGCAGAAACTCATCTTCTGGCTCATGAACGGTAGCCTCTTGCTCGATATTGCAAGCTATGTGGCCCTGCTGCTCACCGGGAATACAGTTTGGGCCATTCCTCTCGAGCTCTCCTACATCCTCATGGCGCTTTGGGCCGCGCTGCTGGTGATTCAGTTGCGCATCTTCACCCGTACGACGCAGTCCGACCGGAGCTGGAAATTCATCCGCGCCGCTTACGTCTGGCTGCTTGTGGCCATGCTCATGCTACCTTTCCTCATGCCGTACGGCGTGTTGACTGGTGAGGGCTTCTCGCACGCCTTCTGGGGAGCGCATCTTCACGCCTTTACCGTCGGTTTCATCAGCATGATGATCCTGGGTGTGTCCTCGCGCGTCGTCCCGATCCTTGCCGGGGTCGATTCGAAACAACTTACCTCACTATGGGGGCCATTCATTCTTCTTAATGTGGGGTGCGCGGGCCGCGTGATGCTTCAGGTTCTCACCGATTGGACTCCCAACATAGCGTACTCGCTCATCGGCGTGACTGGTGTGATGGAGCTTGGAGCGCTGGCCTGGTGGGGTGTCGGATTATGGCAAATTATGAACTTGTCTAAGGTCCGGCGGCAAAGTGTCCTCACGGCGCCAAGTCCTTTGCCGGTTCCGTAAGATTTTCCCTTTTCCTACGACTGCGCCAATGATCGGCGAGCCTATAGAGAAGATCGAACCATCCCAGATGGCGTTTGTTCCGGAGCTGACTTATGCTGGGTGCGGAAGGAGAAGTATAGGCCTAGTGACCCGCCCGAGTGGTTTCGTGCTTGCCGGGGGCCAGAGTAGCCGAATGGGTGTTGACAAGGCCCGGCTAAAAATCGGCGGACAGCCTCTCCTGCTTCGTACGTTGAGTTTCCTAAGACCCTATGTCGCTTCACTTGCGGTCCTGGGCGCTGCGGGTGATTATGACTTTTGTCACGATCCGGTCATCCCTGATCGCCTGTCGGGGAGAGGGCCGCTCGCTGCTATTTTGACAGGTCTTGAGCACTCGGCAACCGAATGGAACATTTTTCTTGCTTGCGATTTGCCGTTGCTTGACGGCAGGTTCATCGAATTGCTCCTCTGCTCTATTGCAGGCAGCGACTCCGATGCGATAGTTCCTCGCACCGCCGATGGCTGGCAACCGCTGTGTGCCGCCTATCGGAGAACAGCTGTCCCCCACATTCTCAAAGCATTAAAGGAAGGCGATTCTGCCGTCTTCAAAGTCTTGCCACGACTACGGGTGGACGCCATCACGGGCGAGCATCTGGAGTTGGCGGGGTTGCCGGAAAGGATCTTTGAAAATCTGAATTCTCCCGAGGATTGGAAAAGAATTCTGTCCCTCCTGAATGCCCGTGGCCAATGAAAGAACTGGAATACTACATTGAGGCTGCATCCAGAAATGGACGGCCTCCCCGACCGGGAATTATTCTCGCGATCAGAATGTGTCTGATTGCCCTCAAGCGACTTGAAATCACCGATCTGATCGAGCACAAAAGAACTCTGATCGTGATTGTCGAAACCGACCGCTGCCTGCCCGACGCGATTCAGCTCGTGACCGGTTGCCGCCTGGCAAACCGCACCTTGAAAGTAAGAGATATGGGCAAAATGGCCGCAGCCTTTCTCGATCTGACAACGGGGCGGGCGGTCCGGGTGGCTGCGCTGGAGTCAGCGAATAGAAAAGCTGTGCAACTCTACCCTGCGGTCGCCAGAGAGGAAGCTTTATCGCTTGCCTATCGCACTCTCAACGATGAAGAGCTTTATGACGCTGAATTCGTAAGAGTGAACCTCATCCCCGAAGACCTGCCTGGGTATCGGGCTCCTCGCGTCATCTGTGAGCAATGCGGCGAAGGAATAGCTTTCCGTCGCGAAGTTCGCGCCGGGGATCGGACTCTCTGCCGCGCCTGCGCGGGCGAGAGGTATTATGCGCCACTCTGACGGCCTACGCAGTAGTCCCTTTCATGACGCGTTTTCGTGTCGGCTTCGTCTCAGCCCGTATGGCGTCCACCTCACTTACGTTCTTCGATCTTCATCGGCCGACGTGTAGAGGCTACCCGCTCAGACACCCGCTGATCTGTAATGCTAGCGCCCAGCTTACGGCCGTCTAAACCGCCGCGCCGCCCGCTACTGCGAAGAGAAGGGCTACTCCTCCCACGGCGACAAGGACCACTGCTTCGATCAGATCAAAGGCGATGATGGTCCGGTGTAGGCGACGGGTTAGCGCCCCAACACCCTCACGGTGATCGGTCAAGTGGATTGGACGTAACTCACCCACGAGCCAGATGCTCAGGTGAATCCCTGAGAATAGCACGACGGCTATTTCCCAGGCTGGCGCTCTCCACAGAGGCCAAGCCGCCAGAGTAAGCATCCAGTAGAGTGCTTCGACGCGTAGGGCACGCCGCGGAGGAAACTGTCTTTTGATCCACGAGTCGGCTTCACCATTCCAGGCCTTGAGGATCCTAGCTGTCGACAGGTGAATGACCAGCATCGCTGGCGTGAACGCTGCAATGAGAATGGCGAGAGTTTTCATGGTCTTGTGATAACTGCCCTGCGAACGCTGGACCATCGTCTAGCTAGCAGGATTGCTCTGATATAGCCCAGTTTATACTCTCCCCTTTTCCACTTCACTTTCACGCGCACCGCCGCCCTTCGACCGTGCCCACGTCTCTATTGACTGGGGCCCGCCCAACGAAATTAAGGGTGAATCGCCGGTGCGACCGCGCTCGTACAAAATCTGGTATTACAATTTCATTCCGGGTATCGGTCATAGCGTTTCCGTCACGTTTGTAGACCGACGGGGAAACCGGCGATTTCCGGATTGCGCCAGGTGCGACGCGCGAAGGGTTATTTCGTCGTTCTGTCCAACCCACGTAGACGTCCGGATTGGTCGGGGCGCCCGGATTCGAACCGGGGACCCCTTGCTTCGTAGTCCAGGCAGGGTTGGCCAACTCATTGATTTTGCAGCACGGCTGGCAACCGAAAAGACCGTTCGGACACGCTCTGGACACTCAAGTGGTACCGAACTGGTACTCGTTTTTCGACCACTTGCGCAAAGTACTGAGTATATGCGTTTACCTGGAAGTCAATCCGATCGTCTGTCTGAAGAGGAGGTCTTTAGGCGGACGGTTTATGCAGGGGCGAGTGCTCCATCCTTCCTTCAACGATGGCGCGATTCGCGCTCCCAGCCTCTCGCTCCGGAGGCTACGGAAGAACGGCTAACTCATTGATTGTGCGGCACGGTTGGCAACCGTAAGTTACTGAAAATCACGTTCGGAACGCTCAAGTGCCGATCTTGTACTCCACTGCGGTGTCAGTACGCATGCCGACACCTCGGGCCAGATTTGCGGCGCGTTGTAATTAGCGCCATCTCCGTCGAGGGCGGAGTACCTGCAAGAGGTCAAACGGAGAAACCACCTTTGCCGGTAGTTTCCCTTGCGGAAAGTCCTTTGGATTAAGGGTCACGAGGAAATCGGCCCTGCCCGCCTGAGCACAGGCACAAAAAGCATTGTCTCCCGGGTCCGGCGAAATCTCGAAGACGCTCTCCACAGCTACCTCTTGGGCCGCTTCGTTGAGCAGATTTATCAGATGACCCGCTACGGACGGCCGGACTTTAAGCCGTCTTGCAACCTCTTTATACTCGTCCAGGATCTCAGCCGTTACCAGCCAGGCGAATCCCCCCCTCGCAACCCATTCATACAGCAAATCGCCACTGTCGTTCTTGCCCGCTACGAAAGACGGCTTGAAGGCTGCGATACCCGAAATCACCACCGAGGTGTCTACCACGACTCTACGCCCGCGCCGCTTGCGGCTCTGCTTCAACGATGACCTCCGGGGTTCGCTTCTTTTGATTTCGGTGCTCGCGGATCGCCTTGCGAATTTCCTCTTCGGATACCTCTCCCATGTCCTGAGCCGCCTCTGTCAGACTGGCGAGAAATTCCTTTTTCCAGCCGCGCCGCTTTCTCCCCCGAGGTAAATCTTTGTACAGTTCCACCAGTTGAAGCCTTTCTTTCAGTTGTTGGGCCAAGTCTCGAAACGGAACCTTAACTTCGACCGCAATTGATCCCGGCGAAGGTCGCGATCTGAACACAATCACGTCCGGACTCTCTGCTGGCAGAAAAGGAAAACGAGCCACGAAGGCACCAGTAAACTCGGAGAGCAGTTCGGTGTTTGTGCCAAGCGCTGTCTTCAGGAAGAGTGCGACTTTCGCGGCGCAGAGGACGTTAGTATCAAAGACAAACAGCCCCGCATGCCGTCTCGGTCTAACAACGCCAAACTGAACAAGGTTCTGCAATTCCTTTGGCGTGGTTTCCAGCACAGCGCTCGCCTGTTTCAACTTCAGTGGAGCCGCATCCGTCTGCAACATGACTTGCCTCCTTGTATTGATGTCTAAATATTAGGCGATAATCTGGAAGTTGTCAATTCTCACCCAACACAAGCTCACCAACACACGCCTTGACGTCGCAGAAGTCGACGCTCTGCACCCCGCGGGAGCCCTCTTAGCTGCGTTCCCTGCCCATCCGCACTACGGCCTTTCTGCACGCCACGATACTCTCCGCAATGGCGTTGCGTCCCCAGGGTGGTACGGCGGGGTAGAAGCCCGGTTGGTGTATCAGCGCCTCGTCATATTGCTTCTTACTCACGGGTTTTCCGTCCACAAGATGGCAGCATCCGAAAAGGCAGGTTTCGAGTCTTGAATGTTCCATTAGTTGACTCCTTCTCTATACTGCTGTGTACACCTGAAACTGTGAGTCTGCAACCGGAAAGCTGGGACTCTTGCAGCTGATCGGAGGCGCGGGTGGGGCAAGTTAGTCGACCCTAACGCAAGGTCCTGGCGAGAGCCAGTTGGCGCTATCAAGACATCCCGAAGGAGTGGTTAATTCGATTGACAACAAACCAGAAAGACGGCAAACTTGCCGTCTATGAGCGAGGGGGCTACAGATAATTTCGGGTTCTTTCCGCCGACCCGTCTTGATCCGGCTGCAGCTCACACCGGATTCCGCGTTGGCGCGTCCGGCACGCATACCAGCCGGACCATCATGTTTTCCGAGTTGTCGGCTGCCTTCGCCGCGCTTCCAGTGACCGCGCAGCGCGCTCATTACGCACATGCCATCATCGATGAGAATTGCCTTCAAAAGCCGACCGCAGCCAGCCGCAAGATAACCAACCAACGGCTTGGAGAGCTCTACACACTCGATCTCGCAGTACCCATGTTCCGAGTCCTTCGGCGTTTGTGGGAAATCGACCGGGCCGACCATCCGCTTCTTGCTCTGCTCATCGCGCTAGCACGCGACCAGTTTCTCAGGGTCACGGCGGCGGTTGTTGTTCATTTGTCTCCCGGCACAGAACTTCCCCGCGATCGAATGCGATCGGCTCTTTTTTTGGCGGCTGGAGACCGCCTTAAGGAAGCGGTGATCGACAAGATTATGCGCAACACAGCAAGCTCGTGGACCCAATC
Organism: Acidobacteriota bacterium; assembly: GCA_021817045.1. Classification (GTDB taxonomy): domain Bacteria; phylum Acidobacteriota; class Terriglobia; order UBA7540; family UBA7540; genus RH2-MAG17b. The sequence continues at coordinate 20,340 of JAKAWG010000026.1, forward strand.
CGGGCACCTGGTCGGAAGAACCTTTAAGGTTCGACGCCTGGTGAGGCCGACTTCGCCGGCTGTGGCCCTGGCGGTATACCTCGCTTATAAAAGTGGCTTTCGAGGCCCGGAAATTTTCACCTCAGGCTGGACAAGAGTGCTCGACGGTGACGTAACCGCCGTGAGGACGCTCGCACTAGAGGCTAAGCGCCTCGGACTGATTGATCTCCGCATGGCAGGTGACATCGTGGAAATTAATGTGGATCGGCTCGAATCGCCGCTCGCGAGGGTTGCCTATGGGTCGCGTTGAGGAACTCACTGAACGGTACGCCCACCATATTGCGACACCCTGGCAGCGCACCGTCTCCGGCGCACAGCGGGTCATTATGATTGTTTATGACAAAGAGTTGGAACGTACGATCCGCGCGCGCAAGCTCGCGTTCGAGGGTTCAACTCGGCAGGCCGGACACGACTGGCACGAGGCGGACATAACCAACGCGTTCGCCGTCTGGATGGCCAAGGATGAATATCGCGATGCTTACTTTGAATCGCCTGAGGATTTGCAGCTCAAGCTGGACGCCGAATTCGCCGAATTTGTCGCGGGCAGAATCCGAGGGACTCTGACTCGCCCCGAGGTCACTACGGCTTCTGTGGTGGCGGTATTCGGCACCGGAGCGATCTTCGGTTTCACCCGCATGTCCAAGGTCCTCAAGCTTATCGAAAGTGACATCAAGGGCCGGCTTGTGATTTTCTTTCCAGGCCAGTACGAGAACAACAACTACCGGCTGCTCGATGCCCGCGACGGGTGGAACTACTTGGCGGTGCCCATTACTCTCCATGGCAGTGGGAGCACATTATGAATATCAAAGACATTTTGCAGCGCGATCCCGCGGCGCCGCTCGTTAACCAAGGCCAGGCGCGCATAGCGGATACAACGAATGAAAAAGTGGTCCAGGAGCTCAAGGGCGAACTTTCGATGTTCGTATGCGAGGGTCAATATGCGGAGGGCATGCGGCGCATCCTCGAGTCATATCTGACTAATCTTAGCCAGCCCAGCCAGAGAGCAGCATGGGTCAGCGGCTTTTTCGGAAGCGGTAAGTCGCACTTCCTGAAGATGCTGGCACATCTCTGGCAGGACACGAAATTCGATGATGGAACTACCGCGCGCAGCCTTGTGAAAGCGATGCCGGATGAACTGCGGACTCAGCTTCGCGAACTCGATACGCGCGGCAGGCGCGCTGGCGGCTTACTTGCCGCTGCGGGCGCCCTGCCCAGCGGGACCACCGAAAATGTCCGCCTGACGATTCTGGGCGTGCTGCTTCGTGGCGTGGGATTGCCTGACCAGTATGCCCAAACGCAATTTTGTCTGTGGCTATACGATCAGGGTTACTTCGAGACGGTCAAGTCCAGCGTCGAACAAGCCGGCAAAACGTGGACATCCGAGCTCAACAACCTCTATGTGAGCAGTCATATTGCTCGCGCAATCTTGGCCTGCGATCCGAAGCTCGCGGCCAACGAGATGGAAGCCCGCAAAACGCTCCGCGAGCAGTTTCCACAAAAACCTGGTGATATCAGTACCGCCGACTTTCTCAAGGTTTTCAAGCGCGCACTCGCTCTGGCCGGCAAGGATAGGCGTATCCCGTGCACTGTCCTGGCGCTGGATGAGGTCCAGCAGTACATTGGCCAAAGCCAAGTGCGTTCGACTTTGGTCTCCGACGTGGCTGAGGGGGTTTCGAAGCAGCTTGATAGCTATGTGATTCTGATCGGAGCTGGTCAAAACGCCCTAACCGACGTGCCTCTCTTGCAGCGGCTTATGGGCCGGTTCACGATCCCCGTGCAACTCTCGGATGCGGATGTCGAGACCGTTACTCGCAAGGTCCTTCTTGATAAGAAACCTGGCGCCGTCGCTGCGGTTCGCACCCTGTTGGACGACCATGCTGGCGAGGTCTCCCGCGAGTTGCAGGGAACACGAATCGCTGAATCAGCCGCCGATCGCTCAGTCAGCGTCCGCGACTATCCTTTGCTTCCGGTCCGCCGTCGGTTTTGGGAGCAGTGCTTCAGGCAGGTTGATGCCGCGGGCTTGCAGAGCCAGCTTCGCTCTCAGTTACGCATCATTCATGACGCGCTCCGGAAGATCAGGGATCACCCCCTGGGTGCAATGATCCCCGGCGACGAGCTCTATGAAGCCCTTGCGCCAGAAATGGTGACCACGGGCGTCCTGTTGCGCGATATCTACGAGCGCATCATTAACCTCGCTAAAGACCGAACGCCTGAAGGCACGTTTGCAAGCCGCATCTGTGGCCTGGTATTCCTAATCGGCAAGCTGCCCCGCGAAGCCGGCTCCGATACTGGTGTGCGCGCTACCAAGGAGCATATCGCAGACCTGCTGATCGATGACTTGAATGCCGACAACGGAAAACTGCGGAACGACGTCGAGGAGGTCCTTAAGAAGCTCGCATCAGACGGAGTGCTCATGCGGGTGGGCGAGGAGTACCGGATTCAAACCAAGCAAGGCAGCGAATGGGATCGGGAGTTCCGTAACCGCCAGGCTAGATTGCAGAACAATGACGCTGACCTTCAGATCCGGCGAGATGCTCTCCTTTACGCCGATGCCGATTCCGTGGTCCGATCCCTAAAGCTCACTCAAGGCGCTGCGAAGGAGCCTCGCCAACTCGTCATTTATCGCGAGCAGACGCCACCTCCCTCAAACGGAGATGACCTTCCGGTCTGGATCAGAGATGGATGGTCATCCAGTGAAAAAGAGGTGCTGGACGCCGCGCGTACTGCCGGCAACGATAGCCCGGTCATCTACGTTTTCATTCCGCGGCAGTCTGCCGATGACCTCCGCCGCCTCATTATCGACGCTCATGCCGCGCAGGAAACGCTCGATTTTAAGGGCGTGCCGACGACGCCAGAAGGCATCGAAGCTCAACAGGGCATGAAGAGCCGCCACAACCTGGCACAACAGCAATGCGCAGCACTTGTCCAACAAGTTGTTGCCAATGCCAAGGTGTTTCAGGGCGGGGGCAACGAGCTTCTTCAGCTTTCCCTGGAAGACAAGCTCAAGGAGGCCGCAAACGCCTCGCTCGTTCGGCTTTTCCCCAGGTTCAATGAGGCTGACGCCTCAGCGCACGCATGGGCGGCTGCCATCAGGCGCGCCCGCGAAGGATCAGATCAGCCGCTTCAGCCCGTTAACTACTATAGCGGACCCATGGAGCAGCACCCCGTGTGCGCACAGGTCCTTTCGACAATAGGAGCCGGCAAGATCGGCGCCGAGATTCGTAAGGCGTTAAAGGCGGTCCCCTTCGGATGGCCCCAGGATGCCATTGACGCAGCGCTTACCGTTCTGCATCGGAGCCAGCATATTACGGCGACTTTGAATGGCACCGCCGTCCCTCTTGGCCAACTCGACCAGAACAAAATTTCCAAATCGGAGTTTCGCGTTGAGCGCGTCACCCTAACTGTTACCGAACGCATAGCCATTCGCAGCGTATACAAGCTGGTAGGAATTCAGTGCAAGAGCGGCGAGGAAGGCTCGAAAGGTGCCGAGTTTCTTAACGCTGTCACTTCGCTTGCCACGTCAGCCGGGGGTGCGCCGCCCTTACCAGCAGTGCCATCGATCACCGACATCGAGGATATGAAGCGCCAGAGCGGAAACGACCAACTCGTTGCCATCAAAGACAAGGCCAAGGACCTTGAGAAGCGCATTAGCGAGTGGACTAACCTTCGGAACCTGGCGAGCAAGCGCAGACCCGTTTGGGAAACCGTAGAGCGGCTCGCACGACACGCCCAGGGCGTCACTGCTGCTGGCGATGTACTAGCGCAGGTCGAAGCGATCCGAGACGGACGCATGCTTCTCGATCCTTCCGATTCGGCAACGTCGGTTAGATCAGAGTTGGTGGGCATGTTAAGGAAGGCGCTAAACGAAGCCCAGGCGGACCGACAAAGGGCGTACAGCGTGGGCACGGCAACGCTCGCTGCCAGCAGCGCCTGGCAGCGCGTCCCCGAGACGGAGCGAAGCCGGATTTTGAGCGAGGTCGGGCTGGCCGCCCCACAGAAGCTTGACGTTTCGACCGACGAATCGCTCATTGCCGCTCTCGATCGCGAATCCATTGCAGCGCGCCAGGCCGAAGCTGCCGCTGTTGGCGGACGAGTCCAACAGGCCCTCGAGCTGGCCGCGAAATTCCTGGAGCCCAAGGTGCGCCGAATCAGTATCGAGTCGGCGACGTTGCGCAACGACCAGGACGTGCGCGATTGGATCGCGCGGCAGGAAAATATCCTCATCGACGCCGTGAAGGACGGGCCGGTATTCGTTAGCTGAGAAGGTTCTCCAATGACCACACTCTCGCGGGATTTACGGAACGAACTCGAACGGACGGTCATAAAGGCTCGCCGCGTGGCTGAAGAAGGGGCACGCAAGACCATTGAAGCTGTCGCCGTCCACAATGATAAGCCCTGGTCCACCTTGAGCGAAGACCAAAAGCGCCTTCGGGTTCGCCTGCGGGCTCATGGCCGCCAGCTCGGCGACCATGAAGGGAAAAAACGCGACACGCAAACGATAGACCACCTCGTCCAGGAATGCGCGTACGAGCATTGGCATCGCATGTTGTTTGCCCGGTTTCTCGCGGAGAATGATCTGTTGATCGAGCCGGACTCGGGCGTTCCGATATCACTGGAGGAGTGCCGGGAGCTGGCCCTCGAACGGCGAACCGACTGGCTGGCTCTTGCAAGCGATTTTGGGGTCCGCATGTTGCCGCAGATTTTCCGCAGAGGCGACCCGGTTCTTGAAGTCACGCTTCCGCGCGAGACCCGGCAAGAACTCGAAGAAGAGCTCGAGGGGTTGCCAGCGGAAGTTTTCCGCGCTGACGATAGCCTCGGCTGGGTGTACGAATTCTGGCAGCGGGATGCGAAGAAGAAGGTAGATGGGGAAGTTAGTGCCGGTAGGAAAGTCAGTGCCGACCTGTTGCCCGCGAAGACGCAATTCTTCACCGAGGATTACATGGTGCTATTCCTGCTCGAGAATACCCTCGGCGCGTGGTGGATTGCGAAGAGGCGTGGAGAAGGAAAAGATGCAGTTCTGCCCGGTTACCAGTGGACTTATCTACGACTTAATGACGACGGCATGCCGACTGCCGGTTTTTTTGATGGCTGGCCACGCGCGGCGCGCCACTTGCGCGTGCTTGATCCCTGCATGGGCAGCGGGCATTTCCTGACGTTTGCGTTGCCCGTTCTCGCCCGGATGCGGATGGAAGAAGAGAGCCTGGCACTCCGGGATGCGATTCGCGCGGTGCTACGCGACAACCTCTTTGGCCTCGAACTCGACGCCCGCTGCTCCCAGATCGCCGCCTTCAACCTGGCGCTTACGGCCTGGCGAACGGCTGGCGAGTATTTCTTCCTGCCGGAGATGAACCTGGCCTGCTCGGGACTTGCTATTAACGCCTCGGAACCCGATTGGGTGAGACTCGCTGGCGAGGACTCGCGAGCGGCTGAAGCGATGAGGCGGCCCTATTCGCTGTTTAAGGATGCGCCTGCCCTCGGCAGCCTCATCGACCCACTCCGTTTCAAGGCTGACCTCTATGCTGCAGGGGTGGAGCGCGTCCTGCCACTGCTTGAAGAGGCTCTCAAAACGGAAGATGCGACTGACGATGCTCGCGAGCTCGCCGTCGCTGCGCAGGGACTATTGGCAGCGTTCCGCATTTTGATGAGTAGGTTCACGCTGGTTGCCACCAACGTGCCTTATCTTGGTCGGGGCAAGCAAAATCAGAAGCTCACGCAGTACTGCGCCGAATTTCACGCGGACGCGAAGGTGGATCTCGCGACTTGTTTTGTAGACCGCTGCCTTCGGTTTTGCGCTGACGGTGGCTCGGCGGCACTGGTGACCCCGCAGAACTGGCTATTCCTTACGACTTACAAAAAGCTCCGCGAGCGGCTGCTCAGGAGCCAACAGTGGGACTTCGTGGCTCGACTTGGCGAGCACGCCTTTGAGAGTCCTGCAGCCGCAGAAGCATTCGCTGCGCTGCTTTGCATGAGCCGCTGTGCGCCATCCGGAGACCACAAGTTTGGAGGATGGGACGTAAGCAATGCGAAGACACGTGCACAAAAAGCCGAGGGGCTGAGAGTCAGTAGCGTGACGGGCGTCAGTCAGAGTGCGAGCCGCAACAACCCTGACGCGATTGTGACCCTGGAAGAGGTTGAACAGCAGCACTTGCTGTCGGGCTTCGCGATAGTTGCTGCTGGGTCCCAGCCAGGTCAAACGTCTCGACTCACCCGATATTTCTGGGAAGTGCCGGTGGTGTCGAGTCCTTGGGTATACCTAGAGTCATCACCTGATGGAATCCTGCCTTATTCGGGTAAGTCCGAGATCTCTATCGATCCCCGGTTGTTTGGGAAACTCGAAATACATGAGGCTGTAATTCGCGGTGGCCATGTGTGGAAGCGGAAAGGCGTCTTGGTCGCTAAGATGCGTTCCTTGCCGGGTGGACTGTATTGCGGTTCATTTTTTGACGACAACACGTTTGCAATCGTTCCTCACCGAGAGCACGATCTCCCAGCCATTTGGGCATTTGTCAGTTCCGGAGAATTCGGCAAGGCCTGTCGGAAGTTGAACCAAAAACTGAATGTAACAGTTGGCGCCATGGCGCAAGTCGGGTATGACGATAAGCATTGGGCAGGAGTTGCATCGCGGTTGTTCCCGAACGGATTGCCGCGGCCCGAATCAAATGACCCAACGCAGTGGCTCTTTAACGGTCATCCCAAGGGCTCGAACCGTCCGCTTCAAGTCGCCGTTGCCCGGCTACTCGGATATCGCTGGCCGCGCCAGGCGGGCTCAAGCTTCGTGGATTGCCCTGCCCTGGGCCCCGATGGCCTTGAGAAGCACGCCGACCGGGATGGAATTGCTTGCCTGAGCCCGGTTAAAGGGCAGGCCGGGGCAGCGGACCGGCTTCGCTCGCTGCTCGCCGACGCCTATGGCTCCGAATGGTCCGCAGGGAAACTAGCAGAGTTACTCTCGCAGGCCGGCTTCGCCGGCGAGACGCTCGAGAATTGGCTGCACGACGGTCTCTCTGAGCAGCACTGCGGACTTTTCCACCAGCGCCCGTTCATTTGGCACATTTGGGATGGACGGCGGGATGGATTCCACGCGCTGGTGAACTATCACAAGCTCACTGCCCCAAACGGCGCTGGCCGGCAGACACTGGAAAAACTGACATACGCCTACCTCGGCGACTGGCTCGACCGCCAGCGCGCCGATCAGAGGAACGGCGTCGAGGGCGCCGACGCGCGGGTTGCAGCGGCGCAGCACCTGCAATCCGAGCTAAAGAAGATTTTGGAAGGCGAGCCGCCTTACGACCTCTTCGTTCGCTGGAAGCCGCTTCACGAGCAGCCGATCGGCTGGGAACCGGATATCAACGGCGGCGTCCGCATCAACATCCGGCCCTTCATGACAGCCAAGCTATTGAACGGCCGCGGCAAAGGCGCTTCCATTCTCCGCGCCTCCCCTAACATCAGGTGGGAAAAAGATCGCGGCAAGGAGCCCCACCGCGCGAAAGAAGACTTTCCCTGGTTTTGGGCTTGGGACGGCACCACCGTCGACTTCACCGGTGGCCGCGAATTCGACGGCAATCGCTGGAACAACTTGCATTATTCGCTCCTATTCAAGCAAGCTGCCCGCGACCACCAGAAACAGGAGGCACGATGACAACCCCGACCCCAAAGTGGCCTTATCCGGGCGCGCGCTGGTGGAAGGTTGACTTACACGCGCACACGCCAGCTTCCAAGGACTGGCAGCCGTCGAAACAGGTCACACCCGACCAGTGGCTTTTGAGGTACATGGAGGCTGGCGTCGATTGTGTGGTCATCGCGGATCACAACAGCGGTGAGTGGATTGACAAGCTGAAAGGTGCTTATGAGCAGTTGAAGGCGAAGCAGGCGGCGGGTTTCCGCGAGCTGTACTTGTTCCCGGGCGTCGAGCTCTCAGTCAATGGTGGATTCCACCTGCTTGCAATTCTGGACCTGAACAAGACAACCTGCGACATAAGCCAACTACTCGGCAAGGTGGATTACAACGGGACAAATGGAGCTAGCGATGGCGTAACACGTAAATCCGCTGTGGAAGTGATCGAGGCAATTGCCTCGGCGGGCGGGCTGCCGATTCCGGCGCATGCGGATCAATCGAAGGGTCTCCTGCAGTGTGATGGCTCCGGCGGTGCATGCGCCGCTCTGGATGCGAATACTCTTCGCCAAGTCTTTGAATGCGGGCGACTACTGGCGATGGAGGTGATTGACCGCAACGCGCCGAAACCCGAGATCTACAAGGAGGCCAAATGCGAGTGGACCGAGGTCCTCGGCTCCGACTGCCACAGCTTCGATGCCAGCCCCCTTCCCGGCTCACGCTTCACATGGGTGAAGATGGGAAGGCCATCGCTGGAGGGCTTGCGCCTGGCGTCGCTCGATGGCCCAAAATTTTCTATCCGCCGCAGCGACGATACGGAACCGTTTGATCCCTTTCAACTGCCAGAGCACATCATCGAATCAGTCGAAATCTCAAACGCCCGTTACATGGGGCGAGGTCAACCGGAGAAACTCAGGTTTCATCCCTGGTTCAATGCCCTGGTAGGCGGGCGCGGCACAGGGAAATCCACCGTGGTGCATGCGCTGAGGCTGGCTTTTCGTCGTAAGGGCGACCTTGAGGCACTGCCAGAAAAGAGCGAGGCTCGGAGTGCGTTTGAGCGATTCATCAAAGAGCCCCAGAGCCGGAATGACGAGGACGGCGCACTCGACTATCGCTCCAGCCGAAAGACGGAAATCAAGGTCACAATGACACGTGAAGGCGATCAATACCTCCTCCGCTGGCAACAGGATGGAAGCGGGACCGCCGTAGAGGAGCGAGTGAACGGGACTTGGAAGCAGTCGGGCAGCCAGTCAATAACGTCAGAGCGCTTCCCGGTTCGCATGTTCAGTCAGGGACAAATCACCGCCCTCGCCGGTGAGAGCCAGGAGGCGCTCCTCACGGTTATTGACGAAGCCGCGCCAACCCAGCCGGCGCAGGCGGCGCTCGAGGAGGCGCAGCGGCGTTTCTTAGCTCTGCGCGCGCAGATTCGCGAGCTGGATGCAAAGCTCAAAGGGCGCGACGACGTAAGAGTGAATCTTGACGACGCAAAGCGAAAGCTCGCCGGCTTTGAGGGGAAACAACACGCCGAGATTTTGAAAGGGTATCAACTTCGCTCGCGGCAAAGCCGGGAGATTAGCCGCCAGGTCAGTAACGCCGAACAACTCGCCGCGCGTTTGAAGACGGAGGCTGAAGAAATCTCGGCTGAAGATGTTCCGCAAGGTTTGTTCAGCTCCGAGAACGTGCCGGATCAGCAGGCCTTGGTCTCCATCGAACGGATACGTTCCGCCGTGAAAGAGGCAGCTTCGGCGATCCGCGCCGCTGCCGAACAACTAGCGGATGCTGTGAAGAGAGAGCGGACCGGACTGGCAGCGGGTGCCTGGCGGAAGGCCTTTGATGACGCCTCCACGGCCTACACAAAACTCACAGAAGACTTAAGAACGGAAGGCGTAGCTGACCCGAGTGAGTACGGAAAGTTAGTGCAGGAACGTCAGCGGCTCGAAGGTGAGATTGCACGGCTGGATTCGCTCCAGAAAGAGCGAGAGAAGGTTGTGGCTGAGACGACAGCGCAAGGTGTGCGTGTACGTGAGTCTCGCCGCGAGATCAGCCGCGCACGCAACAATTTCCTGGCCAACACGCTGGCGCAGAATCCTTATGTCCGAATTGAGTTGCTACCCTACGGACGGGATGCTCGCGCGATCGAGCGCAGCTTGCGGGAGGTGCTTGGAGTGGCGGATGACCGTTTTGACGATGACATTCTCCAGTTCGAAAATGACATGCCGAAAAAGGGCGTGGTTGCTGATCTGCTTAACAACCTGCCTCAAGATCCACAGTCTGCAGCACTGACCATTGAGCGGAAGCTCGATACGCTCGCCTCGCGGTTTGAAAGGGCGTGTGCGGGCAAGGGCGATTTTGGCGGGCATTTCAACAACTATCTTCAACGGGAGCTTAGCAAGCGCCCTGAGATTCTTGATCGGTTGCTGGTGTGGTCGCCAGAGGATGGGCTCAAAGTGGAGTACAGCCGGAAGGGGGACGGCACAGATTTTCAACCCATCGGACAAGCGTCGGCTGGGCAGCGGGCTGCGGCGATGCTCGCCTTTTTGCTTGCGCATGGAGACGAGCCGCTCGTGCTCGACCAGCCCGAGAGCGATCTGGACAACCATCTTATTTACGACCTTGTAGTGCGGCAGATTCGCGATAATAAGTTGCGGCGCCAGATGATTGTTGTCACACACAATCCCAACATCGTGGTGAACGGAGACGCGGAGATGCTCCACGCTATGGATTTCAAGGGTGGTCAGTGCCGCGTGGTGCAGGCCGGCTCGCTTCAAGACCATGCTATGCGCGAAGAGGTGTGCCGGGTGATGGAAGGCGGCCGCGAGGCATTCGAGCGACGTTATCGACGGCTTGGCAGGGAGAGTTGAATGTTCGACAGTCCAAAGGAATTGCTCGACAAGATTCGTTTAGGCGAAGACACGTTTCTTGAGCTGAAGGAAGTCCGATACGCAGGCGGTCGGGTTGCCGAACCTCATCGGGACGGTCTTGCCGATGAACTCGCTGCCTTTGCAAACGCGAGCGGGGGAGTGTGCGTTTTGGGAGTTGAGGATAAGACGCGCGAAGTCATAGGCATTCCAGTGGAGTTGTTGGATTCGGTGGAGGGATTTGTCCGCGAGCTATGCCACGATTCGATTTCTCCCCCTCTTCTTGCTGTGATCGAGCGCCTATCTCTGCCAACCACGCTGGGGACAGAAGTGCCTGTTCTAAAGGTCGAGGTGCCCAGAAGTCTTTTCGTCCACAAGAGTCCCGGCGGATATTTACGTCGTGAAGGGAGCAGCAGGCGCCAAATGTCGCCTGAATATCTCGCGCGCTTGTTTCAGCAGCGCAGCCAGGCAGGGATCGTTCGGTTCGATGAACAGGTTGTTCCAAAGGCAACCCTCGCAGACCTGTCCCCGTCGTTATGGGAGAGGTTTCGAACGGTTCGTTCGTCCGGCGAGAAGCCTGAAACTTTCCTCGAAAAGCTCGGCATGGCACGACACGATGAACATAGCACGTTGCGGCCAACAGTAGCAGGAGTGCTACTGGCAACTGAGGATCCGCGGCGTTTTCTGCCGAATGCCTTTATCCAGGCGGTCGCCTACGCCGGCGTTCGTGAGGTTCCAACGGTCGGCACCGCTGCGTATCAAGTTGATGCGGCGGACATCACGGGGTCGCTCGACCGCCAGGTGGCGGACGTCTGCCGGTTTGTGGCACGGAACATGCGCGTCGCAGCGGTTAAGGATGTCGGCCGCACCGACATTCCGCAATACGACATGACGGCCGTCTTCGAGGCTGCGGTGAACGCCGTCGCGCACCGCGACTACGCGATCTACGGATCGAAGATTCGATTGAGGATGTTTGCGGACCGACTGGAGCTCTCCTCGCCGGGCGCCCTCACGAACACAATGACCATTGACAGCCTGCCCCTTCGCCAATCTGCCCGAAACGAGGCGGTTACGAGTCTGCTCGCAAGATGCCCGGTTCCGGCCGAACTACCCGGCCTCAAGACCGACCGGACCACGATGATGGACAAGCGAGGCGAGGGGGTACGAATCATCTTAGAACGTAGCTTCGACCTCTCGGGACGACAACCGGAATATCGCCTCATCGACGACGCCGAGCTGCTGCTCACGATCTATCCCACTTCCGCGCGCGAACAGACCGGCACAGGAATGACTCCACTCTGATGAGTGCTAGAACTACTGCTCATGCGCCCACGCTCATCGATGCTCTGACGGCGTCTTTCGCCGGCGCTCTTCGCGCGCCCGAAGGCGTCGCCGAACCCGTCGCGCTACTCTGGACCGACGCCGAGGGCGAGTGGCGCGGAGTGATTCCGGCATTACGACCGGCGCTGCCGCAACTTTATATCCTGGGACCATATGACCCGGAACACCATACTGGGCCGGCGATTTGGCTGAAATGCATCGTCGACCGGTCACTCCCTGACATCTCACCGGCGCTGGGAGTCGTGCCTGTTGTTTACCTGCCAGGAGTAAGCCGGCAGGAGCTCCGAGCGGCGGGTGATTGCCAGCCATCGCTTCAACCTCTTATCGAGCTGCAATATCGAGGCCGGGTCTGGCATCAGCAAAACGGCCGTGATTGGTCCGTCGAAGCTTTCCTCGTTTCGACGGACGGCCTCGGCCTCGATATAGCGCAAGACACTCGCACACGAGATGCGATGCTGCGCGCGCTTGCGCTGTTGGCGGAAGCAGATTTGAACGGCTTTCACGGCCGTCGCCTGGATGCCGACGACTTCGACAAGCTTGCGGTCAGCGATCCTGTACGAGATCTGCTGCGCTGGATGAGCAATCCTGAATTGTTTCAAAAAAGTATCGAAGCCTCGTCCTGGCAGGCCTTTTGCAGCGTCGCTCGCTCAGAATTCAGTATCGATCCCGACCGAGACGGGGCACACGCCGCAGCGCGGGCGTTAATCACCGGCGGAGGAAAATGGGACGCGATCTGGCGCCGTTTCTCTGAGGCACCGAGGCTTTATCCGGGCATCCCCGACCTACTCCGCACGCCGCTTCCAGGCCAGGGAAAGCTTACGTTTGATGGCTCTCGTAACCCTACGCTGAACGACGACGCCGAAAGCCGGCTGAGAAGAGCGCTGACCGAAGCGAGTTCCATGCCGCACCGTGCCGCCTGCGAGTTCGTGCTGTCGCTTGAAGCCGAACACGGGTGCCGAAGGGCATGGGTTTGGGCGCAGATGGGCGAAAGCCCACTTGCCGAGGCCCTCGAACTCCTCGCGCGCTTAGCAAAACTAGCAAAGTCACCTCTGGGGGGAGATTCCATCGAATCAATGGCATCAACGTACGCCCGCGACGGATGGATATGTGATAGGGCCGCAATGCAGGCACTGGCTAGTGTGAAGGGGGCTGCCGACCGCACTCTTGTTGGAAAGGTTGTGAGGGCGCTCTATGAGCCTTGGCTCAATGACACCGCCCGGCATTTTCAGGAACTGGCTGCCAGGGCGCACGATGAGCTGCGCAAATCCGTGCGGGGCATCGCAGCCGAAAGGGATACGTGCATACTCTTTGTTGACGGCCTGCGGTTCGATTTAGCCGGCCTCCTGACCGAAAAACTTGAGGCCCGCTCAGTACAGGTCCGCACGTCCTACCGGTTTTCGCCGCTGCCAACCGTTACGGCCACCGCGAAACCAATGGCCTCGCCAGCTTTCGACGCAGTTGAAGGAGCGAGCGCCGCGCCTGAGTTCGCACCTGTAATTATTTCTTCTAAGCAACCCGCGACCACTGACCGGCTCCGGGCGGAAATCACAAATCGCAACGTAGAAGTGTTCAGTGGAAATGAATTCGAGTTCGCTTCCACCGCAACCGGCGGTGGGTGGACCGAAATGGGCCGGATCGATGAGCTGGGCCATAAACTCGGCATCGGGCTTGCATCCCAAGTCGATATAGAGGTCGAGGCGATTGCAGACCGCATCATTGGGCTGCTGCAATCCGGCTGGAAGCGTGTTCGGGTAGTTACAGATCACGGCTGGTTATTGCTTCCTGGTGGTTTGCCGAAATTCGAGCTTCCGGCGTTTCTAGTCGAAACCAAGTGGGCGCGCTGCGCGGTAGTGCGCGGCAACTCAAGTCCTGATGTTCCCATCTATTCGTGGTACTTCAACCCGCAGATGCGAATCGCATCGCCGCCCGGTGTCGCATGTTTCGGAGCGGGCAAGGAATACGCACACGGCGGAGTCAGCTTGCAGGAATGTGTGGTGCCTGAGTTGATCGTCGAGCGCGGAGCGGAGGCTGTGACCGCTTCCATTCTGAGCGTACAGTGGCGAGGAATGCGCTGCCGGGTGACCGTGGAATCAAACGACCCGACAATACAAGTCGATCTACGTCTGAACTGGAAGCAGCCGGCCACCAGCATTGTCGCCGCACCCAAGGCTGTCGGTTCGGTCGGTGAAGTGAGCCTGGCGGTAACCGACGACAAACATGAAGGTGACGCCGCCATGGTGGTCTTGCTGGATTCTTCTGGCAAGGTCCTGGATCAGCGCTCGACATCGGTAGGAGAACCCAGATGAGTACAACAACAGTGGAGCTGGATACATTAGACCAGCTTGGCGCATCCGCCTTCGACGGATATCTCGTACGCAAAGACCTGGTGCGCAAATATGCGCGCCAGTACCCTGTGCCTACGTACGTGGTGGAATTCCTCCTTGGACGGTATTGCGCAAGCACAGATGCTGAAGAGATTAAGGAAGGCCTCGAAATTGTAGAGAAACAATTGCAGGACCGTACTGTGCGAACGGGCCAGGAGGAGCTTTTCAAGGCACACGCCAGAGAGAACGGCTCGATCAAATTAATTGACATCCTGAAGGCCCGGCTAGACGCGAGGAATGACTGCTACGTTGCGGAGCTGCCCAGCCTCACGCTTCGGGACGTGCGGATTGATGACCAGCTCGTCAAAGACAATGAGCGGATGCTGACGGATGGCTTCTATGCTGAAGTGACCCTTTCTTACGACGCAATCGTCGCTCAGCAACAAAACGGCAGGCCATTCAAAATCGATTCGCTGCGCCCAATCCAGATGTCAAAATCCGACGCGCTTGATGTCTTGGCTAAGGGGCGCAAGGCATTCACAACCGAACAATGGATTGACCTCCTGATTCGCTCAGTCGGGCTTGAGCCAGCCGCTCTGAACGAGCGGTCAAAAAAGTTGGCCGTACTGCGCATGGTGCCGTTTGTCGAGCGGAATTACAATTTGGTAGAGCTTGGCCCCAAGGGGACCGGCAAAAGTCACCTCTTCCAGCAGATTTCGCCTTACGCTCACCTCATCTCTGGCGGCAAAGCGACCGTTGCAAAGATGTTCGTGAATAACGCCACCGGTCAGCGAGGACTGGTCTGCCAATATGACGTGGTTTGCTTCGATGAGGTTTCCAGGATTTCTTTTGACCAGAAAGACGGCGTAAACATCATGAAGGGCTACATGGCTTCGGGCCAGTTCAGCCGTGGAAAGGAGAACATCCGCGCGGATGGCAGCATCGTCATGCTCGGAAATCTGGATGCGGACGTGGAGCAGCAGCAGAGGATCAGCCATCTGTTAGAGCCGCTCCCACCTGAAATGCGCGATGACACCGCCTTCATGGATCGCCTCCATTCATTTGTGCCAGGCTGGGAACTACCTAAGCTCAGCCCTCGCGAACACCTGACCGACCATTTTGGCTTGGTGAGCGATTTCTTGAGCGAGTGCTGGAATAAACTCCGAACCGGCAACCGAATTCCGGTCATACAAGGACGCGTTTTCCTGGGTGGCGCGTTAAGCGGCCGGGACATTGAGGCGGTAAATAAGACAGTCAACGGTCTTATCAAACTGCTGTACCCTGACCCGCAAGCCCCAATAGCCGAACAGGACCTCGAATGGATGGTCCGAATGGCTCTTGAGTCGCGCCGCCGAGTCAAAGAGCAGCAAAAGAGGGTATTCAAGAGCGAATTCCGTAATACGCATTTCAGCTATACGATGGGCGTCGATGGAACCGAACAATTTGTCTCCACGCCCGAGCTTCACAGTGACGAGGCCATCGCGAGTGATCCTCTGCCCGCTGGCCAGGTCTGGGGAGTGAGTCCCGGCACACCCGAAACTGGGCCGGGGCTCTACCGAATCGAGGTTACGTCCGGACCTGGAAGCGGTGTAAGAATTCTCAATCAGCCTACGCCGCCTCCGTTCCGGGAGAGTGTGAAAGTCGGAGAACAGAATCTTTACGGTCGCGCGAAGGAACTGGTAGGCGACCGGGACCCGCGCGAACATGAGTTTTCTATTCAAATGCGCGCCATGGATGCCGACAAGACGGGGACTGGGCTCGGCCTGCCGGTTCTGGTTGCCCTGTGCAGCTCGCTTCTCAGTCGAAACACGCGCGGTGGCACAATTCTTGTGGGGCACCTGAACCTCGGCGGGTCGATTGCACCGACTCCCAACGCCGCGCGCCTGGCGGAACTGGCCGTGGACAAGCAAGCCCAAACGTTGCTTATGCCCGTTGCAGCTCGCCGCCAATTAAACGATCTGCCCGACGATCTCTGGACCCGCGTCAGTATCGAGTTCTATAAGGATGCCCCAGACGCTCTTTTCAAGTCACTGGTGGAGTAATCCGGGCATATCCATGAGCAACGAACCAACCATCATCTGCCCGGAGTGCAAGACGGAAGTCAGGCTAAGCGAATCCCTCACTGCACGCTTGTTCTTTCCCCAAAAGGGGTTATCCGCGGCGGAAGCACCCACGGCGAAACAACGCACCGACGATCCGCGAGCCCTTGTCAGCGCCAGGGAGGGGCCGATCGTCGACTGAGGAAGTGGATAGCAGTGCCTATGGATTCAAATCCGGGGAAGCGTTCAACCGGAGGGGGCGCGGCCACGCAAGCTGGGCTGAACTTTCAGAACCGTGTGGCAGCATGGGTGGCCGTCCACATTCTTTGTGAACAGGACTGCCAACCCATTTGGAAACTCTCCGGGGTCCCAACTTTCGTTCGTTGCGAAACCGAAGAGCCTGTGGACGACATCCTGGTGGGCACTTCAACCGATGGCTTTGGATTCCTCCAAGTCAAGCATTCCTTAAGCCTCTCGAACAAAACGAATTCACCCCTCGCTAACGTAATCAATCAGTTTGTACGCCAATTCTTGGCCAATAGGTTAGCGAAACCAGATGCTAGGCCTTGGCAGCGCCCGCTCGATCCAGACCAAGACCGCTTGGTGCTTGTCACCAGTGCGGGAAGCTCTCTCGCAATCCGGAAGCACATCCCGGCCGTATTGTCCCGACTGCTTCGGCTTGTTCCTGGCCAGACAATCGAAGACGCTGCGCAGAACAGACCGGAAGCGAATGTCATGCGAGCCCTCCTAAATCATTCCCGCCTCGCGTGGCGTTCCGCAATCGGGGCTGACCCGGAAGACGCGGACTTGCGCGCACTTCTCTCCCTCTGGAGTACCGAAGTCCTTGACGTTGACGCCGGAGGCCACTCGGAGATTGAAGCGATCAACTTACTCCGACAGATACTTCGGGATCCCAAGCGAGCCGAAGCCGCTTGGACCTTCCTGGTTGAGACGTGCGCCCAATTTGGGCGGACCCATTCCGGTTCGGACCGCCCTGGCTTCCAAAAGCTGTTGTCCGACGCAGGATTCATCCTCAATACCGTCAGAAGCTACCGCGAAGACGTCCAGACCCTAAAGGAATACACCGCGAGGACCATCATTGCCCTGGAAGATCTAACGCGCATTCGCGCGGGAGCCATAGACGTTAAAATCCGTCGTGCCTCCACCGATGTTCTGATTCAAGCTGCCGAACGTGGATCGCTGTTAGTTGTCGGCGAGCCAGGTGCAGGAAAATCGGGCGCATTGCACGACCTCGCCTCCGCTCTCAAGGAGCGGGGCAGAGATGTGGTCTTTTTGGCCGTTGACCGATTAGCCTTCGCTCACGTCACGGGGCTCGCACCTGCACTACCGTGGCGGCACGAATTGCCAGAGGTGTTGCGCAATTGGACTGGCTGCGAGCCTGGTTTTCTAGTTATAGACGCACTCGACGCGGCACGTGGCGAACTCGAGGCTGCAGAGATACGGGAAGCAATTTCCTCTGTGATGAAGGACCCCGGTCGCTGGCGCGTAATCGCGTCAATCCGGAAATTTGACCTGCGTTACAGCGAACGAATCAAGCAGCTTTTCATCACGACCTCTCCCGTTGAGGCCCCTCCATCGCTGCGGGACACTGAATTCCGCCTGTTAAGACACATCAATGTACCTCACTTAGCGCCCCATGAACTTGCTGAGATAGGCCGCCAAGCGCCGACTCTTGGTCATGTCATTGGTAATGCGCCGCCCGAGCTTCTGCAGCTCCTTGAGGTTCCCTTTAACCTACGGCTGGTGGCTGAGTTAATAGCAGAGGGTATGGCACTTCAGGACTTCATTCCGATCACAACCCAGCTTCAACTGCTCGATCGGTACTGGCGCCATAGGGTCATCGGCGGTGACCGGCGGGGAGACGTTCGCGAATCAATCCTGCGGCGCGCCTGCCAGGAAATGGCCGCCAAACGCGTTCTTCGAGCCGAGAAGGCAATTATTGCGGACGGCGGCGACGGCAGTGCGATTCACGAGATTCTCAGCGCACATGTTTTGGTCGAATGGCAGCCATCGCCCCTAGTAATACCGGACAGATATGTACTTGTTTTTGCTCACCATCTATTGTTCGATTACGCTGCTGCGCGGCTCTTGCTGCGTGGTGCCCCTGAAACTCCAGTCCAACGTCTCGAGGAAGACCCCGAATTGAGCTTGGTGATTCGACCAAGCATCGCAATGCATTTCCACCACTTGTGGGCTCTCGAACAGGGGCATTGGGAGTATTGGCGCCTAGTTCTCCGCATCATTCAATCGCCAAAATTGCCTCAGATTGCTAAGCTCATTGGCCCAACTGCAGCCGCAACTTCGGCCCGAAACCTCGACGACGTAGGTACGTTATTAAGCTGGCTCTCCTCACAGGAACAAGGTGAACGCACCGGAGCCGAACATATTCTCCAGCATCTTACCGGCGCGCTGCTGGCCGCTTTACCAGACACCAAACTTTTGATGGGTGCCGATGCGGGTCCGTGGTGCGACGTGCTGGAGCACGTGAGTCGTTCCTTCCGACCGTCGACTGCATATTCCGCCCGGTCCCTCATTGCAGCGATGTGCGAGACCCCAGAGAAGCTGACGAATGCTCAACTGGCGGCCGTTGGAAGTGCCGCGAGGCGCCTTCTAGAATTTGCGTGGCAACAGGCGTCCCGCGACCCGTGGCTCGTGACTCACGCGCTGTGGGCAGTCTGTAAAACCTTCCGAAGCGATCGCAACGCGTCCGCCATTCTCATTTATGAGGCGCTGAAGCCAGAGCATCTTCAGGTGCACGGCCCTGAGGAGCTACCCTGGATCGCTCGCGAGGTGGCTCAACTTGCTGGCGTTGATCCAGCTCTCGCCCACGACATCTATATCGCCACCTTTCAATTAAACGAGCCTTCTGATGCTGCAATGCCCCTCGGCCCTCCGAGCAGGATCTTTTCACTGACCACAAACAGGCGGCAAGAAATCCAGGGAGCTCGATATCAACTGGCATCCGCATACCCAACATTCCTCTGGTTGGCGCCGATTCAGGCCGCCGTTACTGCCGTTGAAGTCTATCAGGCGCACGTGGCGCGGGAGCATCCGTCCGGCCTGAAAGAGGGAACCGACCTTACGTTTCAGTTTGGAGAACACACCGCTCACATCCGAAGAGACTATAGCTCGATTTGGGACTCGGAGTTCGCCGATCAGCATTACGAGGCTTGTCAGATCCTAGTCGCCCTTCTCGCACATTTGGAGAGCTTGGCCGTCAGCGACAAGCAATTGGGCGCGGTCGACGACCTGTTAAATGTAATTGTGACTCACGCGAACGTTGCCGGCATTTGGCGACGCCTGCTCCGCCTAGGTGCGCGCGCCCCTGACACGCTGGGTATTAGGCTGCTGCCGCTGCTGTCGGCGCGACCCATTCTCACCGAGATTGATACAAGTTACGTAGCGGGTGAACTGCTCAAAGTTATTTTTACGAGACTGAGTACCGCCCAACGAGAAGTTATAGAGGAAACGATCCTCGCAATACCGGCCTCTTTTGAGGAGCACGGGAAAGAGTGGGGGGATCAGGCCTTTCGTCGTTTGCTCGCATGTCTCCCCATGGAAGCCCTTGTAACCGAGAGCGCAAAGTCTGAACTGTTGCGTATGCAGCAGAGCGGCGGAGTGCCCGGCAACGAACCTCCGTTTCAGATTGGACCCATGCAGATCGGACAAGTCACGGAAGACCAGATCCTTCGAGCTCGTGGCGTCGCCGTCGAGTCCGAGCCGAACCAGCACATTCGGGATCTTGAGGCTCCTGTTGTCGATTTCGCGTCGAAATACCGAAACTCTACCCCATCTGCTAGCGAAGTTCTGGCTATCCACCCGCAACTCAGGGCTCTTCATGATGCACTTTGTTCTGCCTCGCAACAGGGCGCACATCAGGAGCAGGTGGAATACGCCTGGGGCAACCTCGCGGAGGCCTGCCAGGTTGCAGCCAGGACCGAGCACCTCGATTGCAGCGACACCCCAGGTGAGTTTCTCCGAACCTGCCTTTTACAGGCGAGTGAGCGTGAGAGCCCGTTACCCGATCCCAACATAGACGCCCAGTTTGATGAATGCATTTCGTGGGGTGGGCCGGCCGCGCGAATCTCAGCCGCGCAGGGCCTTGTGCTGCTCGCTCGACATCCCAACTGTGCCACAGATGAAGTCGTGCACGCCATTGATCGCCTGAGCTGTGATCCTGTCCCGCCTGTCAGGTTCCAGATCGCAACTAGCCTGACGTGCCTCTACAAGACAGCGCCGGTGTTGATGTGGCGACTTGTTTCTCAGTTTGTTACCGAAGAATCGAGCCGAGGCGTTCTCTCAGGAATTAGTATCAATACTCTCCCCAGGCTCGGAGGGGCTCATCCGGATAAGGTCGCGACTCTAGCTGTAACCATCTTTCAGCGTTTCATGAATGACGCTAAGGCGAAAGGACTACTGGCCTCATGCGTGAACATTTTCGCCGGCCTATATGTGTGGCAGAACCACGGGGTTTGCCGGCGGGCCGTACTCGAATTAGTAGATAGGCCGCTCGCCAACGCCGACCTAATACAAACCATCCTGTTCAATTTAAGGCAGCCCCTGACCCACGGCGCAGCTCGCTCACCGCAATCGCATGCCGACGAAATCAGGTACCGCGCTCTGGATTTAGTGGATCGCGCAGTGACTGCAGTTCGACGTGCCCTGAGTGAAATCGAGGACCGGAATAAAGAGGCTGGACTCACCGTATGGCCGGAGTCAGACCAAGCTGCCGCGAAGGAACTCGCCATTCTACTAGATCACATTGCCAAGGAAGTCTACTTCGCATCCGGGGCATTCGATCGCAAGAAGAGCCCTCAGCAACCAATTCAAAGTGCCCTCGGTACTGACGAGCGGGCCAGGTTTTATCTGGAAGCGGGTGAAATTTTGGACCACCTCGCCGATGTAGGCCTACCGAGTGTCGCCCACAGTGTCCTTGAGACTCTCGAAAGCTTCATTGAGATCGACCCTGCTGGCGTTTTCCTTCGGATTAATCGATTAGTCGGGACCGCCCGGCGCGCAGGCTACCAGTATGAATCCCTGGCCGTAGACCGTGTTGTCCGCATAGTTCAACGCTATCTAGCCGAATACCGGACGCTGCTTCAGGAACGCCCAGAATGTCGGCAAGCACTGGTAGCGATTTTGGATGTCTTCGTTGAAGCTGGCTGGCCCAGCGCTCGCCGACTTACCTACCGATTAGAGGAAATCTTCCGGTGAGTCGAGTCCGAAATGCGGCTGATTTCCTCCACCGATTCCGAAAACTGCACGCTGACTACCACCGGATGTTCGTGCCAGAGATCGCGCAAGTTCGCCAGAAATTTGCTGAGAGTGATTTTCCGGAGATCCCGCCACACGTCGACGACTCGCTCGAATTCCACGCGCGTACCTACATAATCAACGCCTTACTCGAAGCCCTCAACTGGCGTTTGAACACTGACGCCTCTCATGATCTGCCCAACCTTGTGCCTGAGGTGCCGTTGACGTCGCAGGCGCGAGGCACAAGGCGCTTTCTCGATTATCTTGGTTTTGAGCGATACACACACAGGCCACTCTTGGTTGTCGAAGCGAAGCGACCAACCAGTTCTCTCCCAAATGTTTATGTAGGAAAGCGCCTTCGTTCGGAGACACACCTCCGGCGGGCTGACGCGCCCACTGAAGTCCTGAAACCGACAGAGGTCGCTGGATACCTTGTCCGGGGGCTCTCCGGCGAACGATTGACCGGCGATTGGAACGCCTGGCTCGGCGACCTCCAAGATTACGTTCGGTCCGTCTATCGTTTTGAAAATGGCTCACTCAGGCGTGCCGTTATCACTAACGGCGACTGGCTGGTTCTGTTTCTAAACCCGTTCGACGCATTCACTGAGAACGGCACGCGGGATGCGAACCAAATTATCGTATTCAGAGACCGAGCCGAAATCGAGTCCAACCACACAGATCTTTTCCTCAACCTTGCACATCAGTACGTCGTCCGTTCTGCAGATGCATTGACGCCCGGCGACGTGGCTTTCGCCATATCCGCCGACGCCATTGACAAGCTCATGCACGGAGTACTGCTGTGTTACTGCGAAACTCCCGCTCCGTTCGAGAGCTTTCCCTCGATAAGCGTGGCGCCCGTTCTGTTCCTGCATTCCCGCTACGACCCTTGGATTCGCGTTGAAGCGCCTCCGGAGCACTACCTGATCCCCCGGTCAGAGAGAGACCTGGACGGTCACCTCCGAGCGGTGGCGACGGCAGCCCAATCCTTGCTTCGCGACATTAACCAACGACTTGGCACACAGTTGAAGCCATCGCCACTCACGACCCACTATGAGGAAGGGGATTTATTCGACGGTCTTCACGGCGTGATCGAGCAACACGAAAACAGATATTTAATTGTTACGGGAGACAAAACGCATTACCTTATGGGTCGCTCGTCGGTCCCTAATTGTCCCCATCACGATTGGGTGCGAAGCGCTAGACTAGGATTCGCCGCCACCACCGCTCCAATTATGCGGCCTTCGGTCAGCCCTCGTGCGTTTTTCACGTCAGGGATGACTCATCACTGCGCGCATAGGGATGTCATCTCAGCCAAGTCGAATCAAGTTACCCCGGAAGATCGTGCTCGGTATGGCCCACGTAGCGGAGACGCCTTTTGCGAGATTTGGCCCTTTGATAATCATCTCTGCTGTCGAACCTGTGTTTTTGAGGACGTGTGCACCAAGGCTGAGGTGTTTCGCTTGCCATGTGCTCGTCGCTAGGGTCAGGCTTCATGCTCCAAGTAAATCCGAAATCGCCCGTCGCCACAGTCGTGGCTGTAAAACGATCCCAACTCTTCGAAGTCAGTAATGACGCATCCCGAAGCGCCGACTTCACGCGCGAATTGCGCACACGTTTCCTGAAAGGAGAAATCCGTTACCGGCGAGACAACTCCGCGTGCACACTCGCGCGCTTCTTGCCTCGGCGGTCTCTCGCGATACCTGTGATTCACGCGTTGCTTTCCTGTCTGCCCCGGCGAGTCTCGCCGTGTCGAAGAGCAATTGTTGTCTTACGGTAGAGTCCTCCTTCAAAACAGACCAAGTTGCGTATCGCCTCCGGCGAGCCGCGAAGGACGGCGGCGCGCGCCCGATCGGCCCATGGGCAGCCTCCCAAGTGGCGCGCCGAACAGCAGCAACTGATCGACGACAGGTGGCAAAGCAGGCTGAGGGTGCGTGAGAAATTCTTCTCCCGCCTGCGGCGCCGTCTCAATCGGGCATTCGACAGAATTGGCCTCACGATGCCCGAAGACATCATATTGTTCCTGAATGCGGCGCCACGCTGTCTCGGCGCTTTCTCCGATTCGCTGCTCGGTGACCAGTTCGCGGGCCATTGCCATGAGCAGATCATCGTCTTCGAAAGCTGACGAAAGCCCCTCGCTCGAGAATTTTCCCTCCATCGCGAGCGAGATCAGGAGTTTCCTTCCCATCAGGCGCAAGCAGGACTCCTGGGCTGAGTCGGCATAGGCGAAGTATTTCACGTGAACTTCCTCCGTCTGGCCAATCCGCCATGAGCGGCGGCTTGCCTGCCGGAGAGTGTAGAGTGAGTAGCCGGTTTGGAAAAAGAAAATATCACGAGCGAAGAGCATGTCAAGGCCCAGGGCGACAAGACGTGGATGGGCGATGCACACTTCGACGCCCTCGCGTAGTTTCTTCTCATACCACTCTTCGCGGAGTTCCGGTTTGACGTCGCTGGTAAGGATCGCCGCCCGGATGCCCTCTCGTTGCAAGATGTTCTGCAGCCGGTGGGTCACATCTCGGGTTCGTGTGTACGTAGCAAATACCTGAACCGGGTTGCCACGCCTTTTTTTGATTTCTTCGATTAGTCGCCGCTCTTTGGCGTACAAAATATTCTGATCGAGGTCCTCCGGTTCGGCGATCACAAAGCGTTCGCGCTGGTGAGTCTCGGGATCGTATTCGAACCCATAGAGTGTACCCAGAGAATGAGGACGGTCTGGATAAAGGAGCAAGGCATTCATGCTGGTACTGATCACTGACGGGTTGCCACGGTATTTTCGTAGCGCCTCCTTGATCTTGTCCTGGAGTTTCTCGTAGGCCGCCTTCAGCGGCTCATCCATCTCAACACGAACTATCTCCTCCCGGAAGGGAGGCAGGGCGGCAGCGATATCTTCCAGGGAGAGGAAGGCGGCCATCGGCATCAGGAAATCACCAAAGAGCCGGGGCGAAGCGCCGGGCCGTCGCTTCACGCGCCTGGTGACTCGCGCCTCCGAGCAGGCATTATCGGCCGGCTCTATCGTGGTGATGGTTTCGAGCAACCCGTAGCTCTCCATAAACGGCCGGATGCCACCGTCATGTTCAAAGCCGCGATCAATCATCTTCCGAGGATCGAGGCGAAAGAGGATCTCATGAACATCGTCCGCGTAGCCGCCCAGCAGTGTTCCAGTGAGCACAATGATTTTCTTGGCTGCGCTGGCCAGCGTCCCGAGAGCGTTTCCTTGCGCCGTGTCCGCGCCTTTCAGCTCGTGCACCTCATCAGCGATAGCGAAGTCGAAGAAATTCCTTAGCCTTCTCCCAATGAAGTCGATGACTGCCGTCCGGCGCACCTTCTTGCCGTCTGCCTGCCAAAGGGCACTGAAGAGCTTTCGCCGCGCGTTCAGATCAGGCTCTTCGCCATCGTGCTTTGCTCCAATCCATTCGCTCCGGCGTGCCTTCTTGAAGTCCATGGCGAGGAGCCGATCGCCATTTGAATCGTAGACAGGTTCTCCGGTGGCTGGGTTGATCACGCTTCCCTGATAAGGGCCCGATCGGGCGATCTGGTAAACGTGCCGCCAGTACGGCCCTAGTTTTGCCACCTCCCTGCTCAAAACAAAGAGTGCCGGTTGCGGGCAGGTCGCGTTCCAGCGCGCCCGGGCGGTTGAATAGTTCTTGCGGAGCCGGAGGTCGGTGAGAGTTGTCTTCAGGCCTTCCCGCACAACCTCACCGCGACGCAGCTTGACTTCGCGAATACCATTGGATTTAGCTCGATCCCTCAAGCCATCAATGAGGAAGACGCGCAGGCCAGGGATCGTGCGCAAAGCTTCACGGCACCACTTGGCCGTAATCGTCGGCGGCACTAGCGCGAGCGCCGTAAAGGGTTTGCCCTGCGCGGCGAGGTAGACGCTTGCCAGGGCAATTAACGTCTTCCCCGTGCCGCATTCAGCCACGACCGCAGCAGCACGAGACTGCGCGAGACGGGCCGCCACACCATGAATCGCCACGCTCTGTCCGGGAAAGGGCCGGCGAAGAAGTTTAGCGAGCACGGGCGATGGCGGGTCCTCGGGCCTGTACAGGGGAGGAAAGCATTCGAGAATTCGCTGTCCCATCTCATTCGCGAACGTGCTGAGGTATTGGGACACGTTGGCAGGTCTTTCCATCGAAGGTGCATCCTCCTCAAGGGATTTGGGATAAGAGCTCAAAACCCTGCAGGGTTCTACCGGGCGTTCGCCACGAGGTGGGCGGCCGCGAGCGTCAGCAGGCGGTCAATGGCAGCTCGCGTCTCGCAGGGTTTACTAAGAGCAGCCACACCAAGACTACGCGCGGCCGCGACTATTGCCGGATCGCCGCTGAGCAGCACGAATGGTATGCCGAGCCTTTTGCATTCCCGATGGAGCGTTCTCCAACCCTCGGCCCAACGGCTGAGATCATTCATGGCCTCGCCCCAGCCAGGTGGAAAGGCTTCATCGGAGAGCTCGGCGTCCATCTGCCCCGCGCTCAGGATGGCCAGCGCGTCGTCGAGAGTGGCAGCCTCAACGACGTCGACGCCGTCGCACCAGGCAGCTTCCGCCACTTGGAGGCGAAGATAGTTGCGGAGAAATTGATCGCCTTCAACAATGAGGACGTTCATGAGCGGAATCCTCTCTTTGCGGTCCTGTCTCAGCCTAAGCACCGGAGTGAGACGTGCCGGTCCTTGCGAGTTCGCCGTGTTTCCGGCAGTGAGAAGCGGAACAAAATGCGGTTTGAGTTAATTGGATCTTGATCAGCCATTCCGCGCCGCAACTCGGGCAAGTCGCTGAAACGCGGTATGACCTGAAGGTAGTGAAGGTATAGATGCTGGTAATTGTGAGGAGCCGTCGGCAGTGCGGACAAACAAAATCTTGCATGGGTACATTCTTTCGAATCGCTCCACCTGCCTCCTGCTCCGCCCGAGACGGAGGCTGCGATCGACAGAAATCGTGCAACCCTCCGTTTCAGGAGCGGAGCGTTAGGTGCTGTACGTGTCCTGCGCCGTGGTCCCGGTGAAATCGGGATTCGGGCGGGGCGGGAGGCACAGAAGCCCAGAGGGGATTGCTCGGCAACGCAACGTAGGATGCTTACCTGCACGCGCCAGAGCAATTGTCGTTTGCGTGGACCTGCGGTGACAGAAAAGTTGGCATGGCCGGCCACTGAACCGGCCCGTTCCTATCGGGGAAGTGAATCAAGCCTCGCTTGAGACCCAGCGAAATCCAACCCAGAAAATCGTGCTTCGTTCCCGTGATCAAGACCGGGTTACAGGCGATGCCTGCCAGTTTCGTAATGGCTCGATGACGCTTCAATTCTCTCGTGAACCAAGCGGCCCAGCCGGGAACGACCGGCAAACCAAAGCGTTCCGAAAGACGAAAGAGAATGAACACCGGGTCGCTGTGGGCAAGAATTGTGCGCTCGCTTGTCACGCCTCCGCCAAGGCGGGTAGCTGCCATGTCAGCCGAAAGTGCCACCAGATGGCGTACTGGGCGGCGCTGCCCGGGTACGTTCAGGCTTCCCCGAAAGCATTCCGCCTTCTCGCCTAAACTTAGCTCTGCCGGCCCAAATTCCGGGCCTTCAATCCTAAAGCGTTCATTGCTCAGAGCGGCCGCCCAGGCGGCGCCGACATCGGACTCTCCGCCCACGACGGAGACCAGATGTGCTTTTCCGTCGCTTCCGTCTTCGTCCATTTCAGCTACAAGCCGGTCCAAGCGCAACCGGACTCGCACGGCGCTGTCTTTCAGTTCTCGGGTAAATCCGCACCACCCCAACCGCTCATGCGCGTTCTTCATCCGGCGCCTCCTCGATGCGGAATTTCCGCCCGGTCCGCTTGGGAGTTTCGACAGGGACGTTGGCAGTCAGTGCCGGATCGTTGCCTGGCTCGGAACCCTCAGTTGCACCCGGTGTGTCCGCCGTGAGCACCGCAACCTCGCCATCGGCATAGAGCAAGTTGAGGCAGTGGCTGAAGGACTCACGTTCGTGAATGGTCACGACACCCCGGTCATCTTCTTCCTGGCTTTCGGAGAGGGTTTTCACGGCCGTCCACCGCGAAATATGTCTCAAATGCCCCTCGCCTAGAATCGAATCCAACGCACCGGCCGCAGCTAGGAGGGCCACGTGGCCCTGGTGGAGCGGAGAAAGCGGCCGGCCCCGCTCATGGAATTCAGGAGCGAACAGGATGCGCTGCGCCTGCCGGTAAGCGGGCGATTGGGGAAGACAGTCTTCGATTTCATCGAGCGGCAGACCGTGATGAGCGAGTTGAATGGGTTCAGCTTCAGGCACAGCGTAGACTCGTTGCGGACGCTCAGAAAGGGTAGGAAGCGTCTCGAGACTGCGCGCCTTGCGTCCATAGTCGAGACGCAGCGAGGTAATTTCCCGGTCGGATAACCGTTCGCGTTCGCGCCGGCTCCGGCGCACTCCGAACACAACGATCTGGTGATACTGAACGCTTGCGGGCTCCGTCAGCCGGTAAACCTCCGCGTCTTCGAATTGCCGCGACAGAATGTTCCCGCACACGGCAAGCTGGCTGATCGGAATGACGAGAATGAGCACGCCGCCGGGTTTGACCCAGCGGTAGACGTGGCGTAGAAACAGCTCTTCCAGCCTTTGCCCGGGACCCTCCTCGTGGGCCGCGTCCTGATACGGCGGGTTGATGTAGACAAGGCTGAGCGACTCCACTCGACAGTCCACATCAAAGCAATCGCCGTAGATCACTTGATCCAGGCGCGTTGCAGCCCGCTCAGCGCGGTATGCATCCAACTCGATCCCGCAACGTTTGCCCGGAGCTCCCTCTGTGATCAAGGCAAGGGCCTTCCCTTCACCCGCGCAGGGATCGAGCGCGGTGAATTTCGTTGCAGGATAGACTAAATGCCCGCGAATGCGCCGGGCTTCAGCCTCGGGCAGAGGAAAGAAACCCATTCGCTCCAAGGCGCTTATTCTGGCCATGTCGGAGACTCCTGCGAACTCTGAAATGGAATTTGAAGGAAAAAGTGGCAGTGACCGTGATTCTGCTAATTACTTCTTTTGAGGCAACAGTGAGTCTGCCAGAGAGCCTTCAGCGGCCGCTTTTTCAAGCAGCGTGACGGGGATTTCCGCCGTGGATATATGAAAGCTCGTGTGCTTCACAATGGCCAGAAAGACGATTCCGTCTTCGCTCACAATCATCTGTGGACACTCGATGCGCTTGTAAAGGTGCTCGGAAACAGCAAAGTCGTCGGGTGCTAAGGATAAGTCCGCGCTGGCGCCGGGCAAGCGCTCAATCCTCTCCGCGAGCGCGTCGGCTTCACGGCAGTCTTCAGCAATCCATGGGCTGAAATACAGGGCATGAAAGTCCCAAAAGTAGGTCTGCAGCAGATCGTTGTCGCTGGCTTTATATTCTTTCAGCCGCGCGATACGGCTTAGGCCGAGCCGGGCCAGATCAGGCGTAAGATCGATGAGCGCATAATCGCAATCGCTGATCTCATCGGGGCACGTTATTCTGGAAATCAGTTTCATTTCTGGCCGTCCTTCTTCAGCGCAGCATGGCTTTCGCGCTCGTTCAGTTGTTCGATGGCGCGATCGTAAACTCGCCAGTACGAGCGCGCCTCCGCTAGATCGCTCCCCCATACCTTACCGCCGCGACTCACCCGCACCGCCGGATACCAGCTCTCACACAGAGCCTCGATATAGGCCCACTCACGCCCATCGGACGCCAGGAGGTGATCCTCAATATCACCCGGGCAGGCGCCATTGGAAGCAATAAACGGGACCTCTTTGAGCCCGGTCAGCTCATCGTATGGCCGCCCGGTGCTTCCTCGTCAATCATGAGAATTGCGCCCGCAATCTTTTCACCATCTACGCTCAAGGCCTCTGCAGACCCCTCGCTATACCCCAGGGGCTCGAAAACGGCACGGTCGGCCTCGGCGCAGATCAATGTTGAACGGCATCGGCTTGGCATGGTGGGGCTCATCGATTTAGGTCTTACTGGTCTCACATTAAGTGATGCAATGGCAGAGGCAAAAAAACGGTCGAAAGAAGTTCCAATACTACCCAGGAGGGCGAGCGGGATTTGCGGTTGACCCGACAGGGCAGGAGGGCTAGAGTTTAGGGCGAAGGGGAACCGCAAAACGGAAATTCCTGATTAAGAACCTGCGATTTCAACACTGAGAACACGGGAGGCACAAGGACTCGATACAAGGAAATGGATATGCCCGGTTTGAAGTGCCTCTGAGGTGTCTCGACCGATTGCTTTCGATTCCGCAGGTATTGAGGCGTTTTCTCTCCGGAAAGGATGCGACCAATGGTGAAACGATTGGCGGCTGTCATATGTGTTCTGCTGGCTATCCCGTTTCTAGCACTTTCCCAGGGGCGCGTGCCGCGCGAATCCTATTCGTCGAGCCCGCCTCTGGCTAAGAACGAAGCGGAGAGGCGAATCCTCGCGGTACTCGCGGAGATGGTGAAGCTCCACCAGACTTACGAAAGTGTTCCAATGGCCGATGGAAAGGCCCTGTCGCTGCTTGCCGAGACTGCTGATGCCAAGAGGATCGCGGAGATCGGCACTGGCACGGGATACTCGGGCTTGTGGTTTTGCCTTGCGCTGGAAGGCACGGGCGGTCACTTGACCACCTTTGAGATCAATCATGAAAGGGCCATGCTGGCGCGCAAACACTTTCAAGAGGCCGGCGTGGGGAAGCTGGTAACGATCGTCGAAGGAAATGCGCACCAGACGATCTCGCGGCTGAAAGGGCCTATTGACCTTGCCTTTATTGACACCGGCGAGGCAAGTTATGTCGATTATCTGAACAAACTTCTTCCCCTCGTGCGGCCTGGCGGCCTGATTCTGGCTCATACTCCGGAGACGCATACGGATTATGTCAAGGCCGTAACCACAAACCCGGACCTCGAAACAATCCTCTACATGCAGGGCAGGGGACTCGCCGTGACTTTGAAGAAGCGATAGACGCAGGGTCGGCTTGCACTTCAATCGTCTCCGGTTCTGGCTGCCAGGATGCCGGGAAAGCTCTGTAAGGTCATGTTGGGTGTCACATCTGGCTCTGCGCTCTACATTGGAACCATCTAGATCCTCCACCTCGCCTATGATGACAGGCGAAGGCACCAGCAAGGCAATGGAGGGTTACACTGCCTTCCCTGAGAACAAGCCGAAGCACGCGTAAGCAGACGCCGCTCTTTCTTCGGCGTGAACTCACATACACCAGTGCCACCGCCATCGTGGTGGCCAACATGATAGGAACAGGGATTTTCACCACGACGGGCTACCTGGCCGGAGACCTTGGCCGACCATCCCTGGTGCTGGGGATTTGGTTGGCGGGCGCACTGGTGGCGCTGGCAGGCTGCCTGTGCTATGCGGAATTGGGGATCAACCTTCCGCATTCGGGCGGTGAATACGTTTATCTGCGCGAGGCCTGGGGACCCATCTGGGGATTTCTGAGTGGCTGGATCTCATTTTTCGCGGGATTTTCCGCCCCCATTGCCGCGGCGGCACTGGCTTTCTCGGAATACCTGAGTTATTTCTGCGCGCCGTTGTCGGTGAGCGCTTCGACGGGAAGGTCACTGGGTTTCTTCCGTATCCACTGTGGTTACGGCCAATGGCTGGCGATTGCAATTGTCGCAGTCTTCGCCGCAATCAACATTCTCGGGATGAGGCTAGCCGCGAAGCTCCAGAATTTCCTCACTTCGCTTAAGCTAGGCGTGCTGCTTACCTTTGTGGTTTTGGCCTTCAGCGTCGGGAAAGGAAGCTTCGAGCATTTTTCGCAGTCGGCGGCAAGAGTCTCGGCGCACAGCCTGGGGGCGCAATTCGCGGTCTCATTGATCTTCGTGATGTTTGCATACAGCGGGTGGAATGCTGCCACCTACGTAGCCGAGGAGATGAAGACGCCGGAAAGCACCTTGCCCGCCGCGCTCGTGAGCGGGACGCTGCTAGTGGCGGTGTTCTACTTTGCGCTAAACGCGGCATTTCTCTATGCCTTGCCGCTTGAAAAGATGAAAGGCGTGGTGCGCGTGGGGGGCGCGGCGGCAGTGGCCCTGTTTGGCTCCCGAGGAGGTGGCTTGTTCAGCGCCGTCATGGCGGTCGCGCTACTCTCCTGCGTCAGCGCCATGGTGATTGTCGGCCCCCGCGTTTATTACGCCATGGCGAAAGATGGCTGCTTTTTCCGGACCGCAGCGCGCCTCCATCCTCGCTGGCTGACTCCCGTGCAGGCAATTCTGTTCCAGTCGGTGGCGGCGGCCGCGATGATTCTAACGGGAACGTTTGAGGGTCTAATTTATTACATTGGATTTGCCCTCACCCTGTTCGCGGCCCTGGCGACGGCTGGGATGGTCCGGTTGCGCCACCGTGGCGATTGGAAACTCCTTCCCGCCGTGAGCTGGGGCTACCCGTTGGTTCCTGCTATCTTCATCGTCGCCAGCATCTGGATGCTTTTCTATACCGCTGCCCTTCGGCCGAGGGAATCGTTTCTGGGATTGCTGACCTTGGTCGCCGGGGGCCTCGCGTACCGGTGGATCCGCAGATGAATCTTCGATCGCCATGGCCTCCACTACCGCGGCGGCGAGCGCGTTCCGCCACCGCATCACGGAACTGGCAGCGCACCCGATACGCCGGGCGACTTCGTTCAGTGGCAATTTATGTTGGAGGACCTTCAGCGCACGCTTGCGTCGGTCCGAGAGCAGTTCGGCCGAACCCTTTGGTCGCATCATGACCTCCTTCCGTCAGGAGATCCATCCTTGCATTATTTTATGTGAGGTCAACAGGCGAACTGCGGACGGGAATGCAGGCGAGCGTTACTTGCGTTTCGCACCGAAATCATCACCCCTTGCGGGCTCGCGCAGCGGAGAAGCTCCCCGGTCAGACGGAGAATGTTAGGTTTCTTCCGTGCGGATTTGACGCTTGGAGAATTCGTGCTAGGCTCTGGTTAAATGCAGGCAGCAACTACCACCCAATCCGCTCCTATCGAAACCATCCTTCGCGGTTCGATCAAGCAGGTACGATCGGCTACTGCGGGGGCCGCCGAATGCATCCTTAGCCATGGAGCGTCCATCATCGTCCCGACATTCCTGGGGGCGTGTTTGGGCCCCGATGACGAAATCGAAGTGCCCATTGGCCCGAGCCAAACCGACGTCGAAATCCACGTGCGCAAGAATCCCGCATCCTGCCGGCTGCGCGAACTCTACCAATCTCGGATCGCCTATGTGACTCAACCCAAGATCGACAAGCGCGGGGATTTATTCGTCGCGGCTGAAGTAACCGGGAGCGAGTTGGGAATCCGGTCGGTGTACCTTCCGTGTGCTGTC
Source organism: Acidobacteriota bacterium (assembly GCA_021817045.1). Lineage (GTDB taxonomy): Bacteria > Acidobacteriota > Terriglobia > UBA7540 > UBA7540 > RH2-MAG17b. The sequence continues at coordinate 53,085 of JAKAWG010000026.1, forward strand.
CTGCGCGATTATTTCTATGTTGCAGACCGGCAACGCGAATGGGCGAAGCAGTCGACGCTTTACGAAGTCGTGAGAATTCCTCAACAGGCAGCGCCGGCGGAACTCCGGCTTTCGTTCAAGATCTGCCAGCGTGAGCTTCAAAGGGACGGTGCGCCGAAGAACGCCTACAGGGTGTTGGAGCGCGCCTATAACATTCTCGCGCAACCCGAATTGAGGGCTTGCTATGACGCCTTGCTCAAAGACCCTGAGTTACCGGTGTTGTTCCCTTACGGTGGCTTTGGGTCGCTTCTTGTGAGCGGAGAACGCTCGCAGGATAGACAAACGTTCTTCGCGACCCGGATCCTGGCGTTCCGGCCTGAGCTGCATGAGCGACGCTTTCGTGCCCCGCTGCGGAGATTTGAGTTCTACCCTGCTACCGCAATCTACCGCGACGTGCGACGGAAACTCCAGTTGATGGTTGATCAGGCCGCGATGCCGGTCGTCTGGGACCACACCTGGAACCAGTGGAAACATCTGCTGGCGGCGAAAGTACAGATTGACGCCACGTTCGTCCGGGCTGGCAAATGCCGGATGAAATCGGGAGAATGGCGGCTCATCGAGTGGGAAAGTGCGTTGCCGAGCCGCCTGAATGTGAAGCTCCCTGCCAGCCTCCCCGAACAATTGGACACCGCCCGGAAGGCCTATCACCGTTTCGGCCGATATTCTCGAGTGTTCGATCTGGTGCGGGCGCGGATTGAGCGTGAGCCGGTCGAAAAGCGCGAACTGGAGCGTTTGCTGGGACAATACGGGGTTCCGGGTGACTTCGACGCGGCTGGGCTTAACTGGCAACCTGACTACGATCCGTTCTTTTACAAACAACTGGCGAAACGGGCGCGGCGGCTCTATCTTTTCCGCAAGGAATACATCCTGGACCTCGTCACCGGCGTGGCCGTCGAGACTCCGCAATTGGGCCACGCCACGTATTTGTTTGCCCAGCCGGCTAACATAGAGACTTTCCTGGCTCTGTATACGCGAGTGACCAAAGATGCCATTCGCGCGAATCGGGACAATCTTGCCGAGCGGCTGGGCTTTCTTGGACGAATTGTACACGGCGCCCATCCACGCGCGTGGAGCCACCAGCTACGTTCCAAACTCGGAGAGCCCGTTGACTACGCTACGGCCGCCGAGGTTTAGCGGGCCATGATCGAAAAAAGCGTTTTCGGAGGAACATCATGCCGGTAACAGTGAAGAGCATTGTCATTTGGAGAAAAGAGATTGATAACCAGGTGGGTGTGCTGGCCCGCACGCTCGAACCCTTGCAAAAGGCGGGAGCCGACCTGCAGATCATGATGGCCTATCGGTATTCTGGGAATGAAGCGAAAGCGGTGGTAGAGGTCTACCCCGTCAGCGGCAAGAAGCTGACTACCGCTGCAACTGAGTCGGGCCTTACAGCTTCTTCGATTTCCGCCCTGCTGGTTGAAGGCGATAACAAGCCAGGCTTGGCCCATTCCATTGCGCAGGCAGTTGCAGAGGCGGGAGTGAACTTGAGCTTTCTCGTTGCCCACGTGGTAGGTCGGCGGTATGCGGCCACGATCGGCTTTGAGAACGAGGCCGACGCCAAGAAAGCGGCAGCATTAATTAAGAAGGCGACAGCGGCACGGAAGAAGTGAGAGACGGCCATCGAAGGCGAATTGAGCCCATCACCCGCACGTGAAGTTCAGGCTTGGCTTGTCTGTCCGGAGGGTTCGGCGGCGGCCGCGACTGGCGAGGCGCTTGCTGCTCCAGCGGCGGCTTTCTGCGCGGCGTCGACTTTCGCGCGTTCCTTCGCCAGTCGAGCATCGCGCTTGCCGTAGGAGATCTGCTTCTTCTCCTCCCAGGCCTGGATCACCGGCTTCGTTACTGCGTCGGTGTCGACGCCATAAGCCTTGGCGACTAGCATGATTTCTCGCCCGTCACTGAACTTGCCAGCCACATCGTCGGCCAGGGGCAGGTCAATCAGCAGTCGAAGCAACGTATCCTGATCGGTCTGCTCGACAAAGCTGTCCAGCGCGCCGCGATAACTCCCGGTGTACGGGCTGACCGTAGCCTCTTCCGGCTTCGCCACACGCCAGACTTGCTCAAGATACTTGGCGCCGTCCTGTTGCAGGCGCATTGCACGGTAGGCTTGGCTGACCGCAAAGCGGAGAGCTTCAAGCGGTACCGTCGTATTTCCACTCGACTCGTCTCTCCGAGCTTGCTCGACCAATGCCTCCTGCTTCTGCCTGATGGCTTCGTGCAAGGCGACCCGGCAGGCATGGCGCGTCCGTCGCTGCCAGAGGTCTTCGATCTGGCGAGCGCGCTCTTCGTTGAGAACGCCGGGCTGCTTCCCGGCTCGGCGATCCCCTCGTGTTGAACCATGCACGGGACACTTCGGCTCGGTGCATACGAGTTTATGCTCGCCTAAGTGCGTTGTTTCGCCCGCCACAACGATGGCGTCCTGGGTGAACTCGCAAGCCCCGGAACTCGATTGCCTCCAGCGCGGGTCCTTCTCCCAATAATCGCTATATCCCCGATCCTCCAAGATGATGCCCTCGTTGCGCAGGGGTTCCCGCTTTCGCCACTCCACCTCACCCAATGCGATCTTGATTGCCTGGGGATATTTCTCGTGCTGACGTGAGACGAGCGCCTGGCACTTGCCCTCAAAGCAGGCCGGATCGGTACATGTCTCACCACGACGCTTTAGCTCCGGAAAGAGTAACGGGCTCGCGCCGCTGCGCTTCAAACAGGCGGCACAACTGCCGGCGGCAGGGATCAGCGTCGCGTCGTTCTGGTCAAACGGCGCTTGCGCTAGATCCAGGTACACATACCGGTCGATATAATCTTTCACCTCACTTGCGGTGAGCCTGTTGTATTTCCCGAGTTCCTCGACGATGGCCGCTTGCACCTTCGGTGTCAGCCGGCCCAGAAGCAAACCCACCACTACCGTGAGCTTGTCTTCGTAGGCCAGCTTCTGCAGCTTCGGGATGAGCTGGTTCAGAGCCAATCGCTGGTAAATGTACACGCGAGGTTTCGCGACGCGCTCCGCCAGTAGGTCGGCAGTCATTCCGGACTGCAAAAGTTCGTGGAACGCCTTGGCTTCATCCAACCAATGCACTTGGGCGCGCTGGAGGTTTTCAATGATCGCAAGCTCTCGAGCCTCTTGGTCCGTCAGTTCTCGAACGACGGCTGGAATCTCGGCTTGCTTTGCGATTTCGCTGGCCCTGAAACGCCGGGAGCCGGCTACGACCTGATACTTTCCGCCTTTCGGACGGACGATGATAGGCTCCAGCACACCCTTTTCGGCAATGCTTGCAGCCAGGTCTTTTAGCTCGCGCGCATTCTCGTGCTGGCGAGGATTAAAGTCCGGCAGCTCGATATCCGTGAGCGCCAAACGTTTCAGCGTGGTTGTCTCGTTCATGGGTTTTGCCTCCGTGGGAAATAAGTGATGTGTATGCGGCGACTGCTGGCAAGAAACTGCATGGAGATAGTTCGAGCGTGATGCCGCCGGGTCCAAGGAGAGGGAGTTAACAACTAAAGAGTGCGACGAAAAGCGGCGATAGCCGTTTCCCCGA
>JAKAWG010000027.1 GCA_021817045.1 Acidobacteriota bacterium
AAAAACTCATGTTCCTCGGGATGTGAGTGCAGGGTGGTATGGCCTCCGGGCTCGAATTCGAGCAGGCGCATGGCATAGCGAGGACATCCATCATCTTTGGTCAGCGCGAACCTCGCCACCATCCCCTCAAATCCCTTCTTGTCGATTTTTGTGGAGGGTACTTCGGAAGCATGTTTACGAATCACGGTGTGTCTCCTTTCGGCCGACTCCTCTCACTTACAGAGGATTGCAAAACAGAGTGGCACCATTCTCTGTAGCGCCGCTCTACGAGCGGCGAAAGATGCCGGTCGCAGACCCGCGTTAGAGCGGTCGCTGTCACCATACTTCGCGATCGTCATCACGCTGCGCGACCAGTCTGGACCTTCGCTGACTCCTGCTTGGCGCTGGCTTCAACAGGTTTCATACGGGTGTCCTCAACGGGGATGGCAGAAGATGTCTCTGCGGGTTGAGGTTCCCTTTTCAAGGTCGATACACCGAGCAACGCGTAAAGAGGACACCTGCCCGTCCAGCCCGTAACCAACGGATACAGGAAGAGCAAACCCCACCACCAAGCTGGGCCAGCCAACGCAAGCACAAAAAACCACGCCCCGATTACCTCCCGAAACATTCGGTCGGCAAGACTCTCATTCACTACCAGGAAACGATTCATCGTTTGGAAACCTCCTTTCCGATTCACCGCGGCGGACCACATGCGACGCGGTCAGGTGTTCAGAAAATGCCCCGGCCACCGAAGCCAAGCGCTGAGCGGGCTGGCTCCGGCAGAACCGCTAATCTCTTCCGCGCGGCCTCACTCACTGCGGCTTGGCTTCAAGATCTCCAATCCGTTTTCGGATGTCACCCAAGACGCTCTCCAAACGTTCCGCCTGGGCTTTCAAAGCGCCAAGTTCCTGCTCTCGCACGGGCTCAGTAAGTATTTGTCGTACATTTGGAACGGGTTCACCGCGAAAGAACGCCCAGCCGGCACCGCCGCCCGCTCGGAAGCGGTTTCGCGCCCCACGGCCGCGCCCTCCAAAGCCCCGGCCGAAAGCGGGATTCGCATTACCCGCATTCGCTTGCATTCTGCAAGGTCCGAATCCACATCCTACTCCGGGACCGTTTCCTAGCGGACCTGTTCTATCTCCAAATGGCATGATTAGTTCTCCTTTCATTGGCGTATGGTGGCCATGGCAACAGCACATGTGCGCCTCCTTCCACGAATGCTCTTACCAGCCGCCCTTCAGCGCTCGGCCAACGATCAGCGCCCGCAACATCCGCGGCCCGCGCCGCCATACCCACGACCGCCTCCGCCGCCACAGCGACCTCTGCAACTGCCGCAGCCCATGCCGCGTCCCGCCCAAGCCGGAAAGCCTTGAGCATTGCGCAGCGTCAGGGTTTTGCCCGCCTTGCTTACCTGTTGGGCAATCAAGAAACTGGTTCCTGCCGGGCCGACCCTGAATCCCGTTACACTCAACTCGTCCCCTTTTGCAACGGTGAAGTTGCTCTGCGTCAAGAAGGGCCTGGGACCCAATCGCACGTCGTAGTTGCCTTGATCCGTCTTCAACGTCACTTCTGTCACGCTCCATCGACAGCGATAGCCACTGTCGTTGACGGATTGCACTAAACCGTGAACAGTCACCGGGGTGGAAGCGCCGGAGTAACCGCGACAGCGGCCCATTCGCATTCCAGGTCCCATCTGCGCCACTGCCTGAGATTCAGCCAGTAGTACGACAACCAGCACTGCCATGATTTCGAACAGCCCAGTTCGCGATGTCATGTTTTCAGCTCCTCACTCTCGCGAGCCGAGACTCGCGTCATTCGGGCGCCATACTTTGGGCAGACCCGCGGCCGGCATGGCTTACCCGGCGTGTGCGCCACTGTCTCCCCGCATTCGGGACAAAGGCATTCGCCAGCCATTTCGTCGGAACCGTACCCAGGCAGGCCGTCAGTCCCAGGCCTACCTGAACGTCGTCCCAGCCGACCTCGCATCATGTTCCCGCCTCGCCGCATTCGCCGCCGACTGTAGCAGCCGGGCATCAGGAAGCCCGGACTTGCCAGTTCATCCTTCAGGAATCCGGCAAGAACCTCCTCGACGGGCCCACGCACGAATCCGACCACGCGCACGCCCGCGGCCGCCAATCTTGCCTCGAGCGGCGCCGAGATCGCACCGCAAATCAGAGTGTCTACGCCGAGTCGCGAGATCTCGCTTGCGCGGCTGAACGTGTCCGACTGAGCCAGGCATGCCACCTCGTGTTTCGTCTCCCGGCCGTCTTTGACGTCTACAAGAAGGAGATTGCCGGCAACATCGAAGACGGGTGAAACGAGGCCTTGCCATTGTGGTATTCCGATTCTCATCACTCGTGGGTTAAGCAGGTCCCATGCCAGATCGCAAGGTGTGGAAAACAGGAGGGTTCGCCCGATAGAGTTCGTGCACGCTGCGAATCGCGCTTCGCGTTCCGTCGCAACATGCACGATTGTGCTATGCAGTTTCAGTCAGATAGATGGTGACTGACACCGGGCTTGCCTTACTCACTCCCCTGGTGTAAGAGGATATGACCACATCAATCGACTGCGTGCCGTGTTTGGTGCGTCAAACGCTCGATGGAGCACGAGCCGTTAGCCGGCAGCCTGCACTTCAAGAACAAATCCTGCGAGATGCATGGCGGCTGCTGGCCTGATTCAGGTGTAGCGCCGAGCTTTAGCTCGGCAGGTGCTGGCCCTTCGCTCCGCTCAGGGCAGTCCCTGAAAGGCCGGCGCTACCCTTAAGGCAGACTGGGCTGCCATTTCAGGGCTGGACAGTTCGGGGAGCGTCTCCGCTAACTCTGGGCGTTACCCAGGGCTGGCATCGGTCGGCCCTTCGGGCCCGCCAAATGCAGAAACTCCAGAGTCCCGCGAGGCAGGACAGGGTGAATAGTCGTCCGTGGAACCTGCTGGTAAAAGAGTAATTAATCTTGGAATTATGGACTTAGGTTACGGATACTTTGCGGATACTTGACAACGCCCCGCGTTGGCAGTACACGTTACCACTGTCATTTATATATTGATGGGCAGGAGCGTAATATGAAGATTCATTGTCGTGGTCTTTTATCGAAAACGGCTCTGTTTCTCTTTGTCGCAACGGTGGCTTTTGGCGTACGGGCCGCCTGGTCTCAAATTTCTACCTCAGCGTCCATCACCGGGACGGTAAGGGACGTGAGCGGTGCGGTGGTTCCGGGCGCGACCGTTACCGTCATCAACCAAGGGACAGCGGTCAGCCTTACGACGACAACCGATTCCCGAGGTAGTTTCGTAATGCCTGACCTGTCGGTAGGCACGTATACGGTGAGAGTGAGCAAGCATGGCTTCCAGACCTATTCGGTAAGCGGCGTCATCCTTCACCCGACGGAGGTCACAACGGTCGAAGCAACCATGAAGGTCGGCGCGATCACCACCCACGTCAACGTAATTGCCACCGCCACACAAGTCCAAACCGCCACGGCGGGAATCACGAACGAAGTGTCGGGGAAACAAGTGTTCACCTTGCCGCTCAACGGCCGCAACTACCAAAGCCTTTCGGCGCTCATTCCCGGCGTCACTAATCTTTCGCCCGACAGGGCGCTCAACCAGGGCGGGTTTCTCACCTCGAACGTCATGTCCATCAACGGGATGGGGCAGGCCGGAACCATGTATTATCTGGACGGTATCTGGAACATGAATACCGGCAACATGACCCAGACCACCATCACTCCCAATCCGGACACCATCCAGGAGGTCCGCACCCTTCAGAACAATTACAGCGCCCAATACAGCCTGATGGGCTCGAACGTGGTCGTATTGCAGACCAAGAGCGGCACCGACCAATTTCACGGAACGGCCTTCGAGTACCTTCGCAATACAGGGCTGAATGCGCGCAATTTCTTCGCGCCTACCGTTCCCGCTTACCATCAGAATATTTTTGGCGGCACCATTGGCGGGCCGCTTTACATCCCCGGCCACAAGCCGAAGAGTTCGAAGACGTTTTTCTACGGCAGCGAGCAGTGGACGCTGCAGTCCGAAGCCTCCGTCGTAAATGGCACAACGCCCACCTTGGCGATGCGCAGCGGCCAGTTCCCATTGACCGGTCCTTTCGGGGGAGTCATCACCAATCCTTTGACGGGCGCGCCTTTCCCGAGCAACACCATCCCGGCGAACATGATCAACAAGCAGTCATTGCTCCTGATGAACACCCTGCAACCGCTTCCCAATAACGTCCCGGCGGGCTTCCTCAACTACATCAACCTGACGCCCGCATACAACAAGACGCGGGATGATGAAGGCAAGATCGACCGCATTATCACTCCCCGCCTGCGCCTGATGGCCGAATACCTCGACGACCGGCAGATTAACAACAACACCTACGATACGTTTTTGGGTTCTCCCTACACCACGAGCACCGATCCGATTAAGACGGACAACCAACTCGCGCAGATTCAGCTCACGCAGACTCTTTCGCCTTCGATGGTCAACACAACCCACGTTTCCATGAATAATTACGTGGTGTACCTGGCGCTGGGCGGCATCGTGAATCAAAACCAAGTGCCTGGATACAGCCAGAATCTGCCGTTCAAAGGCGGCTTCGAATCGAATCGTCTTCCTCAGATCTCATTTTCTGAGGGATATTCGCCGCTGGGAGTCAGCACTTCTTTGCCATTGAATCACGCCAGCGACCTGGAAGATTCGCTCTCAGATGATTGGAGCTGGCTGCGCGGAAACAACTACATCCAGGGCGGCATCCAGTACGTGCGCGGGACTAAGCGGCAAACGCTATTTGCGGCGAGTAACGGGTCTTGGCTTTTCAGCGGCTCGTTTACGGGCAATCCCATTGCCGACTATCTGCTGGGCGATGCCACGAACTTTTACCAACAGAGCACTGAGCTGCGTCCCTATGTCCACTATCCTATCGTTTCCCCCTACATTCAGGATCGCTGGAAGGCGACCCGCCGCCTGACGCTGAGCGCTGGTTTGCGGCTGGAATATCTGCCCGAGCCCCATCCTCAGTTGGGCTACGAAAGTGCTTTCTTTCCGAGCCACTATAACGCTTCCCAGGCCCCAATTGTCAATCCCGACGGGACCATTACGCCCACCGCGAATTTCAATCCTCTCAACGGGATAGTGATCGACGGCGTCAATGGTATCCCGCAGAACTTTACCTACGGTAACAAATGGTACTTGGCGCCCGACGTTGGTTTTGCCTGGGACGTGTTTGGGAACGGCAATACGGCACTGCGCGGCGGCTTCGGCATCACTTATGACCGAACCCCAACCGGCACGGATTGCAGCTACCAGTGTGCATCGAACCCCCCGGCTGTGAATTCCATCACGCTGGAAAGCCCAAACTTTCCCAATCCCATTGGCGCCGCCGCGGCGCCGCTCGCTGCCCCGACTTTCGGGCAGAACGCCTACCCCTTCGATCAGGCCGGCCGAGTCATAACTTACAGCCTCAGCCTTCAGCACCAATTTGCCGGGAACTGGTTTGCGTCGATCGCCGGCGCTGGTAATTTTGCCCAGCACATAGGAGACTTCTGGAACATCAATCAGCCGCTGCCTGACGCTCCCTACCAATTCAACCCGCTCATCAATAGCGATCCGGCGCTGCCGGGGGCCGTCGGCATTTTCCAAAATATCTATTCGCCCTACCTGGGATACGGGGGAATGTCCACGATGATCAGCAACGACTATGCCCACTGGAATGCCCTGGAAATCTCCGTCCGCCATCCGGTGGGTCACAACCTGTTCTTCAACGTTTCCTATACGTGGCAGCACGACCTTTCCAACGATCTGGCCACGACGCTGTTTGAAAACTCAAGTTCCATGCAGAATGTCTACGCGCCGGGACAGAACTATGGAAATTCGCCGCTCAACGTCCCCCAGATTCTCACCTTCAGCACCATCTATAACTTGCCGTGGTACAAGAACGCTACAGGGTGGAGAGGACAAACGATCGGGGGCTGGACCTTTAGCGACATGACAACCATCCAGAGCGGATTCTCCATGAGCCCCGGCCTCAGCGTGGCGTTCCCGGGGCTGGCGTCGCGGCCCAACCGGTCGGCCAGCAACACCGTGGGACCGCAGACGGTTGGGGAATGGTTTAACACCGCCGCCTTCGCTCAGGCTCCCTTCGGGTATTTCGGCGGCGCGGCCCCCGGGTCGATTTACGGCCCCGGCGTCGCGGACTTTGACATGGCGCTTTATAAGGACTTCCATGTCACCGAGCACGACTACTTCCAGTTTCGCGCCGAGGCTTTCAACATCTTCAACCGGGCGAATTTCAGCGGCGTGTCGACAGGCGTTGGCGCAGGAAATTACGGTCAGGTGACCTCCGCTCTCGATCCGCGTATCATGGAGTTTGCGCTGCGATTCCAATTCTGAAGCGGGTGTAGCGCCGTTGCAACCCCGACTGACCTGGTAGCGCAGAGTCTCGCGCTTTTCGAGACTCTGCGGTTTTTCGTTTCACAAAGAAAAACTAAAGTCACTCGTAGTTGGCAGGTAAATTCTCTCCTCGCACGACTCGCCGGCTGAGCTTTTCCCTTCGCACTGGCGCGCGTTCCGTGACCTCCGTGACCTTAAGTCGTAAAATGTTTGTGTGCTGCGGACCGCAGCACGGCCATCTCTTCGCGCTGCTCCGAGCTTGCCCTGAGCCCGTTCGCCCTTCCGCCGCGAACGGCCCTGAGCGCAGCGAAGGGGGCCCAGGGTAAACTCAGTGAAGGAGCAGGCTGTGGTCATGGGCTGGACGCTAACCGGCTGGAGAGCCGTCCGGTGAAAATGTTTGCTCGCCTCGGTTGGAGTTATGGAGCGCGGCGGCTTGCCGCCGCTTTGATCGCGCCCGCTCGCGGCGCACGACCACCCCTGATTCTCCTCCTTATTAAGGAGGGTAGCCGCGAAGCGGCGGGGTGGTTGGCAAGCTCCCGCACTCCATCAAAGCGGCTCTTCTTGTGCCTTGCACTGATTGCATGCCTCTTCCCAACTCGGACCGTGGCTGCGGCAGACTCTGGCTGTGACACCGGGTTCCATGAGCTGTTAAATCAGGGAAAGAACCTCCAGTTCCCCATCGCCAAGCGCGTGAACGCGTACAAGGCAGCTCTCCAGCGTTGTCCAGGGAGTGACGAGGCATATCACGACCTCGCGGTGCTGCTGCTTCGCCAGCATGACTTTCAAGATGCCCTGCGCTGGGTCAGGAAGGGCCTCGAAGCGTTCCCGGCCGACCCTGACTTGAACCTCGATCTCGCCGTGGCGCTCTTGTCCGTGGGACAGCCTCAGCAGGCCCTATCTATTCTTCAGCGCCTTCCTGCGTCTGCTAAAGCCGAGTTCTATCTCGGAATGGCTTATCAGGCCTTGCGGGACCACAAATCCGCGCAAAAGGCCTTCGCAAAATCCTTCGCGCTGGGCGACCATGACCCGTACGTCCTTTACGCCTTGATTGAGCAGGATCAGGCTTTGCACGATCAGGAGGCGGGGCTGAAGGATTTCAAAACGCTCTATCGTACTTTTCCGCACTCTGCATGGGTACACTTGCTGCTGGGAGATGCCTATTTTTCCCAGCACAATCTCGTCAAGGCCAAAAAAGAATACCGAAGGGCGATTCAACTCGATCGCACGCTTCCCATTGCCAATTTTCGAGCGGGGTTTCTGGATTTCGGCGAGGGAAATTATGCCGTAGCTCGCCAGGAGTTCCAGCGGGAGATTGCGCTTGATCCCACATTCGGCGTAGCCTACTTGTATCTTGGCGCCACCCTTCGACGGCTGGGCGAAAATCCGCAATCGCTCCCCATCCTGCGTCAGGCCGAGGCGTACGATCCGAACAATCCCCTCGTCTACCGGGAATTGGCTGCGGCCGAGATCCAGGCGCACCAATTTCCGGGCGCGCTTCGGACGCTTCAGGAAGGGCAGAGACGATTTCCTAAAGAGCAAGCGTTTCCCGCGCAGTTGGCTCAGCTTCTTGGACGCATGGGGCAGGCTCGCGCGGCTGCCAAGGAATCTCAATTCGCCGAATCGCTCAGCCGGCAGTCCAACGTGCTGCTTCATGGCCGCCAGGGGCAAGCTGGCGCGACGCCGTCTTCAACCAACCCGCCCCACACTGGCGGGACTATCCTCCTCGGTAAGGAGGGGAGCAAGAGGAGGTTCGCCTGGCCCTCGGTCCAGAGGGAGTCATCGCTCGTTGGTGAAGCTCGAGCCTCATCCACTTCGCCTGCGGCTCCCCTCCCTTTGCCCCGCTCAGAGCAGGCTCTTGGTAAGGAGGGAAATAAGGGGTGGTTAGCTTCGCCGCAGATCCGCCAGTTGAGCCAGTGTATGGAACACGCTAACCATCTTTGCGTATCGCGCGCGTTGAGCGCAATTCACGATCCAACTTTGCAACACGATCCTGACTATCTCAATTTGAAAGCTCAAGCGTTGAACCTGCTCCACGAGCGGACGAAGGCGCTCGCCGCCATCCAGGAAGCGATTCGGCTGCGCCCGCGGCAGGAGGAGTATTACATAACCGAAGGCCGGATCGATCAAGGCATGGACAACCAAAAAGCGGCGATCCAATCATTTTTATATGCCGAGCAATTGCGCCCTCGCACGGCCGGTCCTGTTTACGATATTGGCATGAGTTTCTTTCTGTTGGGAAACGAGCAGAACGATACCCAGTACTACAACCGGGCGGGGAAGCACTTTGCGCTCGCTTTGCAACTCGACCCGAAGGACGATCGCGCCCAGTTCATGCTTGGCGTGGTGGAGGTGTACAAGTTCGACCTCAACGAGGCGCGGAAGGATTTCGAGCAAGCGCTGCAGTTGAATCCTCGCAACGCGTACTACCACCTTTACTACGGGGTTTTGCTTCGCCGGATGGGAGACCGCTCCGGGGCCGTGCGCGAACTGCTGACGGCCGAAAGGCTCGACGCATCCGACCCTCGCGCCTACTTCAATTTGGGCGCCCTATATGTCCAGGCAGGGAAAGACCCGGCGGCCCGCAAACAACTCGAGCGCGCCGTGCAGCTCGATCCCAAGTTTGCGCCGGCTTTTTATTCGCTGGGGATTGTCTACCGAAATCTGGGGCTTACGGAAAAAGCCCGTGCATCGTTCCAAAGGTTCCAGCAACTGAAATCGCGGCAGCAACAGGAGGAGACTGACCCCGTGGCCACGTCCCTTAAGTCGCGGCACCAGGCAAACCGGCCCTGATCCTAAAATACAGTGCGGAAGGGTTTACATAGGAGCGAGGAATCGTGGCTAATCCGACACCTACAGACATCAGACATTTCCCTAATTATCAATGAATTACGCCTGGCCGGGTTTTGGCGCGTGGCGTGCTTCAATCTTTGCGGGAGTGTACACATGCAGTTTATTGCCAAGTTCGCAATGGTTTGTCTGGTGGGATTACCGCTCGCGCAAGGCGGCCAAGTGGCGCAGGCAAGGTCGGCGAAACCGGCCCATCAAACGCTGAACGAGCAGCGACGAGAATACGAGCAGAAGATGCAAAAAGAGCTCAACCAATTGGACCGACAGATCAGAGAGCTGAAATCTGAGGCCGTAAGGAAAAGCAGCAAGGCGCGTGCCGAAATCAACCGGCAGATACTGGACCTCAACCGGAAGAGCAACGATGCCCGCCAGAAATTGCGCAAGCTGGAAAACTCGAAGCAGGCCAGCGCTTCTTGGGATGACCTGAAGAGAGGTGTGGATTCAGCGGTGAACGACCTTAGCACGGCTTACCACCAGGCGGTGACCGACTTCAATAAGTCAAATCATCCGGCCGGGCATTGAAGGGTCAATGTCAATCATCTGGTTTCTTATCATCGGAATCATAGCAGGGTGGCTCGCCGGGCTCATCATGCGCGGCCGCGGATTTGGAATTGTGACCGATCTGATTTTAGGCGTCTTAGGAGCCGTGATCGGAGGCTGGGCCTTACGGTGGATTGGTATCGTCACATTTGGCTTGGTGGGCTCCCTCATTGCGGCGCTTGTGGGCGCCGTCATTTTGATCGGCCTCGTTCGCCTGGTCAGGTCCGTTTGATCCGGAGACCTCCGAACCGCGAGATCAGCCCTCCGGGAATCGCAGGAGAGCCCATCGATTCTCTGTAGTGTGTCTCCAGTTTTATCCCGCTGCTCTTGCCGGGGTTTTCATATCATCGTGACAACTTTTTCTGTAGCGGCGCTCTCTGAGCGCCGAACTACCGGCGGCGAGACGCCGCCGCTACAGTATTGGAAGTCACTGTAATCGTCATTAATCGAGGAGCGCAACATAGTATGACGAGCCGTCCCTGAAGCCGTGGCCGGGCGGTGTTCACACTCGGCTGGGCCCGCGCAGCAGTCGGCCGGGCAACAAGATGATGGCGGCCAGAAGTGCAAACACTCCTTCCACCACAACGCCGGCGAGCCGGAAAGGCAAGAGAATTAGCCAGACGATGGGATAAAGGATCAGGGCCAAAAGCGCCAGCGGCCAACACAGCACGAGCAAAATAAACCACAGCAGGAACTTGACCATTGTCGCCCCTCCTGATCGCTTCTGCTTTCTTATACGAATCTGCGTCAGCGGAGTTCCATGGATGTGCAGGCGCCGCGGGCCAAAGTACGGTGCTGGCGTCACCGGATTGGAATCGTTGTCGGAAGAATTTCAGGCCTAAGCGGCGGCCGGTGGTTTGACGGTTGACTTCGCCCTCGCCGCGCGTTTACACTTCGAATCTTTCTGGGCTGCAAGCCAGATCAAACCGCGACGGGGGTAAAATAATGCGTTCGATTTACCAGAGCTTGCTGGCTGCGTGCCTCGCAGCTTCGTTTGCGTTTGGCCAGGCGGCTGCGTCCAAGAAGCCGCAGAAGCCCCCGCCTCCGAAGGCGGTTCATTCGCGTTCAGTCTCAACGCGCCACACGGTTACGATAGCCGGCCAAAGCCTCGCTTACACGGCTACAGCAGGCACCATTATTTTGCACAACAAAAAGGATAAGCCGGCCGCCAGCGTATTTTATATCGCTTTTACTCGGGATAACGTAGCTGACCCCGCGACTCGGCCAGTCACATTCGCTTACAACGGCGGTCCTGGCGCCGCCTCTGCGCTGGTTGATCTCGGAGGCTTCGGGCCGAGGAAAATTGTGTGGCCACAGCCAGGCCAGGAGCTCGCTCGCCGCCCGCCCTACCAGTTAAAACCCAACCCGGACACATTGCTCGCGAGCACGGACTTGGTATTTGTCGACGCGGTCGGCACGGGCTACAGTCGGATCATTCGCCCGGCAGGGAACCCCAAGATGTTCTACGGCGTAAACGAAGACGCTGCAGTTTTTACCCAATTCATCGAAGAGTATCTTTCCAAATATAAGCGTTGGAATTCCCCAAAGTTTCTTTTAGGAGAAAGCTACGGCACGACACGCTCGGCAGTGCTGGCTAATCAACTCGTAGGACATGGCATTTATTTGAACGGAGTGATTCTCTGCTCCACGGTCCTGAATTTTCCGACGATTGCCTTTGCGCCGGGCGACGATTTGCCGTTCATTCTCTATCTTCCCTCCTACGCGGCAGTCGCCTGGTATCATCATCGCTTACATCCCGAACCCGCGAGCCTTCCCGAACTTGTGCAGAAAGTGAGGACCTTCGCCGCTGGCCCTTACGCGACAGCCTTGTTCCAGGGTTCCAATCTGACGGCGTCTGAGCGCCAGTCGCTCGCCAGCCAGCTTGCGGAATTCACCGGGTTGCCCGCTTCGCTTTGGATCCGAATGAATTTGCGTGTCCCGCTGAAGGTTTTCCAGGGCCGCCTGCTCGGCCATCTTAATCGAGCGACCGGGCGCTACGACGCTCGCTATACGATCCCCAATCTGGAGCCGGTGCTCCCGATGCCGGGTCCGGGAATAGGAGCGACGAGCAGCGCCATCATGGGTGCTCTCACCGCAAGTTTTAACGATTACCTCGAACGGCGGTTGAACTACCACAGCCATCACCATTACCGCCAGCTCAGTGGTCCTGTGAACAACGCATGGGATTGGAAGTATCCGACGCCGTTCGCCATCCTCTTGGGCCGAGGAACGTTTTTCTTGAACGTCGCTCCGGCTCTCGCCCTTGCCATGAACAACGATCCGGGCCTGGAGTTGATGGTGAATAACGGGTACTTCGATATGGCGACGCCGTTTTTCGCAACGGAGTATACCCTCCGCCACATGCGCCTGACGCCGGCGGCTTGGAAACGCGTGACCGTTGATTATTATCGATGCGGCCACATGCTCTACCTCAATCCCCAGGTCGTGCCGGTGCTCAGCCGGAATATCAACCAGTTCATCGAGACCGCCTCTCAGGGCGGCTGATCGCGGCGTAGCGTGGGATTGCGCCTTCCCAGCTCTGCCAAGGCAAAGTCGCAAAGGCTCTTCCCAATAAAAAAAACCCGGGGCTCCGCTTTCAAGCGGAACAGCGCCGAAAGTGAAGCCACCGGGGAATTCAGGAACTTGTCAGTGACGTGCCCGCTTCAGTTTGAAATCGGGAGTTGAAGACAAGACTCTTTCCCAAAGCGCTGAAATCCGCGCTTCTCTGACGGAGAGTTATGACACGTCGAACGACCCCTGGTTGCGCGCCTTCCGGTTCTTGCGAACCACGACGGCCATGCTTAGCAGGCCGATGCCGAGCAACGTCAGACTGGCTGGCTCGGGGACAGCGCTAGGCGTGAACATGAGGGCGTTGTCGATCAGGTTGTTTCCACTCGGAGCGGTAATGCCATAAAAGGCGTACTTGCCCCAATCGGTAAGCGCAAAAGTCGACAAAGCGTCACTTGACGTCGCAGATGTGCTCAACTTGGTGCCGAGTTTTCCAAGCATGTTCGACCCCCACAGTTGATACGTCTCACCCGGTTGAAGACTGCCAATCGTCATCGATCCGCTTTTGAATCCCTTCAAGAGGCCTGAGACGTCGAGTTGAATGAAATTACTGCCGCTGCCTTGGATCTCATGATCGGGCGTCACGGCAAGACCAAGTCCTGTCTCGTCCGGTGTGCCTGGGGTGTACTTGCCGTAGAGACGGGTCGGTGAGCTTGCACTCAGATAGCCATATGCAGTAATAGTTTGCGTGCCGTCGGTGCTTGTGAACGACTGTTTTTGGCCGTAGGTGCCGTGCATGGTAGCCGTCGCGAAGTCGAATGCCACGTCGGACGCCCAGGCCGACGAGGTGAAAAGCAACGCGGAGTCTAGGAATGACAGAAGTATGAGTCTCATCAAATACCTCCTTCTATGAGTTGACTTGAATCGTGGCACGTGTCTTGCCAAATCTCAGTTCCGTAACTGATAGATGGTAAAGGACGACTTAGCCTGTTAGCTGGAGGTGACACCAGAAAAATTTTTCAAAAGCGGCAAATCAGTCCAGGTGCTTATCCTGGTACCATGATCGTTTCCGGGATGGACCAGACTTCTCGAATGAATAAAGTGAAGAGGCAATTTTAATTGATACGGAAGGCGAGTTTAGCCTGCAAATCAGCAGCCGGTTCTCCTTAACTGGAGGTGCTTATGCTAAGATTCGTTTTTTCATTAGCCATTATTCTTTGTTCTTTGTCTTCGAACGCAGTGGCGCAGCAAGCTATGCACCTGCGCAATCAGATTTGGGGCCATCTCCTGGTTACCACTGTGGATCAGGACACCGGACGAGAGGTTGATGCGCGCTGTTATTTGACTGATGCCTCCGGCCATCACTGGACGCCGTCGGGCGCCATCACTTACGTCAAGCCGCCCGAGCGGGATTTCATTGCTTTAGGGCACTTTCAAATCGAACTGCCGCCTGGAACGTACACTCTGAGCGTGGAGCGGGGCACCGAGTATCGCCCGTATGACCGTCAAATTGAAATCGAGCCCGGTGAAATTCTTCGAGAGAAGGCCGAGCTCAGCCGCTGGATCAACATGAATGCGCGGGGTTGGTATTCTGGTGATTTGCACAACCATCGGAATTGGCGGGAAATGCCGGAGATTCTCTTGTCGGAAGATTTGAACCTCGCTCCCACGACTACGAATTGGGTCTTTGGGTCCGGAGCCGTACGAACCATATCCCTCCCGCCACCCCGGGGCGAGCCAGCTAGCCTTCGCGTGGACGCAACCCATGCTTATTCGATCTACAACATGGAGGTAGAACGCGACTGGCCAGGCTCGGGAGCGATTCAATTGCTCAACCTGAAGAAGCCGACTGAGTTTCACGGTTACGAATTGGCGCCGCCCGATACAACTTTTACCAAGGAGACCCACGCACAGGGCGGGTGGGTGGACGCTGAAAAAATCACTTGGCGGGACGGCGGGGCCTTGGTGGCTTTGGGCCAAGTGGATTCCGTCGGGCTGGTTTATAACAGTTTCAGCCCGTACGGTGTGGAGTTGGGAGCGGGAACAATTCCCAAGGACAAGCCTGAGTACAACACGCCGGGGGGCCTGATGTATTGGGCCATGGACGTTTATTATCGGCTCCTCAACTGCGAGTTCAAACTGCCGGTCTCCGCGGGCACTGCGTCCGGTGTAAAGCCGACCCCGCTCGGTTACGACCGCGTGTACGTGCATCTTCCTGGCGCATTCAGCTATCGGGAATGGTTTCGCGAACTCCGAGCAGGGCACAGCTTCGCCACGAACGGGCCGATGCTTTTCTTAACGGTGGACGGGCATCAACCCGGCGATACGATTCAATTTTCCTCCGACGCGCCGGGAATTTCCCACGAGGTCAACGCACACGCGGAAGTTGATTCTCTAGGGGCTCTGGACCGATTGGAAATCCTCTGGAAGGGAAAAGTAGTTAAAGACGTTACGGCTCCGCCGGGCGCGCATAAGCTGACCGCAGATCTTGCGATCCCGGTCACTCACACCGGATGGATTGTGGCTCGGGCCTTTGAGAAGCCGACGGATACCGTGCGCTTCGCGCACACCAGCCCGGTCTATGTCCGCGTGGGCAACGACCCAGGAATTGTCGCTGAAGATGCCGAGTACTTTGTCCGATTGATGGACGACGAGATCAAGTTCTACGAGAACCTCTCCGGGTTTCACACCGATGCCGACCGGCAGGCCATGGTTAATATGTTCCGGAAGGCTCGTGCTGTTTACGCGCGATTAGCAACATCCGCCACAAAATAGAACACATGACAAGTTTCTAAACCGATAGAGTCTTCGTTTGATTTTGTAGACGCGGATTCATTGCGCCGAACGGCGGTCCCCCGCTGCCTCGGCGCCAACCTATGACACCGTCGAATTTGAGAAAACGGACATGAAAAAACCAACGCCGCGCAATGGGAGCGAAAGAGGCCGCCGGAAATTCCTGAAGACCGTGGCGCTCGGCGCCGGGGCTGCAGCATGGCCGGGCGGAGCCGGAGGAAGCGTCGCCGCAACAACCCACAAGAACGCGCAGCAGAAGCCGCCGTCCGAGGAACAAATCGCGTACCCTCGCACATTCATTGGATCCAAGCGAAAGATGATTTCCTTTCCACTGGGCGGGATCGCAGCGGGAAGCATCGGCTTAGGCGGACGCGGGCAACTGCGAGACTGGCAGATCTACAACCGGCCGGATGTCGGCAACTCTCCGACTTACGCCTTTCCTGCCATATGGGTTCGACCGGGCAGCCGACGCCCACTAGCGCGTGTGCTTGAGGCACGTATCCTGCCTCCTTACGAGGGAGCGTCGGGTCTGGGCTTTGCCAACGTGCCTGGGCTGCCGCGGCTTGACTCTTCCGTGTTTACAGGCGAGTTTCCGCTGGCGCGAGTAGATTTTGAAGATCCCGATCTCCCGGTGCGTGTGAACCTAGAGGCTTTCTCACCGTTCGTTCCGCTTCACCCTGACGATTCCGGCCTGCCGGCTGCGGTGCTGCGGTATCGTGTGTTGAACCCTGGGGCCTTGGCGGTGACGGTGTCCATCGCATTTTCCATTGATAATCCGGTGGGGAAAGAAGGCCATAACGGGGTGGATTTTACCGGGTCCTATGGCCGCGAGAACCAGTATCGAAAGGGCAACGTTCTCAACGGGCTGCTGATGCACAACCCATTTCTTGCCGTCTCGGATCCGCTGGCAGGCTCATTCGTCCTTGCCGTGCAAGGAGTAGCCGACGGCAAGCTTACTTACCTGCGCGGCTGGCCGAGCGGGCGCTGGTGGGAGAGCCCATTGCTCTTTTGGGACGACTTTTCGGAGGACGGTGAGTTGGGGCCTGAGACCTCAACGCGCACAGCGGTGGGTGCGCTTTGCTTGCAGCGAGAGATTTTACCAGGTAGAGAAGCGGAATTCACCTTTCTCCTGGCCTGGTACTTTCCCAATCGGACTCCCGCACGCTGCGGCTGGCAGGCACCCAAGGGCCATGAGAACGACTTGATTGGGAATTATTACTGCAGCCGCTTCCAAAGCGCCTGGCAGGTGGCGGAGTATGCGGTGGAGCACTTGCCACGCCTTGAGCGCCTCACGCGGCAGTTCGCGGCCGCGATGCGCGAGACAACACTTCCTGGTGAGGTAAAAGATGCTGCATCAGCAAACTTGTCGACGCTAGTGACGCAAACCAGCTTCCGCACTTTGGACGGTTCGTTCCACGGCCTTGAAGGCTGCAATAATCATGGCGGCTGCTGTTTCGGAAGTTGCACCCACGTTTACGCTTACGAAGCGGCGATTGAACACGTGTTCCCGCAACTTTCGCGCTCTATGCGGGAGCAGCAGTTCGGTTTTCTGACCGATGCCGAAGGTCGAATGGACTACCGCGAGCTGCTGCCTTACGGAATTGAGCATTTTGGCATTGCAACAGCCGACGGGCAGATGGCGTGCCTGATGAAGCTCTATGTCGATTGGCGGCTTTCTGGAGACATGGAATGGCTAATCAAGTTATGGCCTGTCGCCAAACGCGCTTTGGAGTTTGCCTGGATTCCAGGCGGTTGGGACGCCAACAAAGACGGTGTGATGGAAGGCGTTCAGCACAATACCTACGACGTGGAGTTCATCGGACCGAACCCTTTGTGTGAGATATGGTACTTGGGAGCGCTGCGGGCAGGCGAGGAAATGGCCCGAGCAGTGGGCGATACGGCTTCTGCCGGCGAGTACCGGAAGCTTTTTGAAAACGGCAGCGGCTGGGTGGATGAGCATCTCTTTAACGGCGAGTACTACATACAGAGAATTGGCTCTGTCCCCCGCAGCGAGATCGCCAAGGGGCTCATGGAGGGCGCCGGCGCCCCGGATACGGAGCATCCCACTTTTCAGATGGGCGAAGGCTGCCTGGTCGACCAGCTTGTAGGCCAGTACTACGCTCACGTCGCGGACCTCGGTTTGCTACTTGACCGCGGCCACATTCAGAGGGCGCTGCAGTCCATTTACGCTTACAACTATAAGCGCAAGCTGGCGGATCATGAATGCGTCATGCGCACCTTCGCACTCAATGATGAAGCGGCGCTGGTGATTTGTGATTACCCGCACGGCGAGCGGCCGAGGACGCCCTTTCCTTATTTCGAGGAAGTGATGACCGGATTCGAGTATTCGGCGGCAATCTTGATGCTCTACCAGGGAATGATTCAGGAGGGTTTAGACCTGATCGCTAACATTCGCAGACGCTATGATGGAAAGCGGCGCAACCCCTGGGATGAAGCCGAATGCGGTTATCACTACGCCAGGCCCATGGCCAGTTGGGCGGGTTTGGTGGCGCTAAGCGGCTTCACCTACGACGGCGTAAGAAGGAGGGTGGAGGCCAAGCCGCGCGTCAACATCGCGCAGTTCACCTCATTCTGGTCCTCGGCGAGCGGCTGGGGATCGTTCTCACAGCGCATCGATAGGCGCGGCACGCAAGTTGAATTCACTGTGGTATTCGGGAGCCTGCGCGTTCGCTCCGTGGCGCTCGCCGCCGCGGGAAACTCTCGAAGACTGCCAGTGGCCAAAATAGGGTCTCAGGCACTCACTCCGGTGGTGAGCCGCAACGAAGAGACCGTCATTGAGTTCCCGCAAGAAGTCACCATTCAGGCCGGCCAACAGTTGGTTTTGGTACTTTAGCTGTTGAACATCAATTTGGATTGGACTTCCTTCTGCCGGCGGGAGTGCTCTCGAACGTCGCCAACCTCTTCAACACAAAGTAAAACGCTCCCAGATTTTTCCGCTTCTTGACAGAGGGCGAGGGGAGTGGCACCATCAAGAAACAAGCCTACCAGGCGGGGGCGGTGATTGGCAGAGTCGCCGGCAGCTTCGCCAACGGAACCATGCCGAAGTGGCGGAATTGGCAGACGCGCTACATTCAGGGTGTAGTACCCGCAAGGGTGTGGAGGTTCGAGTCCTCTCTTCGGCACCAAACCTTATTTGCTCTATTTCATTACAAACATCAGAAGCCAGGCCAATTGCCGCCGCTTACTTTCAAGCATTGCTCTGCCTTTCGGCTTGGTTGCGTGCTATCACAAACCGGGTGCGGACGTCACCGGAAGCTCAAGATATGAGGCGTGGGACGGATCATGAAATACCGTTTGTTGCGCCGAGACGAATCCCGGGTCCTTCTCCGGCTGATTGCCCGTATTGGTGTTCCGCGAAAACCGCGGGAAGTTGCTGCTTGA
Source organism: Acidobacteriota bacterium (assembly GCA_021817045.1). Classification (GTDB taxonomy): domain Bacteria; phylum Acidobacteriota; class Terriglobia; order UBA7540; family UBA7540; genus RH2-MAG17b. The sequence goes on from JAKAWG010000027.1 coordinate 18,454, forward strand.
AATCTCGAGTCGAATGCGGTCGCCTTTCCTGAACACGGTGTCGGTGTACCCCAACTGGATAGTGTATTCATAAGCCCGGCCAGCCTGCAGGAGCTCCGGATGGACAAAAGAGCTCCGATACCGTGCGCGCAGGATGCCGTCGGTCAGATTCATCGCAAAACCGCTTGGGGCGACGTCCACAAGCTTCGCCGTCCAATCCGTATCCCGCGCGCTACTTGAAGCAAACAGGTGGACGGTAACAGGACCGGCAACTTCAAAGTCGCTCGAAAAGGGGGCGGAAGTGTAGACAAGTACGTCGTTGCGCGCTTCGACGCTTCTTTGGTCCATCGCTCCCCAAATCGTCGGTTTGGAATTGGGTGAGTTTCCACCGCCGTGGGTGGGCACCGGATTTCCCGGATCGTAGCGATAGCGGTCAGGCGCTTCGTTGGTTGGCTTGTTCACCGAAAGCCTTCCGTCGCCGTGTAAAGTGTTGGCGTGACCGAGGCTGTGAAGAAAGTATTTCACACGGATGTTGGAGGGCGGCCAATTCTGCTCAGCTTTCCAAGCGTTTTGGCCCAAAACGAAGACTTCGATCCTAGGGTCGTTCTCGGCCCCATTCTTGATGCCGCGGATGTAATAATCGAGCCAGCGTATTTCTTTCGCTCTCAGATCAACGGCCGAATGAGGAGCGAAATTTACCTTGCCAATTTGCGGACCGAACGCACCGTGGCCCCAGGGCCCTTCGACCCATCGCAAGGCGGAGCGGGCCCGGGGCGGCGACTTCCAGGCGATGTTCATGAAGTTGTCAATCGTGCCCGGCTGGAAAATGTCATACCACCCTCCATAGAGAAAGATCGGGATGTCGAGGCTGGGAAAGATGTTTCGCCAACTCTCTTTTTGCCAGTAGGCATCCCGCGTAGGGTGGTTGATCCAGTCGCGGTAGAATTGCGGTTGGAAACCGGCGGGTGCGATCGATGCGACCGGCAGCGACCATATCAACTTAGGCCACGGAATCAAGCTCATTCGGGAGGTTAGAACATGGTATCCCATCGCTGCGGCGAAGGTAAGCAATCCGAGCTTGAAGGCGCCTCCCTGATAAACAGTGTTTCCATACAAATCTGAAGGCGCAAAGCCCACAATCATTCCTGCAAGAGCCGGGTTGCGCTGGGTGGTTGCCAGCCATTGATCCATTCCGTTGTAAGAAGCACCGATCGTCACGACCTTGCCGTCGCACCAGGGTTGCTTAGCGGCCCACGCGATGGTATCGGCCCCGTCGTCAGCTTCGTCGAGGAACGGGTACCATGTGCCCCCGGAATCGTAGCGACCGCGCGTATCCTCGACGACCATTGCGTAGCCGTGTTGCGCAAAGTAAATTCCTTCTTTCTGATTACCTTCCTTCCCGTAAGGAGTTCGTTCCAGTAACACCGGGTAGCGTCCATTCGGGCCCGGCAAATAGACGTCTGCCGCCAGATTAACGCCGTCCCGCATCGGGACGGAGACATCCAAAAGCCACCGCACCTGGCGGCGAGACGTCTGGCAGAACGAGGGCAGGGCTGTCAACCAGAGCACGATGACCAGCCCAGACCCTATGGTCGGTCGGTGTCTTTTCATGGATACGGCGGCTTCTTCTCCTGCGGCCTCACCGGTGCGGGCGGTCCACCCATTGGAGAGGGGTGGCCTGTCGGGGGCGGATAGTTCAGGAGGAATGTTCCGATATCGGGGACGGAGTTTGGAATGTACACTCTTGGTCGATAAGCGCACAACTGAGGCCAAGTGGGCGCCGCCGGTAAATTCGCCGGAACAGGAATCACGAGTGGCGAGGTCGGCGACTGCTCAAAGTTGAAGCAGTCGAACATGGGGTCCGCTCGGCCGTCCCGAGCCGTCAAATGGCTGAGACCGAAGCGCAACTCGATGAATCTGAGCATCGAGGTGAAATCGTAAGTCTGATGCGATATATAGCCGGGTTTCGCAAAGGGTGAGATCACTATCGTCGGAACGCGAGGCCCGTAACCGTAGGCGTCCACGACTGGCGGAGGAACATGGTCATAGAAACCGCCGTAATCGTCCCAGGTCAGGAAAACCACTGTGTCCTTCCACGCTGAGCTCTTCATCAGTGCATTGAGCAAGCGCGTTACGTACCACATGCCTTCCCAAGGAGGTTCGGAAGGGTGTTCGCTGTCCACAAACAGAGGAATAATCCAGGAGACTTCAGGCAAAGTCCCGGCGCGGAGGTCCTGGAAGTATTCGTCAAGCGAAACCAGGTGCGCCATGTCGGCAGGGTTATCTCGTATCGCCTTGAAGCCCGGCAACGGATTCCAAAGCGAGTAACGCTTAGGGTCCGCATTACCAAAAGTGTTCTGTTGTCCGGGAATCCGATTCACGGGCTTTGTCTCCACGTAGTACTTCCAGGAAACCTTCGCCTGCGTGAAAAGGTTCACCATCGTGGGAAAGCTGTAGCCGCCGGTCGTGTCGAGGAAATCATCAATTTCCTCGATTGAAAACTCGTTGTTGATTACACCGCCCGACTGGGCCGCGACTGTGAAAAGGTGATTCGGACCGCTTGGGCCTAGGAGCGATGAAAAGAACCGGTCGCAAAGCGTGAAGTGCTTCGCGTACGCCCAATAATTGGGAATATCGCGCTGGTCGTAGTAGCCCATCGTAAACGGAGTACCTTCCGCCCAGACAAACCCGTCCATCGCACCGTGGTCGTAAGCAGCGTGGGCAATCACCCAGCGATGAGCCAGGTCACAGGAAGGCATGTCTTTGGGCATGTGAAATGGAGCAATGCAGCGCTTAGAGCCAGGAAGTACCGGAGAGCAGGTTCCAGGCGGAAGTCCGTCGGCCCCGGGAAATGTCCCAAAATAGTTGTCAAAGGAGCGGTTCTCCTGAATGATCCACACTATGTGTTTAACTTTGTTGAGTCCTGCGGGTGGATGCATCGACGGATGCGAAAACTGCGGCGCTGGAGCCGCTAGCGCGCTTCCGACGCTTGCAAGACTGAACACAGCCAGAGCCATTGCAGCAAGTTTCTTCATCACTTCCCTCCTGGTCAAAAAAACTTGTGCTTTCAGAAATGCTTGTTTGAGAACGAGCCCATATACTGGCGATTACTTTTCAGATGGCATGCGGCTTAGGAAAGCCGGTGACCTTAATGGAATATACCTTCTCCGTGTTCAGCCCTTCCACACCACCCACCGCCAGCTTCAATTTCACGAAAGATATGCTGCGCCAGCGGTTGTTCGAAAGCATTCCTCAGTGCGGTATTCCATACTCATGCATTCTGCGATGCAATACGGCTCGCGCATCCGCGAAAGTCTTGCGGATTTTAGCGAATCTTTCCTCATCAGGCCGGACGGCCAACGTTTCGAGATACGTCTGGGCGCCCTCAATCAGCTCCAGGAAATAGGTGGCCACCGGCAGCGAGAACGCTTCTTCACCGGGAACGCGCAAGTACGCTGGCGAGGTGTGGGCCGCAATCTTAAACTTCCAGTTCGTCACCGGGCCGAGGCGCGATGAACAGCGCGCCGCAAGCCATCCTGGCCCTGAGACCTGAACCTTCGCCGCGAGGGTCAGCGCCCGCGCTCCGGCCGGCTCTTCGCGGGAAGCGACGGCGTGGCCGTTGAAAACAACCTCCAACAGATGAACCGGAACAAACGATTGGACCTTGGCAGAAACCTCCACGGTTCCGCCTTTCCTGTCCATGACAATTTCTTCGCCGGGTGAGCGATCCTCGGCGGAGAAAAATAACAGCGGCCCGGTAGTCACAAACGTATTTCCCTTTCGAACCGCGGCCGCCCAGTTGGCGAAAGTGAATTCGTCCCTGCCTATAAACGCATAGACGCGGTTGACGCCGGAAGCCATATAGGCTCCCATCTTGTCAGTGCCCGCCACGGCGGGCAGCCGGTATCCACAGTTCAGATTCGGGCTGAAAGGCCGGAGGAACAAAGGTGCGCGCGATCACGCCGAGATCGAGATCAAGCTGCCAACGGTTTTGAGGTTCGCTTGTCGGTTTCGGCAACGTGATCCTAAATAAAGACAGCTTCTCGCGCCGTAGCGGGTACTCGGGCCGGTGGAAAAGGCTCAAACCGCAAACGATCCAAGGATCATCGGCCAAAGGTTCCAGCCGGATCGTTTCAATCGTCTTGGCCGGTTCGGGAGTACTTAAAGCGCATACCCATACCCACCCAAGGCCATGTCCTCCCGAAGCGTCGCCTCCGACGCCGATCTGGAGGGCACCCCACCAGGTCCCGTGAGGCAATGGGTCGGTGATTTTAGTGGGATGGAATTTCTCGGGTTTCAATGCGGCGTAGCAATCGTGACCCCAAGGCTCCGAAGGGGAAGAGGTTTCGTAACGCCGCCGGATGAGCAGATCATGCCGGGCTCCATCCTGGTAAGTCAGCACAACCTTCCCGAGATGTTGTCCCACTTTCTCGAAGACATCCTTCCCGGGCGGCGGCGTCTCGTTCTCGTCCCAGTCGCAAAAAGACGCCAAACAGATGTAGTGAGCGTTGCGCCCGAGTGGAATTTCGATGCCCTGAGACGACCAGGGGTGCTCTTTCAAGCTCAAAGCAACCCAGGATTTCTGCTCTACATCTTGGTCGCCCAACAAAAAGGGTATTCCCTGTAAGCGGCGTTTGCCGCCCAGCACGCGGATGAGACCATCTTGTCGCGACGCGCCTCCCAGACCTTTGGCACGTGCCTTCGGTCCAAACTGGCGGGATGAAACATTGAAATAATCCGCTAAGGATACAGGAGTGAACTTCTCATCCGGCTGTTTTTCCAAAGGCGCCGGGTGAGAAGCCGGTGCCGCCGGGGCACCCATTGCAAGCTTGGTGAGCGTCGGACCCGCGCCACATCCCGCAAGAAACTGCCGCCTGGAGTATCGCGCCATCGTTGCCTTGGTATGCTACGGGAGGACTGCAAAATAACGCGACCGCTGACGCTGAGTCCGTCACCAAGCGCCACGAAATGGCCGTCCTCTTAGACCTGGAGGCCGAAGACGCCGGAAGGCGATGATCGAATCGTCTGTCTAAAACTGGTACCTCAGAGCGAATTCGACAATGCGCGGATCCCTGGCGCTGGTGATGCGGCCAAAATTCCCCGCCCCGAAGGTGGTCTGAACCCCGCTAAAATTGGCCCGATTAAATATGTTGAAAAGCTCGGCTCGGAATTGGAATGTGTGGCGCTCTTTGATTCGAAAATCCTTGTAAAACGCCATGTCGAAGTCAACCACCCCTGGACCGTAGATGCTTCCAGGCGCGGCATTGCCAAAGTACCCAGGAAGCGGGGCTGCAAAGGCGCCGGTGTTGAACCATTCCGCTACTGTTTGGGGTCCAGTGATTGCGCTTCCCACGCGGTTGGGACGTGTGGCCAACCCCTGGTGCGCGACACTCAGGCCAGGATCAAGAGGGAAACCGTCCTGGATGGTGGTGATGTCGGAATACTGCCAACCCGAAAGCGCCAGCCGCTTCAGCCCTGCAGCATTGCGGTACCAAGGCAAACTCCAGATGGCGCTGACCGTAAAGATTTGGGGTGGAGTCAGATTTGAAGTACCGTAATCGAGTCCGGGGTTGTACACATCCTGAGTGGTGCTCGCGTTATTGAAGAGGGCGTAGCCCCGGGTTTCCGTCAGGCCGTGTTCCCACGTGTAGGCTACGGAAAGGAACAAGTTGTGGCCTACCGGGTGACGCACGTCCACCTCGAGAGCATTCCAATACGCATTAAATCCGCTGGTATCGCTGGGAATGCCCGCATAGCCCAGGTACGGACTGTAAAGGTTGTTGAAGACCGTTCCCGTATTAATAATTGGGTTGAAATCGTAGGGTGCGTCGGGCAGAGGCTGATTGATGTTCTCAATCCCATTCCCGTGACGAACAATATTCCCGGCGCCAGTGACCGAGCCGAACCAATTCCCCGCAAATTGATGCTGGAGGCTCAAGCTATAAGTTTGCACTTGCGAGTACTGTACGTTTTCAGCTTGGCTATTTAGAGAAGGAGCGGCAAGAGGTTTCTCTGCGGCCCCGATTGGGTTAGGGAAACTGGGGGTAACCAGGTTGACGGACTTGATGAGGGGCGGGTTGACTGCGCAACCGTTCAGGCAAAATGCTTGGATCGGCGAGGCTTGATAGGCTATTCCATAGCCCCCGCGCAACGCCGTTTTGCCGTTTCCAAAAACATCCCAAGCAAAGCCGACGGAGGGCCCCCAGTACCATTGGTGTACTGTCGTGAAGTTTAAGGGAACTCCATTTACTCCGTTGTAAATCAGGCCATTCAGAGGATTGTAGCTGGCGGTCGGCGTAATCGTCCCGTTTGTATTAACGACGGGAGCCTGGGAGAGAACGTAAGTCGAAGGGTCGAAAATCCCGGCATACCCTTTCTGGTCGTGCCCTGCCGGCATATAGGAGACGCGAATCCCGGCGGTTAGCGTCAGACGGCGTCTCGCCCGCCAACTATCCTGAAAGTAAGGCGAAACAATCCGATAATGGGCGTAAAAGCGGGGCTCCGAGCTGGTTTGACTGAAAGAAGCTGCGTCGCCAATAAGGAAATCAGCCAGCGCGTTGCCTGTGAACTGGCCGGTGAAGCTCCAGAGGCCGTTGCTTGCGGCGAATGAGTTTTGACGTTTGGTTCCCAGCACAAGATTGAGCCCCGATTGGAAAAAGTGGTGGCCGCGCAGCAGGCTCCAGTTATCGACAAACGAGTCTTCCAAATCGCTTGCATGAAACAGTGGATACCCGGTGGAGTCGCCAAGGGTGGGCCAGCCTTGCGAGAGATTGATTTGCGGCAGCCGTTCCGAAAGAAACCCGCTGAAAGGGAGAGTTTCTTTGAATGCAGGAACCTGGCTTTGCAGCCAAATCCCCGCCACCTCAGGGCTTACGACGTAGTTATTCATGGAGATACCGGCGGTATTCACCATGGAAGACGAAATCATCGTCGTCAATTGAAGTTGCGCCAATTGATTCTGTGTTAAGTAAACGGTCGTGCTCGTCGGGAAAGGCGCACCGGTGTAATTGTTGTACGGCTGATTACTGGCTTGTCTATCGTCAAGATATTCTGCCGTCAGCCGCCACTTTTTAGTGATGTTTTGATTCACCTTAATCTCGTCATCGCGCGTATCGTTGATCACAGGAGTCAGATTCAGGAAATTATCAAAGCCGCCAGCCGGATTGTTCGGCAAGGACGCCATAGCATTGAGCACCGCCAGTGAATTGGGGTTGAGCATCGAGCTAGGGATCGTATTGTTCGCGAAGGGTTGGCCCGTCGCGGGGTTCTTAATCGTCGAGGCGAAAGGATCGCTCGTAGGAAACGCGCCATTGCGCATCGCCGGGGTAGGAGTGGCGCCAACCTGGTTTGACCCGATGTCCTGCCGGGTCCATTGCTGGCTCCAGAAGAAGAACGTCTTCTGCTTCTTCGTATTGTAATGATGCGGGATGTACAAGGGCCCGCCCAGGGTATAACCGAAAATGTTTTGTTTGAGCGGAGGAACGGTTGGGGTAAAGAAATTCCGGGCATTGAGTGCGTCGTTGCGCAAATATTCGAAAGCCGCGCCATGGTACGTATCTGACCCGCTCCGCGTATGAATCATCATCACATTAGCCCCAAACAAGTTGTATTCCACGCTGTAGTTGTTCTGCAGCACGCGTGCTTCCTGAATGGTGTCCGGGTTCGGCGTGATCGTGGTCTGGCTGAAGTTGCCCGTATTCATGTCCCATATTCCATCCACGGTAAAGAGGGTGCCGCTGTTTCCCATGCCATTGACGGAAATTACGTTGCTGGTCAGGAACCCGCCCTGGTTGAGCGCCGTATCTGGACTTAGATTTGTAACGCCCGGCATCAGCGCCGAAAGCGACTGGTAGTTGCGCCCGTTGAGCGGCAGCGTGACCACCTGATGCTCCGAGACCACGCTTGAAACTTCCGAGGAAGTCGTTTGTACCTGCGCCGCGCTCGCGGCCACAGTGACTCGCGTCGATACCCGGCCGACTCTCATCGTCACGTTCACAGTGGCCACCGTCGCGGGATGCAAAAGGATGCCTGTCTCTGTAAAGGTCTGAAAGCCGGCCTTGCTTACCTCCACCGAATAACGCCCCACACGGAGCGCTGGGGCAACGAAGCTTCCCCTCGAGTTCGTGTGGGCCACCGTGCTGACGCCCGTATCCAGATCCACGATCGTGACCTCGGCATTAGGAATAACGGCGCCACTCGCATCAACAACTGTTCCATTGATGGTGCCTGTGCTCGAAAGCTGACCCCAGCCTGGAACCCCAAGCGCCGCAATCATCAAAGCAAGAAAAAAGACTCGTGTCGCACTCGCGGGAATAGTTTGCTTTATCATGACCGTCCTCTCAAAATTATGAATTCCACCGTGCCAGCCCGAAGTCTCGGTGCCATCAGGCCGATCGGTGGCCATTACTCCCTATGAATGGGTGCAGTTACACGTTGAAGCAGAACGTCAGGAAATTGGCCTTACCGAAAGCGCGGTTATTCTCCTGCCGGAAAAGCCGTGTTGTCAAGTAATGTTTTAAGGCGTAGCCCGCAAGCTGATAATTCTGTTGCCAACGAGGGATGACTTCAGATAGATTAGCGGCGTACTCGGTCATACCGCTCGAAAGATTCCACTGAAATCGGTAATGTCCGCAAACAGCACCGCGCCTTCGATCTCGAGCATTATCAAGCAGGTTATGAACTTGATTCACGCGACCCAATTTCACCTCGGGCCTCGCGTCGTGAGCGAACGCGCACCACTGCAGCTTGATGGTTGACGCGATCGAAACGGAAGCGGGCACGGTGATGGTTGGCGACCTTGCTTTCAAATACGGCAATTTGGAGGGATACCTGCCCGGCCTCGCTGAGAGCTTAACCGAAGGCGACCGGACCTACCAGCGTATTCGATCGCAGGCTGCGCATTTTATCCCGATTTATGACCCTGAAGTACTTCGTCGCTATCCCAAGGGAGAGATCTCTTGAAAGAGCTAGGCGGCATCATTCCCGTGCTTGCCACTCCCTTCACCGAGCGCGGCGAGGTGGACCGTGAGAGCTTCGCACACCTGGTCGAAGCATCCATTCAGGACGGCGTGCATGGGCTGGCCATGTTCGGCCTGGGCAGCGAGTACTACAAGCTTACAGACGCCGAGCGGGCCTCGCTGACGGAGCTGCTGGTGCGTCAGGCAAATCACCGTGTGCCGGTTATCATTTCGATCACTCATCACGCCGGGGAAGTTGCAGTGCAACAGGCCCGCCAGGCGGCTGCCGAGGGCGCTGATGCTCTCATGGTGTTGCCTCCGTTCTTTCTGAACCCGAGTGTCGAAGCGATCCTGCACCACATCGAAGCAGCTGCCCGCGCCGTGAAGGTGCCAGTCATTGTCCAGTACGCGCCGCTTCAGACAGGTAAGATGATCAGCCCGGAGGCGTTCGTTAATCTGCGCCGCGCGTTGCCCAACCTGACGCACATCAAAATTGACCTGGTTCCGTCAGGTGGGATGATCACCGCATTGCGCCAAGCTTCCGGGGGATCGCTCAAAAGCCTTGTGGGGTACATGGGACTGCACCTGCCGGAAGATGTCGCTCGGGGCGTGGCCGGGTGCATGCCCACCGCTTCGTTAGGGCGCGCTTTTGTTCACCTCTGGGATCTGCTTGAGCGGGGAGGCGAGCAGAGCCGGGCGTTTCACCAGCGCCTCCTGCCGCTGCTGAATTTCATGATGCAATCCGTCGAGATGCTGATCGCCTGCGAGAAGCTGCTGCTCGTGAAGCGCGGCATGATTTCCGCTGCGTATTGCCGCGAGCCAACCTTTCACCCAGACAGGTTTCACTTGGCCGAGCTTGACCGTCACGCTGAGGACCTTGCGGAGTGGGTGCCGAGCTCCCTTACAAATCAACCCAGAGAGACAGCCCGTGACCGACGATAAGCCAACTGTCGGCTACGTCTCCAGTACGGAGCGATTTCAGCCGCGCATTACTCCGACGCCTGACCGGCTGAAAGGAAAAATTGCATTGGTCACCGGTTCTGGCCGCGGGATCGGCAAAGCCACCGCGTTGAGATTCGCGCAGGAAGGCGCCGACATTGCGGTCACTGACAAGGATCTGGAGCCGGCGCGACAGGTTGCTGCCGAAGTCCGAGAGTTGGGACCGCGAGCGCTTGCGTTCCAGACAGATGTTACCGACCCGCAGGCCGTCGAGCGGACGCTTCGGGACGCGGTCAAAGAATTCGCCGGAATCGATATCCTGGTCAACAACGCGGGAATCGTCGTCTTCGGCAGTCTCATGGATTGCCGCTTGGAAGACTGGGACAAAATGTTGGCCGTGGATCTGACCGGCGCCTTTCACTGTACGCAGATGGTCGGAAAGCTGATGATCCGCCAGGGACGGGGCGGGCGCATGATTCATATCGGATCCACTGCCTCACTGTTGCCCACAGCGCAGCAGGGAGCTTATTGTGTGGCGAAGGCTGGCCTCGCCATGATCAGCAAGATGGCGGCAATGGAGTTGGTCGGTTACGGCGTAACGTCGAACCTGCTGTGCCCGGAAGGTGCGGTGACTGACATCAACCGCGATCTGCTCCGTGATCCGGCGGTGATGTCAAAACTTGAGGCGATGATACCGGCCGGGCGCATGGCCCACGTCGAAGAGATCGCGGCGGCCGCAGCCTTTCTGGCTTCCGACGAGGCGGCCTATATTACGGGCGCAGAACTTGTGCATGACGGCGGCGCTACAATCAGCGCGCTTTGGTGGCGTTGAGTGAGGTGGTGGCGTGCGGGCCGGCGGTGCTGGTGCAAAGCCAATTACCGGCTGCCATCCTGACAGGCCCATCGCTTCTCGAATGACCCAGACTAGCGCGGTTGCGTTAGAATATGGAGCCCGGATTGAGGTGGACTCGCAGTTTGGATCACATAACGCCCACGTGGAGAATTGCGTAATGGCCAAGAGAAGGCGTACCTCTCGTCGGGAGTTTTTGAAGGACACCGCGCTTGCGGGCGGAGGGCTGCTCGGATTCGGCCGACTCTCTCCAGCATCAGACCGCGTTGCGGAAGGGAATGCTCAACAGGAGGGAACGATACGTCCGGTCGCTTTGCGGTCGGAATACCGCGAGAACCCGCTCGGCATAGATGTCCTCGAACCGAGGCTGAGTTGGGTGCTGGAGTCAACCGCTCCCGAGGCACGTGGTCAGGTGCAGGCTGCCTACCAGGTCTTGGCAGCCAGCAGTCGAGGCCGTCTCGATTCCGATCATGGTGATCTTTGGGATAGTGGAAAACTTGAATCGGACAAGTCCACCCAGGTAGCGTATGGGGGAAAACCTCTGATTTCACGCCAGCAGGTCTGGTGGAAAGTCCGCGTCTGGAGCAAATCTGGCAGAGTTTCTCCTTGGAGTCAAACGGGCTTTTGGACTATGGGGCTCCTCCGTCGCACGGACTGGAAGGGACAATGGATCGGACTAGATGGCGGGGAAGGAAAACCGCAAGGGCTGATGCATGCACACTGGATCTGGGCGTCGGGCTCAGAGCACGGCACGCGATATTTTCGCCGGGTGTTCATCATCCCGCCGGACGGCCCCTTTCCAGTGGTTGATGCTCTGCTCTTTGTGGTCACTTCTGGCGAAGTGATGCTTTACATCAACGGAAAGGAAGTAGCCAGAGGAAGAGGCATAAAAGCGCCCGTCTCGCGAGACGTAACGCAGCTACTCAAGCGCGGACTCAACGTCATTGCCATCGCCGCGGAATCGAACAACGGCCCATCCGGACTCATTGCTGCACTGCAAATGGAGTTGCCCGGCGAGGAGCGGGTGGCCATTCACACGGATCAGCAATGGCGAGTATCTCAAGCCAAGACCGCAGGCTGGGCGAGTGCTGGCTTCAACGATTCAGGATGGAAACGAGCTAAGGTTATCGGCAGGTATGGAATGGCACCGTGGGGTGACGTCGGCTGGGCGGAGCACCGCGTTTTGCCGGCCCGCATGCTCCGTAAGGATTTTAGGGTCGAAGCCGAGGTGCGTCGCGCCACACTCTATCTTTCGGGACTTGGCCTTTTTGAAGCTTGGCTAAACGGAAGCAAGGTGAGTCCTGACGCGCTCGTGCCCGCGCTGAGCGATTACGACAAGCGGGTGTTTTATCTGACTTACGACGTTTCGCGCGCTATCAAGCAAGGCGATAACACGCTCGGCGTGATGCTCGGCAATGGACGGTTTTTTGCTCCGCGTGTTGCGGTTCCTACGTTCACGCGCACGCTTGGCTACCCCAAGCTGCTCTTGCAATTGGAGGTCGAGCATCGCGACGGCCCCATCGATCGGATTGTCAGCGATGAGAGTTGGAAGCTGACCACGGAAGGGCCGATCCGTTCCAACAACGTGTACGACGGTGAGGTTTATGACGCAACCAAAGAAATGAAGGGCTGGAATGAGCCTGGTTTCGACGATTCAAGCTGGGAAAAAGCGAAGCTGGTCAGCGTTCCCTCCGGAGCGCTCTCGGCTCAGATGATTGCGCCGATCCGCATAATGCGGACTCTTAAGCCGATCAAAATGACTCAGCCGAAGGCCAATCGATTCATTTTCGATATGGGGCAGAACATGGTGGGATGGTGTCGCCTGACCGTGTCGGGCCCCCGAGGCACGAAAGTGATCCTCCGTCATGCCGAAGCACTTCGAAATGATGGCACGCTCTACCTCAACAACCTCCGCTCGGCGCGAGCGACGGATACCTACACCCTCAACGGAGATGGAACCGAGGTTTTCGAGCCGCGCTTTGTCTACCACGGTTTTCAGTATGTTGAATTACGGGGCTTCCCTGGAAAGCCTAGCCTGGAGACTTTGGAGGGCCGGGTTGTCCATGACGCTCTGCCTGAGCACGCCCGGTTCGCCAGTTCGGATTCTCTGATTAACCGGATTTACAAGAATGTGCTCTGGGGCACTCGCGGCAATTATCGCAGCATTCCAACAGATTGCCCGCAGCGCGACGAGCGGCAAGGCTGGCTGGGCGATCGCTCGGCCGAAAGTCGCGGTGAGACCTATCTTTTCGATGTCGCTCCCTTCTATACAAAGTGGGTTAGTGATATTGAGGATTCTCAAACTCCGAAAGGCAGTGTGAGTGACGTTTGCCCGGCGTACTGGCCTTTTTATAACGACAATGTGACGTGGCCCGCCAGCTTCTTTATCGTTGCCCGGAACATATACGAGCAGTACGGCGATCTGCGCGTGATTATGCAGCATTACGAAGGGATGAAGAAGTGGATCGTACACATGCGCGGCTATTTGAAAAACGATCTCATGCCGCGAGACAATTACGGTGATTGGTGCCCGCCGCCCCGTAATCGCACCCTCATTCAAACTGAAGACCCGGCCCGGCAGACGGATCATACATTGCTGGCTACAGCGTATTTCTACTACTTGCTCAGGTTCATGAGCCGGAATGCGGCCCTCCTTAACAAAGAGGAGGACGGAAGCGAGTTTGACGAACTGGCCGAGAGGGTCAAGAGCGCATTCAACAAGACTTACTTTGACCCGGCGACCGGCCACTACGCCAACGGATCGCAGACCTCCAGCATCCTTCCTCTAGCGTTTGGCTTGGTTGCAGATTCTGGCAGACCGAGGCTGGTTGAAGCGCTCGTAAGGAACATCGAGGATGAAAGTGCCGGTCACATCGGGGCAGGCTTGATCGGCTGCCAGTGGCTGATGCAGGTGCTTTCAGATAACGGCCATGCTGACCTCGCTTACGAGATTGCCCGACAGAGAACCTACCCAAGTTGGGGTTATATGATCAGCCAGGGCGCCACCACGATCTGGGAGCTGTGGGATGGCAATACGGCCAATCCCGCGATGAATTCACGCAATCACTTGATGCTCGTAGGCGATCTGGTGACCTGGTTCTACGAGAACCTGGCGGGAATCCGTTCTGATCCAGCGAAGCCCGGCTTCAAACATATCATCATGCGCCCGTCGGCAGTCGCCGGCCTGTCCTTTGTCACGGCCTCGCATCAATCTCCGTATGGCGAGATCGTCAGTGATTGGCGGCGGCAACATGGCAAGTTCACCTGGAAGGTCGCCATACCGGTTAATAGCATAGCGACACTGTTTGTGCCGTCCACGAATCCGCCATCAATCACGGAAAGTGGCCGGCCCGCGAAGCAAGCTCCCGGTGTTCGATGGGTTCGGGACGAAAATGGCGCGGCGGTGTATGAGGTGGGTTCGGGAAAATACCTGTTCGCTTCGCAGATGTAAGGATAAGGACCGTTTTGTCACGGAGGATTGAGATGATCCTTGCCACATTGGCCGGCCAACATATCCGTCTGCGCGCTGCCTGCCGGAAATTTATGTCAGCAGTGTTCTCACTACCGCTTCGGACGCCTCGTCAGCGCCGCCTCACGCTTCTCCTGCTCGTCTCCATTCTAACCGTGATAATTCCAGTCCATGCTGGACTCGCCGCCTGGCCCGATCCCCTCGCCGCGCATCCCCCGATGGGTTGGAACGATTGGGCGCATTACCAATGCAGGTATACGGCACAGACGATACTCTCCAACGCTAGGGAACTGGCGAAGACCGGCCTCGCGGCAGACGGGTACAACACGGTGGTGATCGACGATTGCTGGATGCAGAAAACCCGTAATGCCCAGGATAACCTGCAGGCCGATCCGCAGCGCTTCCCTGATGGGATGAAGCCGGTAGCCGAGGCCGTTCACGCTTTAGGTCTCAAGTTCGGCATTTACGAAGACGCGGGGTACGAGACTTGCGATCGTCTCGCTGGCAGCGGCGAGCCGAAGGGCGGCGGCAAGGATCACTTCCTCCAGGATGCAAAGCTGTTCGCATCCTGGGGAGTCGATTATCTCAAGCTCGACGGGTGCAATGTGTACGTCCCGAACGGGATGAGCAGGGCCGCTGCCTATCGCAGGGCGTATTCGGCTGAGAGTGCAGCATTGCGGGCGGTAGGCCGGCCCATTATCTTTTCGGAGTCGGCGCCGGCGTACTTCCAGGGCACCCCGGAGTGGTATGACGTGCTGAGCTGGGTTCGTGACTACGGTCAACTCTGGCGGGAAGGCTCCGACATGGCCAACTTCAATCCGAACCAGCCCAACACTCCCCGCTTCCAGAGTGTGCTTTGGAACTATTCGTATAATCTTCCTCTCGGTCGATTTCAGAAGCCCGGGAATTGGGACGATGCCGACTTCATCATCGGCGGCGATGCTGGAATGAGCCTGGCTGAGAGCCGTAGCCAACTGGCTCTGTGGTCGATGATGTCGGCACCGCTCATTCTTAGCTCCGACATCAGCAAACTCTCCCCACAATCAATTGCGATCCTGGGTAATAAAGACGTTATCGCGATCGATCAGGACCCGCTGGGACGCATGGCCTCTCTGGTGTACCGAACCCCGTCGATAGACGTTCTGGTGAAACCGCTGCGCAGCGGAGATTACGCGGTGGACGTGCTGAACCGCGGCGATATAGACGTGCAAGTTAATCTGAGGCCAGCCGGCCTCGGCTTCGCAGCAAACGCAAACTGTCGTCTGAATGCAATTAATCTATGGGACGGCACGCATCAATCCGGAGTATCAGCGCTACGGGCCAGCATCGCCATGCACGATACCGTTATCTGGCGCGTTCATGCCTCGCCCTCTTGCGGAATCAGGTCTCGTAGGGGAGCTATAGTGATGACGACGATGACGCGAGAACGGAATCCACAGAGCTACAGTCGCTGCCTCGCCTCAACAGGCCTTGTCGAACCCTGCTCCGGCTCTCCTCGAGAAAGCTGGACGGTCACCCGCCGCGGAGCCGTCGAATCCCCGCAGGGTGAGTGTCTAACCGCTTCCGGTGACAGCGTCGGGATGAAAAAATGCAGCTTCGGTAAAACACAACGCTGGATCTACAACCTTACCGGAAATCTGATCAACGCTGGAAATCGAGCGTGTCTCACCACCAACACCACGGCAGGCGGAAAAACTCAGACCTTGGAACTGTCAGCCTGTGGTCACGATCAGCCGGATCAGGTCTGGTCGCTACCGAACTGAGCGCGAGATGATCGGGCATCCAAGTTGCGAACACCCTTCCGCTGACACACTGTGGGCCGGGAGCGAATGAACCCCGGATCGAGCGCTCTATGCTCGCTCGATCCGGCGTCACATTCGCCCGCCGGGTACGCCTCTATATCTTATTTATTACCAACAACTTATATAAAACCTGGGCCTCGCCCTAGCCCTTATAAGTTGCTCATTAAAAATGACATAACTCATTTATGCCTGAAAAGCTTGGGTTTGCTTTTGGGTTTGCTCGTCATAAGCAAATTCTAATGTTGTTTGTTTTCATCAACTTGGTGGGTTTCTCGAGCAAAAAACGCCCGTCAATTTCGCCAAATGTGCCTAGCCTAGCGATTGCCTTCCAGCGGCTTTGAAGGGGTGGCTCGGCCTCGTTTTGTGGGTCTCGGGGAACGGCGTGTGCCGCCTGGATCCCTCGGCGTGCCATTTAGGCTTGGCGAAAGCGATGCTGGGTACGCGGAGTTCGTGATGGACACGACAGACCTCGTGGGCTGCAATGTGCGAGGGGCGTGGTTACTCAATAGTACACAATTCGCAGGGAGCTGTCAACTTCATCGAGCAGACATTCACGGCCAAGTCGAAGTCCGGGATATGGAGTCCGGCGGCTTGCCGCCGCTTTGGAAGCCACGAGCTTGCTCGCGGCGCTACAGAATATTCGGCGGCCTGTTTGGTCGCGCGCGATGCGCCGAAGACAAGCCAAGAAAGCGGGAGCAAGCTCCCGCACTCCAAATGGCTCTCGCCATGCCGCGGAATCATGCACTCCTCAGACTTTGACGCGACCCTGAGCAGACGATGCCCTTCCTCTTAACTCCTTACAATTTGGAGGTACCATCTTGCTCTCAACCCCACCCGGCTGCGACGGGCTGAAGATCCGCCAGTTCGCGGGAACTCTGAGCTTCACCTCTCAAAGGCTTATGGTCGCCGCGCCCGGTGGGAGGACCAATCTGAACGAGAGGAGACTCAGGCTTCTTCAGAACCATTTCTTCATAAATCGCCCGGACTCTTGCGGCTTCTTCCCACGCTTTCTTACGGCGCAACCGATCCTCTTCGGAAGCCGTGACGGGGCCGTCAACCTGCCGCACCTTGACGCGCGCCGCGTCGATCGGGTCAATTTTCAGGTAGTGCTCGTATGCCTGGAGATCGACCTTCTTATTTTTGGCGAAAATCTCATGTTTACCGTGCGTCTTGTACCATTCGGCGACGGTCGCGTTCTTGAACATATTCTCGATGATTTTCCGCCATCCTACGCCGGTGTTATAAGCGCAGAAAGAGATCTCGCCTAACTGCGTCGCATAAGGGATGATGCACATCTCGGTGCGCCGAAAATCATAATTGAAGAGGTCCTGGAACCACATGCCGCCGATGAACATGAAATTCCACGGGTCCTGGCGCCGTTTGAGGGCGTCCTCGAGCGTGCGCTCGGGGCTGAAAGCCCCGTACTCTTCCTCAGCCTTGCCCTCGCCCTTCGTCCAGTAGGTCTTGTCGAACTTCCTCCAGAGATCCAGCAGGCTAAGCAACGGCGGCGCTTGCGAAGGTCTGTAGTTTTTGAGCAGGGCAAGCCCCATCATGACGCTGGAAAATTTCCGATTGCGGGCGGCGTCGATGATCTTCTGGGTATCGCCGATCAAACCGCGCAGGTTGATGAAGCGTGGAACGGGCGCCCATTCTCCGGTCTGCTTGTTGATCATCAGAGCGGTGCCGACGCCGCAATTGGGATGGCATCCGCAACTGAGGCTGCCCCAACTCGTTTCGGGTCCATGCACGAGATCGGCGAAGTCGGAGAACACGCTGAGCATGGTGATCGGGAACCAGTCGTAGATAGGATCGATCTTGCCCACCTGCCGACTGACGTCGCGCGCCAGGTGAGAAAGCGTATAGCGTTGCCGCATCCGCCGCTCAGTCGTAATGTCTTCATCACAGCCGGTTAATGAAACCGGCTGAAAGCTGATGAAGGTGATCTTTTTGGGATTCTGCATGGCGAACTTCGCGATGGGGCCGACCTGGTCATCGTTGACCGTATTGACGATGGTAGTGACGAGCATGATTTCGATGCCCGCAGCTTCACGTCAAAGAGGTTGCCCACGTGACGGTGGCTGTTGGCGTCGTTACCGACGCCGTCAAACTGGAGGTAAACATACCGCAGGCCGGCGTCAAAGGCCCGGCGGCAGAATTCCTTGCTCTTGGCGAACTCAATGCCGTTCGTAGCCGCCTGCACGCTGTTGAATCCACACTTCCGCGCGTAGCGGATGGCGTCGATAAATAACGGGTGCATCGTGGGCTCTCCGCCCGAGAACTGCACCGACATCTGCCGGCGAGGCTTTACTCGCGTGGCGTTGTCCAGGATTTCCGTAATGTCTTCCCAGCTTAGCTCGTGGACAAAACCCACTTGGTTCGCGTCCATAAAGCAGGGATCGCACATCATGTTGCAGCGGTTGGTGAGATCGACCGTCAGCACCGTGCCGCGCCCGTGCTTCACCGTGCTCGACCCGTGATGGTGGACGTGCTCATCCGAATGAGCGCGGATATCGCGGCCGGGAAAGTTGGCTTCAATCCACGAAAGAAACTTAGAGTCGATGGCCATCAAGTCTTCGCAGCGGCCGTGGATCGGACAATCCTTGATCATCCACACCTGCCCGTCCCGCTCGATGACCTGAGCCTTGATCTCACCGACCTTTGTGTTTACTAAATCCTGCCAGTCTTTTGTGCCGGAAAGAATGGCTTTGCGCGCCTCTTTCACGCACTCCGGGCAGAGCGAATCCGTCGCGCGCGGCCAGCCCAGGATGGGGCGCGTCTTTTCCCATGACTTCAGAAGCGGCTTATCGGACCATTTAGGAATGATGGAAGGACTAGGATGATACTTGTTGAAGAATTGAATGGCGTCAAACGCCACTCCGGCTGTACGGCAGAGAGATTCATCGAAGATTTTCGAAAAGTATTTATTCAGCATGACAACCTTTCCTCCTTTCGAGGTTTGATCAAATCAGAACTTTAGATTTGGCTCTAGCCGGTTGTTCTTCGTGCATTCAACGCTCGCGTCACGCAAAGGGCGTTTCGTCCAAGCCAGACAAATGCCCGGCTCTGTAGACGGGAGCGGCTTGATGATCTTCTAGATCACGAGTGAGCTTCTCCATCAGATTCTCGGCCTCGCCGATCACGATCGTATCCGGATGGCGACGCAGTCCTGCCACACTGCTCGTTCCTGGTCCGCCGACCACGGTCTGAGGACCATGCGCCCGGCAACGCGCCCGGACGTGTAAAGGATTGTCTCGGTGGACGAGCAGCCAGGTCAGCAGCGCCACGTCCGCCCACTCCAGATCAGCCTTCGTGAGGGGTCGGATGTTGATGCCTACCAGGCGTTTGTTCCAATGTTCGGGCGGGAGAGGCGCGGTCGCGAGCAGACCTGAGAGTCGATACCTGGAGCGTTTGCCTTCGAAGGGCAGGGAGTGCTTGAAGCTTCAATCGGTATCAGGCCATTCGGGATCGATCAAAAGAGCGTTCATGAGTCGTCCCCCTGGGGTGGCTCACACCCGCGTTGAGGTCTCGACAAACAGGGAAATTCGGTTGGAAGTGGTGAGACGATCTGACTGAAGCGCGTACTCTCCATAACGCCGAGGTCCACAATCTGTCGAAGTTGTGTCTTCCTCGGGTCAGGCGATAGGCTGGCGTAGAAGCGCCCTTCAGTCGGCACTTGAGAGGCAACTTGGCTCCATCGCGGATCGTTAAACAACGGGGCGGAAAGCGATGGAAGTTATCTGCCGCTCAGCACCAAGAGCGTCAGTCTGGCTCGCTTGGCCCTTTCCCTTTCGCGTGGGCCTCCATCATCCGAAGCCGCACTCGAGGAAACCGTCCGAACGTAACCGAAATATATTATAACGCGATATATCTTCATCTTAAAAGCCGCCCTTAATGTTGAGCAGGCGGCGCGTCTACACTGCCGGCGGTCCGAATGGTTTTGACCAATCGGTCACAACTCTTCCCGATGCAGCAACTCATGGGCTTCCCGGTAACCCTCGATTGAGATGTCGGAGTCGTGATCAAAATCAGGCCGCAAAACACCTGTGCACGGATCGTCGTAAGCGCAGAAACGCTGGAAATTCGACGCGATTTCTCACATTATCTTGACACCGTGCAGAGCCTGTGCTAATGGTTGCTGGCGTTATTCGGGGGCTAAGCGAGAAAGTTATTGCTGAGCAATCGCGACCGAAACAGTAGCGCAAAGGGAAATGAGGACGCGTTGCCACAGATTCCTGCGGCGCTACGCAAGGCCGGCGAGTCTTTTGGCTTGGCGGGCGCAGTGGCAATTCGGTACGAGAGGAGGATCGAATAGGCAGTGAATGTCCAAGAAAGTTGTTCAGATAGGCTCCACGGAGCGAGGAACTTTATGCGGACGAGGCTGGTCGGTCTTTTTGTCTTGTTGCTCTCGACCGTGCTGGTTGGCAATATCCAGTCAGCAAGTGGCCAGATGGAAGGACCTGGAGCGCCATCAGATTTACGATGCGAATATCTGCGGAATGCTTTAGGTATCGACGTGCGCAAGCCTCGGTTCTCATGGTTGCTCACAAACTCTCAAAGAGGCGAGCTTCAATCTGCGTACCAGGTCCTGGTCGCGACGAGTCCGGAACTATTGGATCAACAGAAGGGTAATCAGTGGGACAGCGGGGAGGTTAAGTCCGACAACTCTATCCAGGTTGCTTATGCGGGACAACCCCTGACGAGCGGCCAGAGATATTACTGGAAGGTTCGGTACTGGGATAAAGAGGGCAGGGCGAGTCCCTA
The DNA here is from genome assembly GCA_021817045.1 of Acidobacteriota bacterium. GTDB lineage: Bacteria > Acidobacteriota > Terriglobia > UBA7540 > UBA7540 > RH2-MAG17b. The sequence continues at coordinate 39,211 of JAKAWG010000027.1, forward strand.
TAGCAAACCTGCTTGGTTTGAGATGGGATTGCTTTCGCGTAAGGAGTGGAAGGGGCAATGGATCAGCGGGGGAAATGAACTCCGAAGAGAATTCCAAATTCCGGGTGCGGTCACACGCGCGCGGGTTTATGTCACCGCTCTTGGCTATTACGAGCTCCGAATCAACGGAAAGCGAGTCGGCAAGCGGGTGCTGGACCCGGCGTTCACGACCTATCCCAAACGAGTTCTTTATGCCACTTATGATGTTACTTCGATGTTGAACGAGGGCCCCAATGCGATAGGAGCCATGCTCGGAGGCGGATGGGCAACCTTGCAGATACCCGGTGGAACGTATAAGCGATATTACAAGTCGCCGGCGCTGATGCTGCAACTGAACGTCGATCTCCAAGGAGGGCAGCACTTTAGCCTGACTTCAGATGGGTCCTGGAAAGCGACTCAAGGTCCAATCCTTAGCGACGGCATTTACAACGGCGAAGTCTACGATGCGCGACGAGAGACGTCAGGCTGGGACCGGCCAGGGTATGACGATTCCGCATGGAAGCAGGCCGTGGTCGTTCCGGACTCACGGGGAATTCTCTCCGCCGAAATGATGCCCCCCATTCGCGTGGTAGACGAAATCGTTCCCAGGTCCATCACTAATCCCAAACCAGGTGTCTACGTTTATGACATGGGACAAAACATGAGCGGATGGGCGCGACTTTGCGTGAGAGGCCCGCGCGGAACTCGCGTCACGATGCGTTACGCAGAGTTGCTTTATTCCAACGGCCTGATTAACCGCGCTAATTTACGCTCGGCCAAAGCTCGGGATGTCTACATCCTGAAAGGCGGAGGTCTGGAAACTTACGCGCCGCACTTTACATACCATGGCTTTCGCTATGTGGAGGTCACCGGCTTTCCTGGCACGCCAAGCCTGGCGTCGATTCGCGGTGAAGTGGTGCACACGGCAGTCGCCACAGTAGGGAGTTTTGCCGCCTCAAAGGAGATTCTCAATCAAATCCACCATCTTGTTTATTGGTCGCAGCTGACAAATCTCTTCAGTATTCCCACCGACTGTGACCAGCGCGACGAACGCCAGGGATGGATGGGGGACGCGCAGGCCACGGCCGAAGAGGCCATGATGAACTTCGGCATGGCCGCCTTCTACACGAACTTCATTCGTGACATTCGAGACGCCCAAGGTGCCGACGGGTCGCTTCCCTCAACCGTGCCCTACCGGTGGGGACTCTTTCCCGGTGACCTGGGCTGGGAGTCGGCGTACCCGCTGCTTTGCTGGTATATGTGGCAACATTACGGAGACCGGCGCGTTCTCGAAGAGAATTATGCGGGACTGAAGAAGTTTGCCGAGTTTCTTCGCAGCCGCGCTTCTGGTAACGTTTTCCGCTACCACCACGAAGGCGACTGGGTTGCTGTCGTGCATACACCGGGGGACTATATCGCGGATGCCTGGTATTACTATGACGTTGAGATCGTATCCCACATTGCGCGCATCCTCGGAAACTCGGCGGACGCCGCAACCTATAGTCAGTTAGCTGGCCAAATCAAACAGGCGTTTAACCAGACTTTTTTCAACGCGAAGACGAAGGAGTACGCTAATGGCACCCAAACGGCTAACGCGATGGCGCTATTCTTGAAGCTTGTGCCGCACGATCAGCGTTCAGGTGTAACGACAAATCTTACCAACGACATCCTTTACTATCACAACACCCATCTCACCACCGGCTTTATCGGGGTTAAGTTCCTGATGCCGGCGCTCAGTATGATCGGCCGGTCGGATTTGGCCTACGATCTGGCAACGCAGACCACCTACCCAAGCTGGGGTTATATGGTCAAGAGAGGCGCCACGACTTTGTGGGAGCTTTGGCAGGATAAGACGGGTCCGTCGATGAACTCCCACGATCACGTCATGTTTGGCAGCGTGGACGCTTGGTTTTATCGAGCTCTGGCGGGGATCGACCAGGAAAGCGATAGCGCCGGCTACCGGCACATTCGCATTGAGCCCCAGGTCGTCGAAGACCTTCATTGGGCCAGTGGCACGATTCAAACTATCCGTGGCGTCGTTTCATCATCGTGGGCCCATTTTCCAGGCAAGATCCGGCTCAATGTGTCCATTCCAGTCGGCGCAGATGCGACCGTCCTGATTCCAAAAGAGGAAGAATGGACGGAGCTCACGCTTCGGGAAGGGAACCACGTGATATGGGAGGATGGCCATTATATCGCTGGGGATCCGGGAGTCCTGGGCGCAAGCCTCGTTCGCAGAGGAATCGAGCTGCAGGTGGAGTCTGGCGAGTACTCGTTTACCTTAACGGGGCAATAGAGAAGGAGAGAAACTGTCTTGGCATGTTGCGATCCCATGCTGATGGGAAAGGGACTGCACGACCACTGCCCTACCAGGCGGCGCAATTTGACGTGAGGAGGACGAGACATGAAAGGTCAGCACAAATCTTCGTTTTTCCGGACAATCACGTTTCTTGCATTGATGGCTTTGGGGTTCGGGGTGCGCACCGGCTGGAGCCAGCTTGTGACGACGGCAACAATTACCGGAACGGTTAGAGACGCGAGCGGCGCAGTGATACCGCACGCTACCGTCTCGGTTACAAACCAGGCTACTGGAGTGCAAACCACGAGCGTTAGTAATTCGGTGGGCAGCTTTGTCATTCCGGGTCTTGTTGTTGGAACCTACACGGTGAAGGTCGGAAAACCTGGTTTCCAGACATTCGTGGAAAGCGGGGTCGTTCTCCACCCCGCCCAGGTGGCGACCGTCAACCCCGTGATGGCGGTAGGGAAAGTGACCAGCCAGGTACGTGTGGTCGCTACCGCCGCACAGGTGCAGACGAGCACGCCTGAAATTTCTAGCGAAGTGTCGGGAAAGCAGGCCTTTATCCTGCCGCTCAACGGTCGCAACTTCCAGAGTCTTTCGGCTCTCATGCCTGACGTCACCAACGTGGCTCCAGCGACGGCGCTTGGCGAGGGCGGTTTTACAACGAGCAACGTGATGTCCGTTAACGGGATGGGAATGGGCGGCACGATGTACTACGTGGACGGCATATGGGATGAGAATACCGGGAACATGACGCAAATCACGGTCACGCCTAATCCGGACACGATTCAGGAAGTGCGCCTCCTACAGAACAACTATGGAGTCCGATACAGCCTGAACGGAGCAAACGTTGTGGTGGTCCAGACGAAGAGTGGGACCAGCACGTTCCACGGTACTGCCTTCGAATATCTGCGCAATGACGCTCTGGACGCCCGGAACTTTTTCAGCCCCACGGTCCCTCCACTGAAGCAAAATATCTTTGGATACACGCTCGGCGGCCCGGCCTACATTCCGAAACATTTCAACACGAACCGAACCGACCGTTGGTTATTCCGATTCCGCCCGGATTGACGTCGCATCTTGCGGAACCGAATTGTGTTTACCCCTCGCTTGCACCCTTGGTTCACGCTACCACCCTTGGACCAGGTAATTTTTGACCTACAAATGGTGGATTGCACCAACCACGCTGGAAAACCGGTTTACGCAACCAGACCCCAGGAGGCAAGGAGATGGCTAAGTTCGGCCGAAGAGAGTTCATGGCGACGACTGCCGTTGCCGGGCTGCTTCCGAGCGAGAGTAGTGGGGCTGTTCGGCCTCGCTCGACAGGCAGGCCTAAGAATGTATTGATTCTCATGGCGGACCAACACAATCCAAACGCTTTGGGAGTAGCGGGGAATCCGGTGGCTCATACGCCGCACCTGGATGCGCTGGCCCGCTCCGGGTTGCGGTTCGAAAGCGCCTACTGTACTGACCCGATCTGTGTGGCTTCGCGGGCCTCGCTGCTGACCAGCCTCTACGTCCACAACCACAAAGCGTACAACAACAGCCGGACGTGGCCGTTCGACAAGAAAAGCCTGGCGTACTATTTCGGAAGCGCCGGTTATATGACCGCCATGATCGGCAAAATGCATTTTGTCGATGCGCAAAGGCATGGGTTTGACTACAACCTTGATTTCAACGAGTGGTTTCAGTACCTCGGTCCGAAGACCAAGATTTACGCTGACGAACTCAGTGCGCCTGATGATGGGTCTGGACAGCCCCAAGTGGAGTCGGAGTGGAAAGAGGAAAAAGACCCATGGGCGAAAGCAAGGATTTCCGAAGACCCATGGGCGAAAGGAAAGAATTCTGAAAGCGAGGTGGTGGAACTGGCACTCGCGACTTGGATGCCTGCCCGAACCTCTGATGGGCGAAAGGGGTACAACCATCCCGGCCGTGTATCCTTACTTCCCGAGGCGGATCATTTTGAGAGCTTTGTGTCACGCGAGTCAATTCGTTTTCTTCAGCAGTACGGAAACAGTCATCAGCCATTCCTCTTAATTACCTCCTTCTTGAAGCCTCACAACCCATTTATGCCTGCCGAAAGGTTTTACAGGATGTTCAATGCGTCAGAGATGAGGCTACCGCAGACCTGGGGAAAAGTTGACCGTGCCACGGTCCCGGCCTATATTCGTTACGACCTCGACCATCCTTCAGCCTGCCCTGAACTGGCTGATCCCGAGTGGGCTAAGGTACGGCTTGCCTGTTACTATGCTTCGCTGGCACAAATGGATTACAACGTCGGCCTGGTGCTTAACAGCCTGCGGGAGCTTGGTCTTGAAAACGACACGATCGTTATCTATACATCTGACCACGGCGATATGCTTGGCGCTCACGGGCTCTGGCAAAAGTTTGTCTTCTACGAGCCATCGGTACGTGTCCCTCTTATCTTCCGAGTTCCAGGACTCACAAGCCAGAACGTCATCAGCCAGACTCCAGTAAGTCTGGTGCAAGTGCTGCCATCTTTGTTGCAGCTCTCTGGAGTTTCTATTCCTCCAGGACTGGATGGGCGTAGTCTGGTGCCTAGCCTGCGGAATCCGGGGATGAAGCTGGATACGACGATCTACGCCGAGAACTCGCTCGGCAGCCGGAGCGCGGGTTACATGATCCGGCACGGCAACTACAAATACTGTTACTGCCCAAACGACATGCCCGAGCTCTATAACTTGGCTCGCGATCCCGGCGAGATGGACAATCTGGCATTGAAACCTGAATACCAAGGTACAGTAAGGAGGCTACAAGCAGAGCTTTTTGCCTGGCACCGGCCCACCAAGGCTGAAGCTCCCGACCTTCCGATGCCGCGCGTCAGTCGGTAAAGACAGCTTCAGCCCTTTACAACCAGCTCCTGGCCAGTGGCAGGGCTTGTTCCGATCTCAGCGCTATTGGGTGCGGCGTAAATTCCAATTGACTGTTACCGCTCGGTAGTGTGAGTGCGTTCCACGCGATCCACTGACTCCAGTCCCGCTGCCAGATCAGGCCACCGGGCTCGAATATCAGCGGAGCGCCGCGATTGGCTAGGACCCGGTCCGCATGAGAGGACGCGATCACCCTCCCTTGCCACCTTTTCAGGCACCAGACGGACCCGCCCTAAGGAATCGCAACTATAATCTTCCGCACGGGAAAGGAGACTCTTGTCATGAGGCAATGGAGCAGACGTGAGGCATTGAAGTTGGGCGTTCTGGCGTCTACAGCAGCCATTGCGCCGAAGTGGGCGGCGGCCAGCACGGAAAGGAATTTAGCGTTGAACCGCGCGGCTTGGGCATCTAGTTCTGCCAATTTCACTAACACCGGCCATATGTCCACGGACGGCTTGGCAACAACGATGTGGGAAAGCGCAAATGCCAACTTCCAGTGGATCTATGTCGATCTCGGTGCTCAGTGCAATCTCCACTCGGTGATGCTGCGCTGGGGCAAGAATTATGCGCTGTCGTATACGGTACAGGTCTCAGAGGACCATGGTCCGTCGCCAGAGACGGGACTGGTGGCGAACTGGATCGACGTGAACACGAGTCTGGACGGCAAGGGCGGCGTGGAGCAGATTCCGCTGCCAGCGATCAACGCGCGCTACGTGCGGTTGCTGTTGAACAGCAAGGCCAAGGCGGGCGGGTATGAGCTGACGGGGTTTGAGGTCTATGGCACGGGCGGATTCGAGCCGGTGCTCGCGCCACTTCCCCCGCCGACGGCTGATGGAACCATAGAATTGTCGGGTGGTTGGAAGCTGGTGAATGAGACGGCGATTTCGCACAAGGCAGCGGCTGTATCGACTTGCGGTTATGACGACAGTCATTGGCTGATTGCGACCGTGCCCGGAACGATTTTGACGAGTTACGTGAACCTTGGCGCTGTTCCCAATCCATTCTACGGCGACTATATTTACCAAATATCCGAGTTTTTCGCGCACACAAACTGGTGGTACCGAAACGAACTCGATTTGCCGGCGAGCTTTGGGGGGAAGCGAGCGTGGCTTAACTTCGACGGCATCAACTATCGCGCCTTTGCCTTTGTAAACGGCAAGCAGGCTGGTAGCCTGGACGGCGCGTTTATCCGTGGGCATTTCGATGTGACCGAGTTGGTTAAGCCCGGTAAGAAGAATTGCATTGCGGTACTGATCATGCCGGTGCCGAAGCCGGGCCAGGTGATGCCCAAGCGGTTGAGTGGATATCAGTGGCCGCCAAATTATCCGAAGAATGAGCCGACGATCCTGGCCGCGGACAGTTGGGACTGGCTGCCCACCATTCCCGACCGCGACACGGGCATCTGGAACCGTGTGTTTCTTAGCACCTCCGGCGATGTGACGGTCGAGAATCCATTTGTCATCACCCATTTCCCTGATACGCAGAATTTGAAGCGCGCCGACGTGACGCTGAAGGTGGATCTAAAGAACCATTCCAGCCAGCCTTACAAGGGCGATCTAAAGGTAAGCATAGGCAAGATTCAGCTGACCTGTCCTGTTTCCATCGAGGCGGGGGAAGCCAAGGCAATCAAGCTTGACAAGTCAAACTTCAAGCAGCTTTCCTTAGAGAATCCAAAGCTTTGGTGGCCGAACGGCCATGGTGAGCAAAACCTGTATGACCTGACGATTGAATTCAGATCGCACGGCAAGATAATCGGCGTGCACAAGTCACGTGTGGGCATTCGCGAATTCACCTATAAGCCCAAGGCTGGAACGCAATGGAATGCGAGCAAACTACTCAACGGACTGGACCTGAAGGATCTTAAGGAAAAGGCGGTGAAGGAGCCGCTAACGTTCTTCTGCAATGGGAAGCGCATCTTCATTCGCGGTGTGAACTGGGGCATGGACGAAGGCATGCTCCGGTGCGACCGGCGCGGATTTGAGGATCGCGTCAAGATGGAAAAGGAGATGAACTTCAACCTCATCCGCAACTGGGGAGGCAATCTGGACAAGCCAGAGTTCTTCGAGGTCTGCGACGAGTACGGCCTGCTGGTGTGGGAAGAGTTCGGCATCGCGAATGGGTTGATGCCCGACGATCCGGGCATGTGGTTGGTGAACGCGCGCGATCGCTTCGTGCGGCGCAGAAACCATGCCTGCATCGTGTTGTGGTGCTCAGCCAATGAGACAATGCCCGACGATCCGGTCCTGACGGACATGCCAAGGATGGCACAGGAGTTGGACGGAACGAGGATGTTCTTGAACAGCTCCATCCAGGTGCCGCCCACCAACGGTGACGGCCCATACAACACCCAGCCGGCAGGGTTCTATTTTAAGGACCTGGCCCGCGGGTTCCGTCCGGAGCTGGGCTCGCCGACCATTCCAACGGTTGAGAGCATGCGTCGCATGATGCCACACAACAAGCTGTGGCCGGTAAATGAAATTTGGGGCAAGCATGACTGGTGGCTGGGAATCAATGGCGGGGGAATGTGTGGCGCGACCCAAAAGGCGATTGCGGCCTACGGAGCGCCGACAGGGATCGAGGACTTTTGCCGGAAAGCGCAGATGGTGAACATGGAAGTCTTCAAGGCCATTTACGAGGCTTGGAATGACCGCATGTGGAACGACTGCACGGGCGTGATGATTTGGATGAGCAACCCCGCCTGGCCGTCGCTTACATGGAACACCTATGACTACTACAAGGAGCCTACTGCCGCGTATTTCGCCTGCCGTAAGGCCTGCGAGCCCATCCATATCCAATGGAACGCGGCGACCAACAGCGTGAAGGTGGTGAACTGCACCTTCCATGACTTGAAAGGACTGAACGCTGAGGCGACCATCTATAACCTCGACGGCAGTGTTTTCCAAACGAAACCTGCGCATCTCGATTGCCCCGCGAATAGCGCGGCTGAGTGCATGACGCTCTTTGACGGCAAGGATGACAACCTCTCGTACGTGCACTTCATCAGGCTGACTTTGAAGAGCAACTCAAACGAATTGCTGTCAACCAACTTTTACTGGCGCAGCAAGGCTGAGTGGAAGTACGAAAGCCTCCAGAACATGCAGCAGGCCCATTTATCCTATAATGTCCGTGCGATGAAGGGCGGTAAGTTCACCGTTGATGTTGCGAATTCGTCATCGGCCGTCGCGCTGATGATCCGGTTCAAACTGGTTGATTCGGCGACGAGCATGCTGCTGGCTCCGGTTCTTTGTTCTGACAATTATTTCTCGCTGCCTCCGAACGAGTCCTGCCGTATCGAGATCAGCCTCGAACGCGTTCAGGCTCGCCGCGCCACCAAACTGATTGTTGAGGGGTGGAACATCGCGACTTCCGAACTCGTTGTGGATTTGCATGCGTGACCCCTGTAAGCGTCGAGCACGCGCCACCGCTGTGCGGTGGTTGAATGAGTCACAAACTCCATTGGGGACTGCCATGGAGGAGCGCAGCTAAAATCCAGGCTACAAGCTGGCTGAGCAGCTCCGAGACCCGGCTTTACAGGCTCTGCCCGCGGTAATAAGAAAGCAAGACTGGTTTGGATAGATAGTGTCGTCACTCCCAGCCTCGCAACCTACGGTCGAGCCTCCGCGAAAGATCGGCACAGCCGCCGAAACCAGCGCTTAACCGGACCACCGTTAGCGCTACATCGTGAACCACTCGCCCGAAATCAGCCTCAAGAGGGGAGACGCGCGTCATGCCTCAGTTGCGATGTCTATTGCCAGGAGCGCTGGATTCGAGGCCGGCAAAGATGCCGACTACACGGCACCGGTCCCCGGTCCCCGCGCCCAAAACCGAGGCGCTACCGATGCGCCTTGTTCTGCCCTTACTGCTGACCTGCACGTTTGTTATATCCTCCTCCGCTCATGCCGCAGACGAAATGGTCCGGCTCACGCGGCAAGGAACTCATATTAATGTCTCAATCGGGGGCAGGCCCTTCACCACGTATTACTTCGATCCGGCAATTGCCAAGCCGTATTTCATGCCGCTGCGGAGCGCAGAAGGCACAATCATCACGCGCGGCTTTCCAATCGGCAATCGCGTTCCGGCTGCCCACCTCCACGATCGCGACCTGGAACCTCATCAGCGCCCGATGTATTTTGGCCACGGCGATATTGATGGGATTGATTTCTGGGGCGAGGCCGTGTTTCCGAAGTGGAGCGATGATTCGGTCTTTGGGCGCACCGTCTTCGTGAGAGTCGAAGAGATGCAAGGCGGACCGGAGTCGGGAACACTGCGCGCGCTTTTTCATCTGGTGGCTCCCGGAGGAAGAGTCGTCGCCGACGAAACGCAGTCCTTTCGCTTTTGGGGCGATCCCCGAATCCGGATCATTGATTGCGCCTTCGCCATTACTGCCAACCACGGCGCCCCGGTCGTCTTTGGCGACACCAAAGAAGGCACATTTGCGCTTCGGCTGACTAAGGCGCTCAACGTGCCGCCGGGCCACTTGGTGAACTCAAACGGCGCCGTGGGGGAAAAAGGAGTTTGGGGAAAACGCGCGGAATTGGTGGATTATTACGGAAAAGTAGATGGCGAGGAGTTGGGTGTGGCGATTTTTGACAGTCCAAAGAGCTTTCGGCACCCCACGTATTGGCACGCGCGAGGTTACGGCCTGTTCGCGGCTAACCCTTTCGGTATTCGTGAATTCACCCGCGATCCGAAGCGGGATGGGAGCTGGACACTCAAGATGGGCAAGTCCGTAGTTTTTCGCTATCGTGTTTTTGTCCATCATGGAGACTATCAACAGGCTCACGTCGCTGAGGCTTACCAACGATACGCCCAGCAGCAAGAGGCTGCAGGAAGCTACGAGGCGGCACTATTGAGCGGGCAAAGGAGAAAACGATGTCGGCTGAGTCAAAGAAACCGGAAATGAGCCGGCGAGATTTTTTCAAGGCGAGTGCGGGCGTTACGGCCGCAGGGTTCGCAGCCGCGCGCGGGTTTGCGGAGATTGTGCCACCCCGGGTTCTGGGGGCGAACGAGCGGGTGCGCGTGGCAGTGATCGGGTTACACGACCGTGGCAACGCTCATATCCACGCCTTTGCCGCTCTACCCAACGTGGAGCTCGCCGCCTTATGCGACGTTTACGAACCCATCCTTAATGGGCGCCTCGCCGAAGTTGAAAAGATGGGTCGCCCCAAACCCTGCGGCTATCAGGATGTCCGCAAGTTGCTTGACGACAAATCGATTAATGCCGTCAGCATCGCCACCCCCAATCATTGGCATTCCTTGATGGGGATTTGGGCGTGCCAGGCTGGCAAAGACGTCTATGTGGAAAAGCCCTGCTCGCATAATCTGTGGGAAGGTCGCCAACTCGTGCGCGCCACGCAACGATACAACCGGATCGTTCAGCATGGTACTCAAATCCGCTCGTCCATCGCCATTCGCCATGCCATGGAAAAGATGCACAACGGGATGCTGGGCGATATTTACATGGCGCGGGGCTTGTGCTTCAAATGGCGCAACACCATCGGCCATGCGCCGCCCAGCCCGGTCCCGCCGGGCCTCAATTATAACCTGTGGCAAGGGCCGGCGCCGGAGCACGTCTTCACCAAAAACCGTTTTCTTTATAACTGGCACTGGTTCTGGTGGTATGGCAACGGAGATTTAGGCAATCAAGGCATTCACCAGCTTGACGCGGCGCGGTGGGGCCTGGGCCTGAAGTTTCCAAACAGGGTCTCAGCCATCGGCGGGCACTTCATGTTCAACGACGATCAGCAAACCCCGAACACGCTGAACTGCACGTTTGAATATTACATTGCTGATGCCAAGCCCAAAATGCTGGAGTTTGAAGTGAGGCATTGGATGACGAACCACGAGGCGGGCATCGGCACTCCGGCGATGGGTACCCCGGCGCCGAGGCGAGCCGCCAAGGAATCCAGGATTATGCCGCCATCGAATGCTCCTTCGACCATTGGCGACATTTTTTATGGCTCGCGGGGTTACCTGGCTATGGGCGACGAGGACGCCGACACCTACAAGACCTGGCTGGGCGAAGATCAGGAACCTGGCCCAACTGAGCACGAAGGTGGCAACCACTTTGCCAATTTCATCGACTGCGTTCGCTCGCGCCGGGCGCAGGATTTACACGCGCCGATTGAGGAGGGTTACATTTCCGCCGGGTTGGTTCACCTGGCAAATGCCTCTTACCGGGTGGGCCGCTCGCTCCAATTCGATCCTGAAACTGAAGAAGTGATTGGAGATGACGAAGCCACTCTCATCCTGCGCGACGGTGACCGCGGCTATCGTCCGCCCTTCGTTATCCCCAAAGACCTCTAATGATGAGCGTGCTGCACTGCAGGATCGTAAACTCTTGTTTTGCCCGCAAGCTTTTGGGACTGCCCCCAATGCCCCTCCCATCAAAGGAGCGAGGGGAAAAACAAGTGTAGGTTTAGTTGCGGCTCCGCCGCTCTGCATCGCAAGGCAGGCCGATTCTGACTTGTCGCAGGCCACGGTCTCGGCACTGCTACGCCGGCCGGCAAGGACGCTGTCTGACCAATGTCTCATGATGCATATTCGGATGCTGCCGGGAAACAGTTAAAAGGCTGCGTATCCACGGCATGAGCTCGATGCCCAAATTGTCTTCGACTACGTAATGAGGCGGCTGGCCAGGCTTGGGCTTAAGCAAGTTCAGAAGGCGTTCAGGACGTTTACCTGTTCCCGCTCGTAGCCAGATTTCGAGGCGGGGTCTCGCTGCCGCGATGACCAGTTGATCGCCCGCTTGGGTACGGCTGCAGGAAATCGTGTGCGTGGGAAGCTCCAAGACGCTTTTGGCGTGAAGATTGGGCCAGGTCATCGAGAACGGCCGCACCAGCTCGCGCAAGCCGGCTACGCGGTTGTCCTTATCGAGCAATAGGACATCAATCGAAAAGAGCATTCCAACCGTGTGGATCGAGTTGGAAGGCACAATCCATAGGCCGCTGCCCTGGTCCAACCGGCGCCTTCCAAGCAGCCCAACCAGCCGCGCGACGTGCGTATCTGCTACTCTGGCGTGAAGCGCCAGGAATGTGCCTTTCGTAACGTTATAGACAGAAACCCCTGGTTGATGGCTGGGCATTCTTGTGCGCCTATGGGCGCGGCGTGGCCTCTCTCAACGCGCCATTCTCTTCTTGCGCCTCTGAACGATAATGACCAGCACGATCACGGCGAGAATACCTGTAATCACCCGAATCAGCATAGTGCCATCCACGTCTTGTTCTCCTTATCCAGTCTTATCTTATATCATTGTGTAATGGCGTAAGGCGGCCTGGAAGCCCTCTGTCGTCCGCAGTCTTGGCGGGCATCTCTATGTGAGCGACCGGATGGGCGGGGCCGGGGCGAAATGTCTGTCGAAGTGGCACCGTAAGGCTCGCCGTCCTTTTGCTGAGCCGACCACCGCGATATGCAAGCATCCGGAATTGGGAACGTGCCCTAGCACAGAAGGTCTATGCCGAGTCCGAAGGATGGCCCGGCATTATGTTCTCAAACCCCGCAAAATTTTCTCAACCCTCACTTCGCTCGAGTTCCTAATGGAACGGAAACGTTTCGAAAGATAGACTCTCGCATGCATTCCCATTGGCAAACCACATGCACGGCAGAGCCGTTGGGTAGCACCGGGCTCGCAATCATTGCGCGGGCGGCAAAGACGCGTGGGAGCGAGCCACAGATGGAATGCATTGATATGCAGGTTCACAGAGGAGAAAGATGAAAAACGCGATCTTACTTGTCTTGTTTATGACGTTCATTTCCGGAGTTAGCAGGTTACATGCAACCGCCTATCAAGAAGGACGTGTCGCCGAGATGCACTCAGTACCGTGTGGCCGTGAACGCAAAGGCCACAAGAGGGTGGAGCAGGTGCTTTGCCAGGAGTACACGGTGAATACGGGCAGGCTGGAGTACCGCATCCGCGAGCATGAGCAGAAACCTGAGAATCTGCTCCCTGTCGGTCATGGAGTGCAATTCCGGGTGGTCAAGAACCAGATGGTCGTCCGCGGCTGGGCGATTAACGGGAAGAAGATAAAAAACCAGAAGTACCTGGTTATTTCAGAGAGAGCCCACGAGGAGACAGAATCTGCCGGAGACCCGTAAAGACTGCAATGCTGACGCAACCCCACGATTCGCAATGTGCTGTCCCGCATAACGGTCTGCGACGCACTGTCAGATCGACTTTCCGGGCAAACTAATCACGTCTTCCACCGTAACCGGCTCGCGCTGGACAAAAGGCTCGGCGTATTTCACGCCAGTCATTAGGCCGAAATGTCGCGCCAGCGAAACCACGCGCTCACGCAGGTCGGCGTGAGAGGGGAACAGATTCTGCACATCCCGGCGCGGAGAAAATTGCGACGCATAACATCGCACGGCCTTTAGCTTCTTTTCGAGCTGCCGTGTGATGTCAACGAGCAATGTTGGCGGCGCAGCAGGCACATACATTGAGGCATAAATGATCTTTTGAGGCCGGAACGGCCTGCCCTCGAGCGGAGCCTTCATGAGGCCGGCCAGGAAACACGCTTCATAGCCTATCCAGCCCGCCGTGTAATGATCCGGGTGTCGCCCTTCCCAATAGGGCAGAATCACTGTGCGGGGGCGCAGAGCCCGAATTCTTGCTGCGATCTTCAGGATGTAATCGCGACGGTGCTCGAGTGCCGCATCGGGCAGACCCAGGTTCTCGCGATGCGCGAGCCCCATCACACGAGCTGCACGTGCCGACTCCCGGGCACGCAACTCCGGGCTTCCGCGCGTGCCCGTTTCACCCGCCGTCAAATCCAGCAGACCCACTTTGTACCCGGCCTGCGCCATTTTGATTACCGTGCCGCCGCACGTAAGCTCGGTATCATCAGGATGGGCGGCAATGGAAAGCAGATCAAGTTGCATAAGCTTGTCGTATTCTGCGACCGGTGACGGCGAGCCCGGCGGCAGTTTGCTTTTTCGATGTCAAAAGTGAATTCTATGCGAACGGAGGAGGACGATCAAGAAATGCGCGCGAAGGCGGGCGGCACAGAAGTCAGCAAAAAGCCTCTGCGGGGGCAAGTAGCTCTTGTCACCGGGGCGGGCCGGAGGATTGGGCGTATGATCGCCATTGAACTGGCTCGCGCGGGGGCAAGCGTGGCCGTGAACTACTCGCGCTCGAAAAACGATGCCCTCGAAGTCACGCGCGAAATCGAGACGCTTGGCGTTGAGTCTATCGCCTTGCGCGCGGACGTTTCCAAGGAAGGTGAAGTGCGAGCCATGTTTGCTCGTCTCGACCGCCGCTTCGGCAAGCTCGATCTGCTAGTCAACAACGCCGCCGTCTTCTTTCCTGCTTCCTGGGAGCGGCTGCGGGAACGGGATTGGGACCGCATCCTCGGCGTCAATCTGAAGGGAACGTTCTTTTGCGCCCAGGCGGCCGCGCGGCGAATGGTGGCGCAAAAGCGCGGCCAGATTATCAATATCTCTTCTTTGGGCGGGTTGCAGGCGTGGCCGAATTACGCCCATTATTGCTCATCCAAAGCCGCCGTCATTATGCTCACAAAGTGCCTGGCGAAGGCGCTTGCGCCGCACGTTCTCGTTAACAGCATCGCCCCCGGAACCATCCTCTTCCCCGGCGAAGAGGCCAAATTCAGGAAAATCATCCGGACGATCCCCGTTCGGAAAGGAGGACGTCCGGAGGATGTCGTTCAACTCGCTGTCTTTCTCGCTGCCAAGAATCGCTTTTCAACCGGGCAGGTATTTGCGGTGGACGGCGGAAGTTCGATTGCGTAGCCACGCCTCCCTCCGGCCACTCGTGCTCTTTACACGGCCGGTCCTCCTCGAAAGAAGCCCTCAGTTTAAGCCAGCAGCATTGCGCCCGGCGCTGATCCCGACATGAGAGTTCGCCTGACCGCCGCTTTTCTGCTCGTCTTTGCATTCCTGGTTGCGCTTCACGCGCCGCTACTGCGCCTGCCTTATTTCTGGGATGAAGCTGGGTACTATATTCCGGCCGCGCTGGATTTCTACAGGCACGCGCGGCTGATTCCGCGCCTGACGCAGCCGACGGGCCACCCGCCGCTCGTGCCGGCGTACCTATCCGCAGTGTGGTGGCTTTTTGGCGCCAGCGAGGTTGCAACTCGGGTGGCCATGATCGCCATCTCGTCAACAACGGTCGTCACCACTTACGCGCTCGGCCAACGGGTGACAAGCCGCGAAGCAAGCTTTTCAAGCGCGGCGCTCCTGGCGCTCTCACCGCTCTTCTTCGCACAAAGCTCCCTTGTTTTTCTTGACCTGACTGCGGCGCTCTTCACCACCCTGGCGATTCTCTTCCTTTTGGACGGCCGTCTCATCAAGTTCGCGCTGGCGGCATCACTTGCCGTCTTGAGCAAAGAGACCGCCGTCGTCTTGCTTCCCGTCGCGTGGCTCTTTGCAGCCGGGCGGCGCAGAGAACAGAGAGCCTCAGCATGGGCCGCGCTCGCGGCCCCGGCGGCTCCGCTGGCCCTTTGGGCATTGTTTTACCACCATGCGACGGGGTTCTGGACAGGAAACCCGGGCTACTTGCAGTACAACCTCTATTCCACGCTCACCCCGCTCCATATCTGCCGCAGCCTGCTCGCCCGCCTGGCGGAGCTTTTTTCCCAGGGCTTCAATTGGCTGCTGGCGGCGGCAGCGCTGGCGGGAGTGATTTGGAGCCAGCGCAAGTCAAGAACTGAGGAGTCTTGTGCCGTCGCGTTTGCCTCCGTACAGGGGCCAGGCATCGCTGATTTCGAGCGAAGCGAGGAATCTCCTTTCGGGTCGCAGGACGAGCAGATTCCTCAGGCCGGAAAGTCGCCGACCCTCAAAATGACGCTGGGTGGCGAACAACCACGCAGGATGGCTCACCATGTCTCTGAACGAGACCGGACGCGGTCCGACTTCCTGTTCCTCGCAGTGGGTTTGGTGGCGGTTTACGTGGCCATGTTGAGCGTGGTGGGCGGAGCAGTCCTGCCGCGATATATGCTGCCGGTGTTTCCGGTCTTTTTCATTATGATAGTAGGGGCGATCTGGCGTTTGCCGACCGCCGTGGCGCGCACGCTTATCCTGGCGCTGGCCGCCGCGTTTGTCGGCGCGTGGTTCATCAATCCACCTTACCCGTTTCCCTACGAGGACAACTTGGCCTACGCGGATTTCGTTCGCCTGCACCAGAAGGCGGCACAGGCCTTGCAATTGCTTCCCGGGCGGCCCGTCATCCTTACCGCGTGGCCGGCAACGGACGAGCTTCGCCAGCCTTTTCTAGGCTATGTGCGTAGGCGGCTGCGCGTTGCCGCAATCAACGGCTTTACGCCGCGGGATTTTCGCCATCCGCCCAGCTTCGACGCGCTTTACCTCTATTCCCGCGCCTGGGAGCCGCCAGACAACTTGCTGACGCGCTTTCCGGCGCTGCGCCCGTTTCTTGAGAAGCTCTTCGCCTATCAGCCCCAAGCTTCTCCTGCCGGACTCGAGCGCCGTTTTCACCTCGTGCTTTGGGAGGAATTCGAGCGGCGGGGGCAATGGGTGCGGATTTACTCTCGTGCGGCCCGCTCGCGTTTGCGGCGGGGGCATCCTGACCATGTTCCCCCCGGCAGGCGAGCAGCGTGCGCCACGGGAGGTGCAGGCTAGGGGAGGCGCGCACCGTTGGC
>JAKAWG010000116.1 GCA_021817045.1 Acidobacteriota bacterium
AAGGGCAGCATGTTCCGCTGTGGGGCATCGGGGTCTGGTTTCGTTACGCGCGACGGCGAGTCGAGTGCCCGGAGCACGGGGTGGTGGTCGAGTAGATACCTTGGAACGAAGGCAAGCGCCGGTTGACAACGGCGATGATGGGCTTTCTGGCGCGATGGGCGCGGCGGCGGAGTTGGCGCGAGACGGCGCAAGTCTTTCAGGTCCGTTGGAAGGCGGTCTATCGCTCGGTCGCGTGGTTCGTCGCCTGGGACCTGGCCCCTCGGGAGCTGAAGGAGGTGGAATCGATCTCTCATTCTTCCACGCGGCAAGCTGGTCTTGACCCTCGATCTTCCGGTAGGAAGCGAACCGGAGGAGTACGCCATCGAGCTTCAGCAACCCGACGGCCAGACCGTGGCGCAGGTCAACAGCACCGCGATTCTGGTGAACGGCCTCAGCGTTTTGAAGATTCGGGTCGACACGCGAGGTGCACGCGCGGGTTCCGTTTCGCTGCACGTCCATCCGCCAGAACGAAACTGGAGTCGCTACCCGATCAACATGAAATAGACTCCAAACTGGCGGTGAGTTGGGGCCCGCTAGCCACCGCAGGTGAGGGTGGCTGCTTGTCACTTCACATGTCCGTTGGTCGGATGGGGCGCGGCAGATTGCTCCACGGTGCGAGGATTGCTCTTATCCCAAACCTTGACCATCAGGTCGGAATCAGTCTTATAGCAGATGTCGATTTCCTCGCCTACCGCAGCGTGGGTGAAGCGATCTCTTACCTTGTCAAGGTCTACAATTCGCACCTCTTCCATAAACAAGAAGAGGGCCCGATCTTTAATTGGTGTTCCAAAGAAAACTATCGGGTCTTCCTTCTGTAACCAGACTTGGCCACTCGGGGGCATGGTCTCAAAGAGCCGAGTGTTGTCTTTCGTTTTCTTCAAGACGGAGGTGAAACTCGCCCCCTTGCCGATCGGAGCCCCAGCTATGAAGCACTTAAGGAACAAGAGACGTTCAGCATCTTGCTCGGAAATTGCGGCCGGCCACTTCAGGCTTAGCCCAAAGTAGTCCGAAACCAGAGCAATATCATCGACCATGCGGTGCCAATGGTCTTGTTTTTCCGTTGGTCCCTCAAGCTTACAACTTCCGGAAAAGATTGCCGAATCTGTTTCCAAACCGCGTATCTCGATTACTCCCCCGTTTTGTACCACACGCAAGGCGCGGCTGTACTTCTGAAGAGCGTGGATCTCTGCGCCTATTATCTGGGGCTCAATCTCAATATTCCCTCCGTTTGGTCCGTCCAGCGCCAAGATCAGCCGGAGCAGAAACGGAACATTCTGTCCCTCGACCACCACTGACACCTCGTCGGTTCCCCCTCGCTCGCCACGCATTTGCAGGTACGGAAACTGGACCGTATCGCCGTTTCCTGTGAACGTTCCTCCAACAGGTAAACTCTTCATTGCTCGCCTGGAAGGCGCGAGCACGAGCTTCTGTCCCACTACGGAGCCCTCAAGCGGTGCAAATAGCCTTAGACTTGTCTTCACATCGCTAAATTCCTCGGAGGTAAACTCCTGAACCTTGCCTGTGCGCAGAGCTTCCTGAATTTTCGTCACTCCTGTACCCCTAAATCGGAGTGAAACCTTAATAGGGTTATTGCAGTATTCCTCTCGGTCCTTGGCCATGATGTCAATCTGCATTCCCAAATGAAACGCTGACGCTACCGTACCCTTAGGTAGCGGCAATTCTGAGTCCAGGCTGGGAAGGACGGGAGTCGGACCAACTGACACTCTGAAGTCCAATCCTGGATTTCTCTCACTAAGCAGTTCCAGCAACCGCGCGTTCACTCTTTGGGCGTTGGCTTGAGTGATGTCGAGGTCCAGCGCTTCGGGCCGGATCACACACACTAACTCTTTGGCCACGGCTGCTATCCCGTCCTGGCTGTTCGCAGCCTTTTTGTCGGCAAGCATGGGGGCCCTCTGAAGTAGGTCCAGTTTTGTAACCTGGTGCCAGACTGGAAGAATTACGGTCGGGCCCTCCATCTCGCGAGCAAACAGGCCATTGAGTTCAGTCTGTGTCCAATTCTTCGCGAAGAACGACGGGCTAAGAATTACGACTCCATATCTCGAAGTGGCTAATCCGTCCTCTATAGACCTCCGCAAACTGTCCCCGACCTTCAGAGCGAATTTGTCGAACCATACTTTGAGGCCGTATTTTTGCAATTCTTCCACCAGCGGCGTTACGAAGGATTCCTTGTCCTCCGATGCGTGGCTGATAAAAGCATCCGACTTATACGACCTGGCGAGGTCCACCTCAGCGTCACGATGCAACGGGGCAGCACTAGAACACGTATGCGGATGACGGGTTACGCCGGAGGCAACAAGTAGAGCCTGATCGAGAGGTTCCGAGCGCTTATCTTCGATGATCTCGCCTATTCGGTTTACAACCCTAACCAAGTCTGGCTCGAGTTGGTGGTCGCTGACTCCAGCCCCCATTGCAAACTTCAGTTCGTGCATCCAGGCTTCGACCTCAACGATAGCGGAATGAGCGAAGCGGTCGTAGTGTCGGTACAGCGCATCACACAGAAGACCGGACACATGCGTTGTCCAGGCTCTAGCAACGCCGGGTGCATTCGGGATCAACATGGCTAGCAGCTGCCTTGCCATCAGCGCCGTATCGCCGAGCTTCAGCCAGCAGGGAATCGTTACCGGGAATATCCAGTTTTGAACGGATTCCCCCTTAACGGCCCTTTGGAAGTCGGTTGATAGCTCGGCCCATAAGGAACTCAGCACCCTATTTCGTCGCCCTTGATCGAGCTTCGTAATGAGCCCCTCTAGCAATTGGGCGGTGTAGGCGGCCTCATAGCGCCCCCTTCGGTACCTGTCCAAAACCCTGCTTAGCTCTTCTTGTTCAGTACCCATGATACGGTTTCGCCTCTATTTCTCCTAACTTGCCAGAATTCTACCATGGAGTGGCCGGGCCTACCGCTTCCGTCCTGGGGACTTTCCGCGCCATCGACGCAGGGAACAGTCCGCAGGACCAACCTGAATGCCCGAGTCGGGTCAACATCGCTGCTGCCATGACCAGCGACAACGTAAGGCGATGGGAAGTTCCCTCCAGCGAATGTGCATTGGTCACAACGCACTCGGAAGCGGCCCAGGCTGTTCAGCCGCCAAAGAATCCGGAGTAACGATTCACCAGCGGAAGCACACGGGGCAGGACGAACAGGGCCGCTCCGCATCACGGCCTACCCTCGGAAGCGTCCCACGACTGAACCGAATAGCGGCAGAGACTTGGGTCGGGAGGGTGGCACCCTCGCGTGAATGAAAAGATGGGACTGGCGGATGTTCGATCTTGGGAAGTGGTTTCAAGTGCGGCCGTCCGTTCGGTGACTGCGAGGCAGGCTAATTGCTTCCGGTACCCACTCGAGTGAAGGTGTCCCCCACCACGGTGAATCCCGCCCAATAGAACGGCGTAGCCTGCGCGCGAAATCGTTTGAGCAATTCGAGCTTGGAGTTACGCAGGGCGTCGCCTTCATCCTGGCCCGCTGCGAGATTCCGATAGAAGCTTTCCATCAAGTCGGTCGTATAAACATCAGAAGCCGTCCACAGGCTGGCGAGCACAGAGCGGGCGCCGGCGAACAGGAATGCCCGCTCGATATTTTCGATCCCCTCTTCACCTTCCAGTTGGCCGGCGCCGGTATCGCAGGCCGAGAGGGTCACGAGGGCGGTGTTCAAATGGAGCTGCTGAATGTCGCGTACCTGCAATAAGCTGTCATCATGACGTTGAGGATCTTCCCCCAGCACCAATGCCGCGCGATTTGGAAACATCGCACTGGCGACTCCGTGGGCGGCAATGTGAATGATCCTGAACCGGTCAAGCGGATCGCCAATCACGACAGGCGCACCGCAAGTGACGAATACACCCGTTGCCGCGCCTGAGGCCTCCAGTGCGACTCTACTAGCCTGCGTCCTCTTAGGCTTTGCGGTATTTATGCGAAGGATGGTACACAGCTGACTTTTGCTACTCAACTAGACTGCGGAAAAGCGTGGTCTTTGTACTTGATTTCCGGGTTCAAATCCCCACCTTCTCGTGCCCATCGGGCGGTTTCGTTATTCCGTCTACCGCAGAGTTTCGTGGCGCGGGGGAGGAGTGATTTGCCAGCGGCTGCGTGTCCTCGATCGTGCCCTGGATGTTCAGGTATTCGGTGATCCCCGCGCTCGCAAGCTGTGATTGCCGATGGGCGTTTCGATTCCGGCCTTTCAGGCCCGGCGCCGATCATGCGGTAAGCGTCCGGCTGGCTAATCCGCTGCGTTCAGACGCGGATCAGGAGCAAGCCGCTCACGTCGTCAAGCTGGCGCTGACGAGCTTCCGGCGACCCGGAGAGAACAACCCCCAATGTCAGACGGACATGGGCCTCGATGAGACGGCCGGCCGAACGCCGATCCATCAATGATGGCGACGACGGCGTGGGCGCGCAGCCTGCGTTGGCCGTCCTGGAGGGCAACATCGCCCACCATCGAGACCACTTCGACCTGCTGATCGAGCGCGTTGTGCCTGTATTTGTTCTTGTCCCAGACATAATAGCCGAGCGTGACGTCGCTGAGCGCGGCGCTTGCGATGAAATCACTGCCATGAAGCCCCTGGTCCGTTGCGAACTGCAACAATCCCGATACAACTTCATCCCCGGTTTCGAAGATGATGACGAAGGTCTTCTCTCCGCCCTAATTGAGTGCCTTGAATTTCATCAACCTCACTCCGCCCAGCTCTAATCGGTGATAATTCAAGGCTTGGGTGTGCCACGCGGTCCGGCGGGGCCATAGCGGATTTTCGCGCTTTCCTTATTCTTCATCGCTTTAGTAACTTATAGGCACACGGCAAAAAAACACCCGATTCCCCGGAAAACTGCGCGAGGATGTACTCTATTGAAACACAAGCACTTGCCCGTTCGCGCGCTGACCTTTCGACGTGAGCACGTCTGGATGTGCATCACCCATGACGCACCGAGATTCGCCCCGCATCGCGTATAAAGACAGGCCATGGGAGCTAAATCAACGAGGCAATCTTCTCCCAGGCTCACGATATGATCCGTACGATGTTTCTCGATCGCCTCTCGTGCCGCGCGTGCCCGCCGAAGTAGAGCTTTTCCACCAACGATATCCTTCTCTAGTTGCAGCGTTTCTCTCGGTCTTGGTTCTGACACTGACCCTGTTTCCACGAGGCCGTTTGTTGGCAGCGCCAGCCAAACAAGCAGTTCCGATCCAAGGTATTAGCGTTTTGCCCCGGCCATTGCGGCATGGCTAGCCGCATTGTCGTCTCCGCTTTGGTGGGCAAGTCACTAATTTGCTAAATTTCACGTGATACGGCCGTTTGCTTACGCCGCTGGTGCAAATAAAGCGCGGGGATCAGATTGGTGCTGAGGAGCGCGCTCCAAAGGATGCCGCCCAGTACAACGACGGCCAGCCCTTGTTCGGGAGCTGCCCCCTGGCCCCAGCCGAGCGCAGTGGGCAACATGCCGAGGACAGCCGTCAGAGTCGTCAGGGCAATAGGGCGAAATCGCACCTGAACGGCTTCTGTTACGGCTTCCTCGGGCGCCATACCCGAAGCCTCGTTACGGCGGGCGCGGTAGAGCAGCACGATGCCGTGGTTGAGGCCAATGCCGACCAGGGTGAGGAAGGCCACCAGGCCGATCGCGTTCAAACCGAGGCCGCTTGCAGTCAGAGCGATGGCCCCTCCGGTGAAAGCCAGCGGGATTTGCAGCAGGAGCAATCCGGGCACAAGCAGGCCGTCGAACTGAAGAGTCATAATCCCGCTCATCAAGACAAAGGCTGCCAGGGCTGCAAGTCCGAGTGCAAGGGCTGCATCCTCCAGTTGCGGGTAAAGTCCGCCGAAGGCGATACGGTATCCCGGCGGCAGACGCAGACCCCTCAGCGCGCGGCGAGCGGAGGCGATGGTGGTGCTCAGCGGGCCGTTGGGCGTGGCGAGTATCTCAAGCGCACGAGCTCCTTCGATGTGCCGGATCTGGTTGGGTGTGGTCACCAGCTCGAGTTTTGCCAGTTGCCCGAGTGGCGTCCAACTTCCGGTGCGGATGGGCAGCCTCCCTAGCGCCTGAAAGGATTTCTGGGGCGCGTCGGCCAGGCGCACATAGAGGTCAAGGGGAACGTTTCCGTCCGGTACTCTCGCCACCACCTCGCCGTTCAGCAACGGGTTGATCTGAGCATACAACTGGGACGGCCTCAAGCGGTAAGCGGCAAGTGCCGAGGCGATTGGCTGCAATTGCAACTCGGTAATCGGATAAGCATCGTTGTTGAAGATGTCGCTGAGAGCCGGCACTGACCGCAGACGTGCCGTAACCTGCTGGGCGAGCCCACGCAACTCCTGAATGCTATTGCCAAACAGGTCGAGAACAAAAGGCTGAGGCAGCGAGGAGAGACTTTCACCGACTCGTTCGATCGTGGGCGTATCGAGCGATAGTTGCACGCCGGGCATCCGGCTCTCTTTGAGCATTCGATTCCCGATCTGATCCAGGCTGTCTACGTTAACATTGGCCTTCAGGGTGATTTGAATCTCGCCGGCGTAGGCGGGTTCGGTGTAGGTGCTGCTTGCCGCCGAGCCGATGCGGGCAAGCGTATGGGCCACAGCGGGGTCTGCACGCATGCGTTCGGTCATCGCCATGACCGCTTCCTTCGTATCCAACATCGAGCTGCCGGGAGGCAACGTGAAACTTTCCAGCAGCACTCCTTCGTTGGGTAGCGGGAGGAAGTCTATCGGCACCAGGGCGAGTCCGGCGAGACTTGCCAGCAGCAATCCAATGCAGCTAATCAAGCTCAGCCGCGGATGCCTCGCAACGGTGTGGAATAACCGCTGGTTCAATTCGCGTAATTTGACGAGCGCCTTCCCTGCAGCGGTGGGCTTAAGGCCAGGTGAGGCTTTTAGAAAACCCAGACTTAATGGGACCAGGCTCAGCGATATTAACAACGAGGCGAGCAAAGCCAGCGCCATGGCCAACGCGAAAGGAATGAAGAAAAGTCCTGCGAGACCGCCGACAAACAGCAACGGGGCAAAGACGGAGACGGTCGTAAGCGTTCCAGTAACGTCGGGACTGGCAATGTCTTTTAATCCCTGAACGACTCCGGGCCACCGCTCGTCGCCCTGTTCCCAGCGATGGTAGATGCTCTCGAGCACGATAATGCCGTCGTCGGCCAGAAGCCCGACCGCTATCGTTAAGGCCCCGAGCGTCATCAAATTCAGACTTTGTCCAGCCGCATAAAGACCGGCGATACCGATGAGCAATGATAACGGAATGCTGAACGCGAGGACCCAAATGCCTCGGCCCGCACCCAGTACCCAAAACATGACCGCGATGGCGAGTAGTCCGCCGATAACCAGATTGCGCGCCAGATCGGCTCCGACAATGTGCACCAGGCGGCCTTGGTTGTAAATGCTCACCCAATGCACGCCCTTCGGCAGTTGATCCGACGCCTGCGTGAGGGTGGACTGCACCTCTTGCGTCACCGGCACGGTAGAAGCATTCGGCTGCTTGAACACAATCAGAGCAATGCTGGGCTGTCGGTCGAGTAATACGGCGTTGAGCGTTGGAACAGGAGCCCGCACGATGCGCGCTACATTATCGAGCGGAATCCGTCGGTTCGCGCCCGAAACAGGAATGCGCTCGAGTTTTTGGATACTCACCGGCAGGTTGCGCACTTCGATGAAAACGTCTTGATGACCCTGGGTCAGATAACCACCTGGCTTCAAAAGGGCCTCTTGCCGTAGCGCCTGCGTGATGGCGTTAACGGGGACCTGGTAACGGACCATGGCGGCAAGGTTTGGCTGCACCCACAGCGCTTCGGTACCGGCGCCGTAGACCTCCACTTTCTGAACCCCGGGCAATGCGCGCAACGCAGGCACTACATTGGCTCGAACGGTGCGTTCGACCTCCACCGGCGAGACGCTGGCAGGAATCTGCACGCTGTAGTCGGCCACCTCATTGATGGCGTTGCCCATGATGTCAGCAAGCGGATTGACCGAGGCGGGAATGCGAGTGCGCGCGCGATCGATGGCGCTATTGACCGCCTGCAAATCTGCCTGAGCGCTGGTGCCTTCCTCGAACCTCAGATCAGACTCGACCGTGCCGTTGCCCATGGTGGAGCGCACGCTCACGAGGTTGGGCAATCCCAGAATCTCACCTTCGAGTGGCCGTGTGACCTGAGCTTCCAATTCAGACGCCGTCGCGCCGGGTTCGTGGGTAACGATGCTGATCTGCGGAAAATCGAAACGCGGCAGCACCTCGACTGGGATATTCCAAAAGGCGTACAAGCCATAGGCGATGAGCGCGCCGTAAATAAGCGCCCAGAGCAGGGGCCGGAACCGTAACCGGCCGGCAGGGCTTTGTTGACTTGTCATGGGCTATCAATCCGGCGGCTGGTAGCGCTGGGAGATGTTGCGATGAAACAGCAGATAGGCATTTTCAACCACCACTTGCTCACCCGGTTTCAGTCCATCCTCAAGAAACGTCTGCCAGCCACGGCTTGGTCCGGGCACGACGGCCCGCGGGCGATCACCATGAGGCGTATGCACCAGGACCCACCACCTCCCTTGATTGAGAATGAGCGAGCGGGTCGGAACCGCGATGAGTACGCGCTGCGGCAAATTCAACGTCACTGTACCGATCTCGCCATCGATCCATCTGGACCCGGGTGCCGCGGGAACCATTACAATGGATGCCCCTCCGCCAGCCGTCAGCAAGCCCGCGACCGCACAGACCCGAACCGGTATTGACCCGCTTCCATCCGCGGGCGT
Source organism: Acidobacteriota bacterium (assembly GCA_021817045.1). GTDB lineage: Bacteria > Acidobacteriota > Terriglobia > UBA7540 > UBA7540 > RH2-MAG17b. The sequence continues at coordinate 8,776 of JAKAWG010000116.1, forward strand.
AAACGTGCCGGTCATTCCGGCTCGAACCGTCGAGAGGTCAGAGCCGTAATAATCCGCTTCAAGCCACAAGCGGTACTGTGTCTGTAAGGTGAGAATTGGCTGAGCCGCGCTGACCTGTTCGCCGTTCATAGCGTCCGCCATAAGCACCGCGCCATCCACGGGCGACGATAAAATCATCATCTGACGCACGGCTTCGAGGCGCGATTGAGCGTTGGCCAAGCTCCTCTGCGCCTGGGTCACTGCGCCTTGGGCTTGACGCACCGCTTCCTGAGTGCCGCGGTGCAGGGCAAGTTCTCGCTTTTGGGCCGCCAGGGATTTCTTCGACAAACCGAGCCGGGCGCGCGCGCGCCGAACTTCCGCTTGAGCCTGCGAAAGGACGGATTGTACGTGAGGTCCAGACAGATGCGCCAACACTTCTCCAGCTTGGACCGACGTGCCTGCCTCGGCTTGAAGTCCTGCGACCACTCCCGATTCCGCAAAGCTTAACATCAACGTCGCGCCGGGCTCGATCTGGCCATAAGCTTCCAGGTGAGGAGTCACTTTACCATCCTGAACCGTGACGTAGCCCGCGTCGGGAGATTGACCTGCTGCTCGCAACCCGCTCGCGCCGAGCACCAGCCAAGCTGCGGCCAGGGCACCGGCCAGAGTGACCGGTTCCTTCCAACCCTCCCTGTGATTCAAATGCGGAATTCTCGCCATGTTTGGACTCCTGCTTCTTCCGCTATACAGAGCGGCTAAGGTTGCTGCGCGTAGTGTATCAGGGTACGGCTTCAGCCGTGCCCTGATACGCCGCCGACCACGGTCGCAGTCATTGATGTCGCTCTGTAGAATAGCCCCTGCTCACTCGCAAGTGGCCTTGGCACCATACGCTCATGTGTGGCCGCGACTCATCAAGGCAAAGGGAAAGAATTTCACATTCTAGCCAAAGATGTCTGAAATGTTGAGTCCGGCAGGTCAAATGTCGAATGCTCTTGTCTATTCCGCCAAGAAGGGAGCTCCGCAAACGGAGATCATTCCGCGGAGGTTTGCGCTTGCTATACCCGGGACTCTGGGTAAACAATAGGTCGTATCCCCAGCCCTGGACTGAGGAGCCCGGACCGGCGGAAAGAGGAAATTTAGAGTTTAAGGAGGATTTATGGCCACTGTATCAACCGTCACAACTGAGCCCAGGATCGCCGTCAGCGCGACCAAGCTGCTGATCAACAATCGGTGGGTCGACAGCGCATCGGGCAAGACCTTTCCAACCATCAACCCTGCCACGGGCGAAGAGATCTGCCAGGTGGCCGAGGCTGATGAAGCTGATGTGAACAAGGCCGCCCAAGCCGCCCGGAAAGCGTTCGAAGCGGGGCCTTGGCGCAGGATGTCAGCGTCAGAGCGCGGCAAGCTGTTGAACCGGCTCGCCGACCTTATTGAGAAAAACGAAGATGACCTCGCCCGCCTGGAGGCACTCGATAACGGAAAACCCTACCAAGTCGCTAAAACCGCTGACCTGCCGCTCGTGATCGGGTGTTATCGCTATTACGCCGGGTGGGCCGACAAGATTCAAGGAAAGACGATCCCCATCGCGGGCAACTACTTCTGCTACACGCGCCTCGAGCCGGTGGGCGTGGTCGGGCAGATCATTCCCTGGAATTTCCCGTTACTGATGCAGGCCTGGAAGCTTGGGCCAGCCCTGGCCGCGGGTAATACCGTGATTCTGAAGCCCGCCGAGCAGACTCCGCTGACGGCCCTCCGCGTAGGCGAATTGATTCTGGAGGCAGGCTTCCCGGAGGGCGTGGTGAACATCCTGCCAGGCTACGGGCCGACGGCGGGCGGGGCCATCGCGCGCCATCCGGACATCGACAAGGTCGCCTTCACCGGCTCGACCGAAGTGGGCCACTTGATTATGGAAGCGGCTGCCAAGAGCAATCTCAAACGCGTGACACTTGAACTGGGTGGCAAGAGCCCCAACATCGTGTTCGCCGATGCGGACATGAGCCAGGCAATCGAAGGTTCGCACTTTGCTTTGTTCTTCAATCAGGGCCAATGCTGCTGCGCCGGGTCGCGGCTGTTCGTCGAGGAGAAAGCCTATGACGAGTTCGTGGATAAGAGCGTGGCTCGCGCGAAGAAGCGTACGGTGGGCAACCCCTTCGATCCCAAGACCGAGCAGGGGCCTCAGGTGGATAAGGACCAATTCAACAAGGTAATGAGCTACATCGAGACTGGAAAGAAAGAAGGCGCGGAGTTGCTTGCCGGCGGCAATCGTGTGGGCAACCGCGGCTTCTTCGTCGAACCCACTGTGTTTGCCAACGTCAAAGACGAAATGCGGATCGCCCGCGAGGAAATTTTTGGGCCCGTCATGAGCATCCTGAAATTCAAGGACATCGAGGACGTGGTGAACCGAGCCAACCGAACGGAGTACGGCTTGGCGGCGGCAGTTTGGACGCGCGACATCGGCAAGGCCCACGCCGTGGCTGATCGCGTCCGCGCTGGTACCGTCTGGGTGAACTGCTTCGATGTGTTTGACGCGGCGGCACCCTTCGGAGGCTTTAAGCAGTCCGGCATCGGACGCGAGCTTGGTGAGTACGGCCTGTCTCAATACACCGAGGTAAAAACCGTCACCATGCAACTGCCGAACTAGCCTTCAGCCATTACATCTTCGGCTTCTCAGGCCATTCGCCTCCCGCGAATGGCCTATTTTTTTCTTGATGGCTCGCATAAGCGTCGCCAGGAATTGCGATCGCTCGGGATTGCGGAACCTCTCCTGCCCATTCGAAGACTGTTCACGATTTAAGGGCAAGCCTTCCCCTGCCGCTCGACTCCGCGCTTGCTCCCAACGCTCCGACTCCTCCAATGTCTCTAATAACAGCACGCAGCTTCACTCGTACTTCAACGCAACCATCGGATCGACCTTCGTCGCACGGCGCGCGGAAATGTAACACGCGATGATGGACACGGCGCCGATAATGAGGAAGACGGCAATTGC
>JAKAWG010000028.1 GCA_021817045.1 Acidobacteriota bacterium
AGGTTCGGGGATCGTGGCGCTAAAAGAAAAATTCGCGCCGGTGTCGAACGGCGGGTCAATGTAAATCAGGTTCACTTTGCCCGCGAATTCGGGCAGGAGCGATGGCAGGACGTATTTCTTATCGCCCCAAATCAGCCGGTTGCGCCATTCGGTTGGGCGTCCTTGCGCGAAGAGTTCGAGCGTGCGCAGCCGGTCCTGCGCGCTTTCGTTCACCGTCTCGATGGTCTGAAACGGCAGGGCAATCCTCACCGGCCCCTGCTTCTTCCCATCCTTATATTTTCCATCCCAGATGAGTTCGGTCATGAGCGCGCTGTGACGTTAGGTTATATTACTTGTCACGGGGAATTGCAACGCCTCGATGAGGTTGACGCTTCCGCCCTGGGCGGCGTAGAGCGAGCGCTTGTGGTAACCGAATAGCAATCAACCGAACCTTGACAATCGCTGTCGGCCTGTGTACTATTAGGTAACCAGACCCCTCGCGCATTATGGCTTGGAGGTCTATCGTGTTTCGCGCAAATTCCGCCCACCAAACAACGTCCTTGGCAATTTCCACGGTCCAAACCCGCCGGCAAAGGCTCAATTCTGCGAATCTGACAAAATCGCTAGGCTAGGTGCCTTTCACGAAATTAACGAGCCTTTTTTGCCCCTGAAACCCACCAAGTGTATGAAAACACATAACATTAAAATTTGCTTATGACGAACAAACCCAAAAGCAAAGCCAAGCAATTTGGTAAAAACATCAGATAAGTGTTTTAGAATAAGCATGATAGCAGGGGCTAGGGAGATGCCAGGAAACCCACCAAGTTATTGAAAACAAGCAACATTAGAAAAATTAGACTCTGAAAAAATCCACAGTAAAGATGAACCTCCGGCCCGGCCGTTCCGCCGAATGTCAGAGCCCGTAAATGCCCGGTCTATCGACCCTCCTTATGGCCGGCGTCGAAATACAAGAGACACAGTTTGAAGATGGTGGGGCGATCTGCATTCCGGCGCCGTGATAAGATAATCGACCCGGCATTGCGCCTGCGGCGATCGCGCGCGCTTGGTAGCGAGGGAACGAAAGAATGAAAATAGCTGTCGTGCAGATGGACGTTAAAATTCAAGACAAGGCCGAGAATCTCCGCAAGATTCATGACCGTCTTAACATGGCGGCGCGAGCCGGAGCGAGGATCGTCCTCTTCCCGGAGTGTGCCCTGACCGGCTATTGCTTCGAGAGCCTTGAGGAAGCCCGCCCGGTTGCCGAGACCGTTCCCGGCCCCTCCACGGAGAGCCTGGCGCGCGCAGCCCGAGAACTCAACTGCACGGTTATAGCAGGAATGCTCGAGCTCTCCCAAAAGAACCTCTTCAACGCCGCCGCGGTTGTCAGTCCGGCAGGCGTTCTGGGCACGTACCGCAAAGTCCATCTCCCCTATCTCGGCATTGACCGCTACGCCAAGCCGGGCGACGTTCCCTTCCACGTCTTCACCACTCTGCACGGTAAAGTGGGCGTCAACATCTGCTACGACTGCAGCTTTCCGGAGCCGGGCCGCGTGTTGAAACTGAAAGGCGCGGAGCTCTTGGCCATTCCCACCAACTGGCCTGCAGGCTCCGACACTTACCAGCACGTTCCAAGCGCCCGTGCCATCGAGAACCACATTTTTGTCGCCGCAGCGAATCGCGTGGGCGAAGAGCGCGGAGTCCGCTTCGCCGGCCGGTCCCAGATCGTTGACTTTACGGGCAAAATGCTGGCCGAAGCCGGCGAAACGGAGGAGACCATTCTGGAAGCGGAGGTTGACCTGGTGGCCGCCAGCCACAACCGGGTCACGCGCATTCCTGGCCTTTGGGAATTTGACCGCATCGCCGACCGGCGGCCGGAAATGTACGCCGAGATCATCCAGGTTGAGCCTCACCCGCCGCATTCTTGACACCTCTAACTGGACTGATGCGATAATAAACGAGCGGTCAACGCAGTGACGAACCAATTCCATCCACCGAATCCCAACTCTGTTTCCCAATTGCGCGAGCGTATTCGAGAGGAGGAGCAGGCACTCGACGGGCAGCTTCAAGCCATCGCTCGGAACGTCGAGGAATTCCGGCGGCGACTGAGCGGATGGGCCGAAGCCTGGGACGCCCAGCTCTCCGCTCTCCAGGACGGGAGAAACGCTGAACCCGGTCTCTCTTCCGGCCGGGATAGAAAGCCGCAGTCGGTGGCCACTCAACCCGGTCCGCCGGTCGAGGCCTCAGAGGACGAGCAGAAGCTTCAGCAGGAAGCCCGGCGCTACGCTCGGCTTCTAGTCGCCGAGATTGAACTCTACCACCCTGAAGAGGTCGCCCAAGGCCGCGTCAACAAAGACCTTTACGCCAGACTGAGACCTCATATCGAACTTAGCCGTCAAGCCTACGAAAGCCGCTTTAGCCGCCAGATGTCCGAGTATTATCACGAGGAACTGGTTCGCACGCTGGCCCACAACGACTCCACGCTTCTGGGATCGGAATATCCCGCACCGACTGAGTGAACTTGGGTTTTCAACGCGCAAAAAAAATCGTCTTTCTCGCCCTTGTCGGTGTCTGTTTTCCCTGGCCGGGCGCTCCCGCCAGTGTCAGTCCGCGGCTTCGCTACCTGGCTAAACGGGCCGGAACCTGGCGTGGCCGAATCGCCCTCCGGCGCTACGCGCAACTCACCCGTGACCGCGAAACGCGCGGCCTCGCGTATTTCGCGCTCGGGTACAAGGAATACGAGGCGCGGCTTTACGAACCCGCCGCCCAGGATTTGCTGCGCGCCACTACAACAAGGTGCTCCCTAGCCGGTTTCGCCGAATATTATGAAGCGGTTACGGACCACCTGCTGAACCGTGACTCGAACGCCGTCACCGTCCTCGAGGATTTCCTGGCGCGCTATCCTGACAACGTTTTCCAGCAGCCCGCAACGGAATTGCTCGCCGATCTGTTACTTCGCGCCGGCCGTCCGGATCGCGCCTTGCAGCTACTCAATTCCGAGCCGGATGCCCTCGATCGCCCGCCCGCTCTGATCCTCCTCGCCCGGGCAAACTCCGTATTGCAAAACCTCGAAGACGCCGCAAGGATGGACGAACGAATTTACTACCAGTTTCCTACGTCATCTGAGGCGCGGGAGGCTGAATTCGCTCTCCGAGACCTTCGCGCACGCCTCGGAGCGCGCTTTCCCGCGGTCTCTGATGAATCTCGCACCGCGCGCGCTGAGGATTTCTTCCGCTATGGCCTTTCCCGCAAGGCGCTTGGCGAGTACGATAGCCTGCTGATTAACGAGCCGAAGAGTTCCTTTCGCAGTAAGTGGAGGCTGGAACGAGCACGGTGTCTGGTGCGCCTCGGGCTTTATTCGCAGGCCGCTGAAAGTCTCGATCGGCCCTTCTATCGCAATCCGACGGCCAATGCGAAGCGGCTTGCGCTGTTGGTCTACGCACAGGACCGCGCCAAGAATGAACCGGCCATGATCGAGGCCCTCGACGAGCTTTACAAGCTTGCGCCGCGTTCGGCGTCTTACGCTCAGGCACTGGCCTATGCCGGGGGTTATTTTGCCCGCCATGGCTTCTGGCAAGATGCGGATCAATATTACCGACGCCTGGCACAAGGGTTTGCCGGCAACCCAGCCGCCAACGAAGGATGCTGGCGGGTAGCCTGGTACGACATTCTTGCCGGAAATGCAAGCCAGGCGGAGAATGATCTCGCAGCCTATCTTAAGAACTACTCTGCGGGTTCTCGCGTACCCGCCGCGTTGTATTGGCTTGCCTGGCTGAGAAACCGCGACGGTGCCGGCACTGACGTGGAGACGATCTGCCGCTATCTCTCTTCCCGCTATGCCAATAGCTATTACGCTTTCAAAGCACGGCATCTCTCCGTGCAGGCCCGCCGCAGGTTGGAGGACCGTGACGCTCCACACGACCCCGCAATTGCCAGCCTGCTAGCCTCGCTGCCGCCGCGCTCCCCGTCTCCTTTACAGCCCTGCACAAGTGCGGAGCCCGATCCTCTCTCCGAACCCTTCGTCACCCTCACCGCGCTGGATCTGGCGCCGGTTGCCGACGAATACTTGGATCACGTTATTCAAGAGGGTAAACCCGACGCGACCTTTTTCCTTGCGGTGGCCCACGCCCGTTCCGCGGCAAGAGACACCTCATCGGCCTTGTTCTCGGCCAGGAGTGCGGTTCCTGACTACCAGGATTATTCATTTGCACACCTGCCCAAGGAGGTGTGGGAGCTGCTCTACCCGCGAGCCTACTGGTCTCTTGTGCGCGGTTATGCGCGCGCCAACGGCCTGAGCCCGTACCTGGTGATGGGCGTCATTCGCCAGGAATCAGCGTTTGACCCGCGCGCGACCTCGTACACGGATGCGCGTGGGCTGATGCAAATGGAACCGCGGACTGCCAATATTGGTGTGCGAGGCTACTGGCGGCGGCGATGGGTAGCGCGAGAGCTTTATAACCCGGCCTTTAACCTCCGCTTGAGCTGCCATTACCTCGGCAGCCTGCTCCGAGAGTTTGGCGGCAACACGGCCGAAGCGCTGGCCGCCTACAACGCGGGCGATAACCGCGTGCAGGAATGGCTGGCTAACGGTAAACTGCCGAATCCTTCTACCTTTTTCCTTGAGAGCATCCCCTTCACGGATACTCGAGCTTACGTGGAAGCCGTTCTGCGCGATGCTGCTGTCTATCGCGATCTTTTCAACGGACGCGCGCAATTCGCCGCTTGCCGAGAGCAACACCCGTAACCGCGTGTTTGGCGCAAAGGGGATGCGGCGACTTTTCGACTTTTAAGTTGCAGCGGATCACTGTAAACTGCTGGCTGGAAACTAAGCTTCGACTATGCCTCTCACTCAACGCTCACCGGTATCGCGCAAGGCCGGGCAGTTCACCGAATCGGTCATCCGCGAGATGACGCGGCTTGCCATGGAGTACGGCGCCCTGAACTTGGCACAGGGTTTTCCGGATTTCCCCGCTCCCTTGGAAGTCAAAGAAGCGGCGGTCTCGGCCATCCGTGACGACGTGAATCAGTATTCGGTCACCTGGGGAGCCCAAGGTTTGCGGCGCGCCATTGCGGCCCGGTTCGAGCATGATACGAGCGTGGCGGTGAACCCGGAACGCGAGCTTACCGTGTGCTGCGGCGCGACGGAGGCGATGGTTGCTTCGCTTCTTGCGGTTGTAGACCCTGGCGACGAGGTGGTTGTGTTTGAGCCGTTTTACGAAAATTACGGCCCCGATACGATCATCTGCGGCGCGACGCCGCGCTACGTGGCGCTCCGGCCTCCGCAATGGACGTTCGATCCCGATGAGCTTGCGGCAGCCTTTAGTGATCGCACCCGCGCCGTCGTTCTGAACACACCGAACAACCCCACAGGCAAAGTCTTCTCACGCGCCGAACTCAGCGCCATTGCGGAACTTTGCCAGCGCTGGGACGCCTACGCTATTTCGGACGAAATCTATCAGTACCTCGTTTACGACGGAGCCCAGCACGTCTCTATCGCCTCGCTCCCGGGCATGCGCGAACGCAGCATTACGATCAACAGCCTTTCGAAAACCTATAGTGTGACCGGCTGGCGGGTGGGATACGCCATTGCGCCACCGGAGGTCTCGAACGCGATCCGCAAGATGCACGATTTCATTACTGTCGGCGCGCCCGCACCTCTCCAGGAAGCCGGCGTGGCGGCGCTTCGCCTGCCGGATAGCTATTATGCCGCCCTTCAAGCAGAGTACGCTGGGCGGCGGGACCGCTTCTTGTCCGCGCTGGAAAATGCTGGCTTCCGTTGCTTCAGGCCGCGAGGCGCTTATTACATCATGACGGATATTTCCAGCTTCGGCTTCGAGAGCGATGTCGAGTTCACTCGCTACCTGGTTCGTGAAGTCGGCGTGGCGGCCGTGCCCGGCAGCAGCTTTTATAGCCGCGCGGAATTAGGACGGCAGCAAGTACGGTTCTGCTATAGCAAGACGGACGCCACGCTCAACGAAGCCGCCCAGCGCCTACAGTGCGTCCGGCCGCGAGGGTAAACCAAGGGGGGCCGTAGTAACCCCCTCCACATCTTCGGGGTGCGAGGCGAACCCCATTTCATCTTTGAGTCGTGGAAACAGAATTAGGACCGGGCGGGCGCCGCCGGGCGAGGTGGTTTATTGCCTCAATCCCGGCGGCTCGTTCGGTTGGCTCTTACGAATTCTGAGCAAGTTTGCCGATCAGGCTGAACATCGGGAGATACATCGAAATCACGACGCCTCCCACGACCACGCCAAGGACAAGGATAATCATCGGTTCCATCGCGGTTAGCAAATCCCCCACGGCCGCATCGACTTCGTCCTCGTAAAAGTCGGCTACCTTTTGCAGCATGGAGTCGAGCGCGCCAGTCTGTTCGCCCACGCCGATCATCTGCACAACCATGTTGGGGAACACTTCCGTGGCCCGGAGCGGATCGACGATAGTCTGTCCGCCTTCAACCTCCTTGCGGACCTGGAAGATCGCCTTTTCGATGACCGCGTTTCCCGAGGTGCGGGCGGTTATGTCCAGAGCCTCGAGCATGGGAACACCGCTCGTGATGAGCGTTCCGAGCGTGCGGGTGAAGCGCGCCACTGAGATCTTCCGCATGAGCATCCCGAGCACGGGTATTTTCAGAATCGCGCCGTCAATGTTCATACGGCCGCCAGGGGTCGCATAGTATCGTTTGAGGGCAAACGCTATCGCAACGGCCCCACCGATGACCATCCAGCCGAAGGTCGCCACCATGTGGCTCAAACCGATCACGATGCGTGTCGGAAGCGGAAGGGCCACACCTAGTCCCACAAACAGCGTCGCGAAAATCGGGACGACCTTCCACAACAGGAGCGTAATGACTCCCGCCGCGATGAGCAGCACGGCGACTGGGTAGATCATGGCCGATTGCACCGCCCGCTTCAGTTTCACAGCCTTCTCGATGTAGGCCGAGAGCCGCCGCAGGATACCGTCCAGGATGCCGCCCGCTTCACCCGCCTCCACCATGTTCGTGTAGAGATCGTCGAAGACCTTGGGGTACATGCGCAAAGAGTTGGCGAGCGTTGCGCCGCTCTCCACGGTCTCGCGCACGCCTCGCAGTACCGCCGCGAAGTTCTTGCTTTCCTGCTGCCCGGCCAGGATTTCAAGACACTGCACCAGAGGCAGTCCGGCGTCGATCATGACCGAAAACTGCCTCGTAAAAATGGCCAGATCTTTGGCTTTGACCCTGCCGACTTTCGGAGCTTTGGACCGCTCTGAGGTGCGGCTTTTCTCCCCAACATTTTTAAGGGCCGCCGCGGTGCGCAGAACTTTTGGCGCGGCAGCCGGCGCGAGCACGCGCCCCGCCCCGAGCGCTTGCGTTTTCCCCGCCGGCGGGGACCATTGGATGGTTGGCATGGTTGATTCCTTTCTGATTCCGCCTGCTTATTAGGGCGGATGAACAATTCGTTCCGAACGAAGTCATGGGTCGGAGCCAGCGCTTGTCAGCGCCTGAGCGGGGCGTAAGCTGCTTGCGGCCGCATCCCAGGCGCCGGCGGCGAGTTCCGGCTGATCATGTCGTGAAGCTCGTCAGGGTTGCTTGAGCGGCTGAGCGCCGTCTCGAGAGCAATCAGCCCCCTCTGGTAGAGAGAGGCAAGCGACTGGTTAAACGTCTGCATCCCGAATTTTTCCTGGCCTGACTGCATGGCGGAATATATCTGGTGAATCTTGTCCTCGCGAACCAGATTGCGGATAGCCGGATTCGGCACCAAGATCTCCATTGCCATGGCCCGCCCGGCACCGTCTGCCCGCGGCAGCAACGCCTGGCACAAAATCCCCTCCAGCACGAGCGATAACTGGGTGCGCACCTGCGACTGCTGGTGGGAAGGAAACACGTCGATGATGCGGTTAATGGTGGAAGAGGCGGAGTTTGTGTGCAGGGTTCCGAAAGTCAGGTGCCCGGTCTCGGCGACGCGCAGCGCGGACTCGATGGTTTCGAGGTCGCGCATCTCGCCAATCAGCACCACGTCCGGATCCTCGCGTAGCACCGCGCGCAGAGCGTTTGCAAACGAATGGGTGTCCGAGTGGACTTCCCTCTGGTTTACGAGGCAGCGCTTATGCGGGTGCAGAAACTCGATGGGATCTTCAATCGTGACCATGTGCTCGTGCCGGCTCTCATTGATAAGGTCAAGCATCGTCGCGAGCGTCGTCGACTTGCCGCTGCCGGTCGGACCGGTTACCAGAATCAATCCGCGCGGCTTCTGGCAAAGTTTCCGCAACACCGGAGGCAGGCCTAGTTCCTCGAAGGATTTGATCTCAAACGGGATCAGGCGGAACACTGCGGCCGTAGCCCCGCGTTGGTTAAACAAATTGCCACGGAAGCGAGCGAGGTCGCGAATGCCGAATGAAAAGTCCAGTTCGAGCGTCTCCTCAAAGCGGTGTTTCTGGGTCTCGGTGAGAACGCTGTAGGCAAGTTGCTTGGTTTCAGCCGGGCCGAGCGTGGGGAGATCTTCGAGCGGTTTCAGCTCACCGTGTACGCGAATGCGAGGCGGAGAGTTGACGGTAATGTGTAGGTCAGAACCGCCGCTCTCTACCAGCCGCTTGAGTAAGTCACTTAGATTTGGTAATTGCATGGCGCTCCATCAGTTTATAGTTCCCGGTTCTTGAGCCATTGGTTCCATCACAGGACCGTTTCGCGAATCACCTCTTCAATCGTTGTCGAGCCCGCCATTACCTTGATCAATCCACTGCGCCGCAGTGTGAGCATGCCCTGCTCGATCGCCTTCCGCTTGAGCTCGATTGCGGAGGCGCCTACCAGGATCATTTCCCGAATTTCGTCCGTCGTCTCCACCACTTCGTAGAGTCCCACGCGTCCCTTGTACCCCCGTCCGCCGCAGGTATTGCACCCTTTACCCTTGTACGGTGTTACAGTCCTTGCCTCTTCCGGAGTAAATCCAGCTTCGATCAAAACCTGCGTCGCGGTTGGATCCGGCACTTTACAATCCGCGCAGATCCGCCGCACCAACCGCTGCGCGCAGATTAGGTGGACGGAGGTCGCCACGAGAAACGGCTCGATGCCCATGTTCATCAGCCGCGAGATGGTGGAGGGCGCGTCATTGGTGTGTAGCGTGGACAACACCAGGTGACCGGTGAGCGCGGCTTTAATCGCGATTTCTGCCGTCTCGAAATCCCGGATTTCACCCACCATGATAATGTTCGGGTCTTGCCGCAGGAAGGACCTCAAGGCAGCCGCAAAATTCAGCCCGATTTGCTCCTTCATCTGCACCTGGTTAATGCCCGGCAACTGAAACTCAACCGGGTCTTCGGCCGTCATGATGTTGGTATCGTCCTTGTTAAGCTGAGCGATGGAAGAATACAGCGTATTGGTCTTGCCGCTCCCGGTGGGGCCGGTGACCAGCACCATCCCGTAAGGCTTGAAGATGGCCTTCTGGAATTTGTCAAGTGACTCCGACTCGAAGCCCAGCTTAGTCATGTCCAGCCGCAAATTCTCCTTGTCGAGCAGGCGCATGACGATCTTTTCACCGTGCAGCGTAGGCAACACCGAAACGCGAAGATCGAGTTGCTTCTTCCTGCCTTGATGGACCATCTTCAGCATGATGCGTCCGTCTTGTGGAAGCCGCTTTTCAGCAATGTCGAGCTTGGCCATGATCTTGATGCGGCTGATGATGGCGTCGCGGAGTTTGAGGGGCGGGCTCATCACGGCCTGGAGCAGACCGTCGATCCGGTAACGGACACGGAATTCTTTTTCATACGGCTCCAAATGGATGTCGCTTGCTCCGCGCTTCACAGCGTCCGATAGGACAAAGTTGACCAGCCGGATGACCGGCGCCTCCTCGGCTGCCTTTTCGATGTCGGCTAGGTTGAGAGCGTTTTCCGTGCCCTCTTCAAGTTCCACGCTTCCTGCCCCGCCCTCATCAAGGAAGCTGACAAGGTTGTCAATTTCCTTTTGTCGCTCCGCTTCCTCCACCGTGCCGTAATGATTCTTGATCGCTTCTTCGATGCTGGCTTCGGAGGCCAGTACCGGTTCAAGATAAAGCCCGGTCAGGAACTTGACGTCGTCAAGCGCGAAGACGTTGGTCGGATCGGCCATCGCCAGCGTCAGCGAAGAGCCGGTGCGCACCAGGGGGAGCACGTGGTGCTTGCTCGCGGTCTCAACCGGGATCAGCTTCACCGCTGCAGGATCAATCGGAAACTCGCTGAGTCTCACGGACGGAACGCCGTACTGGACGCCCAGCGCTTCCGTCACTTCTTCCTCGGTTGCAAATCCGAGTTTCACAAGAGCTTGCCCGAACTTGACGCCGTTTTTTGTTTGGTAGTCCAGAGCCTGCTGAAACTGTTCCTCGGAGATTTTGTTTTCTTTTAGCAGTAATTCGCCCAAGCGGGCTACCAGAGTCTGGGTACTCAAGGATGTGCTCCGTTCGTTAGAGGCCTGCTGGACGCCTGCCCCTTGGGGCCTGGAATCATGCGCTTGCGACGGCCGCCAACCTTGACATCGTCATTTGGGGGGCATAACTTTAACCCATATGAGGCGCACGATGGGCGTGTCAGGTGAAGGGGCCGGACTTGTCGTCTATTATCAGCGGCTGCTGGAACGTTTCGGTCCGCAGAGGTGGTGGCCTGCAAGAACGCGCCTGGAAGTGATTCTGGGCGCAATTCTGACGCAGAACACCTCGTGGAACAATGCGGCCCGGGCGGTCGCTTTGTTGCGGCGGGCGGGGCTCGTGCGCCTGGAGTCTCTTCGTCACGCCAGCCGAGCACAGCTTGAAACCTGCGTTCGTCCGGCGGGCTTTTATCGGCAAAAGGCCGCCACGATCCGGAACCTCGTCGCCTGGCTTGACCGCGACTATCACGGCTCGCTGACCGCGCTTTTCTCTGCGCCCGCGGAGCGCGTGCGGCATGAACTGTTGGGCCTGAGAGGCATAGGGCCGGAAACGGCCGACGCGATTCTTTTGTATGCAGGTCGGAAGCCCTTTTTTGTCGCGGATGCTTACACGCACCGGATGCTGGTGCGCCACGCCTGGCTGCGCGCTAACGCCGGTTACCAAGCCACGCAGAACCTGCTTCACCGTGAGTTGCCGCGCGAAGAACGCCTCTTCAACGAATTTCACGCGTTGATCGTCAAAGCCGGAAAGCAGTACTGTCTTCGTCGGACGCCGGATTGCGCGCCGTGTCCGCTGCGGGATCTCCTTCCAGCCCCGGCTCCGACCAGTGGAGCGCCGAGGTTAAGCGTGGTTTCGAATTCCAACGCCTTAGAGGCGGGCGCTCCGACAGATTCGATGGCTTTTTTGTGAATCACGCCATGGGTGAAAGTCGCCCCCAAAACCGCCGCCTCTTAGTGATTGTTCTGTCCATCCTGGTGCCGGTGCTGTTCCTCATCGGGTGGAGTCAAGCCTCGCTCAACCTCCACTTTATCCGCCCGAAGGACACGACGGCCACATTCTTGCTAGCTGCGGTTTCCGCGATTGTCTTCATCGCCTTCGTCATCTTCGCTCTCATCCTCTTGCGCATCCTGCTGAAGCTTTACACGGAGCGCCGGCAGAACCAACTTGGCTCTCGCTTCAAGACTAAAATGATTGTGGCGTTTCTTTGCTTGTCGCTCCTGCCGGTCTGCTTTCTCTTCCTCTTCGCCTACGGCCTGATCAACCGCAGCATTGACAAGTGGTTCGGTATCCCTTTCAATACCGTGCGCCGTGACGCGATCGCCATAACCGCTCAACTCGCGCTCGCTTCGCGCCAGTCGGCGCTTGAGAGCGCAGAGCGGTTGGCAGCCGCCGGACAGGTTCAGCAGCGCCTGGCGGACCGGAACGGTAAATCACTCGCGCGCCTGCTGACGCGCGAGGCCGACGACATGAAGCTGCAGTCGGTTTTCTGCTTCGGGCCGACTGGTCACCTGGTGGCGCAAGCGGGCGCGCCCGTTGTTCCGGCGGCCGCCGTTCTCCGCCTGTTTCCTGCCGTTGCATCGGGCACCGTTCCTGCTGAGGGAACGACAGCCAGCCTTCGTTCCGCGCGGACAGAGTTGTTTTTGGCCGCCCAGCCGGTCAAAGACGGCGAAGGGCAGTTTCTTGGAACCTTGGTCACCACCCGAGAACTGCCGCTCAACATCGGACACATTGCCGACGAAATCCAGCAGCAGGCGCAACGCTATGACCGAATGAGCCGCGAAAAGAAGTCGCTGGCGCGCCTCTACCTGCTCATCCTGCTCCTTCTCACGCTCCTGATCCTCTTCGCTGCCACGTGGTTCGCTATGTTCTTCTCAAAGCAGGTCACCGTGCCCGTGCAGGCTCTGGCCGAGGCCACCCACGAAGTCTCGAAGGGAAACCTCGGCTGGCGTATCACGGCGCGCGCCGACGCCGAACTCGGCAGCCTTATCCAGCTCTTCAATGAAATGACATCACAACTTCAAGGGAGCCGGCGAGCCATCGAAACGGCTGCCGCCGAACTGCAGAGCGCCAACCGTCAACTGGAAGAACACGGCAACACGATGGAGGCTATTCTGCAAAATGTTCCCACCGGCGTCATTTCGTTTAACCCGCAGCAGGAGATCACCCGCCTTAACTCAACTGCCGAGCGCATGGTTGGCCGCGCCGGCGCCCAGCCGGCCCGCCACCTCGCGGATCTGTTTTCCCCCGACGAGGCGCGGGAAGTCTCGCGGCTCTTCAGCCGCGCGCACCGTCAGGGCGTGGTAAACCGACAGATGACGCTTTCGCTCAATGGCCGCCGCGCGCTGGTCGGGCTGACGCTTTCCTCCGTTTCCGCACAACACGGCGCCGTAGGCTACGTGATGGTACTCGAGGACCTCACCGAGTTTGTCCGAGCCCAGCGCAGCGCGGCGTGGCGGGAGGTTGCTCAGCGCGTCGCCCACGAGATCAAGAACCCGCTGACCCCCATCGCTCTTTCCGCCGACCGAATCCGGCGACTGATTGACAAGGCGGATTCGCTTTCACCGCACTTGTTATCCGCGGTGGCGGAGAGCGCCAGCCTGATCGAGCGTGAGGTGGCGACGCTCAAAGGCCTGGTGGATGAGTTTTCTACTTACGCCCGCTTCCCCGCCTCTAAGCCCGTCCCCGCCAACGTGAATCAGATCGTAGAAAGCGCTCTCGGCGTCTTTAACGGCCGCCTCGGCGGCGTTACCATCCATCGCGATCTGGCGTTGGACCTGCCCATGGTCCATGCCGATCCCGAACAGATAAAGCGGGCCGTCGTCAACTTGGTCGATAATGCCGCCGAAGCGCTGGATAATTCTCCGCTTAAACAAATTTGGTTGCAGACCTGCCTCGCGCCGGACGGGGAAGGGGTCACGCTGGTGGTCGCGGACAGCGGCCCCGGGATTCGCCCGGAAGATAAGGAACGGCTCTTCTTGCCGTATTTCTCCACCAAGAATCGAGGCACCGGATTGGGCCTGACGATTGTCAGCCGCATCGTTTCGGAGCACAACGGCAGAATCCGGGCTGAGAAGAACTGGCCTTCCGGCACGCGGTTTGTCATTGAGCTGCCGGCAGCCTCGTCGGCCGCGGTAGACTTGGTCTAATGCAAACGCATAATCTATTGTTACGAGGACACTCCTAGCGGCGGGTTTATCCTGCGATGGAGAATAGTGGCATAAAGCCGCCTCTACAGCGTACGTCACATCCTTTAATGCGTTTGCATTAGGTGTCGAGAGTGACTAAACGGAGAAGGTGAAGCGGGCTAAACACGCCAGAGGCATCTGTTGCGGAATTATGCAAGAAAAACGCTCCGTGCTTATCGTGGATGACGAAGCCGGTATTCGTGAGTCGCTTGCCAATGTCCTGGCGGACGAAGGTTATTACGCGGAGGCGGTGGCAAGCGGCGAGGAATGCCTGGAGCTACTCGCACGCAAAAGATTCGACGTGGTCATGCTTGACGTCTGGCTCTCCGGCATGGACGGCCTTGAAACTCTCGAGAAGATACAAGCGGCGGAGAATGCTCCCGTCGTCATCATGATCTCAGGCCATGGGACAGTCGAGACGGCCGTGCGCTCAACCAAGCTCGGCGCCTTTGACTTCATCGAAAAGCCGCTTTCCCTCGACAAGACGCTACTCACCCTTCAACATGCCCTTGAACAACTGGAACTGACAGCGCAAAACCGGCATCTACAGGAGGAATTGTATGGGCGAACGCGGATTCTCGGCGACAGCGTTCCCATGAAGGCGCTGCGCCAGCAGATTGCCCTTGCGGCGCCGACCAGCGGCCGCGTATTCATCTACGGGGAAAGTGGCGTGGGCAAGGAATTGGTGGCTCGTGCCCTTCATCAGGCCGGGCCGCGCGCCAGCCGCCCTTTCGTGGAGCTTAACTGCGCGGCGATTCCCGAAGAACTCATCGAAAGCGAGCTCTTCGGACACGTCAAAGGTTCCTTCACCGGCGCCGTGGAAGATAAGACTGGTAAATTTGAGCAAGCCGATACCGGCACGCTCTTCCTCGACGAAATCGGCGACATGAGTTTGAGGACGCAATCCAAGGTTCTACGCGTGCTCGAAGAGCAGCGCTTCACGCCCATCGGCTCCGCCACCGCCCTACACGTCGACGTGCGGATCATCGCAGCCACCAACAAGAACATCCAGGAAGAGATTCAGAACGGCAATTTCCGTGAAGACTTGTTCTACCGTCTGAACGTCATCCCCTTTTACGTTCCCGCCTTGCGCGAGCATCCCGAGGACATTCCCAAACTGGCCGACTGGTTCCTTGCGGAGTTCACGCGCACTTACGGCCGGCGCGCCAAGCGATTCTCCGAGCCGGCGATGGAAAACATGATGCGTTATCGCTGGCCTGGAAACGTCCGTGAGCTTCGGAACCTCGTTGAGCGGCTTGTTATCATGGTACCCGGAAGCCGAATCGAGCACCGCCACCTCCCTCCGGAAATCCAGCGTCACACGCCGGCAGCGAAGGGTCTGCGCGCGGCCGGCGGACCCGCAAGCCTGTATGAAGCGCGCTCGGCCTACGAGCGGGACTACATTCTGCGCAAACTTGAGGAAAATCAGGGCAACGTCAGTCGTACCGCAGAGGTGTTGGGACTGGAACGCAGCCACCTCTATCGCAAAATGAAGTCCCTCGGCATAGGGGGAACGGCGAACAGTGACGACTGATAAGCGAGGACTGACAAGCTGCGAAAAAATTGCTATCGCTCAGCATGACAGATTCGAATAACTCACGCCTTCTGACAAGCGAAAGTCTTTAGTCATCACTTTCCACTCTTCACTGTTGGTTTGCATCGCCTCGATAATCAAGAGCCGCCACTGCGGCGGCCTTGTTACGCCACTGTGGTTCGACTCGCACGTGTAAATCGAGAAAGACGTGCGGTGGAAACAGCCGCTCGAGGTCTCGCCGCGCTTCGATCCCGATCTGCTTGATTCGGGAGCCTTCCGCGCCGATCACGATCGGCTTTTGAGAATTTTTCTCTACCACGATCGTTGCCCGGATGCGCGTGAGCTGCTCGGCTTCCTCCAAATCCTCGATCCGTACCGCCGTGGCATAAGGCAGTTCCTCTCGCGTGTGCAGGATGACCTTCTCCCGGATCATTTCCGCGGCCAGAAACCGTTCCGGCTGGTCCGTGTAGATGTCAGGAGGGAAAAGCGGAGCCGAGACGGGAAGCCGGGAAATGACGGCCTCCATGAGATCCTCGAGACCCTCGCCGGTCAGTGCCGAAAGGGGGATAATCTCCTCGAAATCATAGAGCTTTGCGTATCGGTCCATGAGCGGCAGCAGCCGCGTCTTGCGGATGAGGTCGATCTTGTTAAGCGCGAGCAGCGCTTTCACGCGATATTGTCTTAGAAGCTCCACGGCAAACTCGTCCCCTTTGCCGAAGTCTACGGAGGCATCCACCAGGAACAGCACCAAATCACGTTCCTGAAGGGCCTGGCGAACAAACTGCATCATCTGTTGATTCATGCGCGAAAGGGGTTTGTGAATGCCCGGCGTATCAACCAGGACTAATTGAGCCTGCGGCCGGTTGACGACACCCAGAATGCGGTTCCGCGTAGTTTGCGGCGCTGATGTGACGATAGATACCTTCTCCGCAACCAGCGCGTTGACAAGCAGGCTCTTGCCCGCATTGGGCCGGCCCACAACCGATACGAAACCGCACCTAAACGTTCCTTCTTCGGACATACCGAACGGCAGCATCCTCCCGTAGTCGCTTTTGGGATGTTTCCTTGCCCCCAATCCGCAGTTTGCGTCGCAGGCCGAGTTCCAGCCGCCTCATTTCTCCTCGATCCGTTTCGTGATCGTAACCGAGCAGGTGCAACAACCCGTGCAGGATCAACTGCCTGATTTCCGTCTCGAGGGAGTGACCCTCCCGCGCCGCGTTGCGCCGCGCAGCCTCTACCGAAATTACAATATCGCCCAGAAATCCGGCGAACTCCCGCGCAACTTGTGGAGGCATTTCGTCAACCGGGTTCCAGGGGAAGGAAAGAACATCCGTGGGCAAACGCTTACCGCGGAAGTTACGGTTCAGACGCATCATCTCACAATCGTCCACCAGCGTCACGTCAAAGCGCCGCCGGGCGAGCCGAAGCTCAGCAGCCAGACTTCGGATATATCTTCCGTATGCCTTCACACGGACGGGCACTCGCTGCTGGCGATTGAAGATCAAAGATATTCGCTGAGGATTCGGCACCTATGGCGTGGCCTGTGGATTGCGGCGGCTTGCCACCGCTTTAACCCAGGCCAGCTTGCTGGCCGCCCGTTTTCTCGGGGTGGCGCGTACATCCCATTGTTTCGGATGTATGCGGCGGTGTAAATTCGCACACACGGCGTAAACCGCTTTGTGTGCGCCACCCGGACTTTATCTTACGCCTGATCTCAAATCCGTTATGAGCGACGCGAGAAAAGCAACAGCGCAGTGACGTTGCCTCACGGACGCATCATCCACCTAACGCTACAACCGATCACCACCGCTCTTCACCTCAAGAGACTCGATCGGTTCTTTGGATCCGTTGCGCGGATTGCCGTTGGTCCCCCGCAACTGGTCGTACTCTTCGTAAGCGCGAATAATCTGCTGTACCAGACTGTGTCGCACCACGTCCCGCTCGTTAAAGTATACAAAGCTGATGCCCTCCACCCGCCCTACCACCTCCATCGCCTCGAGCAGGCCGGACTTGCGTGCGTTCGGAAGGTCGATTTGAGTTATATCTCCCGTGATAACCGCCTTCGAGTTGAAGCCTAGACGGGTGAGGAACATCTTCATCTGCTCGCTCGTCGTATTCTGCGCTTCATCCAGGATGACAAAGGCATCGTTGAGCGTGCGGCCGCGCATGAACGCGATGGGAGCAATCTCAATGATGTTCTTCTCGACATACCGCTCGACGCGGTCAGGGTCGAGCACATCGTAAAGAGCGTCATAGAGGGGCCGGAGGTACGGGTTCACTTTTTCCTGAAGCGTGCCGGGCAAAAAGCCCAGCCGCTCACCCGCTTCCACCGCCGGGCGCGCCAGGATAATGCGGCTCACCTCCTTCGTGAGAAGCGCATCCACCGCCATAGCCACGGCCAGATAAGTCTTGCCAGTACCCGACGGGCCAATGCCGAACACCATGTCGTGCCGTTGAATGGCGTCCACATAGCGCCGCTGGTTCATGCTCTTGGGCGAAACCGACTTTTTGCCCAGCGTTCGCGGTCGTCCCGCTTCCGCCAGGCCGCGAAAGCTCGCGCCGGGATCCTCGGCCAGGATGCGGAGGAAGGAGTGTATCTCCGCCGGCTCAAGGCGCGCCCCGCTTTCGACGAAGTCTGCGTAGTCTCTCACCAGGCGCTCCACTCGCTTGACATCAGCTTCGGCGCCCTCGATTTCAAGGGTCTCATTCCTAAGAGAAGTAGAGACGTGGAACGATTTTTCAAGCAGCTTCAGGTTTTCATCGAGCGTCCCAAACAGATCTTCAACTCCGCTCGCGACTTGAACACTGTCTTTCATAGATGGCGGGATTCGCCGCAACTCCTCCGCACGATTAGGATTAAAAACTGCTGGGATTGGGAACCGGCGGACCGGTGGTCGTCGAGCACGGAAGGCGTGAAATTACCCATCAATCTCACTCTCAACATATCCAAGCCTTACCCCCTTGTCAAGGCACAAAGGGGCCAAGCGGGTAGCGCGGACCTCGGTGTTTCAGGTCCGCGGCTTTTTAGCTTTGCCCCAGTGCAGGGCGGCGTAAATGTCGTTACATCTGGACGCACCACTTTGGAGTGCGGGAGATCGCTCCCGCTTTCGGCGTGCGAGCTTGCTTGCGCGCAATCGAGCTTTTTCCGCGGCCAGCGAGCTGGCCTCGATCAAAGCGGCGCCGAGCCGCACTCCACAGGCTTCGCCGTAAGTTAAAGAAGGGTTAGACGCACCACCCCGAGATGAGCCCCCGCCAGCGGGGACTATACGGAGCGACATCAATAGCTGCTGATCAGTGGTTGGCGGTGTATCAGGGCACGGCTTCAGCCGTGCCGCAAGAAGCGCTCCCTCACCCCCGGTCCCTCTCCCCATACATGGGGAGGGGGACCGCTGTAGAGGCGGCTTTCCGCCGCCACTTTGCGTGGCGGGATAAACCCGCTGCTATATCAAGCTGACACACTACCCTGACACTCGGTGAGCTTGACAGTTTCCCTCAACGTGAGTACTATTAAGTCATCACGCCCCTCGCGGAATTAAATGCTTGGAGGTCTGCCATCTTCCTCACGAACCCTGTCTTCCCGGCAATAATTTCGCTCCGCCATACGCTCCAAACCCGCCGGCAAAGGCTCAATTCTACGCGTCTGAAAAAATCGCTAGGCTAGGGACGTTGGGCGAAATTGATGGGCCGTTTTTGCTCGATGAACCCACCAAGTTGATGAAAACAAACAACATTAGAATTTGCTTATGACGACCAAACCCAAAAGCAAAGCCAAGCTGTTCAGGAATATATGGATTACGTCATTTAGAATGAAAAACTTACAAGGGCTAGGGAGCCGTCCCCAATTAGCATAAGTTATAGAAAACAAGCCACATAAACAAATAGCCGGCACTGAAAAAATATGAGCCGAAATCAAGCTTGGCCCCATCGCATCGGGAGCGCTGAAGCTACCCCCTCGTACAACGGTCGGAAATGAGCGCCGCCCGCCCATTCGGTTGACCCTCGCAGGGGCGGAGGGGTAAAATAAGAGCCGTTTTCAGGCTTTCTGACGGGGTTGCAATTCGGTTGAGAGCAAGGCCTATTGAGGACAGCAAAAGTCAGTATCCTCGTTCTGGCGCTCCTCGCGTTGACCTCGTGTCAAACGGCTGAGCAGCGCAAGCCCCTTGGCCGTCCGCCGGTGGCTGCCGCGCCCGTCGCTTTGCCTCCCACTTCCCTGCCGCCCGCCTTGAACCAGCTCAAGAGCCCTTCTCGCAAGTCCGAAGAAATGGCTGGGATCAGCGCGCTGATCGACCAGGCAGAGGCCGCTTATACCGCCGGGCTCAATGATTACCAATCTGGAAATCTGGGAAAAGCCAAGCAGGAGTTCGATCGCGCACTGAGTGTGCTGATGGAATCGAAGTACAGGATTCTGCGCCACGAACGCTTGAAGGAAGAATTCGACCTGCTCGCAGACAATATCAACGAGGTGGAGCGGGCGTCTTTGAAGGCTGGTAATTCGCTGAGCTCAAACGAGTACGTGCCGGCTCCGATTCAGTCCTTCGCGGGCCTTACCTTTGCCCAAAATAACGGCGTAATGGCCCGAGCCCAGCAGGAAATCAACTCCGTCCATTCAGACATCCCGCTTATTTCAAACGAATCCGTTTCCGGCGTCATTGCCTACATTCAGGAGCACTCCCGCGGTTACATGGACTCTATTCTTCGGCGGCTTGGTCGGTACAAGCCCATGATGTCCGCGGTGCTGCGCAAGGAAGGGGTGCCACAAGACCTCATTTACGTTGCGGCCGGGGAAAGCGCGTTTAATCCTCACGCCGTATCTCGCGCCGGCGCAACCGGGATTTGGCAATTCATGTCAGGAACTGCAGCGCTATATGGGCTCAAACAGAACCACTGGATCGACGAACGAGAGGATCCGTATAAGTCCACCATGGCCGCCGCAAAGCACCTCAAGAGTCTATACTCGATGTTTGGCGACTGGTATCTGGCCATGGCCGCTTATGACTGGAGTCCGGACGGCGTCGAGACAGCAATCCAGCGTACCGGTTATGCTGACTATTGGACCCTCCGCAAGCTGCACGCGCTTCCTCCTGAAACTGAAAACTACGTTCCTATCTATATTGCGACGGCACTGATTGCCAAGGATCCCTTGGCCTATGGTTTTAATGTCGATCCGGACCCTCCGCTTGACGTAGACCGCGTGCCGGTGAGCGTTCCTACCGACCTCCGGCTGGTTGCGGATTTGGTCGGCTGCTCGCCAGAAACCCTCCGGCGACTCAATCCTGCCCTCAGAGAATGGGCTACGCCGGCAGACGATCCCGGTTTTGAGCTAAGCCTGCCCGCCGGAACCGGAGAACTTTTTCGGGAACGCATCGCGTCGGTGCCGCCCGGCGAACGGCTGTGGTGGCGGGCTTTGCGAGTCCGGTCGGGCGACACACTGGCTGGAGTTGCTCGTCGCTACCGAGTGCCGGTCGCGTCAGTCGCGGCGGCTAACCACCTCAGCGACCAAGAATCACTTGCCGGCCGGTCCTTTCTGCTGATCCCCCGTTCCCGTTATGTCCGCCCGAGCCGCCTGGCCACGGCGTCAGGGCGATGGATTCGCCGCCGGTACTACTATCGCATCCGGCGAGGAGACAATCTGGATCTTATTGCGGATCGATTTGCGGTGACTACGTATCAAATCCGACGCTGGAACCATTTGCGCAGCTCCCGGCTTATTGCTGGAAGGAAGCTCTTGATTTACCGTTTGGTTCGCGTCAGGCGTCCCGTCGCGCGGCGAGCCGTGCACGCCAGCCGCGCGGTCACGGCCACGGCCAGGGCCTCGGGCCGCCGCTACTACTACCGTATTCGGCGCGGGGATACTTTGGACCGCGTCGCAGACCGGTTTAATGTAACCGCCGTTCAAATACGAAGCTGGAACCACATGCGGAGTTCCTCACTGATCGCTGGAAGGACTCTCCTGATTTACCGCGACATTCCGGTGAGTTCAGTCGTCGCTTCCACCGCGGATTCTTCCTCCCACTAAAATCTCCCTCCGCTGCCTTTCCGAGTCGAGACTAGTCGCTGCCCCCGAATGAAAACCTCATTGGTCACTTTCCTACGAACCCCTGCGGCATTACAAAGTCAACAGGCTTGACAGAAGTGTCCCATTGGTATAAATCTGCGTGCGAAGGGCATAGTGCCACCGAAGTGCAAACGACGGCTGGAGAGCCGTTGCGGTTTCGGCGAAATTAGCGACCGAGGAGGAGCGGATGGTATTCGACGACGAGCGAGAGCCAGACGAGGAATTCGAGGACTTCACGGACGAGCTTTCCTCCGACTATGGAGAGGAAGAGACCGAAGAGGAAGTCAGCGAAGAGGGCGAGGAAAAACTCGAAGAATCGTCCTTCGAGATCACCAGCGAGGAAACCGGACCTGCGGTTGAGCCAGAGAAGGCGGAAATGCCGGCCGCGGAGCCTGCGGCGCGGCGCGCTCCTGCCCGGGCGAAAAGCAAGCGGGTTAAGGCAAAGCCTGCGAAGAAATCGGTTAGGCCGGCAGCCGCGGTTTCTAAAGCAGCGCCCAAGCGGAAGAAGCTTAAGAAGCCGGCAAAGCGCAAAAAGGTGACCTTTCGGTCATCGACCGCTGCGAAGGCCACCAGGAAGCCGGCCGCAAAGAAGCGCGTTGCGGCAAAAGGCAAAAAGAAGCGTTCCCGCCGGTGAGAGTGGCGCTGGGCCTGATAAGACCGGGCCTGAACTGCTCGGCTTGGACCATTAGCCCGCGATACCGTCGGCTTGAGCACACTTAAGCCCTGTACCAGGCCGGGCCGTCGAGCTCGTTCGCCCAATGCGAGGAGCGTCGCGGCCGCCGCAGACCTCTGCAATGACACGGAGCTATCTGCATGGAGCTTTACAAGAATGTATACAGAATTCAATCGCTTTACGGCGGGCGCAATCTCTTTCAATATTTTTTCAATGGACAGCGGCGCGTTCTTCTTGATGCGGGTATCGCCCAGACGCCGGAGGCTGCGATTTTCCCCTATCTCGAAAAACTGAAAGTTGACCCTCAGCAGCTTGACCTGGCCATCACAACTCATTCCGATGTCGATCACCAGGGCGGCAACGACGCCATTAAGCGCATCGCTCCTCGCGCATGGCTCGCCTGCGGTGAAGCCGATCGTGAACTTGTAGAAGATCCACAAACCCTCTTCGAGCGGCGCTACGACTTCCTGAAGAAAGATTATGGAATGTCGCTCGGGGCGTTATCAGCGGCAGACGCAGGGAAGCCGCGCCGGATGGACGCCACCTTCGCGGGCGGTGAAACGATCCATCTCGACGATGGTTGGCGACTCGAAGTGCTCCACGTACCTGGCCATTCGCACGGACATCTCGCTTTTTATGACCGGAACCATAAAGCCGCGTTTGTAGGCGACGCGATTCATGGCCGGGGCTGTCCGAAGGCGACAGGCGAACTGGCGATCCCGGTGACTTACTACAACGTGGAAGTGTACCTTTCGACCCTCCGCTATTTTGAGAGCCTGCCCATCGAGGTGCTTTATTCCGGCCACTGGCCTGTGATGCGCGGCGAGGAGATCCACGACTTCATCGCCGAGTCACGGCAAACGGTGGAGCTTTTCGACCGCGTTGTGCTGGCCGAACTTGGGAAGCCCGCTGCCAGCCGAAGCCTCCAGGAACTCGTCCAGGCTGTGGCGGAGGCGGTCGGAGAATGGCCGCCCGACTCGTGGACGCTCGCTATGTTCCCGATGAAGGGCCACCTCGACCGTCTGGAAGCGAACGGCAGAATCCGACGCGTTGATGGCGCCCGTCCGGTGCGCTGGCAGAAAGCATGACCCTTTCCGAGAGGGTGAAACAGCGCGGCCTGGAAATTGGCTTCAACTTGGTGGGTGTCGCTCCGGCGGACGTGTGGAACGATCTGGAATTCGCCCGCCAATGGGTAGAAGCGGGTTATGGCGGCGAGATGCACTACCTCTCGAATCCCAAACGCCACGATCCGCGCACCGTTCTTCCTTCCGTTCAGTCGGTGGTTTGCGCCGCGTTGGTTTACAACTCGCCCCTGCCCTATTCCACCCAAACGCAACCGCATCAGCATAGCCGAGGCTGGATTTCCCGCTATGCGTGGGGGACTGACTACCATGACGTGATGCGCGCCCGGCTCGAACGGCTTCGCAAGGGAATTGAGGTGCTGGGCCCGCAAGTCGAAACGCGCGTTTACGTGGATACGGGACCGGTTGTGGAGCGTGCTTTTGCGCGATACTCCGGCATTGGCTGGATGGGCAAGAATACTGCCATCATCAACCAGCAGAAGGGATCGTGGTTTTTCCTCGGCGTAGTTCTTACAAACCTGCTGCTCGCCCCGGATCAGCCCGCTGCGGATCGGTGCGGTTCCTGCACTCGATGCCTGGATGCCTGCCCCACGGCCGCGCTGGCGAAGCCCTATATGATGGACGCTTCGCGTTGTATCGCTTACCTGACGATCGAGTTGAAGGGGTCAATTCCCGAGCCGCTTCGGCCCGCTGTCGGCGCAAACGTCTTCGGCTGCGACATCTGCCAGGACGTATGCCCTTGGAACTCGCGCCGTGCCGAGGGCACGCGAGAGCCCGGCCGCGGTGGCGCAGCAACAACCGATCTCCCCGAGTTCCAGCCTATGGAAATCGACGAGCCAGGTAGCGCAGAGTTGTTTTATAACTCCGCGGTTGGCGACCGTGACGAAGCGACAACAAACCGCAGAGTTTCTGAAAAGCGAAACCCATCTTTTCCGGCGACGCCGAGACATCGCTTCTCGCTCTTCAATCCTCCACTTCGCGCTCTCGCTTCGCTTACCGAACACGATTTCCGGCGCGTTTTTTCGCGCTCCCCGCTGAAGCGCGCGAAATACCGCGGCTGGCTCCGCAACCTGTGCGTGGCGATGGGAAACTCGGGCAACCGGGAATTTGTCCCCTGGCTGGAAAGAGCGGCGCAGGCGGCTCACCCTCTGGTCGCCGAACACGCTCGCTGGGCGTTGAAAGTTATTGGTGGTAGTTGACAGCTTGCAGCGCGCGTAGAACGGTGAGATCTCAGGAGCCGTCTGCGAAAAACTAATAACCTCTTCACCTAATCTACCCGGTAATGGCAGCCGCGGCTTTCGCGCGATTCCCTGGCTGCGAGCAGGACTAGGCGCGCCGTCTGGATGCCATTCCGCAGTCCGATGATCGCGTCAGTCACCTCGGCCTTTTCGTAGAAGCGCGAAATCTCCGCGTCAAGCTCGCGGAGAATCTCGTAAGCGCGATTCAAGCGCTTCTCGCTGCGGATAAGGCCAACGTAATTCCACATCGTCTGCTGGATGGTAAGCCAGTCCTGAGCGATGAGGGCAGGGTCAACGGCTTCGTGCTCGTAGCGCCAGGGGACGATGCGAGGGAAGTAATAATCGCCGTTGCGCCTCGCGGAGTCCGCGGCGTCCGCTCCGGCGCGCGTTCCCCAGACAAGGCATTCGAGCAGTGACGTGCTAGCCAGGCGATTCGCGCCGTGCAAACCCGTACAGGAAACCTCGCCCACGGCGCGCAGCCCCGCCAGATTCGTCCGGCCCGAATCGTCCACGGCAATTCCGCCGCAACTGTAATGAGCAGCGGGAACAACAGGGATGGGCTGCTGCGTGATGTCGATTCCGAGGGCGATACAATGGGCGTAAATGCCCGGGAAACGCTCGCGCACTTCGGCAGCGGGTTTGTGCGAGATGTCAAGATAGGCGCACGGTTCGCCGCTTTCCAGCATCACCTGGTAGATGGCGCGCGCCGCAATGTCGCGCGGAGCGAGTGAGCCGTTCGGGTGAAAACGCGACATGAATTCGTGCCCATGCCTATCCACCAGCCGCCCACCCTCGCCGCGCACGGCTTCGGAAATCAGAAAACGGCCGGTGGGATGATAAAGCGTGGTGGGATGGAACTGCACGTACTGGAGGTTGATGCAGCGCGTTCCAGCACGAGCTGCCATGGCGATGCCGCCGCCGGCGGCACCGGGCGGATTGGTGGTATGCGCGTAGACGCGGCCCAGGCCCCCGGTGGCGAGGATCGTTTCCTTGGCGAGCAGCGGGTTGATCTTGGTGCTCGCCTGGTCCAACGCGTATGCGCCCACGCAAGTCAGCGGCTTATAGACGTCCAGCGGTTCGGCGGAATGGTGCGAGACGGTGAGCAAGTCTACGGCGGTCGTCTTGCTCCTCACCGTGACTTTGGGATGCGATGCAACCCGGTCAAGAAACACCCGCTCGATGGCTGAGCCCGTCTGGTCCTTGTGATGAATGATGCGCGGCAAGCTATGAGCAGCTTCCGCCGTCAAGTGCAGCTCGGAAGCGTCCTGCGGCGCCCGGTCAAAATCTACGCCCAGTTCGTCGATGAGAATTTCTTTCACCAGGCGCGGACCTTCGCGGCTCAGCAGCCGCGCGGCTTCGGGAGAGCTCAGGCCGGCCCCGGCCGTCAGGATGTCCGCAACCAGCTTTTCGGGAGAATCGTTCTTGCCTTCGTAAATGATGCCGCCCTGCGCCCAGAAGGTGTTTGTGTCCTCCGGGCCTTCCCCGCGCGTAATCATCAGCACTTCGGCGCCCCGCTTGGCGGCAGCCCAGGCCGCGGCACAGCCCGCGAGGCCGCTGCCAACGATGAGAACGTCCGTTGTAGTGTCAACTTGATTCATCAGTGATATTCCCTGATTGGGTCATCGATTCAACGGCTCAATTTCCAGGCTGAGGTCGGCAGCGGGCGCCGAATGCGTGAGCGCGCCGACTGAAATCCAGTCGGCTCCGGCCTCCGCATAAGCCCGTGCGTTTAAGAGTGTAATTCCCCCCGACGCTTCCAGAATGATTTTGCGATGCCCCACAATTTGCACGGCTTCTCGCACCTCGCCGGGCGTCATATTATCCAGCAAAATGACGTCCGGCGCTCTTGATAGGGCTTGATCAAGCTCCTCGATTGTCGTCACTTCGATCTCGACAAACCGAGCCCGCGATTGTTGCGCCTTGACCGCTTCGAGAGCTTGTTTGACGCCGCCCGCCATGCGAATGTGATTTTCCTTAATAAGGATAGCATCGCCGAGGTCACGCCGATGGTTATACCCGCCTCCTACCGTCACCGCGTATTTCTCAAGCGAACGCAGGCCGGGCGTGGTCTTGCGCGTGTCGAGAATCTTCGCTGCCGTGCCTGCGACCGCATCCACAAATTGCCTGGTCAACGTGGCGATGCCCGCGAGCCGCTGGAGAATGTTCAACGCCAGCCGCTCACCTGAGAGGAGGGCGCGCGCGCGACCAGCGACGATAGCCGGCTCATCTCCAGGTCGCAACCTATCTCCGTCGCGGCACTTAGCCTCTACCGAGACGCCGGAATCGAGCAAGCGAAAGACCTCGACCGCGACATCACAGCCTGCCAGCACGAGAGGAGCTTTAGCAACTATGCGGCCAAGGGCTCGCTGACCCTCGTGAACCGTTGCCTCCGTGGTGAGGTCGCCCACGCCGAGGTCTTCCTTGAGGAAGTGTTCGATCAGCTCACGGTAGTCCGCAGGATCAAGAGCAGTTCGGCAAGGCAAGCTCGATTTTCTCTCCACGAATCAGTGTCCCGTTTTATGCGGCTTTGGAATACGAACTTGGTGCATTATTACTTTGGATTCAACAGGATACACGCTTGACGCGATTTCTTGCGATAACTGCCCCACTTCGCTGCGCCCAGCCCCCTGCCAAGAATACGGGGCTTTGATGCTGCTCGCGGCTTTCGTGCGGATCAAGGGCTGACGCGGCCGGTCCTCAGGCGCTCATTTCCAACATGCGCTGGATGGGCTGCAAAGCGCGAATCCGCAACTCTTCGTCCATGGTGATTTCGGGGGAGCGGTTCTTCATGCACAGGTAAAGCTTTCCCATCGTGTTCAAACGCATGTGCGGGCATTCGTTGCAGGCGCACGAATTTTCAGGAGGGGCGGGAATGAAGATTTTCCCGGGGCACTCTTTTTCCATGGCGTGGATGATGCCGGGTTCGGTGGCCACAATGAATTCCTGCCCCGGATCGTGCTTGACGTAGTTCAAAATTCCCGTCGTGGAGCCAACGTAATCCGCGTTGCGCAGAAGACGCTCTTCACACTCCGGGTGCGCAAGCACCTTCGCGCCCGGATGCCGCACTTTCAGGCGGAGCAGTTTCTGCTCGGAAAAGGTTTCGTGAACGGTGCAAGCGCCCTGCCACAACCGCAAGTCACGTCCCGTCTTCTTCATCAGGTAGCGGCCCAGGTTGCGGTCCGGGCCGAAGAGGATGGGGCGCTCGCGCGGAATGCTGTTGATAATCTTTTCGGCGTTGCTCGACGTGCAGATGATGTCGCTCATCGCCTTGATCTCCGCGCTGCAATTGATGTAGTTGATGACCAGGTGGTCCGCGTAGCGCTCACGGAAGGGCTTGAAAAGGTGCGGCGGGCAGCTATCCGCCAGCGAGCAACCTGCGTTCAGGTCCGGCAGCAGAACCTGCCGCGTGGGGTTAAGGATTTTGGCCGTCTCGGCCATGAAATGCACGCCGGCGAAGACGATGACGTCCGCCTCGGTCCGCGACGCCTGCTGGGAAAGCTGCAAGCTGTCACCGATGAAGTCCGCCACATCCTGAATCTCGGATTCCTGATAAAAGTGCGCCAGGATTACGGCGTTCAATTCGCGTTTCAGCCGCCGGATTTCGTCTTCCACGCCGTGTTTTGGCTCAGCGTTTGCCCGAATCTCCGCAACGGCTTGGCCAGCCATGCTCATCTCGTTCTCTCAGATATTTACGGACAGAAATCTGCCCCCGTCTCCTCTACTCATCATCATACGTCAACGTTGCGTCCTTTGCCATTTTGCCGCCTTGCCCCCTGAAAACTGGCGTAGCGCGGAGGAACCGGTATAATGTCCTGCACGGCGCGCTTGGTCCGTTCAAAGGCAACTCTTGGGAGGCGACGATGAACCGGCGGTCATTTGCTCAAA
Source organism: Acidobacteriota bacterium (assembly GCA_021817045.1). GTDB lineage: Bacteria > Acidobacteriota > Terriglobia > UBA7540 > UBA7540 > RH2-MAG17b. The sequence continues at coordinate 27,996 of JAKAWG010000028.1, forward strand.
AACTGGCAGGAGCGGCTCTGACGAGCGCGACACTCGCCGCAGACCCTCGCGGGAGCAACCAGGCGAGCGGCACAGTCCCGTTCAAATTGTCCGTCATGCTGTGGACGGTCTTCCACCATTTGCCGTTCGAGGAGCGGCTGGAAAAGGTTCATGAGGCGGGCTATCGCAGCGTGGAACTGGTGGGTGAATTCAAGAAGTGGTCGCCGGATGATTACAGGCGAGTGAACCGGCAAAAGCGCGCACTGGGAATGACTTTCGATGCGACGGCGGGCCTCGATCACGGCGTGGCGGTTCCGGAGGCGCGCGAGGCTTTTCTAGCCGACGTTCGCAACATGCTGCCGGTGCTCGACCGGCTGGAATGCCCGGCACTGATTGTTATGTCAGGTAACAGGGTTCCGGGATTGCCACCGGGCTCGCAGCGGCAGTGCGCGATTGAGGGATTACAGCGGGCGGCGGAAATCATCGAAGGCAAGAACCTCCGGGTGCTGATAGAGAACATCGACCCCGAGGAAAACCCGCATTATTACCTCACTTCCGCGGCGGAAGGATTCGAAATCGTGCGCGCCGTGGGGCATCCGCGCGTGCAGTTCCTTTACGACATCTATCACGAGCAGATCGCCGAGGGAAATCTTATTGAGAAGCTGGAAAAGAACTTCGATGAGGTAGGCTTAGTTCACATTGCCGACGTTCCTGGGAGACATGAGCCGGGAACGGGAGAGATTGACTACGGGAACATCTTTCGCAAACTTGGCGAGCTTGGCTACGGGCATTACGCCGCGATGGAATACTTACCCACTTACGACGCCGTTCGGAGCCTGGCGGCGTCTCGGGAGCTTGCGCTGCGCACGGGACGCCGCACGTCAGCATAGAAAACACACATCCCCCTTCATCCCTCCACAGCCGCAAACAACGGTCGCTCAATGCGCCGAATCGGAAGTTGACTCCGCGCGCCGACGCGAACGCGCCATGGCAACTCCGCTCCGCCGGGTTGCTCGCACCGGTTCGGATTCGTCACGCAGGATGATCCGCTGGCAATCCAGGCAAATCTGGTGACGACCGCTTGGAGACTGTGCGCTCCGCGACGATCCGCAAGCCGGACACTTAGATCCCTTCATACTTAAAGATTTAGCATGGCCACCGGTCTCCTGGTAAGCCCCACTTGCCTATTAACTGGTTTGGAAACAGAGGCGTCAATGACTCGATGAATTGGCTGGGAGGAGGAAATCAAAGTCGCACCCCTCATGAGCCTGGAGTATGTGATCGAGGAACATCTTTCCATAGCCGCGCTGAAAGTGCGGGGCGGGAGGACGCCAGGATGCCAGCCGGCGCTTGAGCTCGGCTTCCGGAACGAGCAATTCGAGGCGCCGCTCATGAACGTCAAGCTCGATCGAGTCGCCGTCTTGAACCACGGCGAGCGGCCCGCCGGCTGCGGATTCCGGCGAAACGTGCAGCACCACCGTGCCGTAAGCTGTACCACTCATGCGCGCGTCGCTGATTCGGACCATATCGCGCACCCCCGCCTTCAGCAGCTTGGCGGGAACCGGCATGTCACCCCACTCGGGCATTCCCGGCGCGCCTTTGGGCCCTCCGTTTTTCAACACGAGCACACTTGTTTCGTCGACGGCCAAGTCGGCCGCGTCGACCCGCGCCATCATGTCGCTGTAATTTTCGAACACCACCGCTTTGCCCTTGTGTTCCTGAAGGTGGGGCGAAACGGCGGTCTGCTTGATTACGGCCCCGCAGGGAGCGAGGTTGCCCTTCAGGATGACAGTGCCGCCTTCAGGGAAAAGCGGCTTGTCGACGGGCTTGATGACTTCGCGGTTGAAGCACCTTGCGCCGGCCACGTTTTCGCTCACCGTCTTGCCGGTGACGGTGAGAGCCTCCAGATGCAAGCTTGCGCTGAGTTCCTTCATCACCGCGGGCAGGCCGCCGGCGTAATACATGTCCTCCATCAAGTACGCGCCGGAGGGCTTGATATTCGTTATGAAGGGGGTCGAGCGCGAGATGCGGTCAAACGTTTCGAGCGGCAGCGAAATACCGGCTCTACCGGCGATGGCGACCAGGTGAATGATTGCATTGGTCGATCCGCCGATGGCCATATCCACGCGGATGGCATTTTCAAGCGCTTCATTCGTGACGATCTTCGACGGGCGCAGTCCTTCAAGCGCCAGCTCAACGGCGCGCTTTCCGCTCTCTTCGGCAATGGCCAAGCGGCGCGAGTCTGCCGCCGGAATGTTGGCGGCTCCGGGAAGCGTCAGGCCGAGCGCTTCCGCCATGCTCGTCATCGTGGAGGCGGTGCCCATCACCATGCAATGGCCCGCGCTGCGCGCGATGCAGCTTTCGATCTCGCACCACTCCTCATCGCTCACGAGGCCGGCCCGCCGGTTGTGCCAGAAACGGCGCGTGTCCGTTCCCGAGCCAATCGCTTCCCCGCGCAACATGCCGCGCAGCATGGGGCCGCCGGGCACCACAATGGCCGGCTCGTCGGCGCTGAGCGCCCCCATGATCTGCGCCGGCGTGGTCTTGTCGCAGCCGCAGAGCAGCACCACAGAATCCAGCGGGTAAGCGCGAATGCACTCCTCAACGTCCATGGCCATCAGGTTGCGGTAAAGCATGGTGGTGGGCATCATGAGCTGCTCGCCCAGCGAGATCGTAGGGAATTCCATTGGGAATCCGCCTGCGGCCCACACACCGCGCTTCACCGCTTCGGCCACTTGCCGCAGGTGCGCGTTGCACGTCGTCAATTCACTCCAGGAATTGCAGACGCCCACCACGGGCTTGCCGTCAAATATGCTGCGCGTAAAACCTTCCGCCCGCACGTAGGCGCGGCGGCTCATCGAGCGAAGATCGTTTTCTCCAAACCAATTCGCACTACGCAAACGCGCAGGACTTTCAACCACCCGTTCACTCATTGTCGTGATCCTTTCTCACATCATCACAAGCCGACGATTATAGCGAATTAGTCTGGGAGGAGCGAAGGAAAAGCAGTGGCTCATACCGCTTCGCGACACCCCGTTGGATGAAAGTGCCCCCTTCACCCACCTTCGTCCGGCACCCTCTCTCCCCAGGGGAGAGGGCTTGCACTCCAAATTTGAGGCTCACGCCCTCTCTTTTTAGGGAAAGGGTGGCAAGTCCGTTCGCCTTTCCGCTTGCGAGCGGCCCTGAGCGCAGTGAAGGGGCTCAGGATAAACCCCGCGAGTCGGGTGAGGAGGCAGTTCCATGCTGATTCCGCGAGAGGACGCCCGTGCCACACGATTTTAGGATGGAAGCGCTTTGGAGGGCAGCCACTGGCTCAACTCGGACTTCACTTGTTCGATCGAATCCTGCAATTCCTTCCAGGATTGCCGGGTGAGGGCCAGGTTTCCTTGGCGCGCAGCGGTTTCAAGTTTAAGCGCTGCGTTTGCCGCCGCTTGCGCCGAAAAGTTCAAGACTGATCCCTTAACCGAGTGCGCCAGCCGCGCGAGAGACTTCAGGTCGCCTTTTTCCACTGCGTCACGCATGGCGTCGATTTGCTTCGGAATATTGGCGAGGAAAATTGAAACCATCTCAGACACGAGATGCGCATCACCTTCCACCTGGGCAAGGGTCTTTTGCCGATCGACGATTGGGGCCGGCTTGGGATTTGTCGCCGAAGAGAAGGATTCCCTCGGGCGAGCTGAGAGTCTTGAAGGGACGGCGGCATCGATAGCGTCCAATAGTTCCTGCACCTTGACGGGCTTTGTGATGTACCCATCCATTCCGGCAGCCAGGCACTTTTCACGGTCTTCTTTCATGGCGTGCGCGGTCATGGCAATAATGGGTATGCGCTCCCCCGTAGCTTTCTCCTTCGTTCGGATCATGATGGCCGCTTCCAAGCCGTCGACGACCGGCATTTGTACGTCCATTAAGATAAGATCGAACGTGTTCTTCTCAAGCGCTTCCAACGCCTCGCGACCGTCGTTCGTCACCGTGATCGAGTGCCCGCGCTTTTCCAGCAACCTCACCGCCAATTTCTGATTCACGGCATTATCCTCCGCCAGCAGGATGCGCAGGCTTGGGCGGCTCTCGCGCAGCGAATGGCGCGTCACCACGGCGGGTTGGCTGCCTGGAGAAACGCTGTCGGACAGAACCATGGCAACCGCGTCGTAGAGTTCTCTTTGGCTCACGGGCTTCGTCAGGTATGCCGCAACCTGCAATTCGCGGCAGCGAACCACGTCTCCACGCATTCCCGAGGAACGCAGCATCATGATCGTAACCTGCGCTAAGCCCGGCTGCTCGCGGATCCGTTCAACCAGCTCAAAGCCGTCCATATCTGGCATGCATGCATCCGTCAGAATCAGCCTGAAGGGGTTGTTGATCTCCTGCGCCCGGCTTAGCGCATCCATGGCTTCCACGGCGTTTGCGGCAGCCACAGGCCTCATTCCCCAGTAGGTCAGCTCTCTCTCAAGAATCATCCGGTTCGTCCGGTTATCATCGATCACGAGCACCCGCACGCCCTCGAGTCTGATCGAACTGGTTGACAGGGCGGTCGCTTCCGGCTTTTGGGATCGTCCAAACACGGCCGTGAAATGGAACGTGCTGCCTCGTCCCATCTCGCTTTCCACCCAAAGACGCCCGCCCATCATCTCGATAAGCTGGCGAGAAATGGCCAGGCCGAGGCCGGTGCCTCCGAACTTGCGGGTCGTCGAGCCGTTCGCCTGGGTAAACGGCTGGAAGATGACGGCTTGCTTTTCGGGAGCGATCCCAATCCCCGTATCGGTGACGGTGAAGTGCAGCTTAACCCGGTGGTTGCTACCGAGCTCTTCAAAAGCCCGCACCACAACTTCGCCGTGCTGGGTGAATTTGACGGCGTTGCCGACGAGATTGACAATCACTTGCCGCAAGCGCCCGGGGTCGCCGGTAAGCGCGTCCGGTACGGCCGGGTCGATGTCGCAGGCGAGCTCGATGCCTTTCTGGTCCGCCTGGAGGCTCCGCACCTTGAGCGCGTCCAGCACCGTGTCCCGGAGCTGAAAGTCAGCGGTGTCCAGGTCCAGCTTGCCCGCCTCGATTTTGGAGAAATCCAGGATGTCGTTGAGGATTCCAAGTAGCGATTCGGCGGACGATCTCACCACCTGCAGATAGCTGCGCTGTTCGGCGTCAAGGTCTGTCCCGAGCGCCAGCTCCGTCGTTCCAATGACCCCGTTCATAGGCGTGCGAATCTCATGGCTCATATTGGCCAGGAACTCACTCTTGGCTCGGTTAGCAGCCTCGGCAGCTTCCCTAGCCTTCTGCAGTTGGGCCTCGGCTTGCTTGCGCGCCGTTATGTCCTGTTTCAGCGCAATAAAGCCGGTGAGGCTACCTCCTGCGTCACGGACCGGCGTGATGATCATTTCCTCGTCATAAAGGGCGCCGTCTTTGCGGCGGTTGACAATTTCGCCATGCCACACGCTGCCGGCCCGAGGGCTTTGCCACAGCCCCTGATAGAACTCGGGTCCATGTTTTCCCGATTTAAGGACGCGGGGATTCTGACCAAGCACTTCATCGCGTCCGTACCCTGTCATCCTGCTAAATGCCGGATTGACGTACAGGATTCTGCCTTCGAGGTCGGTCATCACCACCGCTTCCGCCGCCTGTTCTATTGCCGTAGCCAGGCGTTCGTGCTCGGCTTGCGCCTGCCTCTGCTCGGTGACGTCACGGAAGATCACGCACGCAGCGATCGGTTTCCCGTCAAGGACCGTAAATTTCGTGACACCTTCCACAACTACAGCGTTGCCAGTCTTACTCACTAGCGTGGTCTTGATCGTGCCGACGTCTTGTCCGGACATCACGCGCTGAAACAATTCCAGACAGTGATCGCGGCTGTCTGGGTGAATCACATCCAGGAAGGAAAGGTTGGGCAGTTCTTCGTCGGAGTAGCCTAGGCATTTCCGCCAGGCGCGATTAACATAGAGCAGCTCGCCCTGCAGGTTGACGCATTGGACCAGCTCACTGACGCTCCCGAAAAGGTCCCGGTAGTGTTCCTTGAGCGCAGCTTCTTGCTCGTAGGTCTGCGGTTTCACGTGGTGGTCTTGGAAGTGGTCCATTGCGTCCTCTCCAGCCGTTAAAGGCACGGGCCGGCGCAGGATTTTGCATGAAATCCTGGGATTGGCAAATACGTGGCTGATGCTGGTGTCGTCTGAGGGCGAGCCGCGTCAGCGCCAGCGCGGACATCCTGTTAGCGCGGACGAGACGTAGCGCGCCGGCACGCACAACATCATATACCATAATGTAATTAGCTATACTACTACTAAACACATTGGATAGACGCGCCCTGCTACTACAGGCTGTCGGGAATTTATTTACCTATCGGGACGCCGTTTATAGAGCTTGCTCCCGCTTTCGGCTCGCGAACCACCCGCCCCGATGAATCGGGACTCTTCTTACGAAGCAGGGGCATAAGGTGTGGTCGCACGGGGCGACAAGCCGCCGCACTCCACGGCCTTCGGCATAAGTAGCGAAGCGCTAGACGCGCTGAACTCGAGCGGTTCTCGACCTGGGCATGACTCTGCGTGGTATCCGTTGCGACCAGCAGTGACCGGTTCGATGGAAACTCCCTCTTATACGCAAACCGGAGTCTTGGTAAAATAAAAGCGCGGAGGTGAGGAGAGTATGCCTGTCTATCAATATTTCTGCAAAGAGTGCAACAAGACGTTTACCCAGACCATGAGCGTGGAAGACCACGACAAAAGGAAGGTCGCCTGCCCAAAGTGCAACAGTAAGAAAGTGGAGCAGCGAGTGGCGGCATTTTTTGCTGTGACCTCCAAGAAGAGTTAGCTTGCTACAGCGCGGTTTAAGCCGACCCCGGCCGTCCTGTACCTTCCAAACTTGTTCGCGGCTAGGTATACCCAAAGACGTGTCGGCAACCCTCAACAGGCGCTCTCACGCCGCTACTACAAACCCGTTGGCGTGCCAACCCTGCGCAAGAAACTGTCTCATTTGTCTCACCTGTCTCCACTGTCTCATCCGACTGTGCCACCATAGGAATCGCGGATTTGCGAATTGTGATTGAGGCCGAATAACCACGCTTATGATGAACTCCTCTGCGGTCGCTGCGCCGTTCCAAGCCTCAACGCGGAGCGTCTCTGCGGCCTCTGTGCTGAGGCCTTTTGGGGCCCGAAGAACAGCAAACAACATAAAAGATTGTTTTTTAGGAACAAAATGCGCCTAACTTACTGGAAACAAACGATTATTAGAGGAACAAATTAGGAAAAATTTCTCCGAGTTTATGTATGTCGCTGAATCTAAATGAGTAATTGGTGAAATTGTTTCTCGGGGCTAAGGTTGTAGAAAACAGGATTGTTAGAAGATAAATTGGGGGAAAAACCGAATTTGTTTTTTCCAAAATGAAGCCATTTTGAGGAGAAGCTTTTAATCAATGCGGAGCGATGATTCGGTGCGCCGAATCATGAGGTGGCGATGACCGAAGAGGAAAAGCGGCTTGCGGAAGCTCGGGAGCGCAAGGTGCACTGGAAGCGCTGGGGACCGTACTTGAGCGAGCGGCAATGGGGTACGGTTCGTGAGGATTACAGCGCGAATGGCGATGCCTGGGAATATTTTCCTCACGACCATGCTCGGTCCCGTGCTTATCGCTGGGGCGAAGACGGTATTGGCGGCATTTCGGACCGCCACCAGCTCATCTGTTTCGCACCCGCTTTCTGGAACGGCCGCGACCCGATTCTGAAGGAGCGCCTCTTCGGCCTCGCCAACAACGAAGGCAACCACGGCGAGGACGTGAAGGAGTATTACTTTTACCTTGATTCCACCCCCACTCACTCCTACATGAAATATCTCTACAAGTACCCGCAGGCCGAGTTCCCGTATGACCGCCTTGTGGAGGAGAACGCCCGGCGGGGAAAGCTCGACCGCGAATTCGAGCTGATGGATACGGGCATTTTTGCCGAAAACCGCTATTTCGACATTTTCATCGAATACGCCAAAGCCACCTTCGAAGACATTCTGATTCGCATCACCGCCGCCAACCGAGGCCCGGAAGCGGCTCCGCTGAGCGTTCTTCCCACGTTGTGGTTTCGTAACACGTGGGCGTGGGGATGGGAGAGCTATAAACCGGGCCTGCGCCCCACCGAGGCTTCGCCTGGAATGGAGGCGATTGAGGCCGAGCACGATTATTACGGCAAGCGCTGGCTGGCGTTCGAAGGCGCGCCGCCCTTGCTCTTCACCGAAAATGAGACCAACTTCAAGCGCTTATTTAGCACCGCCAATCACTCCGCCTGCGTGAAGGACGCCTTTCACGATTACATCATTCACGGCGACCAATCGGCCGTGGATCCCGGGCCGGTGGGAACGAAGGCCGCTGCGAATTACACGCTGATGGTTCCGGCCGGTGGCGCGGTGGGACTGCGGATGCGGCTTTCCGACCGGCCTCCTTCCGGGAACACTTTCGGCGAGGAGTTTGAAACGGTTTTTCAGAAGCGCATCAGCGAGGCGGCCGAGTTTTGCGCGCTGCGTCATCCCGAAGGCGGCTCGGGTGAGTGTTCCAGCCTTCAGCAGCAAGCCTTTGCGGGACTACTGTGGAACAAGCAGCTTTACTACTACGACGTGCCAACCTGGCTGGAAGGAGATCCCTCCATGCCGCCTCCGCCTCCCGAGCGGCGGCTCGGCCGCAACCATGATTGGACCCACTTGTACAATTCCTCCGTCATTGCCATGCCGGACAAGTGGGAGTATCCGTGGTACGCTGCCTGGGACCTGGCATTCCATTGCATTGCACTGGCTCTGATTGACCCGGATTACGCCAAAGAGTTGCTGATCCTCTTTCTGCGCGAGTGGTATATGCACCCAAGCGGCCAGTTGCCCGCTTTCGAATGGGCCTTCGGCAACGTCAATCCCCCCGTACATGCCTGGGCGGCCTGGCGGGTTTATAAGATTGACCGCCGGATTAGTGGCAAGGCCGACCGGCTTTTTCTGAAGCGCGTTTTCAACAAGCTGGTTATGAACTTCACTTGGTGGGTGAATCGTAAGGACCCGGACGGTATGAACGTGTTTGAGGGCGGTTTCCTAGGTTTGGACAACATCGGCGTGTTTGACCGCTCCGCCAAGCTTCCAGTCGGCGGCCACATCGAGCAATCCGACAGCACGAGTTGGATGGGGATGTTCTGCCTCAACATGCTCGACATCGCGCTTGAGCTCGCGTTAGAGGATCCGGCTTATGAGGACATGGCTAGCAAGTTTTTCGAGCACTTTGTCTACATCGCGCACGCGATGAACGACCTGGGCGGCGAAGGTATCGCGCTGTGGGACGAAAACGACGGCTTCTATTACGACGTGCTCCACCTCCCCGACGGTTCCCGGTTACCGCTCAAGGTGCGGTCGATGGTTGGCCTGATTCCGCTGTTCGGTATCATGACTCTGGAACCCGAAGACGTGGATTCGTTACCCGGCTTCAAGCGCCGAATGCAGTGGTTTCTGGATCACAAACCGTTGATGTCAGCTCATCACGTGGATGACAGCCTCAAAACCGCCCGCGGCCCGCGCAGGATGTTTTCGCTCGTGAGCGGTTCGCGCCTGAAGCGCGTGCTGCGATACATGCTCGACGAGTCTGAATTTCTTTCGCCTTATGGCGTGCGCGCGCTTTCCGCTTACCACCGCGAGCACCCGTATGTCCTAACACTCGACGGCTACGAGAACCGCGTGGGTTACGACCCTGCGGAATCAACTTCAGGTATGTTCGGGGGCAACTCGAACTGGCGTGGCCCGGTCTGGTTTCCCATGAACTATCTGCTGATCGAATCGCTGCAAAAGTTTCACTGGTACTTTGGCGACTCGCTGAAGGTCGAGTTTCCTACCGGCTCAGGCCGCGCCATGAATCTGTGGGACGTAGCCGTCGAGCTTTCGCGCCGCCTCATCGCCTTGTTCCTGCCGGGCAAGGACGGCCGCCGGCCAGTCTATGGCGAATCGAAGCTGTTTCAGTGCGACCCATTCTGGAAAAACTTGATCCTGTTTTACGAGTATTATCACGGAGACACGGGCGAAGGGCTTGGCGCGAGCCACCAGACGGGTTGGACGGCCCTGGTGGCGAAGCTCATAGAACAGAGCGGGGGCCTTCTTTAAGAGGCCGATTGAGCATGCCTTCTATGGCGCGGCGGGAACGCCTTCCGCAAGCCCCGGCGTCTTGCGGCGGGCGAACAGGTAAGCTTGAATGAAAGGATCGATGTCGCCGTCGAGGACGCGGTCCGCATCGCCCACTTCGAGCTTGGTGCGATGGTCTTTCACCATGCGGTAAGGATGGAGCACGTAGGAGCGCGCCTGGTTACCAAAGGCGATTTCTCCTTTTGCGTCCTCGAGTTTTTTCGATTCTTCCCGCCGCTTCTCGAGCTCGAGCTCATAGAGTTTTGAGCGAAGGACCTTCATCGCCATGTCGCGGTTGCGATGCTGCGACCGCTCGTTCTGGCACGTGGCGACGGTTCCGCTCGGCAGGTGAATGATCCGGACAGCGGAGTCCGTGGTATTCACGTGCTGGCCCCCAGCACCTGTCGATCGGTACGTCTCGACCTTGATTTCGTCAGGCTTGATTTCGATCTGAATGTCGTCGTCGACCTCCGGACTGACGAACACCGAAGCGAAGGACGTGTGGCGGCGCTTGGCGGCATCGAAGGGAGAGATGCGAACCAGCCGGTGAACGCCGATTTCCGACGTGAGCAATCCGTAAGCGTACTCGCCCGCCACCGAGAACGTGGCGGATTTCAGGCCCGCCTCTTCGCCCGCCTGATAATCCATGAGGGTAAACTTGAACCCGCGACGTTCGGTCCAGCGCCTATACATGCGCAGCAGCATTTCCGCCCAGTCTTGGGATTCCGTCCCTCCGGCACCTGGGTGAATGGTGACGATGGCGTTTCGGGCATCGTTTTCTCCGGAAAGCAAGGAAGCGGTCTCGACGCGGTCCACCTCATCTCCAAGCGAGCTCAGCTCGCGCCGCAGGTCGCTCTCCACATTTTCACCTTCGCGCGCCAGCTCGAAGTAGGCGTCGAGGTCGCCAAGTTTCTGCGCGAGGCGGCGGTCAACATCGAGCGTCTCTTCGATTCTGCGCCGGCTGGTAAGCACCTTCTGCGCGGCTTCGGGATGCTGCCAGAAATCGGTTTCCGACATCTGTTTTTCAATGGCGAGGAGTTGTGCGCTGAGTCGTTCAGCGTCAAAGATAACCCCGTAAATCGGCGATCCGCCGCTTGATCTGTTCGTGTTCTTTTTCCAGTTCTTCGATCATGTTGTCCTCCTACGTGGTAGCGGCGACATCCTCGTCGCCGCCTGTGTCGCCAGTGGGGACACCGGCGCTACAGCAAAACCATCCCGATAATCAGCAGTCCTGCGCTTGCACCCACGCAGGTCCAGGCAAAAACGTCGCCGTGCGCGTTATAGAACGTCCGTCCAGACAGGACGCGGAAGTGCGCCGCGAGAGCCGTCTGGCAGTAAAGCGCCGCCTGGGCGACGATCCGGCCATAAGGATCGATCACCGCCGTCACCCCGTTGTCGGTGGCTCTGAGCAGGTAACGATGGTTTTCAATGGCCCGGAAGCGCGCCATATTCAAGTGCTGGAAGCGCGCCGAAGAATGCCCATACCAGGCATCGTCAGAGATATTCACCAGCACGCCCGGTCCGGGCGGAGTCAGGCGTCGAACCAACTGAGGGAAAATCGCCTCATAGCAGATGAATACCACTAAGTCGCCTTCAGCAGTCGGGGCAGCGTCATAACGCGACCCTGGCACAAAGTCCCCAACCTGCGAAGTGACCTTGCCCATCTCGGTAAAGTGCAGCCACCACGGCACGTACTCGCCCATGGGGACCAGATGTATTTTATGATACTCCAAAATCAGCCCGCCCGACGAGTTCAGGATAACGGCCGTGTTTTGCGGCCTGTTCACGCCTCTGCCCAGAAAGGTCACGGTGTTAGCGACAACATCCGCGTGGGCCTGGCGAGCCAGCGTCTCAAGAGCCCCTCGAAACACGGGATCGCGATTAAAGAAAAACGGCGCGGAATTTTCCGACCAGACAATCAGTGGTGTTCCGGAAGTCCCACTCACATTTCGTTTTACTGCCCGTAAGGAGAGATTGACCAGATTTTCAAGGGGGCCGGGGTTGCTCCACGGAGCCCACTGTTCGACGCGCCTTTCCCTCAGTGGAACGTCGGGTTGAACGAGAATCGCCAGGTGGTGCGGTTGCGGAAGCACAGGAGGAGACAAGGCGAAGTCAGTGCCGATGAGGAGCACGAGCCAGCCTGCAGCGATCCAGCGCGGCGCAGAACGGGAAGGCTCAAGGATGACCCAAGCGAGCAACGCGGTGGTCGCCACAGCCAGAAAGGACAGCCCGTAAACCGCAGTGACGGAGGCGATCTGCTCAAGTCCAACCGGCCGCACGCCGTAACCAAGCAAATTCCATGGGAAGCCGGTAATCAGGTAAGTGCGTGCCAACTCCATGGCCACCCACAGGAAGGGCGCCAGCAAAAGGGCGAGACGCGGAGAACGGCGCGCTGCCCGGAATTCTCCAAGCGCCCACAAGCCCCAGAACGGAGAAAATAGAACCAGAAAGCCCAGCATGGCAGCAAGCGCTTCCGGGACTGTCAGACTCCCGTAGTGCCGCATGACAATCACAAACCAATAAAGGCCGCCCGTGAGAAACACCGCTCCTGTCAGAGTTCCCCACGCAAACGCAACGGCCGCTCGCGATTCCGAAATGGCCACAAGTAGGAGGGGCATTGAAGCGATCCATACGAGCGGACCGACATTTGCTCGCGGGAAGACGAGCGCCAGAAAGACACCGCTGAGCACGCTCGCAGCCAACTTGACCCGCGTGCGGCTCAAAATATCCTGGATTGCTGATCTCGAGTGAAGGTCCAAGGGAGAGGCCGTCTATTCTTTGACGAAAGACCGAAACCCGGCATGGCTCAGGCGGCGCTGCTCTGCTAGAGCTTTCGAACGGGAAGAATATGGGCCAACCTGTACGCGGTACATGAGATCTCGCGCTCCTGCCTGCCGCGGCGTGAGGAAGTGCGCAGGAAAGCCACGCCTTCTCAGCCTGTTGACCAGCGAAAGGGCTTCCGTTCGATTGCGCAGCGCAGCCACCTGAAGCATCACGCGCCGTGCCGGGCCCGCTGGCCGGCGGGGCCGCGACTGCGGCGCGGCTTTCTCCGAGGGGGCGGGTGGCGGAGTCTCTGTACTTTTCTCCGGCACGCTCGTAGCAGACGCCGCGCTTGCCAGATTCTGCTCCACAACCGAGGCGCCAGGCGCGGACGGCGGGCTGGGAGCGCCAGCACTCGGGGGATTTACCGTGGGAGGAATTTCGCTGGGGAGTGGAACTTGTTCGACGCTGAGGTTGGAATTGTTGGAGCGCCGGTTACTGCCCACAACAAAACCAAGCGCGAAAAACATCGCGCACACGGCTACCGCCCCGAACACAATGAGGGTGAGCTGCCGGACGGAAAGACCTCCTGTTGGCTCTTCTCTTCGCATCATCATGCCGCCTTACGTGCGCTCCGGGCCTTTACGAGGAAGTGGGCGGCGAGGGCGATTGCCCGCCGCCGTTCGTGGCGCCTGCCGGCTTCCCAAGGATATGCGCCGCCCCGCCCTCCGGAAAGATCGCGGCAAGCAGATCAACCGGGAGAGGAAAGACGATGGTGGTGTTCTTTTCGACACCGATCTCGACCAGCGTCTGGAGATAGCGGAGCGTAATGGCCGCCGGCTCCTCCTGGAGCATGGCGGCGGCGTCTCGGAGCTTTTCCGCTGCCTGATATTCACCGTCCGCGTTAATAATCTTGGCGCGCCGTTCGCGCTCAGCTTCAGCCTGCCGCGCAATCGAGCGCTGCATTTCCTGCGGCAGATCGACCTGTTTGACTTCTACCTTCGCCACCTTGATCCCCCACGGTTCGGTGTGCTCGTCGAGGATGGTCTGCAGCCGCAGGTTCAGCTTCTCGCGCTGCGCGAGCAAATCATCCAGCTCGACTTCGCCGAGCACTGATCGAAGCGTGGTTTGCGCCAGTTGTTCGACGGCATAACGGTAATTTTCAAGCTCGATGACCGCTTTTTGGGCATTGATCACACGGAAGTAGACCATGGAGTTGACCTTCACCGAAATGTTGTCCCGGGTGATGACGTCCTGGGGCGGAACATCCCAAGCCACGATCCGCAAAGACACCTTGATAAGCTTGTCGATGGGCCACAGGATAAAGATCAGTCCGGGACCCTTGTCCGGCGTCTGGATCCGCCCGAGCCGGAAGACCACGGCGCGCTCGTATTCTCGCAACACGTTGAGGCAGAGCGCAATCCACAGCAGGAAAATCACAATCACGACCAGGATCGCTCCCATGGCAGCTCCTTTTCGGCTTTCGCGCAGGCCCCTACTGGCTTCCCGAAAATCCGCAAGCCGTTTAAGTGGAATCCAGGCGGGTGAGCACCCGCCTGCTCCCGTATACATTAGCTGGCTTTGCTTCGTGGTTCAACTACAAGCATCAAGCCTTCCACGGCGCGGACGCGCACCGGCGTTCCGGCGGGAATAGATTCCGTGGCGCGTGCATCCCAGATTTCACCCCGCACCATGATCTTGCCGAGGGGCGCGACGTCGGTCCGCGCCACACCTGTCGAATCGAGCAACCCTTCAGCTCCGCTGATGGACTTTCGCCGTCGTGCGAGAATCGCAGCGCGCAGCAGCAGCGTGGTAATGACGGCCAGAGGGACCGTCACGCTGAGGGATATGGACCAGTGAATATGCGTGCCAGGCCACGGCGACTTGATCAAGACCATTGATCCGAGAAACATGGCGACGATTCCTCCTGCCGCGAGCCAGCCGTGTGAGCCAACGTGAGCTTCGAGGCCAAAGAGCACCAGCGCCAGCACGATGAGGATAACGCCCACGTAGTTGATGGGCAGCAGGTAGAAGCCGAACAGCGCCAAGACGATCGCCATCGCACCGACGACGCCCGGAAGCACCATGCCAGGATGGGTAAATTCGAAGTAGAGAAGAATCGCTCCGATCGCCGCCAGTACGAAGGCGATGTTCGGATCAGCGAGGTGAGCAAGCAGCCGCTGGCGGGAGGTCATGTTGTAAGCTTCGATGCGCGCATCCGCCAGCCGCAGCGTAACCGATTTGCCATTAATACGCTTGATCGTCCTGCCGTTGAATTCCTGAAAGATGGCCTGCGGACTTGAGGCGACCGCGTCAATCAGGCCGCCTTTCAAAGCCTCCGAATCCGTGTAGGAAGCGCTTTTCCGGACTCCCGCCTCGGCAAGCTTGACGTTGCGCCCCCGCTCCCCGGCGAGTGTGCGAATGTAAGCAGCAGCGTCATTCTCAATCTTCGCACCTTCCGTTTTTCCAACACTTCCCCCACCGAGCAACACGGGATGAGCTGCTCCGGCGTTGGTACCGGGCGCCATCACGGCGACGTCGGCGGAGAGCAGGATGAAAAAACCTGCCGAAGCTGCTCGCGCGCCACTTGGGTATACGTAGGTAATCACTGGAACAGGCGAATTGAGAATACTTTGGATTATGCCTCGCATCGACGTGCCCAGCCCGCCCGGAGTGCTCAGCTCCAGCAGAATCGCCTGGGCGTGGATGCGGGCGGCATGGCGGATGCCGTGCTCCACGTATTCCGCCGTTATCGGCTCAATCATTCCAGTGAGCGGGATTTGCACCACAACGGGAGCATTCTGAGGAGGCGCCGTTGGTCCGCCCGCCATCTTCAAAGCTGCAGCCAGCACGAGGACGAATTGGAAGGCCAGCCCGTGCGCCTTCATGGATCGGTCTGAGTACTCTTGGCCTTTCCCTCGATTGCGTCCAGCAAACGCTGGGCATCCGGGTTGCCCGGATCCAGGCTCAGAGCGCTGCGGACGTGCTCAAGCGCCTGTGAAGTTTCGTGGAGTCCAAGGTAGGCGTGAGCAATCCAGAGGTGGGTCACGGCGTTGTCGTCGAGCTGCAAAGCCATCTCGAGCTGTGCAAGCGCCTTATGATGACGCCCTTCGAGGTCATAAGCTTGGCCCAGTAAGAGGTGGACAACGGCGGTACCGGGCATCCTCGAAGCGGCTTCCTGGAGTTCGGTGACAGCTTCCGGAAGTTGCCTCTCCCGGATGAACTGTTCGCCGCGCGCCAGATACGCGCGACCTTGAACCTCTGGCGGCTGATTAGTCAACTCGCTCTCAAGCGAATTCTGCACAGCAACCGCCAGCAGCCGGAAGGCGGCGCCATTGTATGTCTTCTTCAGGCGAGGCTGCGGAAGAATGTCGGAGTTCAATGCGGCCATGCTCTCTCCGTCGTGGTCCGCAACCCACTGCAACTGCGCGGCGCTCCCGTTGGTGTCTCCCGTCTTGTTGAGCGCGTAGGCAAGCAGCGTCCGAGTGGAAAGCTCGTCCTCGTCGTGGCCAGCAGCTTTTTGCAGGTACTTGACGGCTTCAGAATATCGCTGGAGGTCGCAGTAGCAGGCGCCAAGATTGAACTCGTAGTCCGGGTCAGCCGAGTCGCCTGCGTAAGCGCGCCGGAAGCTTTCAAGCGCTTCGGTATAAGCGCCGCGGCGAGCCTGAAGAACTCCCAGGTTATTCCACACTTCGCCCAGCGGCATGCGCAGCGAGAGCTCGGAAAAATCCTTTTCGGCGCTCTTGTCGCGGGCGAGAAAGAAATCGTCGACGCCACTGAAAAAGAGGGAAGCAAGGTAGCCGGAATCGCTCGGCTTGACTTTCGACAGCCAAAACTCCGACTGGCTATAGTCCTTCTGTTTGAAATAATACCGGCCGAGAGCATAAGCCGCTTTGTGCCCTGGCAGACCAAGCTGGCTCGCAGTCGTTAGAAAATGCACCTTCGTGGGCCCATCCGCAGCAAGAAGCCCCCGGATATAGTTTTCGAGAGCGTAGGGACCGATGGATGGGAAGAGCGCGGCAAACGCTTGCTCTGTCTCTACAGTGAAATGGGGGTCGTGTGCGGCAAGCAGCCCCCAGGCCAGCTTAGTCTGAATGGCAACAAGGTTGGATAAAGGCCCCGAATCCATGACGGCGGGATAAAGCTTCAGGTGACGCATGTCCAAGAGGCTTGCCTCGGCGCTCATCCGGCCACCCGTTACCTTGAAGCTGCCGACCACGGCCCAGTCCACGCCCAGAGTCTGCGCGACCTGGTATTCGCTGGCTAGAGTCAGCGTACTGTTCGGCGGAATGCCCAGTTGCCGGTAGGCCGTGTTGCGCTCATCGCGCTCGAGGACAAAACGATGCGGACCCGAGAGCCGCGACGCGAGCACATCCGAAAACGCTTCGGACATCCAGCCCAGGTCAGCGCTCGAACTGCGGTTTTCGAAAGGGAATACAAGAATAGTAAGCGTCTGCGGTGCGGCGTAAAGACGGCAGAGGGCAAACAACGCCACCAGCAAACCGGCAAACTTTTTCATGAATGCCCAACCTTGAGAAGGCATTATAGCATCGCGTCCGCAGCAAGGCTGGCGCAAAGATCAACCACTCCGCCGCTTCGCGGCTCCCCTCCTTGGCAAGGAGGGGAACTGAGGGGTGGTTATTACCGCGCCGGAGTCATGCCCACATGCGTGGCATCACGCCCTGGAAGGAAGGAGGTCTTTTCGGTACTCCGTCAGATTTTGGCGTGGTCCTTTTCAAACTTTGCGAGCGCTTTTTGCGCGAGGTCGCGGCTCACCTCGCAATCGGGATCAGTCTCGCGGCACAACAGTACGCTGCGATTACAGCCGCAGGTACAAGTTTCCTCGCTCAGTATTTTCTTATACTCGGCGACCTCGGTTGGGCTGAGCTTGCTGACGTCGATGCCGGGAACTTGAGAATTCACCGCGGCGGGCGTTTCAACCTGGATCGAGCCCGAAGCTCCGTCCGGCGTGAAATTCACCGCCTCCGTCGAAGCGGGCGTCGCAAGTAGCATCTTGATTTCCGTCGCGAACCGGTCGTCGTCCACGGCGCCAGGTACCTTGTCATAAATACGGCCGTCGCGCCCGATCAGAAAGGTGGTCGGCAGGCCAATTATCCCGCCGTAGAGTTCTCCCAGCCTTTCGTTTCCCATGGCCACCCGGTAGTTCAGATCAAACTGCTTGTAAAAAGCGAGCACTGGCTGCACGTCGTCATCCATGGAAATGCCAATCACCTGAAAACCCTGGCTTCCATAACGGGCTTGCAGCTTGACGAACCCTGGAATTTCCATGCGGCACGGCCCGCACCACGTCGCCCAAAAATCCAGCAGCACCACCTTGCCTCGGTATTCGGAAAGACTTAGCTTGTGTCCGAAAATATCCGTCAACGAGAACTGCGGCGCCTTCGGATGATCGCCGTCGGCCAGGCTCTGCCTCGTGCCCGCAGGGGCAATCCAAAAACGATTAATGGCATACAGCCCGGCGACCACCGCCAATGCGATAAGTACGCCCAAGATGATTTTATTTTTCCGAGTCATCGTTAAGTCTCCTAAAACCCTCCGGCTCTTGCAAGAGCGTCAGGACGGAAAGAAATGCCAGAAAGGACTTCTTAATTCACGTCGTGAACCTCTTCAGCCTTTCGGCTCCGCACCAAGTCTCTTGTCTCTAATCCAATCTTCTCACAACTCCACTTTTTCGCGGCTTCCGCCGCAACCCGCGGCTACGGGCGGCTTTGATGTGCCTCAACCGGAGCACTTACAGCGGGCTCGGGTGGGTGGCCGTGACGCTGCAACACGTAAATCAGGACCAAACCGGCAATAAAAGCAACGATAGAGACCACCTGCGCAGTGGACAGTGCGCCGTGGAAGAAGAAACCGCGATCGGGATCGCCGCGATAGAACTCGTCGTAAAATCTAACTGCCCCATACAACATGAGGTACATCGCAAAGATTTGACCGTCCCGCGTCTTACGCGGGTAAATCGTAATCAGAATCAAGAAACTAATCAGCATCAACCCCGATTCGATCAGTTGCACGGGATAGAGAGGAACGTGCAGCGGAACGCCTGTCATCGCGTGGGCATAATGATTTGTGTAAACCACCGCGAAGTGCGAATGGTAAGCCGGCTTGCCGTAATCATCTCCCGCGGCAAAGCATCCCCAGCGCCCAATGCACTGCCCAATGGCAACGGCCGGTGCAACGGCATCGAAGACCTTGGCCCAGGACCAGCGCTTCCCTTTTACATAAATGGTAGCGAACAGAGCAGATCCGATCAGCGCACCCCAAATTCCGCCGCCTGCTTCCAATGTACTCAAGCTGAAGATCTGGACCGGGATGTGCGAAATCCAGTCCGTAAAAAGCATATAGGCCTTAGCGCCGATCAGTCCGGCGACGATCAACCACGTGCTGAAATCCACCACCTGGGAAGAGTTGAGGCCTTCGCGCCGGCCGAACCGCACGGCCACGATGATCGCCACTATGAGCGCCAGCGCTAAAATGAAGCCGTAACTCGGCAGGTGGAAATGACCGATTCGAAATAAGATCGGGTGCATGAAGACTTTCTAAAGCGTAAACCGGTTCAGAAATCCGAGGTAGCCCGAAAGCATCGTAAAGCGGTTCAAAGCGATCAAAACCCCGATCACGATAAGCAAAACACCGGACCCCACCTCAACCGCGTGTAAGTACGCCTTAAAGCGGCCGTAGAATTTCAAGAATTGCCCCAAGCCAAGGCTGGTAAGCAGGAACGGAATCGCCAAACCTGCCGAGTACACCGCCAGCAGAAACATCCCCTGAAAGACCGTGTCCCGCGTGGCGGCCATCGCCAGTATTGCCGCCAGGATCGGCCCGATGCAAGGCGTCCAGCCGAAGGCAAAAGCAAAGCCCAAAACAAACGCTCCCAGAAGGCCGCGGCGGGGCGCGCCGGTGCTAAAGCGGGCGTCGCGGTAGAGAAACGGAATCTTTACCAAGCCTGTCAGGTGCAATCCGAAGACGATGATCAGGACGCCGGCAAAGATATTGAAAATGGGCCGCCTTGAGGCGAGGAACGCTCCCACTGCCGTAGCCGACGCGCCAAGAGCAATGAAAACCGCTGAAAAACCGATTACGAAAGCGACTGCATTCCTCAACACCTGCCTCATCAGTGCGCTTTGTTCGCCCGCGCGCAACTCCTCCATTGAGGCCCCGGAAAGCATAGAGATGTAGCCTGGGATGAGGGGCAGGACACAAGGCGACAAAAAGGAAACGATGCCGGCCACGAGCGCGATCGGCAGGCTCAACGAATGAGTTTCCAAGCTTCTGATCCTTTCCTCCTTGCCGTCGCTAATTGTATTGGATGCAGCACTGCTGTTTCTGGCGCAAGCTAGAACGACCGCCGTCAAACAAGGCGGCCGGTTGCCGCAGGGATCGCATGACACGCCCAAAACGGAACTATCCTAAATGAGGACCAACCCCGCAGACTTGCCACGCCCACCCTCCCAAGTCTATCATAGCGTTGGCATTGAGTTCGGATGACGGCCGGATCGCTATTGAGCTTTGTGCCTCCGTTTGGCAAACATACTGGCCTCTATAACAGCCACAGTCCGCCTCTGCAGTTTTTCAAAGACCCTTTGGTTCGCGATATGAGCGGGAGAAGTTACCTTGCTTCGTGCGCTTATTTTTGATTTTGACGGGGTGATCGTCGATAGCGAGCCGGTCATCATGGAATTGACGCGCCAGATGGCAACACGCGAGGGCTGGAGTCTGAGCAAAGAGGAGTATTATCGGGACTACTTGGCGCTCGACGATCGCAGAATCGTGGAGCGGCTCTTCTACACTCACGGCCGGCCGATCGACGTGACTCGGCGGGATGCGCTGCTCGAATGGAAAGCCGCAGCCTACCGTCAGGCGATCCGTGACGGGCTTCGACCCCTACCAGGAGCGGCAGAGTTCGTTAAGCGGTGCCGGGTGGCCGGCTATCCCCTTGCCATCGCCAGCGGCAGCCTGCGTGAGGAAGTGGAGTGGCTATTGAAAAAACTCAGGCTACGAGAGCACTTCAGCGTCCTGGCTACCGCCGAAGATGCTGAGTATTCGAAGCCGCATCCAGGCATCTACTTGACGGCTCTCGCGCAGTTGGGAAGGTTAAGCGAGTTTGGCCGCCACCCCTTGCACGCCGCAGAATGTGTAGCCGTAGAGGACGCGCCAGCGGGCGTTGACGCCGCACACGCTGCGGGAATCAAGTGTGTCGCACTCGCCCACAGCCGTCCCCCTGTCGAACTGGGGCAGGCCGATTGGGTCTTTTCCGATTTCGACAAGCTGAATCTCGCGGCTCTTGCAGCGAGCTGCTGAACCCGAGCGACAGATAGCTTGAACCTCACCGCCGCATTCCGTCGAAAGACGCACCCGCAGCCGCCCTAAGGACGCGCTCGCCTCCCTTTGCCGCCCGACGGTGCTCCGCCAGGAGCACAAGCATCGAGTTGCGGTTCAGAACCTCGCTGTTCACCGTGCAAAGTGACAAAGCGTCAAGCGAGGCAATGAACTCGTGCATGCGGCGCTGATGTTCCAGCACGGCGATCGGCTCAGTCGAGTTCCCGTATGCCCAAGACCAGTCGGACACCCAGCGCAGCAGCGGCGCGCTTGGACGCAGCGGACCGCGCTGAAGAGGGTCGTCCGGCTTAAGCAGCGTGGAAAGGCAGCTTGGAGCAGTGAGGAAAACGAGCCGACCGTTGCGCAGCATACATTCGGCGCGCAGGCCGTGTTCGGTCAAGTCCTGCGCCAACTCGCGGAGAAAGCGAGCCCCGCCCATCGCCACCACTTGCTGTCCGATCTGCAAGCCTTCGATGACAAACTGTGAAATCTGGGCCGGGCTGTGGTTCTCGCGGACTACCATACGGCAGCAAGCTGCAAGCTTTGCAGTTTCTGCACCTACATTTCCAGCCGATAGCATATAATACTATTTTCTACGAAACCCAGCCATAATGTCAATGAATAGGAAACATTCGGAACCATAAGCGAAAAACGAAGATGCGGGCAAGGGCCTATTTTGACCGGCACGGTTCCAACTGGGGAGTTATCAGAAAATCGAGATATACCCCTTAGACCCCGCCGATCTTCATAAACTGCCGATTGAACCATTAGGCTTAATCCGGGGTCAAATCCTGGAACCGCTGAGGACTAAGGAGCGGAATATGAAAAAAATCACGTTTTTTCTATGTTTACTGTCGGTGAGCACGCTCGCCAGCGCAGCAAGCAGTCCAAAACAGCAATTAGAGAAGGCTAATACCGTCCTCACCAGCATCATGCAGACCCCGGAAAAGGCCATTCCGGGCGATTTGCTGAATAAGGCGGTATGCGTGGGAATCGTCCCCGCGGAAATAAAGTTTGCGTTTATCGTCGGGGGAAATTATGGGCGTGGAGTTCTGGTGTGCCGGAGACACGGGAACGGGCCCTGGGGAGCGCCCTCCATGTTTACTCTGGGCGGGGGCAGCTTCGGATTTCAGATCGGTGGAAAGGGAACTGATGTTGTTTTTGTTGTAATGAACCCGGATGGAGTGCGGAAGCTGCTTCAGAGCAAGGTCACGCTGGGGGCCGGTGTGTCTGTCGCGGGCGGACCGGTGGGCCGGTCGGCTTCGGGTGAAACGGACGCACAAATGCACGCCGAAATCCTTAGCTACTCGCGCTCGCGCGGGCTGTTCGCAGGGGCGGCCCTCAATGGAGCGGTGATGAAGCAGGACAATGCGGACAACAAGGAACTTTACGGGCACCGCGTCAGCCCGCAGGATATTCTCATTAAGGGCACGGTAGCGACACCGGCCGCGGCAGAACAGCTTGACCGCACTTTAACCAAGTATTCGCCGCACGGCGGAGCGCCGTTTGGAAACCTCTGACGGGCCGTCGATAGAATCTTCTGACTTATTCTGTAGCGCCGGAGGGTCATGTTCCGCAAGCTCGCGCTCAAAGACGAAAGGAGCAAATGGCGAGATATAGACTGATGCTCGTGATCCTTTTCACGATAATGCTGCCTGCGCTAGCGGTCGGGGCCGAAAATCTAAGGCTGAATTCACATCTCAATTACAAGAAGAACAACCACCAGGGACCGCTCATCATGGGCAAGCACATGACGGAAGGCATGAAGCGGGGAGTGGTGAACTATATCGTCTTTTATGCCGAATTTTGCTATAACGCCAAACGCCAGGCGCGAACAACGGTAGATTTATATCAAAAGTACAAAGGGCGGGTTCATTTTGTAGTCGTTGACTATGAGTACGGCTGGTCCCCCGCCCAAAATAAGCTCGTACAAGAATTCTTCACAAGATACATCCCGCACATTGTCATCCTTGATCGCCAGGGAAGACCTGTCTTCAACTACATCGGCCAAGCGCCGGAAAGTACGCTCGAACAGTGGCTGAATGCGGCGCTAGAGCGTTCCGGACAACTGCCTCTCGCGAAACGTCCCATGGACACGCCCGGAAGCGTGCCGGGCGATCACTGGACCATTGCTCGCCATTTGGGGATATTTACGAAGCTGTAATGCCTCAGCACAGCGAAAGTCTGTAACGGCGCCACCCGCTCCCGCTGCAGTCGAAAGCAGGGTATGACGGGCTCTGCTCGGTTGGGTCAGGAAGATGCTTGAGGGCATGCTTGTAACGCCAAGTCTTTATCCGGCGAAGGCAACTCAGTAAAAAAAAGGTGAATCGAAAGAAATTGAGTAAGTCATGTAGAGTTGCTAAGGGGGCAGCGAGCCAATGCACGCTATTCGAAAGGAGACTAAATGCTCTCCGACCGGCTAATCAGAATGGTTGAAAGCCACGCGGATGAGCTAACGCGAGGCACAGTAAAATCGCTGCGAGACAGCCCACACGCCTCTTCTTACCAAGCGCTTACCGACGACGATATCTACGAACGCGTTTACAGGGTCTATCACGATTTGGGACGATGGCTGGCGGCAAAAACCGATGACCCGCTAAAGAACTGGCATCATCAGCTTGGCAAAAAGCGCTTTCATCAAGGGATCCCGCTGTGCGAGCTCGTATGGGCCTTGACACTCACGAAACACTTTGCGTTCGATTATATTCGCCTTTACGGATTCGCAGATTCCGCGCTTGAGCTTCACCAACAGATCGAACTTCACCACCTTCTCGACCATTTCTTCGATCGCGCCGTCTTTTATACCATTGAAGGATACGAGCACGCTGCAACAGTCGATCAGCGACATGCCGCGGTTGCTGGCCATTCTTGAGTGCAAGGGGCGGCCTGCCTTCTGCGGCAACCAGGCTCTCCCCCCAGGAAGACCCCTTTCGGCTAGGCAACAGCCAGCTTTGTGACGCGCCCTACGGCGATCCATTCCACAACATAGATATTTCCTTCGGCGTCCCAACAGGCCGAGTGAGGCGAGATAAACTTGCCAGCTTCCCAGCTCTCGCGCGGCAGGTTCGGCCAGCCCGGCTGTTCCCAAACACCCGGGTTATCACCCAAATGAACGACCAAACGGTTGTTCTTGTCGAAAATGGTGACGCGTCCCCAAAGATCCGGGATCAGTAACTCTTCACCTCTCTGGTCGAAATGGCATGGGCGGCGCAGTTCATCGGTAACAAACCCGAGATGAGTCCCGTTCAAAGTAAAAAGCTGTAACCGGGCGTTGCCACGGTCAGCCACGACCACGACAGGCTCTTTACCTCGCGTATCTACCCAGATCCCGTGCGGACAGTCCAGCTTGCCCGCTTCCTTGCCTTTTCCACCCCAAGTGCGAATGTATTGCGCCTTGATGTTGTATTGGTGAATGTAGCTCAAGCCGTAGCCGTCAGCGATGTAGAAGTCTCCGTTCGGCGCGAAAGCCACATTGGTCGGCTTATATTCCGCTTCCGACCGATAGACACCGGACTCCCACGGAACGCCCAGGGTCCAGACGATTTCCCCGTCCACTGTAGCTTTCACGACCAGATGGCGAACATAGTCAGCCAAGTAAAGGTATTCGCTCGTTCCCTCCTTCCTCAACTGCAGCCCGTGAGCTCCGTTCTTAAACTCCGGTCCCCAGGACTTGATGAACCGCCCCTCCGGATCGAAAAGGATCACTGAATCTCGGCTCATGTTGTGAACAATAACGCGTTGCTGGGAATCTATCGCTATACCGTGCGTGAAGCCGTATTTCACGCCATCGGGCAGTTTGCCCCATCCTTCGACCACTTGGTATGTATGTGGACCACTGCTCAAGATCACCGCTTTGCTCGGACTCTGTTGTGTTGAATAGGTCATTGTTGCGCGTATTCCTCCAATGGACCGTAATGAGTTGCTCTAACGAAGCCTCAGTTCAGTCCGGTAACGACCGCGTCCGCCAGCCGTACGTGCGGCTTGATTTCCGAAGCCGGGGCGCCCCGTCAGACCTGGGAAGGCTCTTTTTCGTGCCAATCTTCTCTCTTAGCCTCTTCGATACTCAAATGCTTTCTTTCCAGACGTCCGTAACGGGCCGTCGGAATGGTTCCGACAGGATTGAGCTTGTATTCGTCGATACCCCGCATTAAATAGGTTTTGAAGTGAGGATTCACCGAGAGATCGCATTTCACATTGGTTCCCGAGTATCGAATAGTAAAGCCGATCCTCCAGCGATCTGACCGGTTCGGGGATGAGCCATGAATAATGCGGTCGTCATGAATTGAGATGTGACCGGCTTTCACGACAAGCGAAACCGCTTCGTCTTCTCGGAATGTGCCTCGCTCAAGCTCCAGAGTGAGAACTGAGTCGGTCTCAGAAGCGCGCTTGTGCGTGATCAGGCCGCCAAGGTGTGAGCGCGGAATTACTTGCATGGCGCTGTTGTCTTCATCGGAGTCCGTGAAGGCCAGCCACACGGTAACGGTATTGTGAGGTGACAAAGGCCAATAATAGGCGTCCTGATGCCAGCCAACTTTGCTTTTAGTCTGTGGCGCTTTTGAAAAGAAATTCGAGGCCCAAAGGTAAAAGTTCGGTCCTAAAAGACCCTCCACGTAATCGAGGATGCGGGGATTAGTACAGATGTCGTAAAGGAAGCTGCTGCTTTCGTGCCATTCTCGAATTTCCTTGTCATCCTCTCCCGCCTTCAGCAGCTTGAGGAGTTCTTGATACCCCTCGTTCAACGCTTTCACGCCTTGTGCATCATAGATTGGCGGAAGCCCTATAAGGTAGCCGTTTTCCCTGTAAAACTTTTTCTGCCCTTCACTCAATCGGCGCTTATCTTGGCTCATTTCGGCGATCATTCCAATCCTCCTAGGTTAGCAAGCCGACGCGAACGCAGTATTATACGTTACAAACAACATTCCACTCACCTGCTCCGAAAATTCCATAGCGCCGGCGTCTCGCCGGCTTGCCGCTGCTTTGGAGACCAGGAAGACCCGCTTGGAGCAGCAAGATAAATTGCAATGGTCGCTTGGCGCAGGCAACGGGCTGAGTGTCATCTATGCGATTCACGTTCCGCCGGCAGGCCTCAACCCGCCAGCACCTCAAGTTCCTTTAGTTTGTTCACGTCGCCCATGGTGATGAGCGCGTCGCCCGCACCGATGCTGTGCTCGGGCGCAGGATTGAAAACCAGCTTGCCGTTCTGCTGGCGAATCCCGAGCAGTATCACCCCCAGGTTCTTTCGTGCCTGAATGTCTCCAAAGGCAGCGCCGCACAACGAGGAACGCTGCGCGACCGGGATCTCCTGAATCGCCAAGTCAAGGTTCGAGCCGTCGAAAGACGACAGCGCCAGGTCGATGAACCGCTGGACATTCGGTCGCGTCAGCACCCGTGCCATACGAAGCCCGGCGTAGCGATAGGGAGAGATCACGGTCGTGGCGCCGGCGCGCAGGAGTTTCGCCTCCGCGTGTTCTTCACTGGCGCGCGCCACAATCGGGAGGTTCGGGGCTATGCCGCGAGCCGTCAGCACAACGTAGACGTTCCCTGCATCAGAAGTCACCGCGCTCGCGAGACCTCGGGCGCGATCGATGCCCGCGCGGCGGAGGGTTTCTTCCGCTGTAGCATCCCCAACGAGCACGAGAAGACCACGCTCCTGCGCCCAGCGCGCGTTGTCCGCATCCCGCTCGATCACCACCAGCGGCAGATGGGCGGAGACGATTTCCTCGGCAACCCGCCTCCCTACGCGGCCCACACCGCAGATGATGAAATGATCTTTCAGTTTTGAGATTTCCTTTTCTATCCTCCGCCTCCCGAATCGCGCACTGAACTCGGATTCTATCACCGCCTGCGTAAAGCTGGCCACGGCGAAACCCACAACGCCGACGCCCAGAATCACCAGGATCACGTTGAACGCACGGCCCGTGGCGGAGAGTTGGCTCACGGGTTCCGCGCCAATGGTGGAGATGGTCATCAGCGTGCAATAGAAGGAGTCGAACCACGTCCACCCTTCGATCCAATGGAAGCCTATTGCCCCAATGCCGAGCAGCACACAGATCAGGAGCGCGACGATCAGCACGCGAACCGACGCCGTGGTGTGTGGAGTCTGCGGTCTCGGAAGGAGGCTCTTTGACATAACTCGTAATGCCTGCCGATAGTTATCGGCATCCCGCGGGCGTTGTCAACCGGCCGGAGAGGCGGTTCGCCATCTTCAACCGGTTGGCAGATGCCAGCGAAGCGTCAATGTGCTTTCAGTGATTCCCCGTCTTGAAACAGTAGCCGCGCGGGACAGTGCGGCGAACCAGCATCCGCGTGACAGGTACCGAAAAATAAACTCGGTTTTTCCTCGGAAATTTGTCATAAGCCGCTTTTTTTCAGCAACTTTAATGGGCTGGAACAATCTCATCCCCAACTCACTTATATTCAATGAGATACGTGGATGGGGGGAGATTGTTCCTAAATTGT
>JAKAWG010000117.1:0-7628 GCA_021817045.1 Acidobacteriota bacterium
CGGGGGCCGATGCGATGCGAAATGGAAAAACCGACGACCGGGAAGTACGACATCTCACTTGTCGGCTCGGCTTTTTCACGCTGGATCGCATGCGCATTTCAAAAAACATCCGTTTTGCAGCATCCTGTTAGGTCTTCATTTGAGTAATTCAGACGTGATGGGCCCTAGGGCACACGGCCCTAGGAGCCGCGGAGTGACGGCAAGCTTGAATCAAGGAAGGCGCTGTGGAGCGTCCGCGGCCCTGTTTTGTCTGGTTTTCGTTTGCGGCGCGGCGGTCGGCGGGCTTAGCGCGCCCGCCGGCCGTGCGAAATTGCTAGCTGCCACTCCGCCGATGGACTGGAACGATTGGGCCCATTATCAGTGCAACTACACGGCGCAGACAATTCTCTCAAACGCCAGGGAACTCGTGAAGAGCGGCCTCGCCGAATCTATCTAAAGAGCCACCACAACAAGCTTGTACAGAAGAACAGCAAAACCGCCAATCCTTGGTATCCCCACAGACTGTTCCAAGAGAATCTTCCGACCCTTCTGAAGACATAGTCCCGGATTCTGTCCTGATCCGCGGCGTGAGTGAAAATGCTTGCTACAACCATGACGATGGCGGCTACAATCCAGACCAGTAGGGACCGGTTGAGGAAAGAGTGCAAATAAGGATTTGACAGCAAGGGCAAGCGGAGGTGGAGCATCTCATCGAGAAAGCAGACGATCCCTGCGGCGAACCCTACCCCTACACCGGTGAGAGCGCCCTTGGTGGTTCCCCGCTTCCACATAAGGCCCACGAATAACGCCGCCGCCATGGGCACGGACAGATATGCCGAAATATCCTGCAGGTAATACCAGATGGTTTGGGATAAGCCGACCAGTGGCGCTGCGGCGACGCCTAGAATAGCCATTCCCACAGTCACCCAGCGGCCGATCACAACTTGCCTTCGATCGCTAGTCTCAGGACGATACCTCAACACGAAATCTCGAACAACCAGGGTTGCGCTGGAATTGTAGCAAGCGCTCATCGAAGACATGAGAATGGCGATCAGACCGGCCAGGACCAAGCCTCGCAGCCCGACGGGAAGCAAACCCCGAACGAGTTGCGGATAGGCGTCGTCTGGCCGGTTGAGGTGCGGATAAAGAGCGCTGCAAATGACACCCGGGAGAACCAGAACGAAGGGGGTAAAAAGCTTGAGGAATCCGGCGAAAATCGCCCCTTTCTGCCCGTCTCGGATCGTCCGCGCGCCAAGCACTCTTTGAACGTTGGTCTGATCCATGCACCAATAGAACATGCCCGCAAGACAGTTGGCGATCAGGAAGCCAGTGATAGGAAATTCGCTGGTGAGCGGTTTAACCATCTCGATCCGGCTATAGGGGACCACCGTCATCAGCCCGTGAAAGCCCCCGACCTTGACGAACGCCAAAATAGTGAGCAGCGCGCTGCTGATCAGCAGCCAACTCCCTTGTACCATGTCGGCATAGACGACGGCACGCAGACCGCCTTTCATGGTGTACAGAGCAGTGAACGCTGAAATGCCAACCATCACCCAAAACTGTTTCCAGCCAAACAGCACCGCGAAAAGCAACGACCCTGCCCATAAATCGACGGCATTCTTCGTCAGCACATTCATGACCAGAAGGTTGGCCGATAATACTGCCCTGATGCTCCAACCGAAGCGGCGCTCCAGAAACTCCGGGATCGTAAAGACCTTACTCCGGAGGTAGAGGGGCGCGAACAAAGTCGCCAGAATAATCAGGTCCCAGGCTCCCACCCATTCGTATCCGCCCGCGACCAACCCGACTCGATAGCCGCCACCCGCCATCCCAACCACGTGTTCGGCCGAAATATTCGACGCCAGCAACGACATTCCGACGAACGGCCAAGCCAAGTCGCGGCCCGCCAAAAAGTACTCGCTGCCGGAACTCTTCCGGCCGGCCGCCCGCAGCACGGCGACAACGACGATCAGAAGACTTAGGAAAATTACAAACCCATCTAAAGGATCAAGCATTGGTTCTGGGGAAAATAATCTGGGCCCTGATGAGGATTACGTATTATAGTGACTCCCAATGCTGTAGCGGCGGCGTCCCGCCGCCGGTAATTCGGCGCCCAGAGAGCGCCGCTACAGAAAACGTTGTCACGATGATATGAAAATCCCGGTAATTGGGTAAGACAGAAGTTTTAGGCCGCCGTTATCGGGCGGCTTTCCCTGGGCTGACAAACCGGTAGTCCGATATCGTGGCCGCCACCCGGATTCCGGTCCCGTTCTCCACTCGCACCACGCAGCCTCGGCACGTCACCCGCCCTGCAACGTGCCCGAGCACCTCGAGGGGCAAGGCGAAATCCAATTGCACCTTCGCCCTGGCCTTCAGTGCAAAGCTGCTATGGAAGAGAACACCCGAACGGCTAACGTTTTCCGTAACGCCTTCGTGCCAAACCGGCTCACTCACCCTGCGGTAACGAATCGGGATTTCGATGGGAAAGCGCGGCGAGCGCTCCAGCATGAGAGGAACATTTCGTCGTTCAGTCCTGGATCGCACGATATACCTCGATCTGACCTGGCGGCGTGTCGCGCGGCAAACTGAAGCACCCCTCCGCCGGTAATATCAGGCCGCCTCCAGCATACGCGAAACTTGCCCCGCGCAACAGCCATCCGGCGTCAATAGCGGCACGTGTATTACAAATGGGTAAAAGCAGGCGTCACTTCCCCTGTCCTCCGTGTCAGCGTTTCTTATCGTTGTAGTGCTTCCGCACGCGGCGGCCCATGAAATCAGGGACGACGTTTTTCATGGGTGTCGGAGCGTGAACCAGTTCGTGCATGGCGTAGGTGAGTTGATTCTGGCAGGCCACAAGGTTCCCCTGAATCATATCCGCGTCTTCCGAGGCGTGGCGAAGGATGGCGCTGACATAAGGAAGCAGGTCGTTGAGGCGCGCTTCGAGATCGTGCGCGGGGGGACCATAGGGCTGAGCGGCGCTGGCGCCTTCGTAACGACTCACCTCACGGCGGAAGAACCCCAAGGGATTGAGCGCCTGGCTTGTAGCGTAATAGGTCTCGAAGGCGTAGTACATATTCCGCGGATCCCGGCTAAAACGCGCCCGCCACTTCTCTAAGGTGTCAAGCCGTGTGACAAGCGTCTGCTTTGCCTGCAAGACCAGTGGTCGTTCAGCTTTCGGAGTCTTCCATTGCTCCGGATGCTCCTGGCTTAGGAGGTCGCGGATGCGATAATCCGACAGATACATCTTCATAAGAATCGCCTTCACCTGGGCGGCCGTCAGCGGTGGCGTGAAAATAGCAACTGAGTTGAGCGGAGGGGGAGGCGCTGCCGGAGCGGTGATCCGCTCGGTCTCAAGCGTTACGTGGCCGGGCAAACCCGTCGGCTGGGCCGCCAATTCCCGCTGAGCTTTCTGCTGCAGGTTACTCGCATAGGACCCAAGCGTCGCTTCTGCCGACTCAAATTCTGCGGCTGGGCGGTTGAGTGCCGCTGCCTGCGCGGTTCCCTCATATTGTCCGGCAACACTGGAGACGGCATGGATCGCGGGAACGACAGCCGCCAGCGCCTCTGCCGTCTGCTGCGCGGCGGACTGGCTCTGCGGATGGTAGTAAAGCTGATACCGGCTCGCCTCGAGCGTTTTCATTTGCGCACTGACGGAGGCCAGTTTTTCCTGCAATAGACCCCGGTCTGCATCGCTCATTTTCCATTGCGCTGGCTGCATCAGCCCGAGAAGGTCATTCAGGCGAGCCTCTGCCAGATAAACCTTTGAAAGCACATCCCGAAGTTGCTGGAGGGAGGGTGCCGCCGGGGCGGTGGAAGCCTGCTGCGCCACCGGGGACGGTGAGGCCTGCGTCGCCGGCTTCGGGGCGGTCGTGGCCTTTGCCAAGGCAACCGCCGGGCTTGGAGTTGGAGCGCGCTGCGCGAGTGCCGGTGTCGGCAACGGCTTGAGATTCGGGGCAGGAACGGGCGCTAGGGTCGCGGCAGATGTAGCGGGCCGCTCAGCCGGTGGCGCGGCTGGCTTTCCGAATTGCTTCGGAAAAATAACAGCCAACTCCGTTTCGAGCTTGGCGCGCAGGCTCTCGAGATGCTTTTCAGGCTGTGCAAGCGAGTCCGTCGGGGAACTGACCTCATATTGGGCCACTATCCTTTGAACTTGCTTCATCCCCTGGACGGCCGCGTCAAGCGCATCAAGCGTCTTCTCCGCGTCCTTCTCATTTCCAAGGTGATAGAACCATGCGTATCGACACTTTTCGAGTTCCTTGAGCTGGCTGCGAAGCGGCGCCGCTTTCTCTTGTAACTCCGTCTGCTGCTCAGTCGTCATCCTCAAGGAACGTTGATGCAAGACGCCGAGAAGGTCACCGGCACGCGCCGTATCCAAGAAGACCTGCTGCAACACTGCCTGCAGCTCCGAAGCCTGCGTGGGGCTCAAGGAGGGTTCTGCTTCGCCCTGCGCGACAGCGCCGGATTGGCCGGCCGAGAGCGGGGCGCCGACGGCGCTTGGTCCGCACAGGGTCGCGCTCCAGCCCGTCACCACCAGAAAGCAAATCGCGGCACGTATGACCTTCATGCTGAGCCCTCCAGGAAAACATCTTTCTATAGTTAGATTTCAAGCTGGCGCGACCGGGAAGACTGTGACGGCTTCACTCGTGACGTCTTCTGGCGGGATCGTATCGTTCCTCGAGCCCAGCGTTGAATTATGACGACGAATAGGATTACATAAATCAACGTGAGGCCATAAACGAAAGTTTCCGCCAGCAGATCGTACATCAAGTCGTCACTCTACCACCCATCATATAAGCTTGAAAGCCCTGCTTTCAATCCGTCAATTCTGTTAAGCTGAAAGTGGATTGCATCCCCACGCGGCCACTGGCAACGTCGATGGTAGATCATGAATATGCCAGCAGATGAAACTCACATTCGCTTTTGCAGAGTGTGGAAGTCTTTTGGAGACCAGCCCGTGCTCGAAGACGTGAGCTTTGACGTCCGGCGTGGCGAGATGGTTGTGGTGCTCGGACGGAGCGGAGTCGGCAAAAGCGTGACGCTGAAGCACATTATGGGCTTCCTCAAGCCGGACCGTGGGGAAGTTTGGGTCGCCGGTCAAAACGTCCCGGAAATGTCGGAAGCGGAACTGACGGAAATGCGCCGGCGCGTCACCATGGTTTTCCAGTCGGGTGCCTTATTTGACTCTCTCACCGTGGGTGATAACGTGGCCTATCCGTTGCGCGAGCGCGCGGAGC
The DNA here is from genome assembly GCA_021817045.1 of Acidobacteriota bacterium. GTDB lineage: Bacteria > Acidobacteriota > Terriglobia > UBA7540 > UBA7540 > RH2-MAG17b. Next base: position 5,214 of record JAKAWG010000117.1, read on the forward strand.
AGCGCGGGAGCATTCAAGACGACGAGGAGAAGATTGAAGCGTTGGTCGGGGAGTTGCTTGGCCTTGTTGACCTTGCCGACATGCGGGACATGATGCCTTCGGACTTGAGCACGGGCATGAAGCGAGCGGTGGCCATCGCCCGAGCCCTTGCGGCCGCGCCCGAAGCCATCCTCTACGATGAGCCTACCACGATGGTCGATCCCATCATGGCGCAGACGGTGGGCGACTTGATTCTGAAGCTCAAGCGGCAAAAAGGTCTGACCTCTATCGTTGTCACCCACGACATGAAGTTGGCGCGCAAGTTGGCGGATCGAGTCGTCTTTCTGGTGGATGGGCGAGTGGCTTTGTTTGGGCCAGCCCGGCAGATGGATGGTTCGCCGGAACCTGTCATCCAGGACTTCATCCAGCTCGACGAAGTATCGTTCGTACAATAGGTTTCCGCAGGTTGCGCCTACGGCTATTCATAGTGTTGCCCTTCGGGCAACTATCAAGGCCGCCAGATAGCTAAGTTAGCGCCTATGGGGGCAGCGCCCTTGGTTCTCTTCGTCCGGCGAGCTCAGGCCGACTGAAAAAGCGAGGCCACAAATTCCTTGGGGTCGAACGGCAGGAGATCGTCGATTTTCTCGCCAATACCGACGAAGAGGATGGGCAATCCGAGCTCTCTCGCAATCGCCACCGTGACCCCGCCTTTGGCCGTGCCGTCCAGCTTGGTGAGAATAATTCCCCGGGCGCCTGCGCGCTGAGTGAATTGCCGCGCCTGGTTCAGACCGTTTTGGCCCGTGGTGGCGTCAAGGACAAGCAGCACCTGGTGCGGAGCGCCCGCCACCTCCCGGCCCGCGATGCGACACATCTTTTCGAGCTCGGTCATCAGATTGGATTTGGTGTGGAGACGCCCGGCGGTGTCAACAATCACCGGGTCATCGTGGCGCTTTTTGGCGGCGGCGAGAGCGTCATAAATTACCGCGGAAGGGTCCGCGCCCGGTTTCTGTTTTACCATCTCGAGGCCCAGGCGCCCGGCCCATATTTCGAGCTGCTCGATCGCAGCGGCGCGGAAGGTGTCCGCAGCGCACAGTAGCGGGCGCCGTCCCTGCTGCGCATAATAAGCGGCAAGCTTGGCAATGCTCGTCGTCTTCCCTACCCCGTTAACGCCTACGACGAAGATGACTTCCGGCAAACCTTCGGGGGGCCGCTTGGGGGCGGAAGCCTGCGTGCCGGGATTTTCCAGAATGGCAAGAATCTCCTGCTCGAGTGCGCCGCGCAACTGGCGCGCCTCCGTCACCTGCCGCCGGCTGACCGCCAGCCGCAGCCGCTGCAGAATCTCCTGAGCCGTCTTGACGCCAACGTCTGCGGCAATCAGCGCCGCCTCCAGCTCATCGAACACTTCGTCGTCGATTTTCTCTCTTCCTTCGACGATGCCTTCGACCCGTTCGACGAGTTGCGCCTTCGTGGAGGCAACGGCGTTTCTGAGTCTGTCGAACAGGCCGGGCTTCTTTTCTTGTGATCCGAATAGAGTTTGAACCATGAATTGAATTCTATCGTGTTTGCGGCTGGGACGGAAAATGACCGATACTTTTGTTTATAATCTATGCGGAGGAAAACTAATGAGCATGTATCCAGAGGAAATGGTTCTTCCCATGCGCGAAGAACTGACGAGCATCGGTTTCCGCGAGCTGCGGACGCCGACAGAAGTGGACGCAGTCCTGGGCAAGGCCAACGGGTCTGTCCTCGTCGTCGTGAACTCGATCTGCGGTTGCGCGGCTGGGAAAGCTCGCCCCGGAGTCGCGCTGGCCTTGCAGCATTCCGTGCGGCCGGGGCTTCTGACCACCGTTTTTGCCGGACAGGACCAGGAAGCTACCGCGCGGGCGCGGACTTACTTTTCCCAATTCGAGCCTTCGTCACCTTCAATCGGGCTGATGCGCGACGGCCAGGCGGTGTTTATGCTGGAGCGCCACCAGATTGAAGGGCGCATGGCGGAGGAAATCGCGTCCGATCTCATTCAGGCGTTCGACAGATTCTGCGCGCCGCAAGGCGCCGCTGTCGGCAGCTAATAGCGCCGGCCTTCAGGACGGCACTGCCGGGCTGAAGGGTCTGTGTGACAACCGCAGTTGTAGCGGTGCTCTATGACCGCCGGTCTTTATTCTTCAATAGATTCGGCGCTCATCGAGCGCCGCTACAGCGGAAAAACCGAAGTTGTCACACAGACTCTGAAGCCCGACGCTACAGCAAGAGCGATCGAGAGCGAAAGTGCCGCGATTTCCGACGCGCTACAACTCGCTTGCTAAAAAACGTGTAGCGGCGGCTTTACGCCGCCATCCGCCCGTTGAGAGCTTCCGAGTTATGGCGACATAAAGTCGCCGCTACGCGGTCCCTTCAGGGTTTTTCGGCAACCTGCCAGAGCGGCCATGTCCAGCGAGG
>JAKAWG010000117.1:7728-11512 GCA_021817045.1 Acidobacteriota bacterium
TGTAGCGGCGGCTTTACGCCGCCATCCGCCCGTTGAGAGCTTCCGAGTTATGGCGACATAAAGTCGCCGCTACGCGGTCCCTTCAGGGTTTTTCGGCAACCTGCCAGAGCGGCCATGTCCAGCGAGGCTCCAATGCCGTGGGCTTCTACCAACCTCCGGGTGCGTTACTCGGAGACCGACCAGATGGGTGTCGTTTATCACGCCAATTACCTCGTCTGGTTTGAAATCGGGCGGACGGATTTCTGTCGCCAGCTCGGCTTCGTCTACCGAGAGATAGAAAAAGAGGACGGCCTCTACATCATGGTGGCTGAGGTCCGGTGCCGCTACAAAGCGCCCGCGCGCTACGACGATGAAATCCTCGTGCGGACGTGTTTGCGCTCGGTTCGCAACCGGGTGCTCGTCTTCGGCTACGAAGTCTACCGGCAGCCGTCCGAAGAACTGCTCGCCGAGGGAGAAACCGTACACGTCGTGACTGACCGCGAAGGCCGCCCGCGCGCGCTCCCCGAAAAATATCGCAATCTCTTCTCGGCAGGCATTCAACTCTCCGGCCGTTGAGCCTGTCTTCGTCACCTTTGCGTCCAAACCTTCGGCCCTCGAACCGGGCAAGCCCGATCGACCTTACCTGCCTTCGATACAACGCATTGGTGTCCCGAATCAGAAGTTCGTTGCATATAGATAGGAGAGGCAGGCTCCTCATTCTGAGCGGAGCGAAGAAGCTGCTTGTTCTTTGTAAGCGATTGGACGAAAAGCAGTCGCTCATGTCGCTTCGTCACACCCCGAAGCATAAGCGAGTTTCATCACCAGGAATCGGCGACGCCTCTATAAATAAACACTGGGCCGTCAGCCGTGAGTCAGTCGCCGCGTCAGATTCATCCACAGCGATCGTGCACACAATGGGGCACTTCCGCGGGTAGGAGTCGTTGGAGGTCCAGGAGTGGCGATTCGCGACCGCAGATTCTGGGTAAATGGCAGGCCGACAAGGGAGGAGACAGCCGCGCTGAAGGCATCAGCCAACTTCCGACCAGCCGACCATCCGCTCACGCCAGATGGAGGAACGCACCAGAGGGCTTCTCCTGGTGGGACGATTACTTGTATGCGATGGCGGCACTGGAAGCGCCTGCGAGGTGCATCACCTCGAAGCGGCGGAAACCCACCGCGGAGCACCAGCCGCGGAAGTCCGCGCCCGTGTAGTCGAAGGCGTCGCCGAATTCGATGAGCATGTTCAGAGACATGAGCAGACCGAAAGTGTTCTCGCGGCGCGCATCGTCAATGAGGGCTTCGATGGCGACGAGCGCCCCGCCGGGAGGGAGGGAGTCGTAAGCCGAGCGGATGAGATGCATCTTCTTTTCGAGATTCCAGTCGTGGAGGATCATGCCCATCGTGATGATGTCAGCTTTGGGTAACGGATCTTTGAAGAAATCGCCGGAGGCAGTGCCGATACGGTCGTGGAGTCCGGCGGCCGCGATGTGTTTCAGCGCGATCGGCTCGACGGGCGGCAGATCGAACGACGTGCACCGCAGATGGGGATGTCGCTTTGCCACCTCAATCGAAAGCAGGCCCGTCGCTCCGCCCACATCGCAGAGCGTCTTGAACTTCGAGAAGTCGAATTTGGCGGCGAAGGCCTCGAAGTTGATGCGCGAGAGGCCGGTCATCGCGCCCATGAACTGTTCCAGTCTCGGCAGCTCCGCGTAGAGCTCCTCGAACATGCCCTTCTGGCCATGCTTGACTTCATTTTGTGGCTTGCCAGTACGTAGTGCTTCGGGCAGGTCGTGCCAGAACTTGAAGAGCCGGTCGTTCAGCATCACCAGCCAACCGCCGACGTAGAGAGGGCTGGCGTCATCCAGATAAAGAGCACCCGCGGGAGTGTTGAAGTACTTCGCCGACGGGCCATCCCCCTCGCGGTCGAGAAACCCCATCGCCACCAGCGCGTCGAAAAAATCACTGATGCCACGCGGGTGCAGTGCGAGCTCGGCGCCGAGTTCCGCCCCGCTCAGGCGGCGTCCACCGAGTTTCGCGAACACGCCGAACTGGACGGCGGTGAGGAGTACCTTGGAAGACCAGAAGCCGAAGGCTGTCTGAAGAATCGAAAAGGGATCGGGCTGAGGGCTAGCGTGCTGCGTGGCCTGCATGGATTGGGTTCCCCCATTTACGTAGGTTTGATCCGGAATTTCCATTTTCGACTCCGGCAACGCTCCGCAGCATACATCTGACTTCCACCGAATACTACCGCCAGTCGATTTGGTCGATTTAGCGTCGCTCCAGGTCTCCCTTGACCGTACACTCGGCCCGTTTGGGCTCTCCGGAGCCTGCTAAGACCCGGAAGCCGCACTCGTTTGGCGGATGTCTCCGACACTCCGGCCCCGACCTCTTGCTTCACTCAAGTGGAACGCGGCTCTTGTTCGCAGCGAGCCACTGATCGAAATTCTGCAATGAAGGGTTCAACGAGCGGGCAAAATTGGGATCGCGCGCGCCGCAATAATAGGACTCAAAATCCCGCTTGAACTGGAACATATTGCCCAGGTCGTCCGCGCCCGGAAACCCGAAGCCGCGATAAACGTCGGGCGGGACGGCGTTGTACCGAACTTCCTCGCCCAGGGCTTTGCTGAAAGCCGCAGCCATCTGCGCACCCGTCAGGTTCTCGCCCGAGATTCCAACCTTCTTGCCGATGAATTCGCTACCACGCTTCAAAATTCCCAAAGCGCAGCGGCCGATGTCTTCGGCGGCGATGCCGGGAAGCTTCTTGTCGTCCATCGGAAGCGTGATGGCGAGTTTCCCGTCCGGACCTTTTTTCGGTCCCATGCCGAAATAAATAAAGTTGTCCCAGAAGAAAGACGTCAGGAGCAACGTGACGGGCAGCCCAAGGCCGGTGAAGGCGGCATCCGCTTCGCCCTTGCCGTCGAAGTGCGGCACTTTGTATTTTCCCTTGAGCGTGGGCATGCGATTGTCGCTGAGCGGCACAAAATTTCGCGTGTCTTCGAGCGTGGACCAGATCACGTGCTTCAGTCCAGCCTGCTTTGCCGTCTGGGCCATGGCCGTGGCCTGGGCGATTTCCTTTTCCGCCGAAAAATGTTCCCAGAAAAAAGTGACGCAGAAGGCTCCGTAGGCGCCGTGAAACGCGCGTTCGAGGCTTTTAAGGTCGTCGACGTCGGCCGCGACCACTTCCGCGCCCGCCTTCGCCAGCACCTTGGCCTTCTCGGAATTCACATTCCGCGTCAGAGCGCGTACCGCAAATTCACCCTTGGGATCGGCGAGGATGGCGCGTGCCAGTCCTCCGCCTTGCGCGCCCGTGGCGCCAACCACGGCAATAATCTTCTTCTCGGACATGGAATCCTCCTGGTGGGCCAGCGGGTAGGGGCCGGAATTTCCATTTTCGGCTCCAGTAACGCGCCGTAGCATACATCTGACTGCCACTGAATGCAACTGCCAGTCGATTTAGCGTCGCTCCAGGTCTCCCTTGACCGTACACTCGGCCAGTTTGGGCTCTCCGGAGCCTGCTGAGGCCCGGAAGCCTCACTCGTTTGGCGGATGTCTCCGACACTCCGGCCCCGGCCTCTCGTAACTGAAGTCGGCTCAGTCGGCGGCAGGGCCTATCCCGCTGGCAGGGACAACAACTCGATCCGCCGTACCATCGACGCGAAGCGGCAGAAAGATCGGCCCGCGCCAACCGACAACAAAGCGCCAGTCGTATCGCTTTTGCAGCGTGACGGCAAGGTGAAGTCATTCCATATCGAGAAGATCACCGCTGAAAAATTGAAGCCGGTATTGAAGGAATACATCTCGAAAG
>JAKAWG010000029.1 GCA_021817045.1 Acidobacteriota bacterium
CCGATCTCACCTCGGCATAAATCCTCTCCAAGCGGGCGACGCGCCGTTTAGCCTCCTCAGCCTTGACCTCATAGATCTTTTCCCGGCAGGCCATATAAAGGTCGAAAGCGAGCAAAACAGCCTCGTCAATCCGCTCTTCGACGACGATTCGATCCTCCTCGCGGCCCATGAATCCTTCCCGAAGCACGCTCTTCAGCTCAAACAGAAAAGCAATGGCCCGGCCAGGCGCGAAATCCTGGATGGCGCGGATGCGGACAATCGTTTCGATGGCATTCGACAAACGCGCCCGATCCATACCACCCATGAGCTCCTCTACAATGGCCGGCAGTTGCTCCGCGAACGCGTGGCCAACGGGGTTCCGGAACTTGTCCTTTTCGTGAAGAAAGAAAGCAAGGCTCTGGGGAGGATAGGCCAATAGTGTCCTCTGCAGCCACTGCTTCGTGATTCTCTCCTGATCTTCCCTGCCAATGCTCAACATGAGACTTTCTCCGTCTACTTCTGTAGCCTTCCGTTTCCGCAATAGACAAGAATGCTAGGCTCGTCGTTGTTGGCTTCGCTTTCAAAGCGAACCCAAACGTTTTGTTGGTAGCAAAGCACTTGTGGGTTCGCTTTGACGAAAAAAGATTGTTTAATTTGTGTCTCGCCTGTCTCATTCGTCTCACCGATCCCACTGAAGATGGGGCAAGACAGCTTGCCGAGCGCGCCGGAAGGCGCGCCAACAGTTGCCAGAGCGTGCTTGTGGAATGCGGCAGCTTTCCGCCGCCGTGGCGGGCACGCCCTCGCGCTGACTTGCCAGAGGCCGAAAGCAAGCCTCCGGACCAAAAAACCCGGGGCAACCTCCCGCACTCGATTCCCGTGATTGGACCACAGTTGCATCCTAACCATCCTGACCCAGCGCCATGAGACGGTGGAGACAGGTGAGACAAATGAGACTGTTTTTTCAGCAATCCCATATTGCCTCACCCCCTGCCTGTCTCCGGGCGGCGAAATTAGACGCATCCCGTCGGCTTTGGCAATCCAGCCAACTTGCACGCTCCCTTAGCCGGTCCCGAGGGAAACATCGCGTAAATCTCATTGAGCTTGAAGCCGGTCTCCTTGCACAATTTTCGGATCATTGGAGCGATGCCGAACTGGGAGTAGTAATTCCGCAGATAATGGATTATCTTCCAATGGTTTTCGGTCAACTCCGAAATCCCCTCCGCGCCCATAAAATCCTTCGCAACGTCTTCGTTCCAAATGGACGGATCCTCAAGAAACCCGTCTTCGTCCACCTGGTAGGTGTGATCGTTACTTGCAAATGTAGGCATAACCTTGCTCCTTTTAGACCATTTCGATATATCCGCAAGGGCACTCTTGCGCACACTTCTGGCATCCGTTACAGACGTCCAGATTGATCCTGTAGTGCTCTCCTTTTGGAAGCTTCACAAAACAGTTATTGGTGCAATACATCCAGCAGGTCTCGCAGTCCATGCACATCCCGCAGGACATGCAGCGCTTGGCTTCTTCAAACGCTTGCTCTTCCGAGAGGCCTTTCTCCACCTCCGCGTCTAAGTCCCGCGCCGCGACTGGAATTTGCGCGCGCTCGTGTCTCCCGCTCCCTTCGTACCAGCCAAGCTTGACCCGATCGGACTTGATGACAGGTGGACGGAAGGGCTTTTCTGCCGATTTTTCCCGCAGCCGCGCATCGATCGCCTCCGCCGCGAACCGTCCCTGAGATACGGCGATGGTGACCAAACCCAAGCCCACATCGTCGCCCCCGGCGTAAACCCCCTCCAGACTCGTCTTGCCCCAATCATCCGTCTTGATGCGGCCGTTTTCGGGGTGAAGATCCACGAAGCCGTCGAATTCAGGCGCTTGGCTGATTGCAGCGATAATGGCAGAGGCATCCAGGTCGAACTGTGTATCCGGCTTCGGAATGGGACGCCGCCGGCCGGAAGCGTCCGGCTCACCGAGTTCCATGCGGACACACCGCACGCCGGTCGCTCTGCCGTCCTCCCCAACCAGAATTTCTGTTGGGCTGGCAAGGAATTCAATATTGACTCCCTCTTCGAGAGCCGCTTCAATTTCCGGCTTGATGGCTGGCATTTCTTGTCTGGTCCGCCGGTAAAGCACGGTCACACAAGCTCCCAGCCGCTTGCTAACACGCGCTGCGTCAATCGCCGTATCGCCACCCCCGACGACAACAACTTTCTCCCCCAATGAGACCGAATCTCCCCGATTGACTCTGTTGAGAAAATCCGTACCTGTAAAGACATTTGGGGCATCCTCGCCAGCAACGCCCAGACGCAGACCCTTGTGGGCTCCGATACCCACGAAGACAGCCTGATACTGGCCGGCCAGTTGTTCGAGGGAAACCGCCTCGCCAATCAGCGCATTGCAACGTAGCTCGACCCCGAGGTCGAGAATTCTTTGGATCTCGGCATCGAGCACCTGCCGGGGAAGGCGGTATTTCGGGATGCCGTAACGGAGCATGCCGCCCGGCTGCGGAAAAGCTTCGAACACGGTTACACCGTATCCTCGCCGCGCCAATTGATAGGCGCAGGAAAGGCCAGCCGGACCCGATCCAACCACTGCGATCTTTTCCGGATAAGTGGCTTCCGTCAATTTGGCAAGCTTCAATCCCTTCTCGATTCCAAAATCGCCCACAAAGCGCTCGAGGGCATTGACCGAGACGGCTCCTTCTCTCGCATTCCGGTTACAACTGTCCTCACATGGGTGCGGACACACCCGGCCGCACACGGCAGGAAACGGGTTCCTGTCTGTGATCATCTGCCACGCGATCTGGTACGCTTGCTCGTGGGTTCGTCCGTATTCCTTTGACTGTGCAATGGTTGTCAGCCAGCCGCGAATATCGGTGCCGCAGGGGCAGGCATCGATGCATGGAGGAGTCTTAGGCACGAAGCGTGGCCTCAAGCCACTAATGTCCGTACCTCCGGACGAGGCTCCCTTCAATACCGGCTTTTTAACAGCTTTGAAAAGTGGCACAGCCCTTATTCCCTCTCACGCACACGGAAAGATCTTTCGTTTGAAATCTTTGAGCTGAGTGAAGAGCCGGTTGTGGAGTTCCTCGTCCTCGACCAGGTAGGTCAGCAAGTGCCGCTGCACGAACAGCCGGCAGTTCTTCCGCGCCTGTTCTGCCAAGCGAATCGTTTCCTTCTCCATCTCGGCATGGCGCTCAACGCTCTCCCAGATATCCCCGAGCTCCTCCGGCGTGAGTGTCACCGCCTGCTTTTCGAGGCTATCGATCATGAACTGCTGGACCCTCTTGTGCATTACGGAATCTTGTCGAATGATCTCCATCACCAACTGGACGAACGGATTTTTCGTCTGCTCGATAATCTGGGTCGTAGAGGCAATGCTACCGTCCTCGATTTCCTGCCATTGCCGCAGGAGGCCGATTAACTCCGAAGTTTCGTTCTTTGGTTTTGATCCGCGCTGGGGCTTGGCGTTCATGCTAACCTCCGTGCTCTTTTCGGCCTCACCTCGCAGCTATTCAGGAGCTGCTCCTTCTTTATGCGGAAGAGTGATGAAGCTTCCGCCGAAATAACTGTAAACGCAGCGGCCGGAATCAATGAGCTGCCGGATAGCGTGTTTGCAGTCGTCTTTGCTGCACTCTGCTTCACCGTACTTGGCGATCATTGCTTTCGTCAGGTCGAGGGCTTTCAGGTTCTTCTTGCCTTGAGTCTCGGCGACCATCTTGTACATTTCATCGGCCAATGCTTCGATTGCCACCGCCATGGTAACCTCCCAACTGCAGTGATGAGTGGAAAGTGGCGAGCGAGGAGCAGCGTAGCATCAGCTATGGTTTGTGCAGTTCTTGCCCGTCACTCATCACTGTCCTCTAGTACCTAAGGTGCGCTGAGCGCGCAAACGTCAAACCGGCGTACTTGAAGTCGTCAATGTGGTATCGGGTAAACTCAATCCCCGTCAACTCGAAAAACCTGGGCCAGCCGATCCGGTCAATCCATTCGCCCACGCGCTCGAACCTACGCGCGTTGCGGGCGTAAACGTCCACAATGTTCACGACCGCGTTCACGACTTCCGGCCACCGAGGCGGATTGTTGGGAATGAACGGAATCGCCAGCTTGGAGAACGTGGGAGCTGAGCGCGCATTGCTCACTTTCCCGCCTACCCAAATCGATAGTCCGTCGTTTTCGGGGTCGTTCAGCGGCATCGCCGGGCAAACGGTATAGCAATTGCCGCAATACATGCACTGCTCCTCGACCACCTCCACGGAGGGATTCCCATTAACCGTGGCGGAGCGGATGGCTCCGGTCGGGCAGGAAGCGATTACCGTGGGGATTTCGCAAACCTTTCGCAACGTCTCGTGCAGAATCTTCGGCGGTCGCCGGTGAATGCCGAGGATGGCTATGTCCGAGCAATGGACCGCGCCGCACATGTTCAGGCAGCAGGCAAGTGCGATCCTGAGTTTAGCGGGCAAATCCTCGTGGGTGAACCGGTCGTAGAGGGCATCCATGACGCACTTCACGATGCCCGAGGCATCCGTTGCCGAAGAGTGACAATGAACCCAGCCCTGCGTGTGAACGATGTTGCTGATCGCGTTGTTCGTCCCGCCCACGGGAAAACCTGCTGCGGCCAATTCTCGCTTCAATGGCTCAATGTTGCCCTTGTCTTCCAGCAGGAACTCGACGTTGTTGCGGCTTGTGAACCGCAGATATCCGCCCGAATACTTGTCCGCCAAGTCCGCAAACAAGCGAATGGTCGCAACGCTCAGCAGGCGCGGCGAGCCGGCCCGCACCGTGTAAATCCGATCTCCGGACTCCGCGACATGACAGAGCACTCCCGGGGCGAGCGTCTCGTGGTACTTCCAGTTCCCATAGTTCTTCTTGATCATCGGGTGCAGGAATTTCTCGTAATGAGGCGGTCCGATGTCGGTAATTCTCTTCACGGGAGCTGTTGCCATTTGGTTATCTCCTCACTTTTGTTTTGCGCATCATCGCGTGCTCTGGTCGGCGACTACGTGCCTTGGTCGCCGTCCTTTCCCTGGAAATAGATGTAGGGATTGTCGCGCGGAGAGCCCACCATTTCAGGCACAGGATCTAGGCCAATCCCGTCCAGAAAATTTGCCATGCCGACTCGCTGGATGAGCTCGCCGATGCGCTCGCGGTTTTTGCCGTACTCGCCCCAGAAGTCCCAGATCCGCGAAACCAGTTCCTTCAGCGTGTCCAGAAGCTCTTCGGCGGGAACGAACGGGATGAGCACAGAGGAAAGCAAGGCGCCTTGCAGGATTGGAGCTTTGGCCCCGATCAGGATGGCCGCTCCTTTTTCTTTGCCAGGCCGCAGCGCTTTCGGCATCACGTTGATGCAGTGCATGCAGCGGACGCATTCTTTGTTCTCGATGGTCAACTTCTTGCCGTCCCACTCCATGCAGTGTGTTGGACAGCGGTTACATACGTCCTTTTGGATGTTCAGCCCCGACGCGGCGTATTCTGCCACCGCGGCATCGTCCTGCTGGATATCGTCTCTCCACGTCCCGATGATCGAAAGGTCGGCGCGGGCGATGGCGGCGACGCAGTCATTCGGGCATCCGCTGAATTTGAACTTGAATTTGTACGGGAAAGCCGGGCGGTGCAGCTCGTCCTGATAAGTTCGGGTTATATCATCGCACGCTGCCATCGTGTCATAGCACGCCCATTCGCAACGCGCCTGGCCAACGCAGCACGAGGGTGTCCGCATGACCGACCCCGAGCCGCCCAGGTCAAACCCTGCTTCGGTGAGCTCTTTGAAAGTTGGCTCCAGCTCGTCCGTCTTGGTACCCAGGAAAACGATATCTCCGGTTGATCCGTGCATGTTAGTTAGTCCGGAACCGTGCCGCTCCCAGATGTCGCAAAGAGTTCGAAGCGCGTCGCTCGTATAAAACCACCCTGACGGATGATTGACGCGCAGCGTGTGAAAGTGCGCCACGTTAGGAAATTGATCCGGCAAGTCACTGTACCGCCCGATCACTCCGCCGCCGTATCCCAGCACGCCGACGATGCCGCCATGTTTCCAGTGGCTGCGCTTTTCCTCATACGAGACTTCAAGTTGTCCCATCAGGTCGTGGCAAACGGGGCTCGTTTCCGCGGCCTTCTTGATTTCTTTCACGAAGCTGGGCCAAGGGCCCTTTTCAAGTTCATCCAACATCTGCGCCTTAGGTTTTCCGTTTCCATCCGCCATCTTCATTTCCTCCTTCCGGACGTACCCTCATCGCGCCCGGCATGACTGCCTTCACGACCAACTGCGGTTCTCACGCGCCCGTTACATCCTGCAGATTCGTGCCGGCCCGCTCGCCGGGGTTCCGGGCCGCTGCGTCACGATGACGCGACTGCCTCACTCGCTACAGCCACTCCCTCCGTCTGTGCCGCCAATTCCCTTGCCTTGCTCCTCACCGCAGCGACGTATATCGCTAACGGCCTGTACAGTAGATGGCCCCACTTGCCGAATGGCACCTCCACAACCAGCATGGGTACTACGATCGCCAGATGGACGACATAGATCACGTAAGTTGGCATCGGCTGATTCAGCACGCGCAATATGTGGAGCAGTATCCCCGTGAACGCCGCAAGGAAGAGCAATATTGGGAAGAGCCAGTCGGAAAAGTGGCTGAAGCGGTGCATTTCCGTGTTCTTCCTGATCCGATCGAAAAGAATCCACGCGGTGGTCGCCAGCAGGACAGCCGTCGCATAGTAGCCAAGAAAGCTCGTCCAGTGGATGCTACTGTTTTCAACCTGGAACCAAGGAAGGAACAGCACGACAAGAATGAACATCGTCGCATAGCCACTAACTAGGAAGACGTGACGCAGCCAGTTCTTGACTGTCTCGTTGCTGGCGCACGCGTTCCACCGCTTCTGCGTCAACCCTTGCACTACCAACCGGTGGAATTCATTGATATACAAGTGAGCGGGAATGTTTCTGCCCCGCGTCAACTTCAAGAACATCCGCGCGGCGTTCGACAGCAACAGGAAGCCCAAAAGTAGGGCAAGAATTTTGTCACCCCAATCCACGATCCCCACCGGTGCAAACCGATCGAGCATCACCGTGGAAAGCGCCGCCGGCCCTGAACGGTCGAGCAAGCCGAAACCAAAATTGTGAGGAAGGGTGAACAGCGCTACGATCACCCCAGCGACCACAGCCAGGATGCCCAACTCCCAGAATGCCGAGCGGTACATTAGGCGAGACAGGCCGGTCCAATCATACTGAGACGTGAGGTAACGCCGCAGCGCCATCATCGTTTCACCAGGATTCGCCTTCCGGGGGCAGCGCTTTGAGCAATCACCGCAATAAAAGCACAGCCACGGACTCGGATCCTCGAGCAACTGGTCCTTCAAACCCCACTGTGCTAACAGCATCTGCTTCCGGGGAAATCCATACTCCTCGGTCGAGAGAGGACAGGCCGACGTGCACGTGGCACACTGATAGCACTTCTTAACGTCTTCCGCTCCGTTCCGCAAGACGTCCTGGATGAACTGCCGATCCGGATTAACCAGCAAGGGTTCAGCCATCGTTAAAATCCCTTGTACGGGTTTGGCCCGATCTCTCGAATTCGTGCCATAAAACCGTCAATCATTGCGGGGAGCTTGGTGTAATCTTCCATCGCGACCTGGCCCACTTCAATTCGCTCGGGTTCAAGCTGGAGGCGAGAGAGCGTTTCTTTCACATTTTCGAGACGACGTGTAGCCAACTCGCTTCCCTTTGCGAAGTGGCACTGGTAGTCATCGCCGTGCTTGCAGCCAAGCAGCATGACTCCGTCGATTCCCCGCGAGAGCGCGTCAGCAATCCAGACTACGTTGACGGAACCCAGGCAGCGCACGGGAATCACACGGACCGCAGGATCGTATTGCAGTCTGGCCAAACCTGCCGCATCGAGAGCTGGATAGGCGTCGTTCTCGCACATAAAGAGAAGGATTCTGGGTTTTTCTTCGTCCTCTTCCGGAACCTCGACGGCCTTAATGATGCTCGCGATTATTTCTACCGAGTAGTTCTTGAACGAGATGATGCGTTCGGGACAAGCGCCCATGCAGATGCCGCACCGGCGGCATCGGTTGGGGTTGAGTTTCGGCGTCCCTTTCTCGTCTTCGTCGAGAGCACCGAATGGACACTCCACCGTGCACCGCTTGCACTGCGTGCAGCGCTGAAGGAAAAACGACGGATATGACATGTCCCCGGCACGCGGATGCACCGCCTGGCCTCGGCGCGCGAACTCAATGCACTGGATGGCCTTCATCACCGCCCCTCGCGCGTCCTCCTCAGCGGAGGCGGCATCCATTGGCGCCCGCGCCGCGCCTGCAGCGTAAATGCCAGTCCGAAGTGTTTCGTAAGGAAAGCAGACAAAATTCGAGTCGGGAAACCCGTCGCGCAAAAGAGGAAGTTCCAGGCCTTGTCGGTAGGCGAGATTCAGGATGCCCGTCGCATCGTGTGCCCCTGAGGTCCCGTTTTTCTTCTCCGCCTCCGCTACCTGCGAAGCCGCCTGAGCCGAACTTGCCTCCTGCGGAAGATTTAAAACCTGCCCATCCGTTGAGTTGGGCACCATGCCAGTCGCAAGCACAACCAGATCAACGACCAGCTCGGCTGTCTCGCCGAACAGCGTGTGGTCAAGCGTTACGCGCACGTCCCCAGTGGAATCCCGCCGGACTTGCGAAACATCTCCTTTTACGAAGAACGCCGCTGGATGGTCTTGTACCGTACGGTAGTACCTTTCGTACAGGCCGGGAGTCACCATGTCTCTATAAACGACGTAGACTTCCGTCTCGGGGCATGACTCGTGCAAGTATTGGACCTGCTTGAGCGCTTCCGTGCAGCAGATCGTTGAACAATATGGCAGGTGATTCGGATCTCTTGAGCCCGCGCACTGGATGAAAAGAACTCGGCTCAGGGGCTTACCATCGGACGGTCTGGTCCACCGTTCTGCCGCGGCTATCTTCTCGAACTCCAGGTTTGTGACAACGTTCGGACTGAGGCCATAACCCAAATAACCCAGCTTTGCGGTGTCGTATGGTTTCCAACCTGTTGCCGCTACGATCGCGCCCACGCGATGCGTGCTTCTTTCATCGCCTGTTTGCAGCGTCACGTCAAACATTCCCGGTTGGCCCTGGGTTCTCACAATGTTCGTGGAAGTAAACACATTTACGTTGGGGTTCTCAGTGACCCTTTCAATCCGCTGCGGAAGATCGCTAGATCGAGCGGCCGTGAATGGCGCACGGACTGGAGGAACCCTCCTGACATCCGCAAGATGGCCTCCGAGACGTTCCTCTTTTTCAACCAAGACCGCATCGTAACCCGCCTCGGCAGCCTCTGCCGCGGCCGTGAGGCCCGTCAAGCCTCCGCCCACAATCAGAACGGTCGTTGATATTTCGCCTGGCGCTGGCTCTAGTGGCTCTACCTTGCCCACCTTGGCAAGGCTCATCCGCAAAGCGTCCTCGGCCAACATCTGGGTGTCTTCGTCCCTTTGCTTGTGGCTCCAAACCACTTGCTCACGCAGATTGACACGTTCCAGCACGACACTTGGGTCGAACACAAAAGCATCCGTCTTCGCCCGCGGAGAGCAGGCAGCCAGGACCAGGGCATCGACGGCGTGGTTCGCAAGATCTCCCCGAATCGTTGCCAGTCCTTCCGGACCACAGAGAAACGGGTGCGTGCGGCAAACAGGGACCTTGTACTCTGTCCGCGCTATTTGCACGAGCGCGTCCACATCGATCGACTCGGCGATCGAGCACCCACCGCAGATGTAAGCGCCCAACTTCTTATCCACTTTGGACGCTCCTGACCACGCTTTGCAGTGCTCCGAGCGCCGCTCCTGTTCCGTCCCGGACGCTCGCGGCCACATCTTGCGGGCGCTTCACGCATCCTGCGATGTAAAAATCACCTTCGCTGCCACTGATAAATCCAAATTCATCGACTGCAAAACCAGGCGGAAGGCCGCGCGTCTGCGGTACGATGCCTGTGGCAAGAACCACTAGGCCGGCGCGGGCGATGATTTTCTTCCCGGCGAGAATCTCTTCCGCCGTGATTAGGAGGTCGTCGGTGCATGGCTCTCCTTCAATCCTTCCGACCTTGCCCTTGATCAGGCGAATTCCTGCTTCCTTCACAACTTTGGAGTAGAACTCTTCAAGGCGGCCGGGCATCCGAATGTCGATATAGAAAATCGTGATCTCAGCCTTCGGATTTTGCGCGCGCAGATAACTTGCCTGCTTAAAGGACGCGGCACAGCAGACGCTTGAGCAGTAAGGCAGATGATTCTCGTCCCGCGACCCGGCACATTGGACGAAGACGATCTGCTTTGGAGGCTGTCCATCGGAGGGCCGCACAATCTTGCCTTGGGTTGGACCGTCTGGCGCCGCCAGTCGTTCGAGCGTGACATTGGTGACGATGTTGGGATATTTCCCAAAACCCAGATTGTCGATCCGGCTTGCGTCGTAGGGCTCCCATCCGGTTGCAACAACGGCCGCAGCCACGGAAAACGTTTTCCGCTCGGGCTGCTGGCCCAAATTCACCGCTTCGTACTTGCACGCTTCGACGCAAGCGCGGCATCCGTTGGCGCAGGCCGCCCGGTCAATGACGTACCGAAGCGGGAACGCCCATTTGAAGGGCAGATAAACAGCTTTTGTCTTTGAAAAACCGGCGTTAAAATCGTCCGCCCGTTTTGAAGGGCAGACCTCAGCACAAGCATTGCAAGCGGTGCAGGCTTCGGTGACGTAACGCGGCGAGACTTTTACCGTAGCCTGATAATTTCCCGGCAAACCTTCCAGTCGCTCAAGCTCGGCTAGTGTGAGAATTTGGATACGCGGATTCCGCTTGATTCGTTGGAGGTTGATTTCAAGCCCGCACACCGGGGGACATAATTTCGGAAAATAGAGATGAAAGCTGGCAGTCCGTCCGCCCAGATACGGCGATTTTTCAATCAGCACGACCCGGCATCCTGCTTCCGCCGCTTCCAAGGCGGCCGTCATGCCGGTGATGCCGCCGCCGATCACCAGGATCGGTTTATCTGCCCGGGTTGTAGCCGGTTCGTACATCCTCCCGCTTCACCTAAACGGCCCTCTCGCTACCTGGCCTCGCCCCGTCTTGGGCTGACACGTCCCTCCGCACCTTCATCGTTCTTTCCCCAAACAAGGCAAAACGGAGCCATTCCACAGCAAATTCGAGCAATTCTTCGTCATCCGTTCGAATTGCCTCAATCCGTGTCTCATCCATCTCGAAGCGTCTCAGAAAACTTGACTCCAGAACAAACCGTCGAAAGTTGTCCAGGTCGTAGCACGCCATAAAGTACATCCCCATCTTTTCGGGGGTCAGGGTGCCAGCTTTTTCCCAAGACGTGTGGAGCATCAGCTCTCTGAACGGAGTTTCCAGCAGGTCGTACTCCTCAAGCCCCTGTTGAGCCTGCCACTCACGTAGCTGGCAAGTCTTTCCCTTACCGTGGCCGTGACAGAACTCTTCGTTGAGGAGGAAGTAAAACTTTGCCGCGGTGTCCGCGGTCCTGGACTCCGCTAATCCCAGGGGATACATTCGGCACGCCCAAGGGCGGTTCGGATAAATGGTGCAGCCGGAGAGCGAGACAAACGGACACTTCCGCTCAGCCCCCTCCATCTTTAGAATGATCACCGGCAGATTCCTGTCGCGAGTGCTCATCGCAACCGTATATTTCTTAAGAAAGGCGGAAGAATCGAGGCCCAGCGCACGCTTCATTCGCAGAACGTCGTAGGGGGTTAGCACAATCGAAATATCCCGGCAGCAAAGCGTAAAGCAATCCAAGCCCTTAGCGCAGCGGAAGTTGAAAATATCCTCCGATCCCAAAGTGCGTAATTCGGGCGGAATTTCCTGTGCAACGCTTGTCTCAGTCATACAAATCGTCACTCGTCACAATACGGTTTTTCAGCGCACCGTTTGACCACACGGCCAGTGGTCCCGCCTCTCCTGTGACTGGATCCAACCGGTAGCGGTAGGAGGCGCTCACCTTGAATTGACTTTCCATCCAGATCCAACCTCGGACGTAGTAAGGGCACGCGTCGTTGAAGCAAACGAGCTGGAATTCGCCACCCCAAGAGGTCAGCTCGGGGCTAACCCACCGCTTCAGCATCTCGTGACAGTAAGGGCATCGAACTTGGTTTTGAGGATCCATACTGCAATCTCGCCGGAAAAGGAGGCTTGTGTTTCCAAACCCAAGCCTCCCTGGCATCACACGTCGGACGGTTAGCCTCCCAGCAGCTCGTGCTCTTTGGGCTGCGGGAAGATGTGGTGAATCGGACGGGTTCTCATCTCCCACGTGGAAGACGCGGGATCAAACCGGCAGTTGGCAAAGACATGCCATTTCTCATCGTCCATCTGCGGCTTGTCCGCCCTAAAGTAATAACCAGGCCACCGCGTCTCCTCCCGGAACAGCATGGTTCGCACGTGGGCCTCCGCCTGCCAAAGGCGATGGACATTCTCCCAGGCGCGCATGAGTTCATGAAGATTCGCGGCCCCTAATTTCTGGGCATCTTCGCGGAGAAAAGCTAAAAGCTCCAGGCCTCTCTCCAACTGCGCTTTGTTAGTCATAAACTGCGCTGTGACCCCGCCGGCATACTCGTCCATGATCTTTTGGAGCCGGAACATGAACATGCGCGGCTTGATGTAATTAGGATTCACCTCGCAGTCTGTCGTCTCTGCTTTGTGAGTGTCGTAAACCTCGAGCGGTCTGAGGATCTCAGCCACCTTGGCTTCGACCACCGCTGTGTCGATCTTCGGCGCCTCTTTGTTATCCACGATGAACTTGATCGCGGACTTCGCGGCGACTCGGCCCTCCGCATGCGAGCCCGAAGAGAACTTGTGGCTGGAAGCACCCGAAGCGTCACCGGCACAAAAGAGACCCTTCACGGTGGACATATTGGTGTAGCCCCAGAAATATTCGCCGCGTGTCTCATCGGTTTGCAGGTCCGGCGGCCCACTAACCCAGGCTCCGGAGGCGCCGGAGTGAGAGCCGATGAAATAGGGCTCCGCCGCTGCGATCTCCGAACTCTTCTGTTCCGGTTGAACATTGGTTGAGGCCCAGAGTGTCGCTTGGGAGATCGTCATGTCGAGGAAGTCCTCCCAGGCCTCCGACTCCAGGTCCTTCAACTTCTTCTTGTACGCCTTAGGATCGTCCTTGTAAGTATCGGCCAATGCTTGCATCGCTTCCTCGGTGCGCATGAAGAGCGGCCCTTTGCCCTCCATTACATCGAGCATGCCGAGATAGTTGCGCAAATTCGCCGGAACGGGCTTGACGTGTCCATAAGGCAGCCAGTGATCCAACTCCGCCTTACGCTCCACCATGTAGTTCCCACCCATCGCGTTTGTCGCACGAGACTTGAAGAGCAGGAACCATGCTCCTACCGGGCCGTACGCGTCCTTGAAGCGCACAGGAATGAAGCGCACTTCCTGACAGGTCATCTCCGCGCCCGCCTGGAGTGTGAAAGAAGCCGAAGAGCCGGCGTTCCAGGGCGGGTACCAGGCGCGTCCCATGCCTTCGCCCCCGCTCCGTGGCTTGAAGACGTGCACCGCTCCGCCCATCGCCACCAGCGTCGCTTTGGACTTGAACACGTAGATCTTGTTCTCGCGCACCGAGAAGCCAATCGCACCGGCACAACGGTCGCCATCCATTAAGGGACCAACG
This sequence comes from Acidobacteriota bacterium, assembly GCA_021817045.1. GTDB lineage: Bacteria > Acidobacteriota > Terriglobia > UBA7540 > UBA7540 > RH2-MAG17b. The sequence continues at coordinate 13,625 of JAKAWG010000029.1, forward strand.
ATGAAGACTCGCTCGAAGATCTGGCCTGTGCCGTTCTGCAGGAGCGCGTTCTTTGCCGCTTCGGCAACGATGACCTTGTAAGACTCCCCGTTGATCATGAGCTGCCAGCGGCCTTCGTGGACGTAGTTGCCCTTTTCATCCTTCCAGATTGGAAGACCCCACTTCTCGAAGAGGTGCACCGTCGAATCCACGTGCCGAGCGATATTAGCGACGAGATCTTCGCGAGTAACACCCATCAGGTCGTTGCGGACATAGTCCACATAGTCCTTCACGGTGTTCTTGCCGTCCTTGAGGCCGACATACTGGTTTATGGCCGACAGGCCCATGGCGACAGCCCCCGAGCGATCGACGGCCGCCTTATCCACGAGGGTCACCTTGAGACCGCTCTTTTTGGCCCAGTAAGCAGCCTCCACAGCCGCTCCGCACGCCGCCATGCCACCGCCCAGAATCAACAAGTCGGTTTCCACAACTTGTGTTTCAAATTTAGGCATTTGTTCTCTCCCTTTACGCTCGATTTCCCAGCGTGAATAGCTCTGAGAGCCCTAACGATGCGGGCTCGGTGAATAGCGCCGGGCTGTTAAGGTCGCCGTCGCCTTCAAATCCGCCGGCAGGAACCGCTGCACCTTCAGAAGTTGTCCGAATGGGGAACTTAAAGCGCTTGAGCGTGCCATTTCTGAACTTGACCGTCCATAGAATGGAATCTGTCGAGCGCATCGGTGTCACTGACGCCCCGAGGGGTACAAAATCCGCATATCCTCTGATCTCGATGGCCTGGTTCGGGCAGATTTTGACGCAGTTGTAACATTCCCAGCACATCGAAGCGTCGCGGTTATACGCCTTCATGATTTCTTTGTTGAGGGTCATGAGGTCATTGGGACAGATGTACTCGCAAGCTGTTCTGTCCTGGCCCTTGCAGCCGTCGCATTTATCCGGATTCACGTAACTCGGCATGTCGCCTCCTTTGCCATTTCGTTGCAAATAGATCATCGTCTCTGTTTCTCCCTCCGTCAGTGATCCGTATCACACCCAGCGTGCCGTTTCAGCACATTCCACGCCCTCTGGGGCGAAATGATGGGAGTTCAAGAGAGAAAAGAGTCAGGTAGGTGTCACACGTGACGTCGTGTGCGCTGTTACAACGTGCTTTCCGCGACTTCCAACTGAGGAAGGACCTTCACGGCCGTTTTCACGGAGCGGGTGACCAAGCAACCCATGTGAGCTGTCTCTAAAAGAGTCCGTGCCAATTCAGCGTCTTCTTCCGACTTCACCACGATTCGAGGCCGAAGAACGATTTCTGTGAATTGGTATCCTCCGCCGGCGTTCTCCAGGAATCCCTCCGCTGAAGACTCGTACCCGAGAATAGCAAGCTCCTCGCGGAGAGCGTACGCGATGAAAGTGAGCAGGGTGCAGGCGTTTACGCTGGCCACGAACATGTCCTCCGGCGTCCAGTAGCCCGGCTCGCCTTTGAATTCGGGTGGGCTGGAGATCTTCACATCCGGCTTGCCCTCTGCAGACGTACACCCGCAACGGCCGCAGTCCCACCGCACAGTGTTTTCGTACCGAAATCTCTTAAGTGCTTTTCGGGGCTCCATCGCAACCCTCTCAGCAATCGCCCTCGCTGCGGCGGCGATCACATGAAGTGCAGCACCACGCGGGCAGCCAGACTTATCGCTACTGCGAGCGACAACATGGCTCCGGATGCCGCCGCAGTCAGCTTCCAGCCGACCTCTTTCAGCATCATTGCGATGGTAGCCAGGCAGGGAAGATAAAAGGTCACGAAAAAGGTAAACACAACAATCTGCCCTGTGCTCATCACCGCGGCTACGTTGCTTGTGCCAAGCGCCTGCATCAACATGAGCAGCGACAGTTCCTTCCGCATGACTCCGAAGATCAACGTCAGACCTGTGACGCTCGGCAAGCCCAGAAGTCCGGTCACTGGCGAAAGCGCCGCATTGATGGAGCGCTCCAAGCCCAAATACTCCATGCCGCTTAGCACCACGCTGCCCGCCACCAGCAGTGGCGTAGCCACTGTGATGAATTCCCGCAGTCGCCACCACGTCTTCAGAAGCACCAAGCGCACACCCGGCCGTCGCAGAGACGGAACTTCCATCAACATGCCTGGCGAGACCTCGGGCCACAATCGCGCCAGGGCCACTCCCGCCAGCGCCACTACCGCAAAGTTGACACCATAAATCGCCATCGCCCAGTTGGCGCCCAGGTAGAATCCCACCAGGGCCATAATGACGGCCATGCGCGCCGAGCAGGGTACGAGGATGGCCAGAAAGCTGGCGACGAAGCGATCGCGGCGAGAACGCAAAATACGGGTCGCCATTACAGCCGGAACGCTGCATCCGTACCCAAGTAACACGGGCAGCGTTGCGGTGCCGTGCAGGCCCAGCCGGTGCATGAGGGAGTCGGTGAGGTAGCCGATTCGGGCCAGATACCCCAGGTCCTCCATCACGGCCAATCCAATCAGGAAGGGAACCAAGTAAGGCAACACGGTTCCCACCGCTCCCGCTGTCCCTAGCAGGGCGCCCTGGCAAACAAAAAAGGCAAGCCCGTGCGGATTGAGCGATACCGCGAGGAGTCTGATAAGCCGGTCGAAGAGCGCCAGAATGCGCGTCTCAGCGAGTTTTCCTGAGTCAAAGATCAGGTGAAAAAAGCCGGTGAACACCAGGAAGAGAACGACATAGCCCCATACTTTGTGCATGATCACGGCGTCCACATGCTCTCGCCAATCTGCGTGGGGGCGCTCGACGCGAACGGTCGATTCGAAAATGCTTAGGCACGAGGCGTGCCGCGCAGAGGGAAGAACATCCTCAGGTGATTGCCAACGACCGTGTGGTAGAGCCGCGAGCGCCTCGCGCACTAGCCGTGCGGTTTCTGGATCGATCTCCGCCAGCCACTTCGGATCGCTTTGCAGCAGCACCAAGGCTTCTGCGCGAGCTGACGTTGCACCGGGTCTCTCTGCAACCAACATGGTGCTCGCAGGAAGCAGTGCGACGGGCTGGCTGCGACTTTCACTCGGGCTCGACGAATCAGCGCCTCCCGTCGGACCGCCGGATGCGTTTCGCTCAAGCCGAGCCGTCAAATCCTCAACAACCGTTTCCACTTCTTCGGGGTAGGCCGGCCGCCCTGGAAGCGTTTGGTTACCTTTCTGACGAAGAGAGATCGCGGCGCGCAGCGTTTCGACAACGCCGCGTCCGCGGGAGGCCACCGCTTGCGCCACAGGCAGGCCCAATTCGGCGGTCAAACGACGAACATCGATCACCATGCCTTTACGCGCTGCCTCGTCCATCATGTTGAGGCACACGATGACGGGTTTCCCCAACTCCCGCAACTCGAGGCTCAGTTCCAAGCTGCGGGCAAGCTGCGATGCGTCTACGACGTTGATGATGCAATCCCAATCGTCTTTGATCAGGAAGTCGCGGCTGGAGATCTCGGCGGGATTTGCAGGAATCAGCGAATAAAGGCCGGGCAGGTCGTACAGGTCGATCACGTTGCCGTTGATCCGAGCCTGCCCGCTCGCATACTCGACGGTCGTCCCGGCGAAGTTAGAGGTCAGGGAGCGGTAGCCGACTACTGCATTGAAAATGGTGCTTTTCCCACAGTTTGGCTGGCCGACGAGCGCGATCTTCACTTGAGCGGCTCCACTCTAATCTTCTTCGCAAGCTCACGCCCGACGGCAATCACGGCTCCCCGGCTGCGCAGCGCAAGCGGCCCTCCAAAAGGAGCTCGGCGCAGGATCACAATGGCGTCACCCACCTGAAGACCCATCTCGCGGAGGTGCTGCCGCGCTCCCCAACCGCCACTGACGCCTACCAGTCGTACAACGGCTTGTTCGCCCGCATCGTACAGAGTCACGCGATGTTCTGATAGCCCTGTTTCCAAAGCTTAGTTTGAATGCATCAAGCGACCAAGGATGTGACCCATGTCACAGCCACCTCTGCCGATTCACGCCACAAGCCGCGCCCTGACCTCGTCCCGAGCCCAAGTGATCGGCGTCACAGCGCCTTTCGCCTGGTTAAACTATGATGCAAGCGTAAACAGTCGGCAAGCGCTAACCTAGGGGTGTGCCTGTGAACATGAAGTTATCTCCCGAAAAATTTCAGGCCCTGCGAATTATTGAGCGAAAAGATTATGCCTCCGATCTCTGGTCTATTCGCGCGAAGTCTCAGCAAAAACTCGTCTTCAAGCCCGGGCAATACGCCACGCTCGGCGTGCCGGCCGGCGACACGCTGATTCAACGCGCGTACTCGATCGTTTCCAGTCCGAACGAAGACGAATTGGAATTCTTCATCGAACTGGTGCCGCACGGCGAGCTGACTCCAAAGCTCTATGCGCTCCATCCCGGCGATACGATCTGGATGCGTCGTCAGGCCAAAGGCCTCTTCACTTTTGACGAGCGAAGCGGCTGGCAAAAGCACCTCTTGCTTTGCACGGTAACCGGGGTTGCGCCTTACGTGAGTATGATCCGCACGTTTGCTAAGGCGGAGACGGAAGGCAAACCAGTGCCGTACAAACTAACGGTGATCCAGGCGGCCAGCCGCTCTTGGGAGTTCGCATACCGGGATGAGCTTGAGACGTTCGCCAGGAGCGTGAATTGGCTTCGATACGTTCCAACCGTAAGCCGGCCTTGGGAGGATTCGTCATGGACGGGCGAAGTAGGCCGCGTGGAAGATATCCTTCGCAAATACACGGATACTTTGTCGCTCGAGCCCCGAGAAACGACGGCGTATCTCTGCGGCCATCCCCAGATGATTGAGAACTGCAAAGGCCTCCTCGCGCGGCGAGGATACCCGAAGGAGTCCGTGCGCGAAGAGATTTACTGGATTCCTGCGAAGACAAACCTTGTGGAAGCGGCTGCCACTAGGCCCTGACACTTTCGGGCCCGGTTGAGCATCGCAGAGTGGAGCGCCGGTTTCCCATACCGCCGGCCCGACGTCCCGTCGTGTGGCGACCAGCAAAGCGTGGCCTGAGCCCGTTCGCTGTGTCATTCCGAGCGAGGAACCTGCTTTTTTCTCAGTAAACGCCGCGAAGGGATGCCCGCACGAACCGCAGCGCCACCTGCATCCCTCCGCTGCCCCGGCCTGACTACCACAGGCCGTCTTTCAGATTCGGGCCACGCAAGAGGGCCCCTTGTCGAACCATCTGTCGCAGAATTTCCCTTCCCGCCGAATCGACAGCGGCTACTCTTGAACAATCGACGGTCACCGTGACCGCAAGCCAATTCGATGTACACTGCTCCCAAGCTCGCCGGAGTTCTTCCACCCAGCGCCCGGCGACATTTCCGACAAGTTTGAGCACGTGATGCCGGTTTTGATCTTGGATGACAATCCTAAGCATAGTATTCATTTCCTTCCGCAGGACTCAGTAATGTAAAATAACAAGCTAGCTGGCGATCACGATGAACGCTGTGACCCTCATCACACACGGCGTGCTCCTTCTCCGCACGTTAAGACGCTTGGCGATGGGGGAACGACTGGCTCCTTGATCATCGAGAGAGTGTGACGAAAATCACAGACTAGGCTGGATTCATCAGCTAGGGTAAAATGTAACGTTTGAGGTAAATCGCGTTTGGGCGGTGTGAAAGTGAGATCAGACGTTGGACCTCGTACTGGCGGGAATCAACCATAAGACAGCCCCGATAGAAGCGCGAGAACGTTTCACGATCGGCAAACAGCGCCTCACCGACGCCCTGAGCACCCTTCGCGAGCAACCGGAAATCCGGGAAGCGCTTATCATTGACACGTGCAATCGGGTCGAGTTTGTGCTCATTCCGGGCGAAAGTCTGGACGCGATGGAAGCCTTCAGGAAATTTTTGAAGAGCTTCTACCGCTTGTCTTATGATGAGTTCGCTCACTTGTTTTACGTCCGCCACGGGTACGAGGCCGTGCGGCACCTCTTCCGGGTGGCGTCTGGTCTTGACTCGCTCGTGATCGGAGAGCCGCAAGTCTTCGGGCAGGTGAAGCAGGCATATTCGCAGGCTAAGCTGTGCGGGGCGTCCGGAGCTGACCTCGATCCTCTGTTCCACCGCGTGTTTCGCGTTGCCAAGCGAGTGCGGACTGAAACGCGGATTTCTGAGGCCGGAGCCTCGGTAGTCTCCGCGGCGGTTGCGCTGGCAGAAGAATCGGTTGGTTCTCTGGCTGGGAAAGGCGTACTGATCGTCGGCGCGGGTGAAATGGCCAAGCATGCCGCGCGCCGCCTGATTTCCGAGGGCGCTTCTCCCCTTTTCGTCAGCAACCGCACTCATGCCCGCGCTGTCGAGGTGGCGCAGGAGTTTCAAGGTCTTGCCGTCCGCTTCGAGGACCTCTGGAACGCGCTGCGGCAGGTGGACGTGGTCATCAGCTCAACCGGCTGTCCCCACTTCCTCATTACCCGCACGGACGCCGAGACGCTCGTCGGCCAGCGCAACGGACGCTATCTCGTTCTGATTGACGTTGCGGTGCCGCGTGATATTGACCCGGAAGTACGGTCCGTTCAAGGTTGCCGGTTGGTCAGCCTTGAGGATCTCGAGTCCAAGGCGGAAGCGGGCACCGCCAAGCGGACCTGTGAAATCGAGGCGTCCGAGCGGATCATCGACCAGGAGCTCGCGCGCTTTCGCCAGCGCCAGGAAGGTCTTCTCGCGGTGCCCACCATCGTATCTCTTCGCAGACGGGCAGAGGAGATCCGTCGCCTCGAAATCGCGCGTACCCGGAAGCTTTTTGGCCACCTAACACCAGAGCAAGAGGAAGCGCTCGATATTTTGACGCAAGGCTTGGTCAATAAGCTCCTCCACACACCCCTTGCTGAGCTCAAGCAAGCCGTATCGCGCCCGGACCACGTTCAATTCCTCAGCGTCGTCCGCACCATCTTCCAACTCGGCCCCAAACCCCACGATTCAATCAAGTCGTAAACCCATGCTATATTTGTTGTAATTTTTCATTGGGCGCGTAGCTCAGTTGGGAGAGCGCGGCGTTCGCAACGCTGAGGTCGAGGGTTCGAATCCCTTCGCGTCCACCAGTATTTCGGCCGTGGAACAAAAGGAGTCGTTGAATCGGATACCCACGCATTAAGCGAGGTGACGGCGCTTTCACGGCGCGCACAAACAAGTCAAAGGTCAAAAGTAAAAGCTGTAACAACACGTCGCTTGCTTTTGACTTTTGCCTCGCCTTTGAACAGCGGCGCTCCAGCCGAACGTCATTTGAGCAAGGGGGCTTGTTGCACGCGCTGGCGTGCGGCTCGATCCATGCCCAAGGAGCGCCGTGTGATTGCCCGCACTTCTCGGCGGGGGTACCCTAAGCTATGCGTCTGCGAGATTCTTACAACCGCTTTCTGATTCACACCGCCAAGTCTCTCGGCGTCCGTGTCGGCCTCCTGCGCTTCAGCAATCTCATCGTGTTCATCGCAGTAGGCTTGGGAATCGGTTTGGCCATTCGGCGTCTATTTAAGCGCTTCGCGCGGCGCGCGACGAGCGGCTGGGTGCAATTCATATTTTCGCTGCTCTCCGTGCTGCCCATCCCTCTATCGGTCATCGCCTTCATTTACATGGGTCTGCAGGTCCTGATCCTGCCGCGCATTTACGAAGCGCTCTGGTCCCGCGTTCTGCAAGCAATCGTCATCGTGGTGCTCTACGTCTTTCCCGCGCGCGTTGTGGCTCTCTTCTTAAGGGAACTTGGAAAGCGGCGGCCCGATTGGGAAAAGACGGGCCGGTTCCTGGGAGGCTTCACGGAGGCAACCGTCGCTCTGATTGCGATATATACCCTGCTCGGAGCGTTCCATCCAAGCCGGAATGTCGCGAAATGGGAATCGCACATTGCGTTCGTGGTAGCCATTTGCCTGGTCTGCTACGGTTTGGCCAAGTTTGTCCTGTTATGGTTAGGGCGAGTCAGCCAGAGAAAGCCTTATTTCCAGCAGGTTGCCGAGCCGGCAACCTTTGCGACACGCGTGATCTTTGCGATCGTCGCCGTGGTCATCGTTCTCGAGAATTTCGGCGTCCACCTGACCGTGGTCTGGACGACGCTCGGTGTGGGCAGCGTGGCGGTCGGTCTGGCCCTGCAGGAAACGCTCGCGAACTTTTTTGCCGGCATGTACATCCTGGCTGATCGCCCCATTGAGGCCGGCGATTTCATTCAATTGGATACGGGGCAGCAGGGTTACGTCGTGCGCGTGGGTTGGCGGTCCACTCTCATCCGCTCTCTTGGAGGTAACATTGTTGTGGTGCCGAACTCGACGCTCGGCAAGGCGATCATCACCAACTACTCGAGACCCGAGCCCAGCATGTCCCTTTTGATTGAGATCGGGGTCGCCTACGGGACAGACCCAAATCGCGTGCGAAGCCTGCTCGCGGACATTGCGACGAAGGCCATTCAGGAGGGCGTGGAGGGAATGGATCCAGCCTACACTCCGTCCGTGCAGTTCATGCCTGGTTTTGGAGACTCGTCTCTGAACTTCACGCTGGGAGTCAGGGTGCGAGAGTTCACCGATCAGTTCCGCGTGCAAACCGAGTTGCGAACGCGCATCGTGGAGCGCTTTGCCAAGGAAGGCATCGAGTTTCCCTTCCCCACCCGCACGCTTGTCTTGGATAAATCGACGCCCGCCGTTTTGGGCCTTGAAAACCGCCCTTCCGCCGCTCACCCCGAACCCGAGCCGGAGCGGGAGCCAGCGGGATAGCGTTTCAGTTTTCTGTAGAGGCGGCGTGGCACCGCTATTTGGCGAGAAGGAAAAAAATGGAGGGCAGCGTCCTCGGCACTATTGTCACCAGGCGTCGTCTGCGGGTCGAGCAGGCAAAGGCGGTAGTGCCGCTGGCCGAGATCAAAGCGGCAGCGGAGGCTAGGCGCGACTTTCGCAGTTTTGAGGCTGCCCTGCGCGGCAAGAATCCCGCGGTCATTGCTGAGATGAAGAAAGCTTCGCCTTCGCACGGGTTGTTGCGCGAAGACTACGACGTCGGGGAAATCGCCGCCCAGTACGAACGCGGAGGGGCGGCCGCGCTGTCCGTGCTGACGGAGGAAGAATATTTTGGCGGCTCGCTCGCCGATCTCGTCAGCGCGCGAGAGTCAGCAGGCCTGCCGGTCCTGCGCAAAGATTTTATTGTTGACGAATACCAACTCTTCGAGTCAGCGGCGCGAGGAGCGGACGCTGTCTTATTGATCGTAGCCGCGCTTCCGGACGCGCAGCTCAAAGAACTGATTCGTCTGGCCGGACTGTTCCGCCTGTCCGCGCTCGTCGAGGTTCACTCGGAGGGCGAGTGCGCTCGCGCCCTGCAAGCCGGAGCCACCACCATTGGGGTGAATAATCGGGATTTGAAGACTCTTGAAGTGTCGCTCGAAACCTCTTTTCGGCTGGCAGCACTCATCCCCGCATCGTCGCTGAAAATCAGCGAAAGCGGCATCCGGACGGCCGCCGATCTGACGGCGCTGTACGAAGCGGGTTATAATGCGGCACTGATCGGCGAGCGCTTCATGACCGAGCCTGAGCCTGGCGCGGCGCTGGCCGCCCTCCTTGATGACGTCAAGAAAGACTTGGCCGGAAGGCGGGAAACTACGCCGTGACGCGAGTCAAGGTTTGCGGGATCACGCGCGTCGACGACGCCCTCCTCGCTATTGAACTCGGAGCTTCGGCGCTCGGCTTTAACTTTTATCCGCCGTCGCCGCGCTACGTCGATCCACGCGAGGCGCTGGGAATAATCCGGCATCTGCCGCCTTTCGTTACCGCGGTCGGGGTTTTCGCGGACGAACAGGACGCATCGAGGATCCGTGCCGTTGCGCGGCAAGCCGGCGTGAGCACTGTACAATTGCACGGGCCGCGCGTGCCGGCTGACGCGAGTGACTTGCAACCGTTTTCTGTGATTCGGGCCGTCGCCGTGGGTCCAAACTTTCATCCAGACTCACTGTTGCGGCTCACAGCCGGCGCTTTTCTGCTGGACGCGCTTGATCCGAAACGCCCCGGCGGTACGGGCAAGACGATCGACTGGAACGCAGCCCGGGCAGCTCGGGAAACAGGGCGGACGATCATTCTCGCCGGCGGATTAACACCGGAAAATGTAGGCGCCGCCATCCGCGTCGTCCAGCCTTACGCGGTGGATGTCGCAAGCGGCGTAGAATCAGCGCCGGGAATCAAAGATTCTGGGAAGCTCCGGGCCTTTCTCTCAGCGGTGAAGGAAGCCAGCTAGACCTCGCTTTGTACTCCCGAGGCAGTAAAATTTTGTCTCATTTGTCTCACTTGTCTCCATTATCTCATTCTGGAAGCGTAGAATTGGAGCTTGTACGTGGATCGAACTTTGACATGGAAGCGCGTGCTTCAGCACTGCCGCCTGTCGACTGCCGCCAGATGGGATGCTCCGTGTTCTCGACGTTCTTCAAACTTACCAAAGGGTCAGGGAGGGTCTCAGTGTTCTCCGTGTTGAAGCCTTTCGGACGAGGGAGGATAGAGCACGGCTCATTGAGGTTTAAGGGCGGCGAAAGAAACCCTGCGCCACACGAACGTAGGAGCGGAAGGAGAAAAAGAAAAGATTGTTTAGGGGGTCACTGAGGTAACACATTGAAAACAAAGAGCGGTTATGCGGAGCGATTACCAACAATCTCCTAGAGATGATTTATGCGATTGATTCTAAAGGAGTAATTGGAATGGATTGTTGGTCGAAGATCGAAGCCTCAGAAAATAGAGCAGTTAGACGCGAAAATTAGCGAAAAAGTCGAAATTGTTTGTGCGAATCAGCACTCTTCCCATGAGCACAGAACCGGCATTGCAATACGCTCTTCCTGACGCGCGCGGACGTTTCGGAGAATTTGGGGGCCGTTACGTCTCCGAGACATTGATGCACCCCGTCGAGGAGTTGCAGCGAGCGTACGAAAAAGCGCGGGATGATCGGGTCTTTCAGGCCGAACTGAGCGGTCTGCTGAAGAACTATGCCGGGCGGCCGACGCCGCTGCATTTTGCCCGCCGGCTAAGCGAGCACCTGGGCCGGGCCAGGATTTACCTGAAGCGGGAGGACCTGCTGCACACCGGAGCGCACAAGATCAACAACTGCTTGGGCCAAGGATTGCTGGCGCGGCGAATGGGTAAGAAGCGGCTCATTGCGGAAACCGGAGCCGGCCAGCACGGCGTGGCTACCGCGACCGTGGCTTCGTTGCTGGGCTTGGAATGCGTTGTTTACATGGGTGAAGAGGATATGGCCCGCCAGGCGCCGAACGTCTTTCGGATGCGGCTGCTCGGCGCCGAAGTGATTGGCGTGAGTGCCGGCAGCAAGACGCTGAAGGACGCGGTCAACGAGGCGATGCGCGACTGGGTGGCGAACGTCGAAAGCACGCACTATCTGCTCGGCTCGGCACTTGGGCCGCACCCCTATCCGATGATGGTCCGCGACTTCAATCGAGTCATCGGCCAGGAGGTGCGCGCACAGATGCGGGAGGCCGAGAGTCGCCTCCCGGACGCGCTTTTCGCCTGTGTCGGTGGAGGAAGCAATTCGATCGGTTTGTTTTACGATTTCATTCCCGAGCCCAGCGTCAAGCTGGTGGGAGTCGAAGCGGGCGGCCGGGGAACGGCGCTGGGCGAGCACGCCGCGCGTTTTTCCGGCGGCAAACCGGGCGTCATTCACGGGATGTATACTTACGTTCTGCAGAACAGCGACGGGCTGATTTCAAACACGCACTCGATTTCCGCCGGTCTCGACTATCCGGCCATTGGCCCGGAGCACGCGGAGCTACACCGGCAAGGACGCGCAGAATATACGCGCGTGACCGACGGCGAAGCGTTGGACGCGGTGCGACTGCTTTCCAGGTTGGAAGGAATCATCCCGGCGCTCGAATCCGCGCACGCTGTCGCCGAGGTCGTGAAGCGTGCGCCGCGTATGGGCCGCGAGGCCCGCGTGGTGGTTAATATTTCCGGCCGCGGTGACAAGGACCTGGGAATTTTTCAAGATGCGGGGATTTTGTAGCGGTGATGTCCCCATCGCCGTCAATTGCGGCACGGCTAAAGAGTCTGTGTGACAACTTCGGTTTCTGCGCTGTAGCGGCGCTCGGAGCCTGCCCTGACGCAGGAAGGGAGCGCCGAATCTATTGAAGAATAAAGACCGCCGGTCAGAGACCGCCGCTACAATTGCACTTGTCGCGCGGTTTCTAACGCCGTGCCCGGATACAAAGCAGAATGGCTACTGTGTGTACAGGCCGCATTGAAACGCTCTTGCGGGAGCGCGGACCGGACGGCGCGGGCCGCCTGATCGTTTATTTGACAGCGGGCGACCCTTCTCTCGAAGACACAGAAAAACTGCTGGCGGCCGTGGATCGTGGCGGTGCGGACTTGATCGAATTGGGCGTCCCATTTTCCGACCCGATCGCGGACGGGGTGGTTATTCAGCGCGCTTCGGAACGGGCTTTGCGCGCGGGGACAACCTTATCACGTGTTCTTGCGCGGCTTCCGCGCTGGCGGCAGGCGGTACACGCGCCCATTATTCTGTTCGGTTACTATAATCCGGTGTTGCAGTATGGTCTCGAGCGGTTCGCACGCGATCTGGCGGGCGCTGGAGCTGAGGGCGCGCTTCTGGTAGACCTTCCGCCGGAGGAAGCGGAGCCGTGCGTTGCGGCGATGCGAAGCCAGAACCTTGACCTGATCTTTCTGGCCTCGCCGACTTCTTCCGACGAGCGACTGGAGCTCGTCTCACGCTTTTCGACGGGATTCGTCTACATCGTTTCCGTACCTGGTGTAACGGGTGAGCGAGCGGTTCTTTCCGGCGCAGTGGCGCCTTTGGCCGCCAGAATCCGGCGCTTCACCAACCTGCCGCTGGCGGTGGGATTCGGGATCTCAAGCCCTGAGCAGGTGCGCCAGGCTCAGGCTCTGGTGGAAGCCGCCGTCGTCGGCAGCGCTTTGGTGCGAACCATCGAGGAGAGTTACCGCGAGCACGGGGGACAGGCTATCGAGCGCTTTGTGCGCTGGCTGATATCCGGCACAGGAGTGCAGTTCACCATGGAGACACAAAGACACAAGGATTGATTTAAGGAGATATGAATTCACGATGTCTATCCAGTTGGCTTCAGGGCGGACTCTTCAGCGGCCGCTAATCAGTTTCTTTCTGTCTTAGTGACTTTGCGGTGAACCCGGTGCCTTTAGGGAGCAGGCTCGAATGAGTGACATTGGCGAGTGGCGGAATCGCATTAACGAAATCGATCTGCAGATTCTCAAATTACTCAACGAACGCGCTGATTGTGCGGTGAAGATCGGACACTACAAAAAGGAGCGGAACCTGCCGGCCTGGGCGCCGGAGCGGGAAGCGGAAATTCTGCGCAACGTCGTCAAGGCGAACTCTGGCCCGCTAGACGACGCGGCCGTGCGCCGACTCTTCGAGCGCATTATTGACGAAGCCCGGTCGCTTGAACGGCATGCGATGAACGAAGCGCAGGTTTCAGCGAAGGAGTCTTGAGTTATGGTCGTCGTTATGCAGGAAGGGGCGAAGGAGGAGCAAATTACCGCAGTCATCGACAAGCTCATCAAAATGGGATTTGACGTGCACCGGTCCACGGGAGTTTTGCAAACCGTCCTGGGCGGGGTGGGCGCCAAGGCGGACTTCGATACTCGGGAAGTCGAACTACTCGAAGGCGTTCAGGAAGTTCATCGCATCATCGCGCCTTACAAACTTGCGAGCCGCCATTTCCGCCCGGAAGGTTCGGTGATTGACGTCGGCAAGGGCGTGAAAGTGGGCGGGCCGGAAGTGGTTATGATGGCGGGGCCGTGCAGCGTGGAAAGCCCGGAGCAGATTGAAACCATCGCCGCGCTGGTCGCGAGCGAAGGCGTCCGCGTGATGCGCGGCGGAGCTTTCAAGCCCCGCACCTCGCCTTACACTTTTCAGGGTCTTGGGCCGAAAGGTCTCGAATACATGCGGGAAGCCGCGGACCGCCACAACTTGCTTGTGGTCTCGGAAGTGATGGACCACGTGCAGATTCCGCTGATGGTCGAATATGTCGACATCCTACAGGTCGGCACCCGCAACATGCAGAACTTCAACCTGCTCCGCGAGCTTGGCAAACTGAACAAGCCCATCCTGCTGAAGCGCGGCATTTCCGCCACCATCGAAGAATGGCTGCTGTCGGCTGAGTACATCATGTCGGGCGGAAACTACAACGTCATCCTGTGCGAGCGGGGCATTCGCACATTCGAAAGCGCGACGCGCAACACGCTGGACGTTTCCGCAATTCCCGTGGTCCACAAGCTTTCGCACCTGCCCATCATCGTAGACCCCTCGCAAGCCACGGGCCGCCGCGACCAGGTGATTCCCATGGCTCGCGCCGCCGTCGCCGCCGGAGCGGACGGCATCCTGCTTGAAGTCCATCACGACCCCGAGCACGCCCTAAGCGACGGCCCGCAGCAGTTGTACCCGGACCAATTCCGCACGCTGATGGCCGAGTTGCGCATGATCGCCCCGGCCGTGGGCCGGAAATTTTAGATTCCCCGTGACCGCACCTGACGTTCCGTTTCGGCGTGTTGCGATCGTTGGCCTCGGCCTCATCGGAGGATCGTGGGGGCTGGCGCTCCGCAAGTATGGCTTTTCCGGCGTGCGCGTGGGCTGCGACCGCCTCGAGGTACTGAGAGAGGCCGTGGCACGCGGCGCGGTGGATGAAGGCGATCAGGATGTGCGGCGCGCCGTCGCGGGCGCTGACCTCGTGATTCTTGCCACGCCGGTGGGAACGGCCATCGATCTGCTTGCTGAGCTCAAGTCGGACACCGCGCCGGAAGCTCTTGTCACGGACACCGGCAGCACCAAACAAGCAATTTGCCAGCAGGCGCGGCAGGCTCTAGGCAGCGAGCCATTCTTCCTTGGCGGGCATCCGCTGGCAGGGAAGGAACGCTCCGGCATCGAAAACGCTGACGCGTCCCTCTTCGAAGGCGCTTGGTACGTGCTTACGCCGCTCGAAGATTCTGACACCGAAGACGGCCGGGCAAAAGCGTTTGCCGCTCTCGTGGCTTCCGTAGGAGCGCGAGTGCTGTTCATGGATGCCGGCTTGCACGATCGTGCCGCAGCCTTTTTAAGCCACCTGCCTCAGCTCATCTCGACGGGCCTCGCCGCCCTCATCGAGGAGCAGCCGGCCCTGCCCCTGGAATTTGCAGCCACCGGCTTCCGCGATGTGACGCGCCTTGCGGAGAGCCCCTACGCCGTCTGGCGGGACATTTGCGCCACCAACACGGCGAATATCGGCGAAGCCATTGACGCTTTCATCGCGGAGCTGCAACGCGTCAAATCAGCCCTATCGAACCCCGATCTCGAACGCGAATTTGACCGCGCGCGGCGGCTGCGGGGGAAGCTATGAACAAGCTGATACCCAGCGCGGACGCGGCGGTGGCCGACATTCCGAACGAAGCCATCGTGATGGCGGGCGGCTTCGGACTGTGCGGTATCCCGGAGAATCTCATCAGCGCGCTCCTGCGCCAGGGCGCCACAAACCTGACCGTCATCAGCAACAATGCCGGGGTGGATAACTTCGGATTAGGTCGCCTGCTTGAAGCGGGAAGAATCCGAAAGCTGATCGGTTCTTACGTGGGCGAGAATAAGCACCTGGAAGAACTGGTGCTGCGCGGCGAGATCGAAATGGAGCTCAACCCGCAAGGAACATTCGCAGAGCGCATCCGGGCCGGCGGCGCCGGCATTCCGGCCTTTTACACTCCGACCGGCGCCGGCACGGTGGTTGCGGAAGGTAAAGAGGTACGTCAATTCGATGGCCGCTCCTATTTACTGGAACGCGCGCTGACCGCCGATTTCGCCCTCATCAAGGCTTGGAAAGGCGACCGCTGGGGCAACCTGATTTACCGCAAAACCGCGCGCAATTTTAATCCTATGATGGCCGCGGCGGCCAAAATCACGATTGCGGAGGTGGAAGAAGTCGTGGAGCTCGGCGCGCTCGATGCCGAGCACATCGTTACGCCCGGGATTTATGTGGATCGCGTCGTCAAAGGCGAGCACTACGAAAAACGCATCGAACGCAGGACCGCGCGAAAGCGATGACGAATTTCCTGGCACAGAATTGGGGTAACGTCGCGAGCGTCGCCGGGCTGGCAATCAGCGTGTGGGTGCTGATTATCGCGCGGAAGGCGAGGGAGGCCGCACAGGAAGCGCGCTCGGCTGCGAGACTGAAGAGTTTGGTTGAGGTTCTCAAGGAAGCAAGCGAGATGGTAACGCAGATTGGAATCTTCCTCCGAGCTAGGCAGTGGGATTTGGTTCGACTCCGCGCGGAAGAAGTACTGGGCCGATGCGCGCTCGTGCGCGCGCGTTGGCGGGACGCCCTGCCAGCCGACGCGAAGCATGATCTCATCGAGACGGTAACGGCCGCCCGGAGTGTGGCTGAGGCAGCAGCACAAGCTTCTGTGAGAGAATTGAGTAACGATGAGCTACGGCAAATTAACAGAGGCCAGATCGAACTGAGCTTGTGGATTAATACGCTTTTCGGCCACGCTCGCCGGGTCGAGGAAAGAGGGTGAAATTCGTGAGCGAAGAGGATAAGGTTGTTGAGTTAGCGATGCAGCTTATCCGAGCCACCGAAGAGGGACGCCTCGCGTGGCGCCCGACGGCGCGGATAGACGAGTTTTCCACGACAATTCAGGACCGGTACAGCGTCCTAGTGAGCAAGGAGTTGAGTGGCGCCTTTTACCTCCAGTTGCTAGATGAGGACGGCCGTGAATTATTCCAAGTTTCCATCACTCGTGAATACGTCGCCAAGTGGACCCATCCGCCAGCCGAGCGAGATCCGATACAGCGCCTTTTCGATCTCGCACGACGTAATGCTCTTCGCGTGGATCAAGCTATTGACGAAGTCCTGGAAGGTCTTAAGCGCAGATGAGCATTCAGATGGACAAGCGTGAAATCATCGCGCGACGGGTTGCTCAGGAATTGAAGGACGGGTATTACGTCAACCTGGGCATTGGCATTCCTACATTGGTGGCGAATTTCATTCCGCCTGGCATGGAAGTGGTGTTGCAATCGGAAAATGGGATGCTGGGCGTTGGACCGTATCCTTACGAAGGCGAAGAAGACCCGGATCTGATTAACGCCGGCAAAGAAACGGTGACGGAAATTCCCGGCACGGCTTATTTCTCAAGCGCTGAATCCTTTGCCATGATTCGCGGTGGGCACATTGATCTCACCGTGCTCGGAGCCATGGAGGTGGACGAGAAGGGCGACCTGGCAAGCTGGATGATTCCCGGGAAAATGGTCAAAGGCATGGGTGGCAGCATGGACCTGGTCGCGAGCGCGAAGCGCGTCTTGGTTGCCATGGAGCATACGACGCGGGAAGGGCGGCCGAAGATCCTACGAAAATGCACGTTGCCACTCACAGGAAGCCGCGTGGTGGACAGCATCGTCACCGACCTTGCCCTGATGGACATCACGCCGGATGGTCTCGAATTGCGCGAGCTTGCTCCCGGCGTCGGCGTGGACGATGTCCGGCAAGCGACGGAAGCTCCGCTTCGCACCGCGGCAAAAATTGGAGTGTATCGCCTGCTATGAAAATAGCTCCCCTCCTTTCCAAGGAGGGGAGCCGGGATTTTCATGGTATCTGGGTGACGCGAGGCGGCATGGGCGACTGCCGTGAAGCGTAGCGGCACGGGGGTGTGCCATCGAGCCGGGGAGCATTGTGATCGCCAGCTTGACGAATCCAAGGGAGAAAATTTGGGGACAATTGCTGGTCTTGCGGCCGGAGGGCATCACCCTCCGCGGCATCCCGGTTGAATCGTTCGATGATTTCGTGCGCCAAGTGGCGCGGCGGACAGGCGAAGCGATCAGCCTGACGACTGCTTTCTATCACATGCACCGCCTCGAGCGCCTCGCGCGCGACGAAGCCTCGGCGGGCATCCCTTCGCTTGCAGACCGCTTCCGGGAACAGGTCGGCACCAGCATCCAGAGAGTATATGGCAGCCACATAAGTCAGGAGTGCCGCCATCCCCCCGCCTCGATCCTCCGTTCGGCCCTAGAATCGTTGTAACCCAGGTCTTCCCGCAAGCGTCTAGATAGGGGTGTGCCTGTTCCAACATAGCGAGGGGGTTCGTGCCGGCCTGAGCTTGGCCGGTGGGGTCGTAGCCCGTGGTACCTGCAAGGAGTCTCGCCCGGAAATGACGAGAGGTGGTCTGCGTTTGACGCTCGCTAGCCTATGGCTGATGCTGCCTTTGGCCCTAGCTCGATCTGCGCCACAAAGCGCATCACTCCGTCAGCCGGTTCGGCCCATCGGCGTGGTCACGCAGGTTCAGGCTGGGCGACTCATCTTGCACACCGATGCCGGTCCCAACCTGACGGTCAACCTGCCCGAGGGTGTTTCCATCCTTCTGGTGCCGCCGGGCGCAAAGAATCTGAGCGCAGCAACCAAGATTGCGGTGAGTGACGTCCATGTTGGCGACCGTGTGCTTGTTCTGGGCGCTTTCTCGGCGGATCAAAGATCAATCGCTGCGAAGACCGTGATCGTAATGAGCAAGACGGCCTTAGCCAAAGCCCACGAAACTGAACGCCTGCAATGGGAAAAGAACGGGATCGGCGGGGTCGTCAAGGCAATTAATCCCGCGGTCCGAGAGATCACCCTGGCAGTGCCTAATACCCCTCCAACGCCTGGCAAACTGACTCACTCCGTCATGGTTGCCCTCGCGCCTCATGCGGTCTTGTTGCGTTATGCGCCGGACTCGATCGAATTCAGCGACGCCAAGCCCGGCACCTTCGAAGAAATTAAAGTCGGGGATCAAGTGCGCGCCCTAGGAACGAAGAGCGCCGACGGAAGCCATCTCATCGCCGAAGAACTGGTTTCCGGGACGTTCCTCAATATCGGGGCGACCGTGATTTCGGTCGACGCACCAAAAGGCACATTCGTGGTGAAGGACCTGGCTACCGGTAAGCCTCTCCTCGTTCGAACCGGGGCTGACACTCAGTTGCACCAGCTTACGCCTGAAGTCGCAGACACGATTGCAGTGTTCAATGCTCAAGCCCAAACGAAAGGCGGGGCGGAACTCGCTGCCAAGAGCGGCAAGGAAAAATCAGGGGAAGTGAAGGGTGGACGCATCCGCAAGCCGAGCCGAGAGGAAGAGCAAAAGGTCGCCGCAGAATCGAAGGAAAGCTTCGAGCAAATACTAAGGCACATGCCGCTCCTCTCGCTTAATCAGCTCAAGCCCGGCCAGCCGCTGATCGTTGTGAGCACCGAAGGTGCCCGGCCGTCTGAAGTGACCGCCATCGCGGTCTTGAGCGGCGTCGGCCCAATTCTCCGCGCACGGCCCAAAGGCGCCGGACAGGTTGCGCTGGGACCGTGGAACCTGAGCATGGGCGGTGCTAGCGGGGGCGCAGGTGAGCGTGGCGGAAACGCAGCGCCGTAATTGGGCTGAGGATCGAGAGGCAGCGGAATAGCGGACCACAACGATCCCTGCCGGTCAATATCTAGAGCTTACGGATGGCTTCATGATCTACGTTCAAAAAAAATTGCAACAGCGCCTTAGTGCGATGCTGGCGGTGCTGTGTCTTTCCACTTCGCTTTTCGCGCAAGCAGGCAGGATCGGTTTGAGGGGCCGCGTCACCGATCCGTCCGGTGCCGCCATTCCTGCAGCCACCGTCACACTCAACGGGCCGCACGGGGTAAAGAGGACGGCTCAGACGAACCAGCGAGGAAGATACGTTTTCCGAAATCTGGCGCCCGGCGCTTACACGCTGCAAATCAGCGCGACAGGCTTCTCAACGTTCACCAAGAGCGCAATTTCGGTCAGCGCGGCGCATCCCCAAGTGGTGAACGCGCGACTTGTATTGACCGTGCAGAAGCAACAGGTGACCGTAACCGCCGAGACGCACCGACTAAGCATTAGCCCCGAGAGCAACGTGAGCGCGATGGTACTGCAGGGCTCTGCCCTCAAGGCTCTCTCGGACAATCCCGACGAGCTCCAATCTGAGCTTACGGAGCTAGCGGGCCCGGCGGCCGGACCGAACGGCGGCCAGATTTACATTGACGGCTTCCCCGGAGGGCAGCTTCCGCCCAAAGAAGACATTCTCTCGATTAAGATCAACTCGAATCCCTTTACCGCACAGCATCAGCAACTCGGCTATGGCCGCATTGAGATTACAACGAAGCCGGGCTTTGCGCAGTGGCACGGCAGCGCGTTTATCGCCGGGAATAATCAGACTCTCAATGCACGTAATCCTTTTGTTCCCGAAGAGCCGCCCTATCATCAATACTTTGGTTTTGCCAACATCGGGGGTCCGCTGGGAAAGAAAGTGTCGTTCTTTGTCCCTGTGTTTCATCGCAGCACAAATAACAATTCCATTGTGGACGCGCAGGTTTTGAACTCGAACTTTGCGCCGGAGAGCCTGACCCAGGCTGTCCACAACCCTTCGACGATGACGTTCGTTGGTCCGCGACTCGATTTCCAACTTAGCCAGAAGAACGTGTTGTCACTCCAGTTCCACGACTTTACCGGCAACTGGAAGAACAACGGAATAGGGCAATTTGGGCTTCCCTCCCAAGGCTACAATATGGTTCATACCCATTACGAGATTCATGGCACTGACACGCAAGTGTTGAGCGCCACGACCGTAAACCAGCTTCTTTATGCTGTCAGCCGTCAAGTGAGCGAGCAAAGCCCATTGACGTTTGCTCCAACGCTCAACGTCCAAGGCGCGTTTACTGGCGGCGGCAACAGCACGGGTCCGGAGAAAAGCCTGCAATATTATAGCCAGCTACGAGACGTGCTGACTAAAAACAAGGGCAGGAACTTGTTTACGTTCGGCGGAGAGGTCTACGATATTAACGAATCGCTTCGCGCGGAGAGCAACTTTAACGGCACATTCACCTTCCCATCGCTTTCCGCTTACCAGATTACCGAACAGGGTTTGGCGCAGGGTCTCGCCTCTTCGCAAATCCTGGCTGAAGGCGGCGGGGCCAACCAATTTGCGATTACCGCCGGAAATCCCTTCATCAGCACCAATCTCGTCCAGTATGCGGGCTTCGCTGAGGATACGGTACACCTGCGGCGTAACGTTGACTTGACGCTGGGCCTGCGTGTGGAAGGGCAAAATCATATTTCAAACCACATTGATTTCGCGCCGCGCCTGGGCCTTGCGTGGGGCATTGGAGGAGGGCCCAAAGGTCCCAAGACCGTGTTGCGTGCGGGCGCCGGGCTTTTCTATGACTGGTTCGAGATGGGCGATATTCTTCAAGCCGAACAGTTGGATGGTATTAACCAGCAGCAATATGTGGTGAACAATCCGACTTTCCTTGCGCCGCAAATTCCCGCCATTAGCACGCTTTCGGCTTATGCGACTTATCCCACAAGATACGAGATTGCTTCCGATTTCAGTGCGCCTTACTCGATGGTGGGGGCGATTTCGCTCGAGCGGCAAGTGACTCGGAACATCAAGACCTCGGTTACCTACGTCGGGTCGCACGCAGTCCATCAACTCCTTACGCGCAACATCAACGCGCCTCTTCCTGGAACCTTCAATTTGGCTGATCCTACCAGCGGCGTCCGGCCCTTCGGCGAAGCCGCAGGCAATATTTACCAATTCGAGTCAGCAGGCCTCTACAATGAAAACCAGATCATCGCTAATTTCAACATTAACTTAGCCCGGTTTGTTTCGCTTTTTGGTTATTACACGCTGAGCTTTGCCAACACGAACGTCAGTTCCGGCGGCGCAGGAGCAAACGGCGGCGGCTTCCCCATGAACCAATACGATCTGGCCCTAGATTATGGGCCGGCGTCGTGGGCTGCCCGGAACCGGTTTTTTGTGGGCGGCTCGTTCGGTTTACCCTTCGGCCTCAGCTTCAGCCCGTTCCTGGTGGCAAATTCGGGATATCCCTACAACATCACCGTCGGACAGAATCTGAACGGCTCCTCGATATTCAATAATCGTCCTGCCTTTTCGTCTACTGTCTGCCCCACCTGTCTGGCAACTTCCCTAGGGATTTTCAACATCGACCCGGCTTACGGCACCCCGCTCGTCCCCATCAATTATTTCACCGGGCCGGGACAGTTTTCCATGAATGTGCGCCTTAGCAAGACCTTCGGATTTGGCAAGGAAGTCCACGGGGGCGGGGGCGGGTTCGGCGGCCATTACCACCACGGGCATGGGCTTGGAGGCCGCGGACTCAGCGGTGGTGGCGGCGGGTTCTTTCATCCCGGAAGCGGCGAGAACCGGCGGTTTCAACTCGAGGTTGGGCTCATGGTGCACAACGCTTTTAACCGGATCAACCTGGGAAATCCGGTCGGCATCGTCCAGTCACCGCTGTTTGGTCAATCCAACTCACTGGCTGGCGGTTTCTTTAACAGCCAGTCGTCGAATCGCCTGATCAACGTGTTCATGAGGTTCAGCTTCTAGCAGCAGCCAGCAACAAAGCGTTAGGTGGTCCGCCAGGGCGTCAATCAGTTTAGCCTTCGGCCGGGAGGAAGGCCCCCTAAAATCTCCTAAAATCAGCTAGACACGCGGCACGGTTCATGCTATTGTAAAAGTGCAGTTTATGTTGGCTGTGCGGACGTATATCTTCGCGTGTAAAAGCTCACCCTCCTGGTTTCTCCAATCAACCTCGAGAAGCGATTATACTGCAGAGCGGGGGGATCCTCCTCCGGCGTCGCTGTGTCGATAAATTGCTAATTTCAACAGAAGAGGATGTCTTTCAGCATGAGGGAACAAGGAACAGTAAAGTGGTTTAACGCCGCCAAGGGCTACGGATTTATTCAGCGCGAGAGCGGCGACGACGTGTTCGTACATTACTCGGCCATCGTCGGCGACGGTTATCGCTCGCTCGAGGAAGGAGCCCGGGTGAGCTTTGAGGTGAAAAAGGGGCCGAAGGGCCTGCAAGCTGACAACGTAGAGAGGGCCTAACTAGGCTCCGGGCGGCTCGTTTTGAGCCGCCCGACTTTTTTGCGTTTCCCCCACACAGCCAGTGCCGGGCAACCGCTTTGATTTCTCTTTGAGCGTGCTAACCGGCGGCCTAAGTAAATCTCGCAATCGGCTCCTGCCAGCGCATCGTCAGGACTTGCGGCCCATCACAGAAAAGGAGAATTACGCTATGACATTAAAATCAGGCCAATATATCCGCCATGCCAAGTACGGCTGCGGAACCATTGTGGAGCGGGACGACGACAGGACGCTCGTCGATTTTGACACCGCTGGTTTGAAAAAGTTCGTCACTTCCATAGCTGTCTTCGAAATTGCCGAGGGAGCGGCTCCTAAGCGGAAGAGGTCTTCGGGCCGTCGGCGTGCCAAGGCCCTGGCCCAATGATTTCTCCTGAACTCTTACGTGATTCCGAGCGGCTCGGGCTCTTGCCCCTCCGGCTGTTAGCGAAATGGCTACCTGCCCAGTGGGCGGTTCTGGTTGCTTACCCCAGCGCGACGCACTCAAAGCCGCGCTGGGGTGAGCGCGTTGGCAATGATTCGTTTCGCTTCCTCCTGAATTCTTCGCAAGTGTTCCATACCGAAAAAGCTCTCTGCGTATAGCTTGTAAACGTCTTCGGTCCCGGAGGGGCGGGCGGCAAACCAGCCGTGCGCGGCCACCACTTTCAGGCCGCCGATCGGGGCTCCGTTGCCTGGTGCCGTAGTCAGCATCGCTGTAATATCTTCTCCCGCCAGCACTGTCGCGTTGACCGCTCCAGGCGACAAGGCCTTGAGGAGCGCTTTCTGTTCCGGAGAAGCCGGCGCGTCAATCCGCTCATAGACGGAAGCTCCAAAACGCTTGGTGAGGCCGCGATAAACACTGCTGGGATCGCGTCCGAGGCGCGCGGTCATTTCCGCCGCCAGCAGTCCCATGATGATACCGTCCTTGTCGGTGGACCACGCGGCGCCGTCCTGCCGCAGAAATGATGCACCCGCGCTTTCCTCGCCCCCGAAACCGAGTGATCCGCTGAGCAGGCCCTTCACGAACCACTTGAAACCCACGGGCGTCTCCACCAGCTTCCGACCGAGGCTTTCAGCGACGCGGTCAATCAGACTGCTGCTAACGAGGGTCTTGCCGACGGCCACGTCCCCCTTCCATTTTGGCCGATTGGAAAACAGATAAGAAACGGCCGCGGCCAGATAATGATTGGGATTCATCAATCCGGCGCTGGGAGTCACAATGCCGTGCCGGTCATGGTCCGGGTCACAGGCGAAGGCAATGTCAAATTCGTCCTTAAGTCCGATAAGGCTTGCCATCGCATACGGCGAAGAACAATCCATGCGGATTTTCCCGTCCCAATCGAGCGTCATGAAGCGGAAGGTCGGATCAATCGAGGCGTTCACAACCGTAAGCTGAAAGCCGAAGCGCTCTCCGATGCGGCCCCAGTAAGCTACACCGGCGCCACCCAGAGGATCAACGCCTATCTTGAGGCGACTCGATCGGATCACATCCGTGTCCACAACCGAGCCGAGTTCGTTCACATAGGAATTTAGATAATCGTAGCGATGGGTGGTGGAAGATTTGATCGCCTTTTCGTAAGGCATTCGCTGCACGTTGTAAAGCCCCGATTCGAGCAGATCGTTCGACCGAGCTTCGATCCATGCCGTCACCTCCGAATCGGCGGGTCCGCCCTCCGGAGGATTGTACTTAAAGCCGCCATCTTCGGGTGGGTTGTGGGAGGGCGTGAGAACAATGCCGTCGGCCAAGCCGGTTCTTCGGTGCAAGTTGTAGGCCAGAATGGCATGGGAAAGGACGGGAGTCGGCGTGTAACCGCCGAGTTCGTCAATCATCACTTCCGCCCCGTTCGCCGCAAGCACCTCGAGCGTCGTCTTAAAGGCCGGCTCGGAAAGCGCGTGGGTGTCCTTGGCGAGAAACAGCGGGCCGCTCACGCCCTGCGCGCGGCGGTAGTCGCATACAGCCTGAGCAATGGTAAGGATGTGGGCTTCGTTGAAGGAATTAGTAAAGGCTGAGCCCCGGTGTCCGGAAGTTCCGAAGCTCACTCGCTCGCCGGGAACCCTGGGGTCGGGTTTGCCCGTGTAATAAGTGGCGATCAGACGCTGGACATCAACGAGCGCCGAGGGGCTAGCGGGTTTTCCCGCCTGTGGATCAGTCTTCATGATGCCCCGCCCGCACGGCCTGAAATAGCCAAATGTTCACTGCACCCTCGGCTCCTCCGCCGGCGGATCCAGGAGTTTGCGGCCTGCAAAGCCTTCGTCGACTCCGTGCCAATATTCAATCCGCTTTTCTCCGAGCTTCCAGCATAAGTAGATTTCTCTCCCGTCTCGGAGGGACGGGAAATCGATCAGGCCGAGGTCGAGGTCTTTCACGAGGCACCCGGTTTCTTGAATCTGGTTTATCGTCTCTTCAAGACGAGCCGAGGTCGCTTCGCGCTCGCCCCTTTTTCGTATGAGGTCCTGATAGGGTGGTATAGAGCCACCGAGGAGCATGACCCGGGCCGTGGCCGCTGCGAGATCTTGATCGAGCTGGTCCAATGAACTCTTCTGCGTGCGAGCTTGCTCGAGCGATTTGCCGATGATAGGAAGCAGCTCTTCCGCTTGCTTGCGGTCAAAATAGCGTTCAGACATAGTTGTGAGGAACTGCCAGAGATTATCCGCCTCGAGTGTGCATTTCGCGGTGCGGGTCTTTGCGCAACTCCGCCACCGGAAACAGGACGCCGCGCTCTGGCAGTTGACGCCGCCATTCGGCGCCGCGGTCGGTCCGCGCCTGCCACGCGCGAGCCACGGTGTTGGCAATAACCTCCCGGGATGCGCCGCCGCGCAATAAGGCCTTAAGGTTGATACCGCGGGTTGCGTACAGGCACTGAAACCATACCCCGTCGAGGGTAAGCCGACCCCGGTCACAGGACTTGCAGAACGGCTGAGTTGTCGAGGCGATAACCCCAAAAACAGTGCCATCCGCCAGACGGAAGCGCTGCGCCGGCGCCCCTGCGGGAGCCGGCTCGGTGGACGCGGGACCGAAATGCTTTTCGACTCTCGCAACGATTTCCGCCGCTGGCACGACCTGATCCATTGACCAGCGCGTGGCCCCACCCACGTCCATATATTCGATGAAGCGCACTTCCGCACTTTCGCGGCGGCCGAATGCAACCAGATCGGCGACTTCGTCGTCGTTGAAGTGCCGAACGATAACGGAATTAACTTTGATGTTGATGAATCCGGCCTCTCGGGCTGCATTGAGCCCTTCGAGCACGGCGGCATGCGACCGCGTTTTGGTGAGCGCAAAGAAACGCTCGGACTGCAAAGTGTCCAGGCTGACGTTGATCCGCTGTAAACCCGCGTCACGCAAATCGCGAGCGAAGCGCGCGAGCAGCAGACCGTTGGTGGTTAGCGCAAGTTCTTGAAGTCGCCCGCCGGCCGCCAGGAGACGGACGAGCTCAGGAAGATTGTGCCGAAGCAGCGGCTCACCGCCCGTTAGCCTTATCTTTCTCACCCCAAAATCGATAAAGAGGTCTGCGAGCTGCGCAATCTCTTCGAAACTCAGTACCTCCTTTCTCGGAAGCCAAGCGTAGTCCTCCTCCGGCATACAGTATTGACAGCGTAAATTGCAGCGGTCCGTGACAGAAATCCGGACGCTGCGCAAGGGCCTGCCAAGCGCGTCGAGAATGGGAGGATTGGAATCCAGGTGAGGCTCCCGCATCGGCGACCTCGCCCGGAAAGTCACCATTCTCTAGCGTTCCCGGTCTCGAGGCCTGTGAACATCGTAGACGATAGGCAGCGTTGGTCGCAATGATATTTTCACTGGCGCGGGCTGGTGTGCTTGTCGAGCAGAAATTTCGGGCCACGATCCGCAGAATGGTCACCGACCTGAGCGGCGCCGTGGACCCGAAGAAGCCCTTACCGTCATTGACACCCCGACGTGGGCCAAGACTCAAACTGCGTCGAGTAGCGCAGGGCACTACATTCTGCCCGGCGATTGCCAATTCACTGTTAAGGCGTCGGGATTCAAGCGCTTCACTCGGATGGGCATTTGGTGGGCAGCCCGAGATTGATGTACGCCTGGTAGACCAACTATCTCGCGAGGAACCCAGTTGGGCGTGCCTGGTGTAGTGAGAACGCGGAACACGCACACGGAAGTTTCCACCCGCGGTCGCAACATCTCTCACCTGCTAATATTCAATGGAGGCCGGTGGTTGATCTTCTGGCAGGCGCAGGCTGCCGACGAGACTGGAGAAGTGCGTACGATGGTGCTGGCAGTAGGCGCGAAGCCCCTCCACCACCCGGATCGACGTTTCGGGAGCATAGAAATTGGCTGTTCCCACCTGGACTGCACGCGCGCCCGCAATGACAAATTCCAGGGCATCCTCCGCGCTTGCGATGCCGCCGATGCCAATCACAGGAATCTTGACGGCGCGGCACACCTGGTAAACCATGCGCACGGCGACAGGCTTAATGGCCGGACCGGAAAGGCCACCCGTGACGTTCGAAATGCGCGGCGTGTGCGTTTCCACGTCAATCGCCATGCCGACAAAAGTGTTCACTAGGGTCAGGCCGTCCGCGCCGGCAGCTTCCGCCGCACGGGCGAATACCGTAATGTCGGTTACGTTGGGTGACAGCTTCACGAACAGCGGGCAGCGCGAAACGCGCTTCGAAGCCGCCACCACCTCTTCGGTAAGTTTCGGGTCGCTTCCGTAAACCATGCCGCCGCAGCGCGTGTTGGGGCAGGAGATGTTCAGCTCGTAAGCGTCAATGCCTTCGCCTTCGTTCAAAATCTCGACGCAGCGAACGTAGTTTTCCGTGGAGTAACCAAAAACGTTCACCAAGCAGCGTGCCTTGAGCGTACGTAGGAACGGAAGCTTTTCTTCCAGGAACTTTCGCGCCCCCACGTTTTGCAGGCCGATGGCGTTCAACATGCCGGCCTCGGTTTCGTAAATGCGCGGAGCCGGGTTCCCGGGCATCGGCTCCGCCGAGATGCCCTTCACCACAATGCCGCCGAGTTTGTTGAGGTCGATGAGACGAGCAAATTCCTGCCCGTAACCGAAGGTGCCGCTGGCGGTGAGTACGGGATTTTGGAAATGAATCCCCGCGAGGTCGATCTCGAGGCCCGGGGAGAATGCGGCTTCGGTTTCCGGCTCGCGGGATTGATTCCTCGCCAAACCAATGCTGGACTGGTTTTTCACAGACTTTCCTAGCGACTCTGACGGTACAGCTATGACTTACGCTTGGGATGTGCTTTCCGTTCAATCCTCGGGTAACTGATCAATTAGGCGGGTAATTTCCTCCCAGACAGATTCTTATCGCGAGCCAACCGCGGTGAACAGGTGAGCCGAGTCGCTGACTTCTTCCCAAAAACGCTCCGTCTGGGAGTCCAAAGCCATAATCTTTTTGGCGGCGCGCTCCGCTTCGTGGAGCATTTCCTTATAGTCTTCAAGAAGCGCAATGAGCGTCTGGGTGTTCGGGTGGCTTGCAACCCTTAATCTGGCCATGGTTCACTTTCTAACCGCTCCTCCAACTTTCTCATCTTTTCGCGCGCGGTGTCAATTTCCCTCTCCCAGGTTTTGATCCTCGCTCTGTCCGGCACAGGCTTTTGAAGCTCTGGGTCGATTTTCGACAGATGACAACTAACGGTTCGTTGTTGTTCGGCAATCAGCTTTCGGATGTGCTTGTTCTTGCCTATGTGCAGCTTGTGCCAGGGTCACAGGAACGAAAACTGGGCTAGCACATGGCCTGGAACAACTACAACTTCGGAATTTACTTCCGCTCCCACATAACGTGCTTCGCCCAAAATACCGGTCCTTCCGTACACACGCGCTCGTAGCTTCCGTGGCCTTCGCCACGCACGCGAATCGAGCAGCCGAGGCAAACGCCGAGACCACAACCCATTCGGTTTTCCATCGAGACCAGGCAGGGGCAGCCGTGGCGGCACGCCATCTCGGCAGTAGCCTCGAGCATCGCCCATGGGCCGCAGGCCAGCAGGAGAAAGCGCTGGTGTCGGTGATTCTCCAGATGAGCTTCAAGCGGGCGCGTGATGTAGCCCGGCGTACCGCACGAGCCATCTTCGGTGGAAAGTATGGTTTCGCCCACAAAGGGCACAAAATCCTCTGTGCCGACCAACTCCTGCACGCCGCGCGCACCGAAGAAGAGCCTCTGGCGGATGCCCGCCCTGGCCAGCGATTTTGCGGGCATCAGCAGCGCCGCGATGCCAATGCCTCCCGCCACGTGCAAGACTTCATCCGCTTGCCGCGCTGCCTCAAGATACTTTTCCTCGAAAAAACCGTGTCCGAGTGGAGCGAGCATCTCGGTCTGGTCGCCCGGCCGAAGCTCCGCCATCAACTGAGTGCCACGGCCGACGATCTTATAAAGAAGCTGGATGATCTCGGGCAGATTTCCTTTCCCTTTTCCGCTGCCTTGAGGGTGGGCTAGTTTGACGTCATAGATGCTCATGGGCCGACGCAGCAGCACGTCCGAGTGGCCGGGCAGCCGCAGCATAGCAAACTGACCAGGACGCACGAGAGGCGCTTGGTGCGGAGAACGAAGGCTGAGAAGAAAGTGGCCGCCGGTAAGAGGCCGATTCTCGATCACGGCCACGGTTTCATCGAGCATCGAGACGATGTTAGCAGAAGTGGCTGGCGGCGTCGATGCAGGCTAGCCCTTCAGCGCCGCTAGGACTTCGCGGATGTGGCCGTCAACTTTAACCTTGGGGAAAACACGTTTCACCGTGCCGTCTTCCCCGATAACATACGTGGTGCGGACGATGCCCATGGTCTTGCGACCGTATATGTTCTTCTCCTGCCAAACGCCGTACCCTTCGAGCGTCTCATGGCCGGCGTCGGAAAGCAGGGGAAAGTTCAGCTTGTATTTGTTACGGAATTGCCGCAACTCCTCAACACTGTCACCGCTCATGCCGGCTACGCGCGCTCCCGCTTTTTCCAGTTCTTTTTTGGCGTCACGGAACTGGTTCGCCTCGCTCGTTCAACCAGGGGTATCGGCCTTCGGAAAGAAATAGAGGACCAGAGTCTTGTCGAGCAGGTCTTTCAGGTTGACGGTTTCCCCTGAATCCGAAAGCAGGGAAAAAGACGGCGCCTTATCGCCAACGTTCAGCATGTGTCGCTCCCTACTGTGAGAGTTCTTTCTTCAGGATTTCTTGCACCAACTGCGGATTGGCCTGGCCGCGGGTTGCCTTCATCACCTGGCCGGTAAACCAGCCGAGGGTCGTCGTCTTGCCGTTGCGGTATTGCTCGGTCTGCTTGGGGTTGGCGGCAATCACCTCGCGCGCGGCGGCCAGGATTTTCTGAGGATCGCTGATCTGCGACAGACCCCTCTCTGCGACCACCGCTGTGGCGTGCTTCAACGAGGAAAACATTTCCGCCAGAACTTCCTTGCCCATTTTCCCGGTGATCTTCCCGCCGGCAATCAATTGCACGAGTTCCGCCAGATTTGCAGCGGACACTGGTGATTCAGCGATCTGCCGTTTCGCCTCCTTCAGCAAATAGAGCAATTCGCTGAGCACCCAGTTGGCGGCAAGCTTAGGATCTGCTCCGCCGTCTACTACACCTTCGTAGTAGTCCGCGAGCGCACGAGAGTCGGTGAGCTGCGCGGCGTCGTAATCCGAAAGGCCATAGGCGTGCGTCAGACGCTCACGTCGAGCATCCGGGAGCTCCGGCATCGCGCGGCGTGCCTCTTCCTTCCAGGCCTCGCTCATTGCAAGCGGCAACAGGTCCGGCTCGGGAAAATAACGGTAATCGTGTGCATATTCCTTAGACCTCATGCCGTAAGTCCGCTGCTCGCGGCTATCCCACAAGCGCGTCTCCTGTGTAACTTCGTCGCCGCGCTCCAGACCTTCAATTTGCCGGTCAGTCTCATAAGTTAGCGCGCGCTGGAGAAACCGGAAAGAATTCAGGTTTTTAACCTCCGTCTTCGTGCCGAGCGCCGTCGTGCCGGCCGGGCGGACGCTGGCATTCGCGTCACAGCGTAGGCTGCCTTCCTCCATGTTGCAGTCGGAGACTTCAAGATAAAGCATGATTTGTTTAAGCCGGGTCAGGAACTCATAAGCCTCGCCGGGAGAACGTAAGTCAGGTTCAGTGACAATCTCAATCAGCGGCACGCCGGAACGGTTGAGGTCAATGTAGGAAGACACGGCGGAATCCGGGAAACCTTCGTGCAGCGATTTTCCAGCGTCTTCTTCCAAGTGTACGCGCGTGATGCCGACGCGTTTCCGTTGGCCACCCCCCTCCATTTCGAGCCAGCCGTGTTCGGCGAGCGGCTCATCGTACTGGGAAATCTGGTAACCTTTCGGCAGATCCGGGTAGAAGTAGTTCTTGCGCGAGAAACGCGACTGGGAATTAATAACGCAATTGAGCGCTATGGCAGCTTTCATCGCCATGGTTACCGCCTCGCGATTGAGCATCGGCAAAGCACCCGGCAGGCCCAGGCACACGGGGCAGGTATGGGTGTTGGGCGGATCTCCGAAACGGGTAGAACAGCCGCAGAAGATCTTGGATCGCGTCAGGAGCTGGACGTGAACTTCCAGCCCGATCACAACGTCGTAGTTGGCCCGCGCTTCGGTGGCAAGTGGCATCGCACGCGCTCCTCGCAGTTGCCTCGAAGAGCCCATTATATCGGAGGTCATATCAGAATCACATCTTTTCGATCTAAACTTTGAACTGGACATCAAGGTTTGGCTTCTATACCTTCATGGGAGGGTAACCATCCGTTATACGAAGAGAGCCGTCGATGACTGACCGGCGTAGGTTTTTAAGGCAAGCGAGCGTTCTGGCGAGCATTCCGTGGGCAAAAGCATCGCTGGATTCGGAGCGGGCGGCCGAGAGTTCCACGGCAGAGGAACCCACCTCTCAAACCAAAACCGGCGGGCTCCTGGTCCTTGAAAACAGCGAGATGCGCCTGGTCATTCATCCTGGTGGATGGGCTCAGAGCCTTGTCCACAAGCTGACTGGTCAAGAGTGCCTGGCCGTCGGCGTGCAGGAACCGATGTTTACCGTGACACAATACCGGCCATACGACAACGAGCTGCAATTGGCGTATCCGGCGAAAATCACAAGCTTCCCTGCCCAAAACGTGCGACGCGATGGCGACAATCTCATTGTAACTTTCGCACAGGTCGGCTACGAGGGAACGATAAGCACGAAGGTGACCGACGCCTACATCGCCTTCCGCCTGGAACGGCTTGAGTACAACGGATACACGCCACTTAGACCCAAGTGGAAGACTCCGATTGACGAAACGCTGTTTCTGCAGTTGCCGGTGAACAACCGCAAGAACTTCGGTGAGTGGCTGAACGTGACATGGGACCACGATGTCGCCGTGAATGTTCTCGGTACGGATCACTACGCTCGAATTGACGCTCATGCTCGCCGGGGTTACCACCTGCTCCAAGCCGGGACAGTTCGCACCGTGCAACTCGAAAGCGTGGGGGCGGCGCTGATTGTGACCAAGACTTCCCGTCTACTCGATCGCATCGCTCGTGTCGAAGAAGATTTTGACCTGCCGCGCGGCGTTGAGAGCCGCCAGCGGAAAGAGTACAAGTACTCATACTACGAAGTTCTGGATATGTCACCCGCAAACGCTGATCGGCATATCCATTTTGCGAAAATGGGCGGCTTCAGAACCATGGACATCTACTACCGCGCTTTTGCAACCGCCGGCCATTTTAACTGGCGCCCGGACTACCCAAACGGGATGAGCGACCTGATGGGGATCACGGCGAAAATTAGCTCGGCAGGAATGATCCCAGGCTTTCATATCCATTACACGAAGGTCGATAAGACAGATTCTTATGTAACACCCGTCCCTGACCCTCGTTTGAATTTGACCCGGGTGCTTACCTTGGTGGATCCAATCGACACCGATTCGACCACGATCACCGTGGAGGAGAACCTGGAATATTGTCCCATGGAAGAAGGCCGGCGATTTTTGAGAGTCGCTGACGAAGTAATCGAATACGAAAACTTCACCCTTGGTCGCCCCTACCAATTTCGCGGGTGCAGGCGCGCGGCGCTTGGGACGGGAGCGGGAAACTACAAGCCGGGGGAGAAGATTGGATTACTCGACGTCAGTCACCAGACAAACCTCGTGCTGATCACTCAAGACACGGACATCGAGCACGAAATTGCCGCGCGACTGGGCGAAATATATCGCAGCGCGGGATTCCGCTTTATTTATTACGACGGGGCTCAGGATGTGCCGCCACCTTATTGGTTCACGGTCTCGCGGCCACAATGGACGGTGTATCAACAGTGGGATCCCGTGCCGCTATGGGGCGAGGGAGCGTGCAAATCACATTTTTCTTGGCACATTCTGACACGGGGAAACGCTTTCGATGTCTTTAAGCCGGAAGTAATGAAAGCGGCCATCCGTGCCTATCCTGCTTCGGAAATCCAACGGGTCTCTAAGGATTTTACCCGCATCAATTTTGGTTGGATTGGATACTGGGCGCCAAGCGAGCAAACGATCGGCGACCAACCCGACATGCTCGAGTATGTGACCAGCCGCGCCGCAGGCTGGGGCTGTCCCATCGCTCTCCTCGGGGATTTGCAGGCGCTTGAGGCACACCCACGCACAGCAGACAATCTGGAAGTCCTCAAAAGGTGGGAAGACGTCCGCGCCACCGACTGGCTAAGCCTCGAACAGAAAATGGCATTGCGAGATCTTGATCAGGAGTATACGCTGCTGATCAACGAACAAGGCAAATTCGAGCTTGTTCCCTGCGGGCAGATTGAGCGAGTGGCGGGAGCTGACAAACCCGGCCGCGCGTTCGTATTTGAGCGCCACGAGACCACGTACGTCGTGTTCTGGCACACTTCAGGCGAAGGACAGATTGAAGTTCCGCTAAGGGAAAGTCAGGTGAGCTTGATGAGGGAATTGGGTAAGCCGGTGAAGTTCAAGGGAGGAAAGGAATCTGTAACTCTCCCACTTGGAAACAAAATGTACCTTGAGTGCCTCGGCGTCAGCCGCCCCGAAGCTGTCGTGGCGTTTCAGAAAGCAAGAATTTTTGGAGTCTGAAGATCGAGCTCTTACGGTTCGCTGACGGCTTCCGCACAAAACCGAGAACCGCAATAGGCTTCAATGGGTTAGAGGAGAAAGACATGCCTTACGCATTGGAACGCTTTCGGGGAATATTTCCGGCGGCGCTCACAATGTTCGATCGGGACAACGACTTGGACGAAGAGGCCACCGCGCGCCACTGGGACTGGTTGATTACGCATCAAAAAGCCGACGGTCTGATAATTACAGGTACGAGCGGCGAATTCATCGCTCTGACCTACGAAGAACGGGTCAGAGTATTCAAGCTGGCTCGGGATGTAGTTCGGGGTCGAGTACCGGTGATTTTCGGCTCTGGTCACTATAGCACCAAGCTCACCATCAAGCTGTCGGAGGAAGCCCAGAAGTGTGGTGCGGACGCCCTGATCGTGATCCTTCCCTATTACCAAAAGCCTTCGAAACCCGCGGTAATTGAACATTTTCGCCGGGTGCGCAAAGCGACGAACCTTCCGATCATGCTGTACAACAATCCTCACAATTCCGCGTGTGTCGATCTTAATCCACGGGAGATCGCCCAACTCGTTGAGGAGGACGTCCTGCACATGGTGAAGTCCACTTACGGCACCGTCGAGCCCATTCACGATTTGAGCTTAATGGTCGGCAACCGGATGTCAATCTTTTATGGTTCATTTCTTGCGGCTTACGAAGGGTTGTGTGCGGGCGCACACGGATGGATCAGCGGAATACTCAACGTTGTGACTCCTGCGGCAAAGGCCATGCGACATGCTATTGTGGTGGAGAATGACGCTCGGAAAGGCTTTCAGATCTGGAAACGAATTTTGCCTGTTGTTCATTTGTGGACCTACCAGCAGATTGGTCCGGTCAGCGATCTGGCGATCTATCGGTCAATATTGAAATTTTGGGGATTTTGTGGCGGCTACTCCCGCGACCCGTTCTTTCCGCTTGATGAAGAACAGGAAAGGAAGCTGGCTGAGCTTCTGAAGAAGTCGGGCTGGATGGACCCACAACACGTGCTAGACGGCGTCTACTCCGCGAAGCCCGCGTGATCGATGTCTCGGCAGGACGAGGCATGAGCCCGATTTGAGGAATCGGAAACGAACGTGATCCGTGTGGCGATGATTGGTTATGGCGCCGTGGCATCCGTTCACGCAGCGAAGCTGGGAAGCAGACCCGACGTTCAACTCGTCTCAGTTTACGGCCCCCGGTGCGAAAAGGCTGTGTTGTTTGCCTTGACGCATGGCATCCAGCGGGTGTGCAACAGCGTTAAAGAAGCGGTAGCGGGCGCGAATGTGGCGATTGTCTGCTCGCCGACTTCAGTCCACTTTGAACAGACCCGTGAATGTCTGGAGTGCGGTGTTCACACTCTTGTCGAATTTCCCCCGTGCGAAAATTCGGGGCAGGCCGAAGAGTTGGTCAGCCTTGCCGGGCGGAAGGGCGTGAAACTCGCGTGCGCCCACACCAGTCGTTTCCTCGCCCCTTATGCTCGGACGAAGGCAGCCATTCAGTCGGGAAGGCTCGGAGAAATTCAGCAGGTCAACTATGTGCGTTCCCACAAGCTCCGCGAGCGGAGCTGGACGGATAACGCGCTATTGCACCACGCCGGCCATCCCATTGATTTGCTGTTTTTCTGGTGCGGCGGATTTGAACCTATCGGATGCGTTGCTCTTCCCGATGTGCGGCAACCGCACACCGTGTCACTCCTCGCCAAGCTCCCTTCCGGCGGCCCGGTTACGATCACCGTGACGTATGCGGCACGCATCTATCAAGTTCGCATGATGATTGTGGGAGGACAACACACCATCGAGACCGATGGCTTCAGTTATGCCAAGTCGGACCTTCCCGAATTGGAGTTCACAGGTGATGAACGGGAAACTTACGAAGAGGCCATTCTTCGCCAAGATATCCAATTTCTTTGTCACTGCCAAGGCGTCGGAAGCTTCGTAAGCTGGGAGGAAACCCTCAAGATACTCCGCGCCACCGATGCTTTTCGGGCGCTCGCGACGTGACGATAGTCAGATTGCTTTTCCGCCTGCAGTCTTTACCAGAGCGAGCCTGAACGTAGAGCGGAGCGGACCATGCGTATGATCTCTTATGACGTGGAGGCTAACGAGCAATGAGCGAAAGAGTTTGGGCTGGCGTCGACGTGGGAGGAACGAAAACCGCGCTCGTACTTTCTTCGAGTCCTCCCGCTGTCCTTGAGCGGATTGAGTTTGCCACTTTGCCCGCTGAAGGTCCTGAACGGGCTCTTCATTTAATCATGACGGGGATACACGAGCTCCTTGCCAAGCGGGGACTAACAGAGGATGGCCTCCGTGGGATCGGGGTGAGCTGTGGCGGTCCTTTGGATCGCGTTGCCGGCGTTGTACAATCGCCGCCTAACCTCCCCACGTGGGTCGATGTTCCGGTCACGTCAATCCTTGAGCAGGAGTTCCACATCGGCTGTCAACTTGAGAATGACGCCAATGCGGGAGCAGTGGCGGAGCATCGGTACGGCGCGGGCCAGGGATGCCAGGACATGGTGTTTCTGACTATGGGCACGGGGTTGGGAGCGGGCATCATCACCGACGGACGGCTCTACCATGGCGTTTCAGACCTTGCCGGAGAGATCGGGCACGTTCGGCTGACTCCCCGCGGGCCCATTGGATATAACAAAGCAGGTTCGGTTGAAGGTTGGGCGAGCGGAGGCGGTATGGCTCAAGTGGCCGCACGCTCTGTCGAGGCGGCAATGAAGAGAGAAAAGAAAACCTTGCTGGAGCCATACTTACGAGACAACCAAGCGATCACAGCCCGAGATGTCGCCTTAGCCGCACAAGAAGGAGACGCCTTGGCCAAGCAAATTCTTCGCTCGACGGGAAGACGATTAGGTCAGGCTCTAGCCATTCTCATCGACATCCTCAATCCCGAGCGCATTGTGATTGGAGGACTCGCCATGCGATTGGGTGAAACTCTGCTGGCACCTGCCCGAGCGGTCGTCAAACGCGAGGCACTGGCCGCTGATATTTGCCAAATTGTGCCTGCCTCCTTGGATGAGCGGATCGGTGACGTTGCCGCCCTCTGCGTCGCGGTGGGCCTCGATTCGACCGCAGCAATGAAATCGTGATCGGCGCAGGCGCCATCGACTGAAGTGCGCACGTCAGTCATGAGGCTCAAGATGGGAGTAGACCGGCAGGTGTTGGCCCGCGCTCACGAGGTCATAAAGATTCAGGAGGGGTACATTGTGAAGTAGCCAAAACAAGCCAAGCTGGCTCACCACCTCGCGGAGCTGAGCAGATTCCACGGGTTTGCGCACATAGCCGTTGCAGCACCTGTCGTAGACTTTGATCACCTCTTCCTGATCACGGGACGTGGTCAGGATAATAACCGGGAGCCGCTCGGTGCGCGGGTCAGCGCGCTCGCGACTCAACACCTCAAAGCCGTCAACCTTCGGCAGGTTTAGGTCCAAGAGCACCAGAGTGGGCATTGCCGTCAAATCTCGCGCGGAATGGGTACCCATGCCAAACAGATAGTCCAGTGCCTCGGCGCCGTCGCGCGCCACGGCGAGTTGGTTTGAAATATTGGCCGCTCGAAAGGCGCGTCGCGTCAATTCCTCGTCGTCCGGATTGTCTTCGACGAGCAAAATGGTTTTATCCTTCATCTATGCCCTCAGGCAGTGCGAAGTAGAAAGTAGCTCCGTGACCTACCGAACCCTCCCCAAAAACCTCGCCGCCGTGGCGGTGAATGATGCGCTGAACCGTAGCGAGACCAACGCCGGTGCCTGGAAAATCCGAGATGCTGTGCAGTCGCTGAAAGACTCCAAACA
Source organism: Acidobacteriota bacterium (assembly GCA_021817045.1). Classification (GTDB taxonomy): domain Bacteria; phylum Acidobacteriota; class Terriglobia; order UBA7540; family UBA7540; genus RH2-MAG17b. The sequence goes on from JAKAWG010000029.1 coordinate 51,244, forward strand.
GTTTACTCGCGTATCTCATGTCAAACCCAGCGCCGTTGTCTTACACAAAAAATGTGCGGCTTCCATTCCGGCCCGCGCAGGTTCCCAATTCGATCCGGGCCGCCCCCTCCTTCGAAGTGTATTTCCAGGCGTTCCCCAGCAGATTTTTCAGGACCAGCTTGAGCAACCCCGGATCGCTCTGCGCCGTAAGCCCATCTGGAATAGTCACGTCTACTTTGCGCTCGGAATCGAGGCGACGTAGGTCGTTCACAATCTCACGGGTGGCGGTGGTGAGGTCAACATCTTGACGCCGCATTTCCGTTCTGGTTACTCGCGACAAGCTGAGGAGATCATCAATCAATTGTGCCATCCGCTGCGTGGCGATGCGGACTCTCTGCAAGTATCGCCGGCCTTGCTCGTCGAGTTTGTCTTTATGATCTTTAAGGAGAATATCGCTGAAGCCGTCGATGGTTCGGAGCGGAGCGCGAAGGTCGTGTGAGACAGAATAACAGAAGGCTTCGAGCTCTTTGGTCGCCATTTGGAGCTCCCGGGTACGCGCTTTGACTCGCCACTCCAACTCGGCATTAAGCTGCGCCACTTCATCTTGCGCGCGCTTCCGCTCGCCAATCTCATCGATCAGTTTCCGGTTAACCGCCTGGACCCGGCGCCGACGATGTTCCGCCACCACGGCAAGAGCAATTGCTGTCCACAGCAGAATCGTCAGAATGAAGATCACCGCGAGGCCAAGTTGCCCGACCGTCACACGCACATCCGGCTTGGCGTGAAAAAGGCCCAATTTGACTGCATAGGTTTTCGGTGACACGCGATAGCTTTGTTGTGCCTCCCGAACTCCGATCCAATAGCCGGAGGCTATAGCAACGAAAAGCGCCGCCCAGACCAGCGCAAGCCGGAATTTGGCCGTAATCTTTTTGGTTAGCATGTCCGTTCTACCGGGGTTTTCATATCATCGTGGCAATGTTTTCTGTAGCGGCGCTCTCTGAGCGCCGAACTACCGGCGACGAGACGCCGCCGCTACTGCATTGGAGTCACTATAACGTGTAATCCTCATTAGAATTCAAGCCGCAAGCTCACTTGTCCATCCCGCCCCGGCAGCGCCTGGAGAGGTGCGCCCAGCAGGATAGATATCGACTGGCACTATTCCACTTCCGCCGGATTCGCCCTAATCAGCAGACTGAAATATTCGAAGAGAACCTGCATCTCCTCGGTGAGGTGGTGCGTTTCCGTCGACTCATCAAACTTCAGGAAACCCCGGCTTTCATAAGTCCGGCTGGGTTGGTCGAAGCCTTCCTCGCGCTTTCTGAGAAAACCGGGCAAGCTGAGCGGAAAGGTGAAGTTGAGTTGACGGGTCTCGTGGATGCGTACGAGCGACCCGAAAAGGAACGCGCGGAGCTTCACCAAAGGCCCTCCTGCATTTGCGTCCGTGTCCCATCGAACTAGAAAGGGGCGTTTTGTCCCGCGATATCGGAAGAATCGAATGCGTTGTTGCGGTGAAAAGTGGATGCTAGCCCGTGCCACTGGTTGGTCCCGCTTTTCGTCACCACGTTCACCACTCCGCCCGAGCCGTGCCCGAACTCGGCCTTGTAACCGGACGTCAGCACTTGAAACTCCAGGATCGAATCTTGGTCAAAAGGCGCCGCCGATCCGCCGTTCATTCCGTTGCCATTCGGCATACCGTCGACCAAGAAAGAGGCGTTCCCGCCTCGTTCTCCCAGGATCGGTACTGCGTCATCGGTCCCAGGATCTTTTTGCCGGTTCACCGCGACGCCAGGTACCAATTGCATCAAATCGAGATAGTTCCGCCCATTGATGGGCATCTGCTGAATCTCAAGCGGCAGAATCGTCGCGCCGGTTGAAGATGTCGAACTGTCGATCAACGGTGTTTTGGCTGACACGGTGATGGCCTGCCGCACCGTGCTTATGGACAGCCTTACAGTCAACACGAGAAACCGATTCAGGCTCACCGCCAGGCCGGCGTACACTTTCGTAGTAAAACCAGTCTTGGCCACACGCAGATTATAGGTGCCGGCCTGCAAGCTGGCGATGCGGTATGATCCATGGGCACCGCTAGTGACCGTAATCTCTTGCGCCAAGACGGGCCCGTCCAGGGTGATCCTGGCACCATCGATCGCCAGACCCTCAGAATCCGTAACCATCCCTCGCACGACGGAGGTCGTCTGAGCCACCAAACGCACAGACGCTGCCGTGATTGCGAAGCACAAAAATCGAATGAGAAACAGGAGATTGTGCTGCTGGTTAGCATAGAAAAAGCGCTCGCTGAAACTTATCCTCGGCCGACGCTAGAGCCATGACGCGATTCCCTCGTACCCACACGACCAATCAGCCGGGCGGGGGAACCCGCCTTTCGAAGCGCGTTAATGCCCATGGAGTAATATATTTAAAGCGGAAGGTCAAGAAGAAAGTGAGAGCAGAAAGGAGAGATCACCCCGCAAATCAAAAATCGAAAGGGGCAGCAAAAGCACACCCAGCAAGTGCAAGGAACGCGAAATAAGCGAAGGTTGGAGTTGACGGGGCAGTGCGGTCGTTCTCTCAGCGAACGTAGGCCAGCAGCAGGATTCCAGAAACCAGCATCGCAGCGGGAACCCAGAACTGGATGTCGGTAAGAACAGCCTTCACTGTCGATACCTTCATACGCTGCCTCAATCCGCCGCTTCCCGTAAAATCCTGTCTTCTGGCGAAGCCGAATTTACCATTGTAACGAGGAAGGAAAATACTTGGAAATCAAATCTTCGTAATAAGGCCGAAGCTCAACCACATTCGGCGCGTGATCGGCCTTCGAGTACAGGTCGTAGGGATTGAACTCGCGCACCCGTTGGAACATTTCCCGGTCATGATCGTCCATGAGGTATTCGTACTCGCCCTCGCGGTGCGCCGGATAAAACGAATGATAACGAATCATGTAGAGCGCCTCTTCAGGCAGGTAGTCCTTAACCACGTGGTAGAAGTATTCGTCGTGGCCCCAGGACATGTCCACGTTGGCGAGCCCGCCGTGCTCCTGATAGACACCGAGGCGGGTTTGATACTCAGGCACGCGCGAATCCGGGCTCAGCGAAAAAAACTCGTGGAAAACGATTTTCGGCGACCAGGCACAGCCCACCGGAAACGTATCGCCCACGACGGCCCACTGCGGCTCGCCCCACAGGCAGAGGATCTTGCCCAGGTCGTGAATCAGGCCGGTCAAGATAAACCAGTCCGGGCGGCCGTCCCTCCGCGCGGCCTCCGAGGTCTGCAGCAGATGTTCGATTTGGGATAGCTCGGTGTCGGGGTCGCTTTCATCCACCAGCGTGTTGAGGAATTCCATCGCTTCCCAGATGCCCATCTTCGCCCGGCTTTTGGACAAGTATTCCGTCTTCTTGCTCCGTACAAAGTCGCGGGTCTGCTTCGAGTGGTTCTGGCGGTAAAACTCTCGAACGTGCGGTGGAGTGGTGTCCGTGAAGTTCCTGAACTCTTGGCGCTTCTTTCCATTTCCGGCTGCCGCAGCCGGGGATGCGTCCTCGGGATAGCGCGACTTCACAAAGTCATCCCATTCTTCCAAGTCTTTCAGCGGCCCATGTTGAATGCGAGGATTGCTTGGCTGCCCCATAGCTACACCACCTTAGCCTTTTGTCCACCTTTAACACACCGCCCTCCCTGAGTCAATGCGCGCGGGTGACGCGGGAGTAATTTGGAAGTTGTGTCTGTATAACAGCCGTCGCCGGCGCTGTGGGAATGTGGGAATCCGGCGCCGTTGGCCGGATTTCCAAGCGCGGTGGAAAGAGTGGGAAACTTGCTTGTTGAGTTTTCCACGCTTTCCATGGCGCGCCATTTCCACAGCGCAAGACCAAGGGCCAAAAGAAACTTTGGATGCTTTCGCCGCTCCGGCTCGAAATAAAAATGCCCCAGAGATCGCCATCCCTGGGG
>JAKAWG010000118.1 GCA_021817045.1 Acidobacteriota bacterium
CAAGAGCCGACTCCCGTGGCTTATAGCTAGTCAGCATGTCGCCGCGCTGAAAAGTAGTGGCGGAATCACCTTAAGCGGCAAAAACGCCCGGTCTGGTCCCTTACGTATGAAATATTCGGTGCGGTGCTGTTTTGTACAGCGTATTTTCAAACTTTTCCATGAATCCCGCCAACTCAACCATGACCCAAGAGTATGCCGGAAAAGCCTGACCGTTTTGCGCCGCTCACTAATTAGGCTAAAATCGATGCAAGGGGTGGTACTTGCTATCCAGTTCGCGATGCGCTGCTTTCGGCGGGGGCAGCGTAGACATCGCCTTGCTCATGTCTACGGCGTCCGCGGAGCGGCGTAAAACTGGTTCCAGGCCAAACTGAAACGCTGGCCTCAAGCAGCCAGCCGGACCGGCCCGAATTCGAACTACGACCCGCTCAAGCGCAAACGAACAGGATCTGTGAGCTGGGAAAACCCAGATTGACGGAAAAATCTGGGCACGATGTGGAAAGAATTTTCCATGCCCAAACGGCCAATGGACAACGATCTCCTTTATTTTCAACAGATAGGAGTGGACACAAATTTGCACTTTCCATGCCCGGCTGCTGCACAGCACGGAACGAACTGCGTCCGGCAGGCCGGTGGTAGGCAAGTAACGAGGTAAGAAGAGGTTAGCGTTCGGGCCGGAAGAACGTTTTAACGCTCCGAGGTGATTGAGCGGGGGCGTGAAAGCGGGCTCGATCCAGCCAGGACGTATGCCGCCGCGAGAAAAGCACCACAAGGCGGCTACCAAAACCAAAGCTCTTCTAGCGCTGAAGTGGTTTTACGCGCCAACTTACCGACACGGGGCGGACAACGGGAGGGGAGTCCGGCCGGCAGAAACAGATTTTTATTTTTTCCATGGCTCCCCGGGGTCCTCAAACCAGCGAGACGTAAGGCACAGCTCCGTACTACCTCAGCCGTCTCAGTTACAATCTGGCAAGGAGATATGGTTCCGGTAAATGGTGGCGGGAGTAACACACTGTGAAAGTTGAGTGAAGCCAAAGGGGGCGGTTGCAGCAGATGGCGACTTGCGATCAACTACAACCACGCATCGGGGAAAGCGGCTTAGAGGTGAGAGAATTCCTTCCGCCGCGCGAGATCATTTTTGGCCGATCGAAGTACATGCTCGCGTTGCAGGCGAAAATCGAGAAGGTCGCCGTGGCGAACATACCCGTTTTGATCGAGGGTGAGAGCGGCAGCGGCAAAGGAGTGATGGCGCACTTTATCCACCGAAATTCTCCGTGGCAGGACGGGCCGTTTGTGAAAGTCTGCTGCCCTGCGATTCCAGAACTCTTGATCGAAAGCGAGTTATTCGGCTACGAGCCCGGCAGTTTCACCGGCGCACGCAACGCGAAGCCCGGACGGGTGGAGTCCGCGCACAACGGCACGCTTTTTCTCGACGAAGTGGCCGAACTCGATCCGGCGCTGCAGGCGAAGCTCTTGGAACTGCTCCAGGATGGGAGGTTTTCCCGTCTGGGAGACCAGGGCAGCCGAAGGGTAGACGTGCGGGTTATTTGCTCCACGAACCGGCAGATGGAACGCGAAATCGAAACGGGTGGCTTCCGGCGTGACCTCTTTTATCGCATCAGCGGACTTGTGATTGAGCTTCCCCCGTTGCGACGCCGCAGGGAGGACATTCCGGTGCTGGTCGAGTACTTCCGTGATGTGTATAGCGCCCAGTTCCATCGAAAGACGCGCCCGCTCACGCGCGCAACCATGCAAATGCTGGAAGAGTACAACTGGCCGGGAAACGTCCGCGAGCTGCAGAACCTAGTCAAGCGGTTTGTCGTGCTCGATTCGGATGAAGAAGTGATTGTGGGAGGAATCTCGGCTCCCAACTGGAAAACGCTTCATGCAGATGATTGCGGAGATGGGCGTGTTCCGTTGAAGGAGCTAACCCGTAGTGTGGTGCGAGACCTTGAAACCAAGGTGATCCGACGGGTGCTCGAGGAGCACAACTGGAACCGGAAAGAAACCGCGCGGCTGTTGCGGATCAGCTATCGCTCGCTGCTCTACAAGATGACTCGCGAGGGCTTGACGCGCAGGAAGGCGGTCGCTGAGAGGTCCCCGGCGCTCGTGAAACATGAAACAGGAGGAACCGAGGCCAGCGACTGACAGTGCCGATGGCGCGCTTTCGACCGTTCCGGGCACTCCGCTGGACGGATGGTGAATCGATGCTAAGAGGAAAATCATACATCTGCGTGCAAGGTTTGGTTTGGTTGATGACCGCGTTCCTGTGGAACGGAAGCGCCGCAGCTTCCCAGCAGGCTTCCGCCGGTCAGAAACCGGCGTCCACGTCGACGGCAGCTTCGGCCGCCGCTTCCAAGAATTATGTCGTGGGCATCGGCGACCAGCTTGAGATCAGCGTTTGGAAGCAGCCGCAACTTTCTGTCACGGCAACCGTGCGGCCCGACGGAAAGATTACAGTGCCACTCATCAACGACGTTGAAGTGAACGGTATGACCACCGGGGAGATTCAGGCTCTGCTACAGACGAAGCTGGCGGCATTCGTGAAAGATCCGGAAGTGACGGTCACCGTGATGTCAATTGGAAGCAAGATGGTCTACCTGATCGGCGCGGTGGGCAAGCCTGGCGCCTTTCCCATGGTCAAGCCGATGAACGTTTTGCAGCTTATCGCGTCGGCCGGCGGGCTCAGCCCATTTGCCCATCAAAAGAAGATCTACGTGCTCAGAAAAGTGAATGGTAAAGAGGTGCGTTACAACGTTAACTACAAGGACCTCGTGAAGGGGATCCACGAGGAAACCAACATCACGCTCGAGCCGGGCGATACGGTGGTGGTTCCATGAGAAGAACTCTCAACGGGATCATCCGGGGCGTCCTATGCGCTTTGGGGCTTAGCGTCCTGGCGGCAGGGATAATGTTCGGGGGGGAAGCGGGCGGCGCGCCGGCCGGTCAAGGGCAGGCCGCAGGGGGCGCTGCCGGCTCGCAACCGGAGACGGGGCAGAGCGTGCCATCCATCACTCAGCCGTCGAGTTATGTCCCCGTGCTGGGTGGCGGGCCTAATCTGTTGCCGTTCGGCACGGGCTTGGGCTCCCACCTCTTATATGGGGGCGATTTGAGCGGAATTTACTATTCCAGCCACTTCGGCTCCCTGGTATCGTCCAACGGGACCATGACGTCCGGGTCGGGCTTTCTGGGCTACACCGGTTCGACTGCCACAAACGTTTATACCCTGCAATACACGGTCACCGGCATGCCATATTCGAATCCGAATTTTGGGACAGGGGGGGTGATGAACCGAGGCCTGTTCCGATTTGACCACCACTTTAGCGCAAAAACGTCCTTGACGATGAGCGCTTCAGGTGGATATGGGAGCGACGCCTTGCTCTTTTACAGTCCTATGCAATTCCAGGCCATTGGCGGGGTTGCGGGTCTGGATGGCGCCGCTCTTGGTGAACTCGGGGCTCTGAATGGGAAGTTCGGAAGCGCGACGGGCAACGTTAGTCTCGAACAGCGCCTGACCGCCACCAAGACGCTAACATTCACGGGAAGCTATTATTATTACGAATTCTTGCCTGGGACCACGAGCTCGCCTTCTTCTTCGCTCTTTTCGGGAAGTTCGCGGGGAATCACGGGGAGCGCGGGGTACGATCAAGAGGTCAGTGAGCGAACGACTTTAAGGGTACGCGGCATGTACAGCAAATACTTCGCCGGCAGCACGCTAGGCTCCTGCGGTTTCTATTCGCTCGAGGGGGGCGTAACGTACGAACTTTCAGCCCGGACGACGGTGTCGGCGCTGGCAGGACCTACGATGAGCTCCGGCCACTTGTGCGGATCGTCGGTGGGATTGTCAGCATCGGGGCGTATAAGCACCTCCATTCGCCAATCTTTGTCCGCGTACGTCACGGCCGCTCGGGCCTACTATGGCGGCTATATCGCCGGAGGCGGGGCAGTCGATACGGCCGCCGCCGGGCTGAACAAGGGGCTCGGGCGGCAATTGATTTTCAGCATCGATGCAGGCTACTACGCCACAAGCTTTGTCTCTACGTCCGGCAGCTATCGCGGATTTTTTGGGGCGTCGAGTTTGAGCTTTCTGCTCACCCGCAGCTTGAGTCTGGTGGCGACGTACCAGCGTTACTCCGGTCTGGCCAATCATCTAATTCCCAACCAGGAGTTCGGCGCAGCCATGCTCTCCCTACGTTGGAATCACATTCCGGGTGGATCAGTGTTTTAGAATTTGGAGCCGCCTGGCGGTTTGAAAGCGAGGAAGTGAGGTCATGAAGAAACAGGGATGGATGAGGGCAGGGGGTGCGATGGCCATCGTGCTGCTGTGCGTCGGCTGCAATAAGAAGGCCCGAGAAGCCCGGTACCTGAAAGATGCTGCCCAATACGAGAAACAAGGCAAAACTGACGAAGCCGTGCTTGAATACCGCAACGCGATTCAGCTCGATGCGAAGTCGAGCGAGGCGCACTTGGGTCTGGCCGGGATCATGATGAAGCAAGGGGACGCCATGGGAGCGATCGCTCAGTACAACCAGGTCCTGCGAAATGACCCAAAAAACGTTCAAGCTTTGCTGGCGCTCGGCCGAATTGATTTAATGGCCCACAGAGCCAAGCAGGCGGAAGAGAACGCTCAGAAGGTGCTCGCGCAGAAGCCTGGCAACTTGGACGCCGAACTCGTGATGGCGGAAGGGTTGCAGATGGAGCGGAAGGGAACCGATGCAGAGAAGCTATACAGAGAAGTGCTTCAAAAGGATCCTGCCAACGCTGCGGCATGGCTCGGTCTGGCCGGCTCGATGAACGTCCAGAAGGATCTTACCGGGACCGAACAAACGCTAAAGCAGGCTCTGGTCGCCACAAAGAGAGACCCGAAAGTGCTCCTGGGCCTGGGCCTATTCTACGAGCACGAGAAGAAGCTTCCGGAGGCTGAACAGGCGCTCGCCGAAGCCGAGCAGCGAGGCTCCAAGAATCCGTTGATTGTAAGCAGCGTTGCCGCCTTCTATCTGCGTCAAGGGCAAACTTCGCAGGCCGAACAGGCGCTGACGCAGCTAGAAGCCATCTCGAAACCGGAAAGCCCCAGTCGCCTTGCGCTGGCCAACTACTATCTTGCACGTCACGAGAACCAACAGGCCCTTGACGATCTGCAAAAACTTGTCAAGGAGGACGGACCGCAGGGCGTAGCGGCAATCAAGCTGGCCAACATCCTGATCGATCAGGGCAAGCTGCAAGACGCGCAGAATCTGATCCGGCGAATTGAAGGACCGGGCGGGGAGAAGACGGCAACGGCTAAATCGCGTTATCTCGAAGGACGGTTAAAGCTCGCCCGAGGGGATTTTACCGGAGCGCAGTCTTTGCTGCAGCGAGCGGCGCACGACATGCCGAATTACGCTCCCGCGCAGTACTATCAAGGTGTTGCGCTCCTCGAGCAGAATAAGACCAATGAGGCTGACGCTGCCTTCAACCGAGCTATTCAACTGGCTCCTGGCTATGCGCCGGCGCGGCTGGCTCGCACGCGGGTGGACCTTGCCAAGCACAATTCGAGCGCAGCCATGGCCGATGCGACGGCACTTCTGCACATCGCGCCCACGGCGGAGGCCTGGCAGCTTTACGTAGCAGCACTCATCCAGTCTGGCCAAACCGATCGCGCGGAACAGCTTCTGAACGCTCTGATTAAGCGCGTAAACCAGCCGGAGGTACGCGCGCTCTTTCGCGAGCAGGCGGCGGCCTTCGATCTTTCTCAAAAGCGCATCGCGGACGCTCAAAACCAGCTTCGGAAGGCTCAGTCGGAAGCGCCCGAGTCTCCTCGCCCTGACCAACTCCTGGCGACAAGTTACCTGATGCAGAATCAGCTTCCTCAAGCGCAAAAGATCCTGGCCGCGGCCCAGGCCCACTATCCCAAGGCCACGGACCTCCAGTTCCAGCTTGCCGCGGTTTACCTGCGCGAGAGAAAATACGGTGAGGCGCAGGGTATCTATGAGGCGCTCCTGAAGCAGCAGCCGAAGAATGCCGCGGCTTTATCGGGATTGGCAACCGTCGCGGCGGAGAAAGGCCAATGGGCCAGCGCCGCACAGCAATTTGAGCACATCGGCGAGGCGCAAAATTCAGCCGTGGCGTTCGCCAGGGCTGGGCAGGCTTTTGAACAGGCGCATGAAGAGGACGCTGCGGTGCAGGCTTACAAGAAGGCGATCGCCATTGACCCCGACAATGTCGTCGCTTTGAACAACCTGAGTTGGATCTACCTGAATGAGGGCAAGAACCTTGATATGGCCGTAACTTACGCAGAAAAGGCCAAAGAAGACGCGCCGAACTCGCCACCGGTCTCGGATACCTTGGCTTGGTGCTACTACCAGAAGCAGAGTTACGCCTTTGCCGCGAGCCTGCTTAAGGGGGCGATCCAGCAGGATCCGCAGTCGGCCCTTTACCGCTATCACCTCGGGGAGTGCTATCTGGCTATGCGAGAACCGGCCCTCGCCAAGCGATCCTTTGAGGCGGCCCTCCAAGGAACCGGCCAGTTTCCACGCGAAAAGACCCTGCAGGAACTGCAGAAATTAGGGGGACACCCATGAGCAGCAGTGCAATGAGTGAACTGAGACAGCGGGTGGACGCCGCCCGCGAGACCCTTCACTATTATCGCTGGTGGATTTTCTTCGGGACGCTGATCTTGACGCTGGCCTCCATGGTGGTTATCACCGTGCTGCCGGATGAGTATCAGGCCTCGACAACGATCCTGGTCGAACCCGCCAAGGTGCCGCCGCAATACGTTCCGGATTCGGTCGGCATTGGCTGGACGGATCAGCTTGCAACCATCAGCGAGCAGGTGCTCAGTTCCACCAATCTGGAACAGTTGATTGATCAGTTTAACTTATATCCGAACGAGCAGAAGAGCATCGGGCGCGAGGCCCTAATCCACGCGATGCGGGCTCATATCGATATCGCCGTCAAAAACGCGGCCGGAAACGGCCCCGGCGCCTTTACCATCAGCTACAGCGGCAGGAACCCATCGGTGGTGGCGCAGGTCGCCAACCAGTTAGCCTCCGGCTTCATTGACAAGAACCTGAAGATGCGGCAACAGTTGGCCGTAGGAACTACGCAGTTCCTCGAGCAGCAATTGACTGCGGTGCGATCGAACCTCGAGGACCGCGAAGCCAAGATCCGCGCGTTTAAGATGAAATACCTGGGCCAAATGCCGGAACAGTTGCCCGCCAACCTTGAGGCCATTTCCCAATTGCAAACCACGCTGGTAGCCAATGCGGATCAGTTGAACCACTTGCAACAACAACAGTTGCAGATCCAAAACCAGCCGCTCTCGGCGTTCAGCCCATCGACTGCGCTCTTGGCGTCGGGGAAACCGGCCACGGAGCGCGACGCGCTCGAAGCCCAGAGGGCTGGCTTGCAATCGAGAATGGCGTTGCTCGAGCAGGAATACACGCCCGAGTATCCCGACGTCCTCAATTTGAAAATGCGCATCGCGGGCCTTACAACCAGAATCAATGCCTTGCCGCCCGATCCCGTGCCCAAGGTAGAGAACGGCCACGGCAAGCGGTTACTGACGGCACGGCAGGTGAAAGCGGCCCGATTGACCGATCTTAGCCGCCAGATGGCCGCTCTTGAACAACAGCAAGCGGCGATCAAAAACCGGATTGCCGAGTACCAATCCAAAGCGGATGCGGCTCCCTTGCGGCAGGAGCAGTTTACCGACCTGAGCCGCGGGTACTCGACGACTAAAGACCGTTACGATTCGTTATTGCAAAAGGAATATTCGGCGCAGATGGCAGCGGACCTGGAAGCTGAGCAGAAAGCGGCGCGCTTCTCGGTGCTTGATCCCGCGGTCCCGCCGCAGAGTCCATACGCGCCGAAGCGCCCGCTGCTCATGGCCGGCGCGGCGTTCGCAGCATTCGCCCTCTGCGTCGGTCTTGCCCTCGGGCTCGACCAACTCAACCCCGCCGTCAAGGCAGAAAGTGATTTGATGGATACTCTTCCAAAAGGGTCCCTCGTGCTGGCTTCAATCCCGGTGATCGAAACCGTGTGGGATCGTCGCAAGCACTCTCTGTTCCGGATCGTGGCGCTTTCCGCGTCGCTGGCCGCATGTCTTATGGTGGCCGGATTTATTTGGATGAAGCATCCGAGTATGCCTCTATGATCCGCCTATTTGATACGCCAGATTCGCATCTCCCTAACCAGGCCGCTCAAGAGCCGTGGCTGGATTCCGAGAGTGATGCCGAAGGCTTTGCCTCCGAACTGGATGAATTCCAGTCCGTTCGTCTTAAGTTGAATCCCAACAGCACCCGGATTGTCTTCTCGATGGACGCCGCGGGTCTTGCGGCCGAGCAATACCGCCGACTGCGCCGCAAGCTGGTGGAGCATTTTCCCAAGGGAGCCGTGCTACTGGTTACGGGCTCCGGCAAGTCCGAAGGCAAGACACTGAATTCCATCAACCTTGCCTGGTGCATGGCCGAGGGCAACATGCCCACTTTGCTGGCCGAACTCGACGTCCGGCAGCCTCAGGTTGCCAAGACGCTTGGAGTGCAGGTCCGCACCGGCATCGAAGGGCTGCTTACCGGAGGCGTTGAGCCGGCAAAAGCCATTTGGAAGGTGGATGGCCTGCCGCTGTACGTTGCCGCTGCCTCACGAGCGCAGAAACATGCTTCCGACATCATCAAGGCGGTCGCCGTAAAGCGTTTCGTTCAACGCTTCAAGCGGCGCTTTCCCTGGATCGTGATCGACTCACCTCCGGTGATGCCGGCAGCGGACGTCTCGGAGATTTTGCCCGCAGCGGACGCGGCGATATTCGTCGTCCGCGTGCGCAAAACCCCGGAAGAACTCTTGCGAAAATCAGTCGAGACCCTCGGCAGCAAACTTTGGGGCGTGCTGTTGAACGAGGCCACGCTCTGCCAAGATTCTTATTACCGCTACCTCAGCGGTTACTACGCGCAAGACGGACTCTGAATTGACGCGCTTACACCTGTCAAAAGCTGCCTTCTGGATGGCGCGGCACTTTCCTCGCCTCACCCGTGCCGCCATGGACGTATGGGCCAGCGCGGAATACCCCCGGGCAAAACAGCAGCGACGAGGCACTCACTGGCTCATGGAACGGCTAGCAAGATCGGCAGGGCACCTTGACGTGCTGCGCGCCCGGCATTGCTCGAAGGAAGTACCGCTGTGGAACGGCAAGCGCATGCGGGTGATCGAAGGTGATTACGTAAGCCAGGTCATTTCCCAGACAGGCGGTTGCGAACCGGAAACGACGGCTATCTTCCAAAAGCTGCTCCAGCCAGGCGCGATAGTTTTTGACGTCGGGGCCAATCTGGGCTACTACACGCTGGTCGCGGCTGGCCTGGCAGGTCCGAACGGCCGGGTCCATAGCTTTGAGCCCAATCCTGCGGTTTGCGGGCTGCTTCGTGAAAGCGTGCGCCTGAACGCCTTGAGAAATGTAACCGTGAACGAAGCGGGCGTCAGCGAGGCGGAAGGGCGGGCAAAGCTTTATGTGACAATCCCTGAACAAATGTCGATGGCTTCGCTTCGTCCTCCACGGCAAGCGACGACCGGCAAAGACGTTGGCTCCGGCCTCACTCGCACCATCCGCCTTGTCTGCCTTGACGACTACATCGAGCACAGGGGAATTGCCAGAATCGACCTGATCAAGATGGACGTTGAAGGCGCGGAGATGAAAGCGTTGCGCGGCGCACAGAGATTGCTCGGGCGTCAAGAAAAACCGGTGATCATTATGGAGTTCAACGCCGCTGCTTTGGGCAGGCTTGGCTCAAGTTGTAGCGAAGTTGCGCGGTTTCTGCTGACCCGCGATTTCAGCCTGTATCGTGTCCTACCGGGCGAATTGGAGCCTTATGAAAGCGGCGTTCCAAAGCCGTATTTCAACGTGCTGGCTGTACCAAACCGGGTGCGCGAAAGCATTCTTGAGCGCGTTTCCGAACCGGTGACTGCGCCCCGTTTTTGAAGGAGCTTGTAGATGGCGACGCGTGAATTTGTCCTCAAACCTCGCAGAGGCTGGCAGCCCGTGCATTGGCGCGAAGTTTGGGCGCACCGCGAGTTGTTCGGAATGCTCGTCTGGCGCGACGTCAAGATCCGTTACAAACAGACGGCACTGGGAGCCGCGTGGGCAGTTCTGCAGCCGTTCCTGGCCATGCTGATTTTCACCGCTCTGCTGCACCACGTGAACGGCATCCAGAGCAACGGCCCTCCTTACGCCTTATTCGCGTATGCAGGCCTCGTTCCCTGGCTGTTCTTCATGAACGGCGTGAACCTGTCGAGCAGCAGCCTGGTGGGAAACCAGCAACTGGTGTCAAAGATTTATTTCCCCCGGCTCTATATTCCGCTCGCGCCCATCATGGCACTGTTCCTTGATATGTTGGTGGCTCTCGGCCTGATGGCGGCGCTGATGGCTTGGTATCGCTACCCTCCTTCGGCGTACCTCGTCCTGCTCCCGGCATTCATCCTGGCGTCTTATGTCGCCGCTGCCGGGCCGGGGCTGATTCTCTCTGCGCTCAACGTGAGGTTCCGTGACGTGAAATATGCGGTTCCGTTCCTTTTGCAGATGGGCATGTTCGCCACACCCGTCATTTATCCGCTGCAAACGAAGAAGCTGATGTACCGTGTGATCCTCGGTCTGGACCCCATGACCGGAGTCGTAGACGGCTTCCGATATGCTATCTTTGGTACTCATCCCGATTGGTTCCGGGACGGCTTGTCCCTGGCGTCGGCGGGAGTGATCTTTGTAATTGGCCTTTTCATGTTTCGCAGGATGGAGTTGCAATTTACGGACGTGATCTAAAATGAATCGATGATCCAATGGGGAGAGGGATGGCACCGGTCATACAAGTTCGTGATCTCGCCAAGAAATACCGCCTGGGCTCGGACCCAACCGGCTTGGGAAGTCTGCGCGAGAGCCTGGTGAACGGGCTGCATGGCGTGACGCGCAAATTTACTGGCCGGGATTCGGCTTCTCGAGACCGCACGGAGTTCATCTGGGCCTTGAAGGGGGTAAGCTTTGACGTCGAAGAGGGCGAAGTCCTCGGCGTCATCGGCCGCAACGGCGCGGGCAAAAGCACGCTGCTGAAACTGATGGCGCGCATCACCGAGCCTACCGGCGGCGAGGTGCGCATGCGCGGCCGCATGGCGAGCCTGCTGGAAGTCGGTACCGGGTTTCACCCCGAGCTGTCAGGACGGGAAA
>JAKAWG010000119.1 GCA_021817045.1 Acidobacteriota bacterium
AATCCGGCGACGGGGGATAAACGGAAGCACGGCGACGGGTCCGATGTCTTTACCCACCATGTTGAGCAAGGCGGGTGTGACGGGGAGGGAAAGAATGATCGTCAGACCGCCGACGGAGGTACTTTCGCGGTCGATGGCGCGAAGAGAAATCTCGTCTCGGTCCTCCGCGAATCCCGCCCACTCTTCCTGCTTCATCCATTCCGGGGTCTTAATAACGCGCGGCAAAGTCTGGCCGGTCAGCGTGAAGCCGCGCGTCTCGCGACCGCACCGAAGCGTGATACGAAGAGCCGGAAAGTCCGGCGCGTAGTGTTTCAGATCGGTGACGTAAAACTTTTCCAGCCCTTCAACTAACTCGGTCGCGTTGCGGTAGCGAGCGTACACTGCTTCGTGCGCCACAACGCGATTGAGCTGAAGCAGTTCATCGAAATGGTTCTGGAGGCGCAGACGCACAAGGAACGCGGCGAACTGGCCGTTGATCGTGACGGCGCCAACCGCCATCAGGATAAGAATTAAGACAACCGGAACGAAGGCGATCAGGAGATAGGTCACAGCCAGCCGGCGGCTCAGACGCCAAAGCAGGTGATCCCTGACGTAACGGCCGAGTCGGACGAGATAGTAGACGCCCGCCGCCATCAATCCCAAGACGAAAAACGCCTGGACGAGGCCGGAAACCGAAACTCGAAGCCAGTCCAAGACGCGAAGCACAACGCCGAGCAGAATCATGCCGGCCGTAAACTTCGCCATCCCGCGGGCTCGGAATTCGCGGACGAGACCCTCGAGAATCGCCGACATGGGAGAGGGAAAGGACATGCGAAGAGCATATCCTCAAACAGGCGCGGAAAAAACAAATTCTGAGTTTTGGCCGATTTCGTTAACCGGCCGGTTTTCTGCAACTTTAACCTCACGGAACAATTTTAATGATTACTCTTTTGGATTCAGTAAGATAAAAGAATTCGGGGAAATTGTTCCTCTAATGATCATTTGTTTTCGGGGTGAACCCTCTGGTGAGCGAGTAACGCGTCAGAGTCTCTGCCTTTGAGACTCTGCGGCGTGTCACCCATTTTCAAATCAACGACCGTAGAGTTTGAGAGGCACAAAATATGCGCTACCTGCTATGTTCATAAAGGAGCGCCTTTTCGCATCCTGTTAGGGCCAGTGAGCCAGTGAGTTCGAATTGCAAAGGTGAAAAGACTGAACAATGTCAATTCTTGATTTTCTTCTTGGCAGGCCGCTCAAGACGACGGAAGAAAAAAAAGAGAAATTGGGCCCCGCAGCGGGCATTCCGGTCTTCGGCTTGGATGCGCTCAGCTCTGCCTCGTATGGTCCTGAGGCCGCGCTCACCTTGTTCATCCCGCTCGGGGCGGCTGGAATCGTTTATATCCTTCCCGTAACCTTCGCGATTATCGTCCTCCTCAGCATCGTCTACTTCTCGTATCGCCAGACGATCGAGGCCTATCCGGGCGGGGGCGGCTCATATACGGTGGCGCGTCACAACCTGGGGGCGTTTGCCGGACTGCTCGCCGCCGCCGCCCTCATGATTGATTACACCTTGACGGTCGCCGTGGGCATTTCCGCCGGGGTGGGAGCGCTTGTCTCCGCTGCGCCGTCGCTTAATGGTTATACACTTCCGCTCTGTCTGGCCATTCTCGTAGCCATCAGCCTGGTCAACCTGCGGGGCGTGAGAGCGGCAGGCCTTTTTTTCTTGGCGCCTACCTATCTCTTTGTAGGTTGCATGTTCAGCATGCTGGGCATCGGTGTGATTAAAACGCTGATGACAGGCGGCCATCCCGCCTCTGTGGTTGCACCTCCGCTTCTTCGTCCCGCCACGGCCGCTGTTAGCGTCTGGCTTTTACTCAAAGCGTTTTCAAGCGGCTGCACAGCGATGACGGGAGTAGAAGCCGTAAGCAATGGCGTGAGAGCTTTTCAGAAGCCCGTGGTCAAGCGGGCCCAAAAGACGCTTGCAGCCATCATTATGATGCTTATTCTTATGTTAGCCGGAATTGCGTTTCTTACTCATGCTTACCACGTCGGGGCGACTTTGCCTGGCTCAGGCTACCAAAGCGTGCTCTCCCAACTCACGGGGGCTGTCGCGGGCAAGGGAATCTTTTATTACCTGACGATGGCCTCCATCCTGCTCGTTCTATCTCTTTCGGCGAATACCGCCTTTTCAGACTTTCCGCGCCTTTGCCACATCATCGCGGAGGACTGCTTTCTCCCAATCCCCTTCGCTTCCCAAGGAAGGCGCCTGGTCTATTCGGAAGGCATTGCGGTCCTTACCGTGCTGAGCGCGTTTCTGCTCATTCTGTTTGACGGCATCACCGACCGCCTCATTCCGCTTTTCGCGGTCGGAGCGTTCCTGGCTTTCACCCTGTCACAGAGCGGCATGGTGGCGCATTGGATACGAACGGGCGGGCGCAAAGCGCGGCGAAGCCTGATGGTGAATGGAGTTGGCGCGTTGGCCACGGGCGCCACCGTCGTGGTGGTGACCATCTCGAAATTCACCGAGGGCGCCTGGGTGACGACGCTGCTGATTCCAGCAATTATCATGGGGATGCTTGCCGTCAAGCGCCACTACCAGCGCGTCGGCCGGGAGACGGCCGAGCCCGGAGAGCTGGATTTTGCGGGTCTGCGTCCCCCCGTGGTGGTCGCTCCAATCGCGGGCTGGGATGAGATTGCCAAGCGCGCGGTGCAGTTTGCGTTAAATCTTTCTCCTGACGTTCAGGCGGTCCACGTGGATACGGGGGGAGGCTCGAAGAAGCTCCAATCAGAGTGGGAATCTCTGGTCGAGGAACCGGCACGAAAGGCGGGCGTCCCGGTTCCAAAACTAGTGACGCTGAAATCTCCTTACCGCTTCGTGCTCAACCCTATTCTGGATTTCATCCTTAATCTCGAACGAACCTATCCCGACCGGCAAATTGCGGTGATCGTTCCTGAATTGGTTGAGCGTCACTGGTATTTGCATTTCCTGCACAACCAACGTGGCCAGTGGCTTAAGGCCTTGTTGCTCCTGAAAGGCAGCCGGCGAATCGTCATCATCGACGTTCCCTGGTATCTGAGCGAGTAGGGCCGATTCTCTGCCTTTAAGACTCTGCGGCTTGTCACCCATTTTCAAATTAACGACCGCAAAGTTTGAGAGGCACAAACTCTGCGCTGCCCGCGCAGCTTCACGTGCGCCCTCAAACGTGTGGGTCAGTCGCCGGTCACGATCGGCGCCCGTGGAAATGTCTGCGTCTGGGCGGTGTTGCACCGGAAGTGCATCAGGCCCTTGAGATTGTCAGCATCCTTCGACGCCGATCTCAGCATTAAACAGCGCCTGCTGGAATGGGACCTTATATTTACCCCAGTTATTCGCTCCATGCAGCAGGTCAAATTTCCCGGACGGGCACTGCGGCAGGTTGCCCAGGTTATGACCATCTAATTTGATCGAGACGAAGTCAATCCGGTAGTGCTGCGGGTAGTGTCCTAGAATCACTTGACGGGTCGTGGGGGACGGCATCTCGCTTACGCCGCTTGTTTATTGCTGGCGTTTGCCCCAACATTCAGTAATTCCTCAACGCTCCATACATGGTCCGTTAAACCTGCTTCCATGGCGGGCGTCACGCGCAATGTACGGTGAACCCGGCAGAAGTTGTACCATGCCACGTACAGTGCAACGGCGGCCTTGAGGTTATCCAGTTTCTTGCTGAAGGCGTTCACGAGCCTCGTGAAGCGCCGTAGATGCATTCTGAAATTTAGGTTACTACGCTCGACATGGCTTGTTGAAATGTGTGCTTCATCCGGCTCTCCGATGATGGGCGTCGGTATGGCGTTGATGACTTCGGCTGGTCCGTACCAGTCTGGGGGCGCCTCCTTCGGGCTGCCGTAGACCTTTACAAGTTGCGCAAAGTTGATGTCGGCTCCGAAGTATGTCTCGATAGCGTCGATGTAGGGTTTGAATCCGTCTGAGGTTGCCTGATGGATTCCGCCGATGCGGGAAGCATAGTCCGCAATAAATTCGTTGGCGCTTGCAGCGTCCCGCTTGCCCACCAGGTGTGAGATGATAAGCTTGGTCTGCGAATCTAAAGCAACCCAAGTGTAGGCATCTCCCCACTCGGCGGGATCGCGGCGGCGAAGGTGAGCCTCTTTCGTGTGAACGAAAGTCCAAAGCTCATCAAACTGGACGTATTTCGGGCGCAGCTTGCGGACATACTCGTCAGTTACCGATTGTGCGTGTTCGCCAGCAAGCGCAAGCATACTTAGCACCGTGCCCCGATGGACTCTCAATAGCCGTTCAGTGGAGCGCACCGAGTTTCCTTCACATAGATGCTGGATGACGCTCACGATTTTTTCCGGTTTTAGTTTCGTATCGGCGTAGGGAGTGAACCGCCTCCCTGAAAAGCAGCGCAGGCAATCTTGGCAACGGTAAATCGTGTTGCACTCGTGGCCGTTCCGCTGGTGTACCTTGAATGATTCGCTTCCGCAATGCGGGCATTTGATTTTCATGGCCTCTCCTTGACTTCTGGCGGGAGAGGCCCGACAATCTGTTTGGGTCTCACGGTGCGGGTCACTCCGCGCCTGGGATTAGCCCCGTCCGTTGTTAGCGCAATTGGCGGGGCTTTTTACTTACAGCTTCATTATACGTACCGCTACGTATGATGTCAAGTGAAAAATGAAGGTTGCCTGAAAATATTTTTCTTGCCTTTTCCTAGCGGTACGTATATACTGAAGGCATGAAAAACCCTCATGCAGTCGCGCTTGGGAGAAAGGGCGGCAAAGCACGTGCCAGAAGGCTAAGCAAGGAGGAGCGAAGCGAGTCCGCAAGGAAGGCCGTCCTAGCCAGATGGAAGAAGCACAAGACCAGAACAGCCTAACCCTGCGTTTTCGCCCTTGCACTGGCGGGGGCCGTGATAGAATAAAGACGAAGCCCCGCTCTGTGTCTCGCAGATGCATGAGTTTGGTTTCCGGGGCTCGGACGGTTGCCGCCGTCGCGAGCCCTACTCTGTTTTTCCAGCCGTTTCTTCCGACCTCTCGTATTCTTGTAGCTTGTCGATCATTCCAAACACAAACTGTCGGTCACTGCTACTGAGTTCAAAAACGTTGGCTTCAATCATGAGGGATAATTGTCCGCCGCTCTTGAGCGTCACCGCCTTAGATGTCCCTGCCGTCGTTGCCCGGTTATTGGTTGCCAGACTGTTGGTTTCTGCTTGCTGATTACCGTTTTCTCCTTCATCCGCCGTCCTTCGCTTGCGCCCGGCTACTCTGGTTCTTTTTCCAAGTAAGGGCGACATTGGAATTTCTGCGTATTTTGCAGCCTTCACGAAAAAAGAAACCACCTTTTGATGCGTAGACCCTTCCATGCCGTACTCCCGCATCAGGTCATCGAACTGCTTTGGGGTCATTTGTTGTAGCCCGACACTAACTATTTTCGGGTAACCAGACTCGATCACCTTTCGCAAATGTGTTTTGCGATTTGCTTTGTCCTCCACCAACGACTTTAACGCGGCTGTCGGGTGACCCCCGTCACCGATCAATCCCAAGAACTTGAATGAGCCTAGAAGTTGGCTCTTTACGGCTCCTGAATAGGTCTGCCACACGGAAGTATCAATCTGATGGGGCAGCGTCGAATGTTCAAATGCTTCAATAGCCGTGAGGAAAGTTTTGAACGGAACGTATGCTACGGGCTTCCTTTTTTCTACCTCGGCCATCTTCCTTTGCCTCCTTCCAAAAGCGGCACAACTGACCGCTAATCAGAAAATAGCAAAATGCGATTTGCTTGTCAAGTACAAATCGCATAATGGCAGACTTTTTTTGAATATGGAAAATTACAGTTTTAGCATAAGCCCTGTGGAGGTGCCTTATGCATAAGGGCCAGGTTGTCACGGTGGTTAATTTTGAAGGGGAGAAATTGCCAATGAGAGTCGCGGGGATCATTGGAGACATCGTGTTTGTGTGCAAAGAGGAGGAGTATAGGACCGCCGGAGAAGAAGGAAGAGAGCCACGTTCTGTTGGCTTTAAAAAACAGTGGGTTCTGGAAGGTTCAAACCGGAAACCTTAACGACCCAGCGAGTTACCTTAACCCTTTACCCACGATCTATTGGGCCTTATTGTTTTGGGATGGCGTGGCGCAGGATTTTCTTTACATAGTCAGGCATTGGTTGCTTCGCAAAGGTAGCGTCCTTTTGGAGTCGGTCGTACACTTGGGTCTCCTTGCCGCTCCAAGTAAGGTCCAGGCGTCTCACATCCTGCATTGCGACATGGTTGTAATTTTCCGGGGAGGCCCAATAGCAGGTCGTGCATACCTCTGGAGACTTCAGGTTTGTCCAATTCTGGCAATGCTCGCAAGACCAGGACTTTGCTCGATTGCACGAGCCGTCAAGGAGCATGTAGGAGCCGATGTCGCTTTCATCGAAGGAAACGTCTCCAGCAACTTCATAAGGAATCCTGTGGTCGATTTGGAGATATCGTTCCTCAAATTCGGTTGAGCAAATTCGGCAGCGGCTCCCATGCTGCTCCAGAAGCCTCTCCTTGAATTCCTTTGGAAACGCCCTGCGGCCTCCGATGAATCCCCTGCGTATTTTCGATAGGTCCGCAAACCTGTAGGCCGCAATGCTCCGGCCATCTGCACCTTTCACCCTCAATGTCTCAAGAGGGATTCCCTGATCTCTAACGTCCTTTGCAGCTCTTGGCGGGTGATTGTAGCCGTACTTGTCTCGAAGCTCCTGGGTAGTGATGTGGCCGTGCTTCAGGATGTGGTCGATAACGGTCCGAGGACGTTTGGCTGTAACGGCTTTAAGGCGTAAGAGCAGTTCGGATGGTAGCTTTTCACGTGGCATCTTGCGCCAAAAGACTAATCTGTTTTGGCGTAAGGGTCAAGTGCCTATTCTGGACCTCGCCGATCCGTTTGACCAGTGCTGGGGAGAGATACAGAGACTCGTAGGTGATATGACTTCGACCGAGAAGCGTTGCTTGCGATGAGGGACCGGCCTCAATTTCGATGTGAACCAGGCCGAGATTCTCGGGCATGGGTTTACCGTAGCGTTTGTCCCCGCTCCTTCCGTCGTAACTAACGATAAATGAGATTGACCGCTCGTTTAGGTCATTGAGCGTTGCGGTAAAACCATCGAAGTTCAGCAGGCCAATGTACCTGGGGTCTCGGTTAAGGGAGACGCCTTGGTAGGGAGGGTCCATATACACAAGATCGGTTGGATTGGCTTTCTGGAGGACATGCCGATAGTCACCAATGCTAACCAAGGTCCTGTCCTTCAGCAGCCGAGAGGCACCCTCAATGTGCCAACGCATCGTCTGCGGGTCCATGCCTTTCCGCCTGTTATCAGGACTTTGGTTGAATTCACCATCTGCGTTGTACCGAACTGACGCCTTGACACATCTGGCCAGCAAGTAAAGAAGGTATTCCGGTGCATGTCCTCGGTTGAATCGCTCGCGCACCCCGTCATAGTAGCGCCTCTCCCTGCCTAGTTGCAGGTTCCACAGTTTTTCATAGGCTGACGCGATTCTCTCTGGCGAGTTTATGATAAGCTCCCAAAGACGCATGAGGGGCTCGTTAACGTCATTTAGGAGGATATTTGACGCCTTTTGCCTTTGAGCGGCTTTCAGCGAAACCGCAGCCGCCCCAGCAAAGGGTTCAATCAGTCGGACAGGGCTTCCGGGAAAAAATTTGAGAATTGCTGGTGCCAGCAGGCGCTTGCTCCCCTGGTAGGGAATTGGATGCGGCACTTTCTCCATGTCCGCATCTTAAACATAACCGGATTCCATGACAAGATATAGCTTCAAGTGATTTTAGGACACTACCGTGCTGCGCGGGTGTGCCCGGTCCGGTGAAAGCACCGAGATGGAGGTGATTATCCTGTTCTTTCGGAAAGTACCAACCGCTCGTGCCCTTCGTGAACCCGGCATCACGAATCTTCTGCTCCTCGACGAACAACGGCATATCAATCCTCCTTAAGGTCGAATTTCGGTGTTTGACCTTGTGGTTCTCACAACACCTGCGGCGGTTGAAGCAGGAGGAGTCGAACCGGATAGCAAGCGACCGCCACGGTCGTATGTGAGACTCGACACTTATAATTTCTCGTGGTTATCCGAAAGGGCCTCCAGTAATTGTGAAGACTCGCCCGATGTAATGAGGCCGTGGCTTAGCAGCGCGACGGAGACTCACCCTGAAACCGTAGTGCCCGCCTACCCGGCGGGCTTCGACCAGCAGGAAACCTCCGGCGATCCAGCTTGCTCCGATCCGACGCTAACATAGCTTTTGGTTTCAGATGCTCGGCGTTAAAACACTCCGCTTTCGGAGTTCCAGGGCGAGCGTGGCGAGTTTGCGAGCCGGAGTAAGGCGCGCAAACTCCGGCTTCACCCCCTGAGTGCCGCGGCGTGCGTTCCTTCGCATACGCTGCATTGAAGTAAATAGTACGGCTAGCGTTTCTTGAGAATGTCAGTGAGAGCCTCTTGATACTTGACAAGCTGCTTGTCGTAGAAGTCCTTGATAAAGTCCAGCAGCTTCTCCGCCATGTATTCGATCATCTTGTCTCCCATCTTGCTCTGCATCTTGATCATCAATTCCTTGTCTGCGACAAACTGATAGGTGTCGTACGCCGTATCGAGATTAGTCTGTGTATAACTTACACAGAGGGATTTGACGTCCGTAGTTTTCAGATGCATCTGAAACTTGATGACCCTCAGCGCGATCTCGGTCTGATTGTATCCGGTGATGACGCCGAAATAGTTGAATACGCGGTCGGTGCCGGCATAGGAGGCCAGGTTGCCGCCCGATTTCTTGAGAGCTCCGACTACGGCGTCCTTCAGCCCGTCCATGTTCTTAATGTTTACGATCTTCTCCACCACATCTGGGTCCGCCGTGACGGAAAAGTCGTTTTTCTTATAGATGTCGCTTTGCGTGTCCTTGAAATTAAAGAAGGGGAATGGAAAGTCTACGTAGGCCTGCACCCAGGCATTCATGTCCTTGAGGGCGTCGGCGGCGGAGATGCCCGCTATTTTAGCTGCGTCGGTGAGCGATTTCTGAACCATGTTCTGGCACACGGCCATAACCATGGAGCAAGCCTTGTAATCTTCGGTGCTCATGGTGCCATTAACGTCGACTGAGACCGGCTGAGGAATGCTCATGTCCCCGCCGACCTTGTCTCCGGCACCCACGGGCGCCGCCGCCAAAGCCACCCGGACTCGTTGACCAAAACGGCGGTCCATCGCCTCGACGAGAAAGGGAAGCTCTTCTTTCGTGAATCCGCTCCTCGCGTGTTTGCTCGCTCCGCTGCTCATGTTAAACCTCCTTTCAGGATATACATCCTGTGCTGACGATGTATTCGGCCCGCAGGCAACGCCGCGGGATATTCCGAAATCGGAATAACTACGTTCGCTGCTTAACCTGATACGACGATTGAGTGGATACGCGCGATGCTTTCCGCTTCGCCGCGCAGGCTGACTTATTGTTCATTCGGGTAGCCCATCCCAACTAACGATTACTTATAGAGTATTGAATGTCAAGATAATATTTTTTAATAAATTTTGCGGTCGCTAGGCCGGATGATTCATGAGCCGCGCGGGCAAGAAAGGAGAGCGGAGCTCCAATCCCTCTCTCGTGAGGCAGCCATCGCCCCGCGAATAGCCTGGGTCAGTGGTGCTGACAACTGGTATCGTCAGCGGGCAGCAGGGGCAGAACTCCAGTTATGACGCCGCGGCGCCGAATACAGTAGCCCAATTCTTGAGCCGCCCGAGATGACACGCGGCCCAGATTCGCAGTTTGCCGACTATACAGCCACCTGGCGGTTGATGGCGGGTGGGAATGAGCAGGCTTGACGGAATAATTTCCAACCACTCGCCAAGAGTGATGGGAATCACCGCAACTGTGTTTCCTAGCCAGCATTATCGCAAGTGAGCTGATTCCATGTTTCAAGTTGACACGTGGATTGCGTGACGGATGAGCCTGTCCAATGAACCACGCGGCTGGTCAGTCGGGAGGGGACAAAGGGGTGCGATTTCCGAGTTGGATCGCCATCCTCGTCGGCGCCGCCATGTTGCTTGAGTGGGCGGTGTTTCTGCTGTCCGGAAGCGTCCCTGAGGCACGAAGTGAGCCGATAGCTCTCAGCTTTCATCTCGCTGGAGAATTGATCACTGCACTTCTCCTCATCGTCTCCGCGATCGCGGTGCTACGTGCGAAACGGTGGGGCCGGCCCTTGCAGCTTCTATCGCTCGGTATGCTGGTCTACACGTTGATTGTGAGCTCAGGGTATTTTGCGCAACGCGGAGAGATGGCATTTGTTGTGATGTTTGGGATTATTTTCTTACTGGCTTGTAGTGCGATTGTGGCCGTTGTAAAAGCGTCCCTCTAAGAGTTCTTGTCTTAGTGCTGAGTCGGCCGCTACTGAAGTGCGGTTCGCGGGCGGCGCAAGCCGCTGTTGGGCATTTATGCGACTGCAAGCAACGCGCACACACCGCAAGAAACGCCGTGTATGCGCCGCGCGGCGAGTAGGGCCGAGTCTCTGCCTTTGAGACTCTCCGGCTTATCGCCCATTTTCAATTCAACAACCGCAGAGTTTGAGAGGTACAAACTCTGCGCTACCTGCTTTGCCCTGCCTGACTGCGATCGCTTTACGGCTAATGGGCCCTGAAAATAAGCTGTCTCATTTGTCTCACCTGTCTCCACTGTTTCACCGGCCCGTTGTAGGATAGTCAGGGATGCGGGTCGCTCCACTTTTTCAAAATCGCGTAAGCCGGTTCGGCCTTGCTCGC
>JAKAWG010000120.1 GCA_021817045.1 Acidobacteriota bacterium
TCGAACTGGACAAGCGGCAACAGTTGAGTCCAATACGTCCGGGCCGCCTTCAGGTCGCCTTGACAATGCAGGGTGTCAAACAGGCGGCGCGCAAGAGCCGGGGTCATCATGGGTAATCCGCCAATATAACCGTCCGCTCCGGCTGCTAACCCGGCGAAACCCACAAGGTCAATCCCTACAAACACCACAAAGTCCGGCCCACAAAGCAGCTTGGTGTCTTCGATCCGTGAAACCTCCACGTGGGACCATTTGACCGATTGGATGACGCCCTCACTGGCTAACTGCACGATGTCCTTCGGTGCCAACTCGACGCCCGCCAGGATCGGAACGTTGTAGACCATAATCGGCAAGGGCACGGCATCGCGTATTCTCCGGAAATGATCCAGGATGTCCTGTTTGGGCGGGCGAAGGAGGTATGGAGGCATGATCATGAGACCCTTGGCCCCGCTCTTCAACGCGTGCAAGCTCAATTGAATCGTCGTCCGCGTGTTATAGTGCCCCGTGCCCACATACACAGGAACCTGTCCGGCTGCTTCGTCAAGAATCCACTCCACCACTTGCATTCGCTCTTCATCGGTCAGGGCGAAGAATTCCCCTGCGCTTCCCATCGGCGCCAGCCCGTGGACGCCGGATCGTAACAGGAAGCGTACAAATGCTCGCGTCGCCTTTTCGTTCAACGATTCGTCAGCGTTGAACGCCGTAATGGTTGGTGCATAAATCCCGCTGGGCTTCGGCCAAGTTTCCACTACACACCTCAATGTCCGGTTACAGCGTGTCGGAGCAGACTTCTGGGAATGTCCAACGGGCGCTTGAAGTAACCTGTCTGCCTCCTAGTCAACTCTTGAAGGCTCACCGCTGCGCCGTTTTGGACTCCGCTCTGATAGCGATTTGCTCAAAATCGTGGTAGGCCTTTTGGAGGCCGCGGACCAGCAAGAAATGATCGTTCGCACAAGTCACCATCCGCGCGCCGCGATCCAACGCCGTCTGTGCCGCCTCCGGTGTTTCAGTGACAATCCCCCACCATTTTCCCGCGCGCGCCGCAGCCCGGGCGACCCGATCGATAACACGCTGCACCTCCGGGTGATCAAATTCCATCGGCACTCCGTAGCTTAGCGTCAAATCAGCCGGGCCGACAAAAAGCAAGTCCACGCCAGGTACCGCGGCAATCTCTTCCACGCACTCGACGGCTTCGCGGTCCTCAATCTGCAACACCAGGAACGTTTCAGTATTGCTCTGCGCCATGAATTCGACCGGATCGGCGAGCGTGTAGTCACCGTGAACACCCGCATTGTCAAAGCCGCGCCGCCCTAAAGGAGGAAACCGCGTCCACTCCACCCATTGCCGCGCTTCTTCGGCGCTTCGGCAATGCGGGATCATCAGTCCGTGCGCCCCGCACTCGAGGGCTCGCATGGGGCTTGAGTAACCGGTCTTGAGGATTCGCACCATTAAATCGATCCCGGCGGCCCGGCACGCGACCGCGACGCGATCGATCACCTCATACCCAAACGCGCGGTGTTCCATGTCCAGCCATACCACGTCAAACCCGAGTCGGCCTACGACCTCCGCCAACCAAGGTTCTGTGACCCGATTGATCCCCACCACGCGCACAAAGTCGCCCCCGCGCAGTTTTCGTAAGACCCTGCTTTCTCTCACGATCGCTTCCCTTCTCTGGCCGAGAATCTCGTAACCAGGGGGTTTCGTTCGCCAAATAAAGCCTGGCCCGAAAGTCGCCTTTCTGACAAGATGGTTCTAATTCTGTTTGCCCCCGATACGCACCGCCCCTTATTCTAGGAGTGAGCTTTTCTACTTGTCAATTAGATAAGAAATCACCTCCGTACTACGGAATGAAGCTCACGCGTATCACCGAAAGCCGAAAATGAAAGCCCGGTTCATACGCAATATCGCCGCCTACCAGAGTCGCGAGGCGAGGTTCTTGACCTTGGTGGCGCCGCTCAAAGATACTGGCCTGTGACTGCGTCCCATCGGATTGGTAGGGTAGCGACGATCACGGTATTTGCGGTTGCTCTCTTCTGCTCTGCGCCGATTCAAGCCGTGCAGGTTAGCGGTGTAATTAAAGACCCCGCGGGACGGCCTATCGCTCGCGCTCGAGTCACGGTGAAGGCCGCAAAGTTCTCTTCGTCTGTCATCAGCGATCCCCAAGGCAGGTTTAAATTCCGTTCTGTTCCAGCCACCCGAGGCACCTTAGCGGTTGAAGCGACAGGGTTTCAAGCCGCGCAGCGCGCGTGGTCCAGCAGTGGCTCGCCTGTCTCGATTGACATCACACTCGCCATCAGCCGCCTAACCCAGCAGGTCACCGTGACCGCGACGAAAGTGCCGACGCTTGTCAGCCAAACGGCGGAAAGCGTCGTGATCTTGTCTCACCGCCAACTCGAAGACACTTCCGCATTGACCCTCGACGGCGCGTTGCGGCAGATTCCCGGCTTCACGCTTTATCGCCGCCTGGGGAGCCGCGTGGCGAATCCGACGACGCAAGGCGTGTCGCTGCGAGGCACGGGCGCGAACGGAGCAAGCCGGGCGTTAGTGCTGGAAGACGGCATCCCGCTCAACGACCCGTTTGGCGGGTGGGTGTACTGGGACCGAGTGCCGAGAGCAGCGGTCGATCGGATTGAGGTGGCCGAAGGCGGAGCCTCGGGACTGTACGGCAGCGACGCGATGGGAGGCGTGGTCAACATCCTCACCCGCCACGCCGTTCACTCGGAAATGACGCTGGATACCTCTTATGGAAACGAGAACACGCCGGACGCCTCACTTTGGTCCAACATTGACTGGCGCGGTTGGGACCTCGAGACTTCTGGCGAAGCCTTTAACACCAACGGATACATTCTGGTGCCCCGGAATATTCGTGGACCGGTGGATACGGCCGCGGGGTCAAATCACGCGGATGGCACGATCACACTGGATCGACAGATTTCAGCTCACTCTCGGGCGTTTGTGAGCGGCAGCATCTTCGGCGAAGCGCGCAAGAACGGAACGCCGCTCCAAAACAACCGCACGCATTTGCGCGAGCTGGGTGCCGGCTGGAACTGGGGATCGCCGCGCTGGGGTGACTGGGCGATGCGAGGCTACGGCGAATCGCAGGTTTACAATCAGAGTTTTTCCGCGATCGCCATCACACGCCAGAGCGAGTCCCTGACTTCGATCCAGAGAGTACCGGCACAGGAGGTGGGCTATTCAGTTCAATGGAATCGCTCTTGGGGAACGGCACAGATGTGGCTCGCGGGTGTGGAAGGCACGGATGTCGCCGGAACCATTAACTCGCTGAGTTTCCAGGCGGGACGAATTAGCGCAGCGGTAGGGGCTGGCGGTCGGCAAGGGATCAATGGCGTTTATCTTGAGGATGTGATACGCCCCAGCGCGCGCTGGATTATTACCGGAAACGCGCGGTTCGATGACTGGCGCAATTTTGATGCTCTCTCGACGACGCGGCCGCTGGCAACATCTGCTCCAGTCTCGGTGACGATCTTTCCGGTACGCCGTGCTTCTGCACTCAGCCCTCGACTCTCTGTCCTGCGCCAGCTCACCTCCACCCTTTCGGCTTACGCTTCATTCTATGAATCGTTTCGCGCTCCAACACTGAATGAGCTTTACCGGCCGTTCCGGGTGGGGAACGTGGAGACACTGGCAAACCCTAACCTGGGCGCGGAGCGACTGACCGGCGGGGAGACCGGCGTGGGCTTTACGCCTCCAGGCGGCCGGCTTCGGGTGCACGGCACATTCTTCTGGACGGAAATCACCCAACCTGTTGCGAACGTGACCATCGAAGAGACGCCGAGCCTCATCACCGACCAGCGCGAAAACCTGGGCAGCATTCGTTCCCGAGGGATTGAATTGGAAGCTGAGTCGCAACCTTGGCCCGACTTGATTCTCTCCGGCGGCTACCAGTACACGGAGGCGACCGTGCTCAGCTTTCCGGCTGACACGACCCTTCAAGGCCTGTGGGTGCCTGAAGTCCCGCGCAACGTATTCACCCTCCAGGCGACCTATTCCAGGCCATCTCTGCTCACGCTCGGCCTCCAGGGGCGATACATGGGCCTTCAGTATGATGACGTCCTCAATCAATTTCCATTGAGCCCCGGCTTTCAGCTCGATGTCTTCGTCTCTCATTCCTTCCACACTCACGCGGAGATTTACGCTGCTGTCGAGAATGTCACCGATGATCGCTATCAAGTGGCTCGGGTGCCGTACACGCAGGTTGGCCCTCCCGTACTGGGTCGGATTGGTTTGCGTTTCAACTGGGGACATGATAGATGAGGACCTCGTCGTTGACCATGAGGGAAATCTTGTTCCTTTCACACCTTCGCGTTTCCAAGCCTCTGCCACGCTTTCCATTGGCCTAAGTCGACAGCGATAAATCCGGTTGTCGCGAAGATCCCGTTGTCGATCACGTTAGCCGCGACACGGCCGTTGCGCTCAAGACGGTAAGCTCGCGTCGAAGAGGAGTTGGCACAGATGGCAGAACTCGTGGTTGTTCAAGAAGACAGGGTTGGTTGCGGGGGCTGGATTTGAACCAGCGACCTTTGGGTTATGAGTTCAAGTAACCCAGGCAAAATCAAACACTTAGCGGTACGCATAGCAAGCCTGGGAAACCGTAAGTCATTGTAAGGAATGGACGGCAAAATTGGCTGCACCCAAATCGAACCCAAAAAGTTTGAGCGTTACGGACTTGGGTTCGAAAAGAATTTTCCGGCGATTTGAAAAACCGCATGTTTACTGGGCCGGATTCACTTTCCGTTGTGTGGTATTCTCAACGCCTTTCGCTCCAATCCGCACAAATTTCAAAGCGAAGAAACTAACGCTGCTTGACATTGGTGCCACATATGTTACCATCATTCATGGTTGATGTTCTTGAGTATCTGGATCGCGACGGCAAGAGCCCTTACGCGATCTGGTTCGAAAGTTTGAACGCGGAAGCCGCCGCGAAGGTGACGATGGCAGTCACCCGGTTGGGGCAAGGGAATTTTTCAAGAGTCAAGGGAGTAGGCTCCGGCGTTTTTGAGTACAGAATTGATTTCGGCCCCGGCTACAGAATTTATCTGGGCAAGGACGGGGACAGGCTGGTGATACTCCTTGGCGGCGGAAGCAAAAAGCGGCAGGGCACGGACATCAGCTTGGCTATTGCAAGATGGCAAGACTATAAGAAGAGAAAAAAGAGGGAGAAAGGTAATGGCTCTGACCCGCGATTTTAAGGAAACCATCAGGGCGCGTGTTCAACGCGATCAGGCCTTCCGTCGTGCGCTTCTTCGCGAGGCCGTGGAAGCCATGCTTAACGGAGACGTAGAAACCGGGAAGAGCGTGCTCCGGGACTACATCAATGCCACTGTGGGATTCGGCGAGTTGGCCGAAGTCACACATCGCTCCCCCAAGAGCCTGATGCGTATGTTAGGACCGCAAGGTAATCCGCAGGCGAGAAACCTTTTTGAGATCGTTTCCTATTTGCTCCATCAGGAAGGAATCCAGTTCAGGTTGAGCTCGGCGTGAGCGCCATCGCGGATTGGTATCCGCGATGACGATCATTCAAGGAAAGGCCATCGTTGCCACCTGGTCTTTGTGGGGGAGGAAACGAACGGCGGGCCGACCAGAGGTTGGCCCGCCGCCATTTTTGTGGGGCAGTCTTATTTGTCTCCATAGCCTGCGCGAAGAATCAGGTCGGCGGCGCGGAAGATTCGCTGTGCGGACCGTTCGTTGATCCCCTGGCCTTGATTCCAGTGCTGGATGTAGCCCCGGCTGAAATCGGCTCCCGGCAAGCTGAGCGATTCGCAGCAAAGCAGCGCCACAGCCTCGGCTTCGACTTCGCGGAGTTCGCGCGGCGTGTTCTCTGTGTCTGAAAGGTCTTGCTCGGCGCAATGGCCAAGGACAACGTGGGCGAGTTCGTGGAAAAGCGTTTTGTGCGGGAGCGCCGCAATCGGGCTGATGGCGATCTTGCGGCCTCGCCGGGCGTAACCCTGCGCGTTGCCGTCAAGGTTCGTAAACTCGATGCGCTCGATCTTGAGCGTCTCAAGCGCCCGCTGCTCGCTCCATCCGGGAATCGCGGCGGGCTTGAGTTTCGCGCCTTCCGTCTGCGCGAGCACAAACCAATGGGCCTTGTAAGTGAAATGCGTGAAAGTGAATTCTTCGTCCTGGTCGGTGCCGTCATTTTTCTTGACTGTCTTGGTGCGCTTGCAAGTGAGCGGCATGCACAGGGTCAACGCCTTCTCGCCCTTCTTCACGTGGCGGCCTAGCTCTTTCCACTTCGGGAAAGTGGCCAGCGGCCCCGGCTGAATGCCTCGCTCTACACACTGAAACAAAGCCAAAAGCTGGTTGCCCAAGCTGTAGTTGTGAAAGCGGCTGTAAGCCTCGTGAATGAAGCCGGGCTTCTTCACCGCCTGATCGAGCAACGCCGCCCATGAAACCATGGCCCTTCTTTCGGCGCGTGTCGCGGGTTGCGTCGTGCTCTGCTCGAACGAACCCTCAACATTGAATCGCTCTCGATTTGTTTGATTGATTTCTTTAATCATTTTGTTTTTTTCTCCTTTTCTGCGCCCGTTTCTCGCGGGGCACCCAAAAGCGAGTGGGGCCTGCTCGCAAGGCCAAGGGCTGCATTTTTGGAGGGCCGAAAAATCGTCGTTTGATTTTTTGGCGGAGCCAAAACCCGGAGGGTCACGCTGGAGCGTGAAAGCAGAAGCCCGCCGTGCCGCTAGCGCGCAGGGGCTTTCCCCAGCTCGCCGTGCCCGTGAGAAAGCGGTGCCAGAAAAGGCGAAGCAATATACACGTCGGAGAAAACTTCAACAGGAATAGAGTGATTATTAAAGGATCCACTTTGGTTAAATTGTAGTTCCAACGCAACGCGACGCGACGCCAAATGCTTATTGCAAAATTCCCGATCAAGGCAAACCAGTCGCGAACAGCTTACGACTCGTGCGACCGGAGATTTGCAGCGCAGAACGTGTTGATTTAGGGTATTTGCCTGAAGTAGGCTAACCACTGGGCTGCGGCTTTATCCTCAGTGATGAAAAACAAGTGAGGAGTCGTCTGCGTTCGACCTGAACACGCAAACGGGGGAGGGAAAATGGCAAAAAGAAGAACACAAACGACCTGTCCGCTTTGCGGCTCGCCACTTAAATCTGAAAAATACCTTCAAATTGTTGGCGTCTGGGAAGAAAGAAAACGGCTCGAAGTCTCCCTGCAGCGTGAAATGAATAGGATTCAGGAACAAAGAGCCGCCCTCGATAAGGAGAGAAAGGAGATGCGCCTTGCGCTGAAACGGGCTGCGAAAGAGGCCGCGGCGAAGGCGACAGCTAAAGAGAGGCGGAGGGCCGACAGACTTTCCGATCTAATTCAAGGGAAGAGCCAACAAATCCAATTCCTTTCGCGGAAGGTCAAAGACCTGCAAGAGCAACTGAAGAGGGGCACGACGCCCCAGATCGAAGGTCTGAACTTTGAGCGCGAACTGGTGAGTGACCTAAAGAAGAATTTTCCAAATGATGAAGTCGAGCACCATGGAAAATCCGGTGACATACTGGTTCGCGTCTTGCATAAAGCGAAACAGGTAGGCAGCATCCTTATCGAGTGTAAACTTACCAGCAGCTTCTCTACATCGTACGTGGTCCAAACTAAAAGGGCCGTCGCGGAGCGGAATGCAAGCTATGGAATTCTTGTAACGCTTGCATCGAAGAAAGGAACGGCTGGAATTTGGGTGGACAAGGATGTCATCGTAGTCCACCCCTTCGGGGCCGTCCATGTCGTCGGCATCCTTCGCCAGAGCATTTTGGACATCGCGGCCAGCCGCGTAAGCACCCAAGAAGCGAACCGACGTGCTTCGATGCTAATGGACTATGTTAAGAGCAATGATTTTAGGAACCTCGTTGGGGACACGATCTTTCGAACCCTTGAACTTTACGGCCTACTGAAAAAGGAATTGAACTCGCACAAGAAAGTGTGGAAGAAAAGATTCGACCACTATAGCCGGATTTACGGCAACGCCAGCGGCATTAAGGCCCGAACTGCGGCAATTGTTCAAGGTTCATCTGGCAAAAAGGAGCTAAAGTTCGACCAAAAGCTACTTCCTTTGCCATCCATGTGATGTGGAACTCTCAATGCTCCGGTCTCAATTGCGACCTCAAGAGCTTGAGTTTGCCGACGGTTCGGGAAAGGATTGCGGAGGAAACGAATGAATTCTTCCGAACTGAGGAAGCGGTTCTTTGACACAGCGGTCGCTGATGTATTGCGTGCTGTGGACGGGGGATCGCTTATGGGTGCAAATACGCTTGCCCTCTGTGTAATCGACTATTTATCCTATCTCCGCCCCAAAAATTCGGCTGAAGGAATAAAAGTCAACTACAAGTCGATTGTGGACGAATACCTCAAGAAGGTTGACGGTCGTTACGACTCCGCAAAGATTTTTGCGTTGCGATGCGCGCTCGTGCATACCTATGCTGGGGCGGATGCAATGACCAAGGCAAACGTAACAGGCTATCTATTCAAGCATAAGGATTTCAAATTTCATCTTTCGGGTTCCGATGGAGTGTTATGCTTGAACGCGGACTCCTTCGTGGCAGATGTGATATGGACTGCTCACCTGACCTTCGAGGAGAACATGAGCGATGCAGCCTTTGAGAATCGTGGCGACTCGTTGCTCGTGGTGAGCGTGCCAGGTGCTCAGATGATTTCAAGAAAGTATTCGAGTTTTCACAAGGCGCTGGGCGAGTTTGACGCGGCAAATCCAGATTTAGCAAATCTTCATCGCGCCGTCACGGCCCTTTACCCTTGAAACTTGAGACTCCACGCTGTCACCAGAGTCCCCCAAGAAACATCAGGCGCTCAGTGCTCTAAGCTGCTCCCCTCTGCGTGGCCATGCGACTGGGTTATTGACTGGTCTCTGGCGGATTCAATCGCGTAAACCTGACACTTGCTAGCGATTTCATGTTCCATTTCCAATGCCGCCTGCTTGGAAACGTCGCGACTTAACTCCTGGTCCAATTTTCCGGCGTCATTGGTGTAAATCTGGGCATCATACCGTGCGCGGGAGACGGAGACATATACCAGCCGTGAATTGATAAGCTGTTCGTGAGTCTGTTCGGTGTCCACGTGAATCAGCACACGGTCGGCGGTGGTTCCCTGACTGCTGTGGCTGGTGACGGCATAGCCGTAATCAAGATGTGGATGCTCACGGATGTTGAATTGTACTTCGCGGCCTGAATCCATTCGGATTTGAAGGTTGCCCTCCGAGTCAATCCGCTCCACAGTTCCAAGCTGCCGGTTGGCAATGTGTTCGTCACGATAGGGTGTCGTGAACTGCACGCGGTCGCCGATTGAAAACTGCCGTTCGACTTCCCGATAGACACTCACGCCATGAAGCCGGTTCGGGTCATAAGTAACTTCCTGGCCGTTCGCGCGCTCGACGGTAAGTAAATTCCTTTCGCGGTCAACTGTGGCGACGCGTACGTATTCTCCGGTCTCGATGCCGACGGCCTTGCTGCCTCTGGTGTAACGCACGATGTCGCCTGGCTCATACTGCGCCGCCCATTGACGGTCGGCTCCGGTCATTTCTTGGCGCGGGACAAGCACTGTCACCCGTTGTTCCTGCTCTGCAACGCGGCCAATTGATTGCAATTGCTCATGAATCCGTGCATTAATTTCCTGGCGGGAACGGTTGTCCGGCGAAACTACCAGCGTTCGCTCGGGCTGCTCGGCATAAGCCTTGACGATAGCGTCGAGACGCTCTTCACGATTCGGAATTTCATGCACTCGGCCCTGCTGCTTCAGATTCTCGACCGCTTCCCGGACCTGCCCATGGGCAAGCTGCTCCACCGCCTCTTTCAAGGCTGGGTCCCTTTGACGGATGATCTCGTCCAGGTGTGCCGTCTGCATTCCTGCCTCTTGGAATTGCTGAAATGGCCGCCCAGCTTCGACGCCCTGGTGCTGGCGCGTGTCGCCCACGAACAGCGCGCGGTCTTGGTCATGCAGCCGGTGCAAGAATTCATTTACTTGGCGTGTGCTGGTCAAACTCGACTCGTCAACAACGTAAAGATGCCGTCCCGCGTCGTTCGCGTGCGAACGGGCAAGATGGTGCTGCAAAGTGTTTGAGTGAATGCCGGCCTCTTCAAGCTGCTGCGCGGCCCGCGAAGTCGGGGCAAGGCCTTCGACCTGATAGCCCTGGCGCTCGGCTGCTTCCCGAATGGCGGCAAGGGAAGTGGTTTTTCCTGCTCCCGCAACGCCGTCCAAGCCTGTTATTTGGTCCCGGCTGCTAAGAATTTCTTCGACCGCTTGCCGCTGGGTGTTCGATAGGTGGACCAACCTTCCGGCAAACTCTTCCCGCTCATGTTCGGAAGCTAATGGCGCGTGTTTTTCCTGGCCAGCTTTCATCTGCGCGATATTGTCTCGCTCAGAATCAAGCATCGCTTGGGTCGTGAAGGTGCGCCCTGACGCACCGGGGCCACCGCAGCTTAATTGTGGCACAGTGATGGCATACCGCCGTCAGACTGAAAAGTTGATGCAATCCGGCCATCCCGCCGAGCGAAAGAGGTTCTTGAGGGCTTGGGTGCAAGAAGTCAAACTACACCCCGAAACCCTAGAGGTTAAAATCAGCTACCGTCTGCCAGAGGTTGTCATGAAAGACGTGGTTGCGGGGGCTGGATTTGAACCAGCGACCTTTGGGTTATGAGCCCAACGAGCTACCTGACTGCTCCACCCCGCGTCATTGATTATAGTCAGCACCC
>JAKAWG010000030.1 GCA_021817045.1 Acidobacteriota bacterium
GCGGCTCCAGCAGATCGACCAAGAATTGTTCCAAACGGGCTCGGCATTTCTCGATTTCGCTCTCGGTCATGCACCGGAGCGTAGCACCCCTCGTGCACGAGGTCAAGCATAACTTAACGTAGTAGTATTAGATGATCTCCGAATCTGGCTTGTCAGCGCGTATCGTTCATCCTGAGGAAACGCTTTCGAAATACTGAAGACCTGCATCGCTAATTGGTACACCTTCAGATCTCGAGTCCTCTCAAAACTCCCATTTCCCCCTCCGCTGCCTACTGCTTTCTGCCTACCGCCTTCTGCTTACTGCCTCGTGGTGCCTGTCCCGACGTAGTGCTCGCGGACCTGGCTCGCGAGCTCTTCAAGCGTCCGACTCTTTTCCACCCGGTAAGCCTCGGGGGATTCAAGTGACTGATATGGCGCGGGCAGGCGCGCAAGATTCGCCTGCGCGTGGGCGCGAATCTCGGCGAGAGGTGCGGGCGGCTTCATGCGCTTGCCATTTTTCATCACTGGTTCGAGCAGAGGAGTGCCGTCCGCATAGGTTTCTTCTACGCGTGCGAGCAGATCCCGCTCGTAAAGCCCGCCTGAAGAAAATCGGAAAATCTGCTTGCGGCCGGGCGCGTACGCCTTGTGCTCACTGAACTTGGCTTTGTATTTCACCTGGCCCGCTTGCTCCATCTCTACCAGCTTGTAAACCACGTTAAGGGCCGGCACGTCACGCGAAGTGGCAAGCTCGGTCCCGACGCCAAAATAGTCAATTGGTGCGCTAGCGGCGGCGAGTTTCTGCACCTTGTGTTCGTTCAGATCACCGCTCGCAACGATTTTGGTCTCCGTGAGTCCGGCTCGGTCCAGGATCTGTCGCACGCGGCGGCTTTGTTCGAGAAGGTTGCCGCTATCCAGGCGAATTCCGCGAATCTGCCGTCCAAGGCTTGCGGCCATTGCAGCGCCGGTCAACGCGTCGTAAGTGTCAATCAGCAAAATGGCGGTGTCGGGGAAGGATTCGAGGAGGGCTTCGAAGCTCTCGCGCTCGGAGGCAAATGCCTGCGTCCACGAATGGGCTGCCGTTCCCGCAAGCGGAACGCCGTAAAGAAAGCCGGCCAGAACGTTTGAGGTGGCCGCGCAACCGCCCACGTATGCCGCTCGCGCCGCACGCACGCCGGCTTCCGGCCCTTGCGCCCGCCGCGTGCCGAACTCCAACACGTCTTTGCCAGCGGCCGCTCGAACCGTGCGCGCGGCTTTCGTTGCCACCGAGGTCTCGAAGTTCAGGACCGATAGCAAATAAGTCTCGACGATCTGCGCCTCGGCGATTGGCGCTGTGACCTGCAATAGTGGCTCTTCGGCGAAGACGACGGTTCCTTCCGGGATCGCCGAAACGTCGCCGGTGAAACGAAGTTTGGCAAGATAATCGAAAAAGGCATCCGGGATGGAGCGGAACGCCGGTTGCCGCCGGAAAAATGCGATTTCCTCTTCTTCGAAGTGAAATTTCTCGAGATAATCAAGGGCGGACTCGAGGCCGCACGCCAGCAAAAATCCCCGCTCGGGCGGCAGGGAACGAACGAACAGCTCAAACGTGGCGCGGGACGCGATCCGGTGCGTGAAGTATCCCGCCGCCATCGTCAGCTCGTAAAGATCGGTGAGAAGAGCTTCGAATTCCGCCAATCACCCTCCTTGTAATTTGGATGCGCTGGGGTACGAACCGTTTTCGCCTCGAGTATCGAAGCATGGGCCCGTTATCGTCAAGCCGACAGATCAAAACTGTATCCAAGAGCAAGGCAGCCATCTCGGCTCTCGCCCGAGAACTGAGACACTTTAACCCCACAACGGCGATACGACATGTGTAGTCCCTAGTACATGTCGATCCCGCCTTGACAGTCCTTCGTGGGATGTGTGCCATTAGGTAAACAGAACCCCTCGCAATTTTGCTGCCCGGAGGTCTGGGGTGTCCCTCACGAATCCTGCGTGCCCAACAGCAATATCGTCGAGCCTCAGGGGCGTGCCAAGAAATCGGAACCGTAGTCTCTCAATCACTCCCGTCCCGCACCGGCGGGGCTCCCCTTCTTTCTAAAGAGGTACCGAGGGGGCGGTTCGGAGTGAAGGTACAACCGCTAGGCTAGCCACGCTTGCCGAAATTAGCGGGCGGTTTAGGCTCGTTAACCCATAAAAGTTAGTGAAAAAAACAACATTAGAATTTGCTTATGCAGAACGAACCCAAAAGCGAAGCCAAGCTTTTCAGGTAAAAATGAGTTATATAGTTTAGAATCAAAAACTTATAAGGGGTAGCGCGAGACCCGATTTTATATAAGTTATTGGTAATAAAACAGAAGCAGGAGCAGTTGGCGAATCTGAGGCCGAATTACATGGGCGTGAAGTGCGGGAGCTTGCCCCCGCTCCACGACACGCAGCCAAACCGCGCTGCCAAACCGGCGATGAACTGCCGCACGCCGCCAAAGCTGCGCTGACGAGGCGAGGCCACAGCCGGACGACAGAGCGTTCAGTGTTACAATGCGGCCAAGGCGCCGAGGTTTTGTCTGTTCCGCCATGCCGCGTTCTGAAAGGCTCTACGCTCGCTGGTGTCTGGAAATGCGCCGCTCCCGCCTGTTTGCTCCGGGCGAGCGCGTTGCCGCAGCTGTCTCGGGCGGCGTGGATTCCATGCTCCTTCTCGAATTCATGCGGGAATTCGCGCAGCAGAACGGCCTGGTCCTTTCCGTCGCGCACTTCAATCATCATCTCCGCGGCGCGGAATCGAATGCTGATGAGCGATTTGTCTCGGAGGTCGCAGAGCGGCTCGGCCTCCCTTATTTTGTCGGTCAGGCGGACGTGGGGCGAGTGGCGCGGGAAAAGCGCCAGAACCTGGAAGCGACAGCGCGTCGGCTGCGCTACCGGTTTTTCTACTCGCTGGTTCACCAAGGCAAAGTGGACAAGGTGGCCACGGCGCACACCGCAAACGATCAGGCGGAGACCGTCCTGCTGCGGCTGCTGCGAGGCGCTGGCGCGCGAGGGCTTGCGGGCATTTTCCCGGTTCTCGACGGTAAGGTGGTCCGGCCGTTCCTTGGCCTTGAGCGCGCGGAGATCGAAATTGAAGTTGCGCGGCGTGGCCTTCGCTTCCGCACCGACCCTTCGAACTTCGACCTGCGCTTTGCCCGCAACCGCATCCGCCGCGAGCTTATTCCTTGGCTTGAACGGGAGTTTAACCCGGGCGTCGTTTCCGGACTTGCGCAGTTCGCGGCGCTTTGCCGGGACGACGAGGCGTTTCTTGAACATCAAGCGCGGGAAATGGCTCAGCCTTGGCGGATCCGTCAGGAGAATGAGGAACGCATCCCGGTTCGGGCTCTGGCTAATTTCCCGGTCGCCATCGAGCGGCGGGTACTTCGGCAGATGATCTTCGGCGCCAGCGAAGGGAAACGTTCGTGCGTCACCGCCGCTCAGGTGGAAGCGCTGCGTGCGCTGGCGGCACGGGGCCAGAGCGGCAAAAGCGTCCTTCTGCCAGGCGGTCTGGAAGCGAGGCGGGAGTTTGCGTGGCTCACGGTGGCACCCTGCCGCCCGGGGTTCGGAAGAAGCGATTTCGCGATCCCCATCCAGCCGCCAGCCGAGGTTGCCGTGCCTGGATCAGCGCTAAGGCTTCGGTTCGCAATTGTCGAAAATCTTCCTGGTAGCAATACCGAAAAGAAGTATAATCAAAATGAGGCCGTTTACGTTGATTTTGAAAAGCTCTCCGGCCCTTTGCTGTTGCGGAATTGGCGCGCCGGTGACCGGTACGTGCCCGCTGGAAGCCACAAGGTTCGCAAGTTGAAGGAATTGCTGTCGGAACGCAGAGTCCCTCGCGCTCAACGCAGGCTCTGGCCGGTCCTCGCGAGCGGCGAGAAAGTTCTCTGGGCTTGCCATTTCCCCCCGTCAACGGTCGTGCTACCCACCGCGGCTTCTCGCCTCCTGTTACGGATTGAGGAGCAACCGGCCGCAGCCGCCTCAGCGCCCCCGGAGGAGGGGTGACCGTTCGCGAGCAAAGGTCCAAGTCCGGGTCAGAACCGGCTAATGACGCACGATTGCGGGTGGCTTTTAGTGAGGAGCGCATCAGGCTACGCGTGGCGACGATGGCCCACCGTATCAATCGCGACTACTCTGGGCGCACGGTGCATTTGGTCGGGCTGCTCGAAAACAGCTTTGTATTTGTGTCAGACCTGGTTCGCCAACTCCGCTGCGATGTCACGTGCCATTTTCTAAGCGCTGAAACCCATGACCGGTGCTTGCACGGCGTTCCCGTTCGGCAGATCAGGTACACGCCGGAGCTAAACCTGCGGGGCCTGCACGTGCTTATGGTAGACGGAGTTTTGGAAACGGGCGTCACATGGGACTTCTTGCTCCGGTCCATTGAAGGGCAGTGCCCGGCCTCGGTGCGGACGGCAGCGCTGATCGAAAAGATCGGCGACAAGAAGGTGGGCTTGAGCCTGGACTACGTGGGCTTCAGGACGACCAAGAAGAGCTTTCTGGTCGGCTACGGGCTGGGCTGGTCGGGGCGTTACCAGAACTTGCCCTACCTGGCGATGATCGGGGAGGCGGGAGCAAACAAACGGTAGCGCCGACCTTGAGGTCGGCAGGTGCCGGGCTCAAGCCCGGCGCTACAAGGTTCTTGGCAGCGGAGTGTTTGTCGCGCTGTTGCGATGAGCTTGCCGGGAGCATCATAAAGACAGGGGGAAAGTGATCGGTACGGCGGGAGAAGCTGCGTGACAGGGTGACGCGAATTATGGCAGCAGCCGGATGGTGCCGGGAGGTGGTTTGGTGAACTCAACGGTTAAGAACATCATATTTTGGGTCGTGATGGTCGCGACGGCTCTGTTGCTCTGGGCGGTGGTCCGGTCGAGCACGAGCCAGAAGCCGCAGCAGCTTTCTTTCACTCAGTTCAACGACGAAATCCAGAAGGGTGACATCAAGCAGGTTACGATCAGCGGCGTGGAAGCGACCGGCGTTAAAAAAGACAACAGCAAATTCAAGACCATCATCCCTTCCAACTATCCCGACCTTTACAAGCAGCTCCAAGCCAAGGGCGTCAACGTCACGATTAAGGACACTTCGAGCAGTGACTGGCTTTCCTGGATTGGCAATGGCCTGCTCCCCCTCATTATCCTGGTCGGCATCTGGATTTTCTTCATGCGACAGATGCAGAGTGGCGGCAACAAAGCGCTTTCATTCGGCAAGAGCCGGGCGAGACTGCTTTCGAGCCAGCAGAAGAAGGTGACGTTCAAGGACGTCGCGGGTGTTGAAGAAGCGAAAGACGAGCTGCACGAGATCATCGACTTTCTCCGCGAGCCGCAAAAATTCCAGAAGCTTGGCGGGCGGATCCCGAAGGGCGTCCTGCTGGTAGGGCCGCCGGGCACGGGCAAGACGTTGCTCGCCCGAGCCATTGCCGGTGAAGCGAATGTACCTTTTTTTTCCATCTCGGGTTCTGACTTCGTAGAGATGTTTGTCGGAGTGGGTGCTTCGCGCGTGCGCGACCTTTTCGAGCAGGGTAAAAAGAACGCTCCCTGCATCATCTTCATCGACGAAATCGATGCCGTGGGCCGGCATCGTGGCGCCGGTCTGGGCGGCGGGCACGACGAGCGCGAGCAGACGCTCAATCAACTGCTCGTCGAAATGGACGGATTCGAATCGAATGAAGGCGTCATCCTGATTGCCGCCAGCAACCGGCCGGACGTTCTCGATCCAGCTCTGCTACGACCCGGACGCTTTGACCGCCGCATTGTGGTGCCGCGGCCGGACGTGGGCGGGCGCGAGGGTATCCTGAAGGTTCATACCAAGAAAATTCCCCTTAGCGAGGACGTGGAAATCTCTCTTCTGGCGCGCGGTACCCCCGGCTTTTCCGGCGCCGACCTCGCCAATCTGGTTAACGAGGCAGCCTTGCTGGCCGCCCGCGAAAACCGCAAGCAGGTGGCGATGATCGACTTCGAAGCGGCCAAAGATAAGGTGCTGATGGGCACCGCGCGGAAGTCTCTGATTCTCTCCGACGAGGAGAAAAAGAATACAGCCTATCACGAGGCT
Organism: Acidobacteriota bacterium; assembly: GCA_021817045.1. GTDB lineage: Bacteria > Acidobacteriota > Terriglobia > UBA7540 > UBA7540 > RH2-MAG17b. The sequence goes on from JAKAWG010000030.1 coordinate 6,025, forward strand.
GGCCACGCGTTAGTCGCGCTCATCGTGCCGCACGCCGACCCGCTTCACAAAGTTACCATCATCCCCCGCGGCATGGCACTTGGTGTCACGATGCAGTTGCCGACCGACGACAAGCACACCTATACCCGGGACTACCTCGAGTCTCAGCTTGCCATCATGATGGGAGGCCGGGTGGCCGAGGAGTTGTTCCTGAATCACGTTACGACCGGCGCCGGCAACGACATCGAGCAGGCTACGGAACTGGCTCGCAAGATGGTGTGCGAGTATGGCATGTCGGACCTCGGCCCGCTCGCCTATGGCAAGAACCAGCAGGAAATCTTCCTTGGCCGCGATCTGGCGACGCAGCGCGACTTTAGCGAGGATACGGCCATTAAGATCGACCTGGAAGTGAAGAAGTTTGTGATGACCGGTTACCAGCGCGCCAAAGACATCCTTTCCGCCCACCGCGACGCGATGGCACGCACTGCGGAAGCCCTTCTGGTGTACGAAGTGCTTGAAGCCAACGAAGCCAAGATGCTGCTGGAGGGCAAACCTCTGCCGGAGCGCCAGAAACCGGCAGCATCGCCGCCCGCCGCGCCGGAGACGACGCAGGTGCTGAAGCCTCAAATTGCGCCTGGCGTTCCCAGCCGCGAGCGTCCGCAGCCGGCGTGAACCCTTCTTTCTTTTCGTTCTTCACAAGGAGCTTTCTGTGGCCCAGCATATGACGAAGAAGGAACTGAAGCAGGACCCGTTCCTCTCCGTTTATTACGATGACATCGTTGAGTTCGCCCAGCAGCATTACGCCAAGCTGATTGTTGCCGTGGTGGTCATCGCCGCGGCGGTCGTGGCGGCAGTCTCCTGGAAGAGCTACCAGCGGCGGCAGGAGTTGGCGGCCAACGCACAGTTGGGCGCTGCTTTGACCACGTTTCATGCTTACGTCGGCTCGGCTTCGCCGGATGCCCTTGGACCCGGCGCGCAAACCTTCGCTACGGCGGAAGCGAAGTACAAGGCTGCACTTAAGGCTTTCAGCGGCGTGGCCGCCCGGTACCCCCGGCAAAAGGCGGGTGAGATTGCGCTTTACCATGCGGGCGTGTGCGAGGCTTTTCTTGACCGACGCGACGCGGCTCTCAAAACTCTCCGGCAGGCGGCGTCTGTTCCGGACCCGGAAATTGCATCCCTGGCGCGCTTCGCGTTAGCCGATGAGCTGGCCCGTGCGGGCAGGCTTCCGGAAGCGAAAAATATCTTCTTGGCCCTTGCCAATCATCCCACCCGAACTGTTCCGTCAGCCACAGCTTGGCTGGCGCTCGCGGATGCCGAGCGTGGCACCGATCCCGCTGCCGCCAGACAGATTTACGCGCGCGTCAGCAAGCAGATGGGTTCGGACCCCTATCTGGCAGAAATCCTCAAGGAAAAATTGGCGGCTCTCCCTGCGCAGCCCGGCAAATGAGGCGGGTGAGGTCGCGAGTCGTAAATTCGCTGCGAAATCCAATTATCATTCCGAGCGCAGCGAGGAAGCTGCTAGTGATCGGGTCATCGAAAACAAAGCAGATGCCTCGCGCCGATCAAAAACATCGACCCTCGGAATGACCGTGGCCCGTCGGTGGCATGGAAACGCGAGATCGCGACACGCTTGAAGCGGACGTCCTCATCGTAGGCGCAGGACCAGCCGGCCTCAGTTGCGCGCTGCGCCTGGCTCAGCTATGTCAGGAGCGCCCACGAGACGGGCTTCCGCTGAAGCCTGAAAACATCTTCGTACTGGAAAAGGCGGCGGAGCCAGGAGCGCACTGCCTTTCCGGTGCGCTGCTGGACCCCGTCGCGCTCGCCGAGCTTCTCCCGGATTTCGCCAGGCACGGCGCGCCACTCGATACTCCGGTTACAAGCGATGCTGTATGCTATCTCACGCCGCGGCGCCGGCTGAAATTGCCCTTCACCCCGCGCTTTCTCTGCAACCGTGGGAATTACATCATCTCGCTCAACAGGTTTGTCAAATGGCTGGCCGGCGAAGTTGAGCGTGCCGGGGTTAGTCTGTTCCCTGGATTTTCCGGTGCGGAAGTGCTGTACGAGAATGGGCGGGTGACCGGTGTGCGCCTGGGAGACAAAGGGATTGATCGCGGCGGACAGCGAAAGCCCAATTTTCAGCCCGGCTACGATCTTCGTGCCAAGATCACGGTCTTTGCCGAAGGAACGCGTGGCGCGCTGACGAAGCAGCTCGTTCAGCGCTTCAGCTTGGACCGCGATTCGAATTCGCCGGCGTATTCTTTAGGTCTTAAGGAACTGTGGGAAATTCCTCCCGGACGGCTCGATGCCGGCCAAGTGATTCACACCGCGGGCTGGCCGCTCACGAAGGACGTATTCGGCGGAGGGTTTCTCTACGCGGCCTCTGCGTCGCACCTGGCGCTGGGCTTGGTCACCGGGCTAGCTTACGGCGATCCGAAGTTCGATCCACACCGCGCCTTTCAGCGCTGGAAAACTCATCCTTGGCTCCAGAGTCTCCTTTCCGGCGCGCAGATGCTCCGCTATGGCGCCAAGGCAATTCCCGAGGGCGGGTATTTTTCCATCCCGGGAACCGCAACGGACGGCGCGTTGATTATTGGCGATGCCGCCGGATTCCTGAATTCCCAGCGATTGAAAGGGATTCACCTGGCCATGAAGACGGGGCTACTTGCCGCCGAGACTGCCTTTGAAGCGCTTGAAAAGCAGGATCTCTCTATCCGGCAACTCGGCCGCTTCGAGCAAGCGTGGCAGACTAGTTGGGTGGGCAGAGAACTGTGGGGGGTTCGGAATTACCATCAAGCGTTCGAACGTGGGCTTGTGCGAGGCGCGCTTCACGCGACGGCGCAGTTTGCAACGGGAGGCCGCGGGCTACACGCGCGGTACGGTTCAATTCCCGATCATTTGCACATGCTCAGGCTCAACGAGCATATCCTTTCTCCTTTGTCCAGCTTCAAGCCTGACGGCCGTCTGACGTTTGACAAGCTTGCGGACGTTTACCATTCGGGAACTCAGCACGAGGAAGACCAGCCGCCGCACCTGAAGATTGCCGACTTGAATATTTGCAACACCCGCTGCGTGCGGGAGTACGGCAACCCGTGCCAGCATTTTTGTCCGGCAGGCGTTTACGAGATGGATGAGAACCCGGACGGCTCTGGCAAGCAACTGAAACTGAACCCGTCCAATTGCGTACACTGCAAGACTTGTGACATCGAAGACCCCTACCAGATCATCACCTGGGTCTGTCCTGAGGGCGGCGGAGGGCCGCGCTACGAGGGGATGTGACGAAGTTCAATACGGGATGCGCTATACGCAGCCCTGAGAAAGTAATGAGATCGGAAACTTTGAAGCGATCCTCCATCGCCACAGAAGCGCCGTCACGTGACACATCGCGCCCTTTCGTTCGGCCGCCTTCGCTGGCCGATAGCCCTCGCTCGTTTACGCGGTGGCAGCGAGTTCAGATCGCAATCGCCACTTGGATCGGTTATCTTACGACATGGTTGGTCGGCCGCAGCCTGCGCTGGGAGGTTTACGGCTGGGAGTATTGGGAAGCGGCCAGACGCGCCGGGAAGGGTTTAGTTTACACTTTCTGGCACCGAGAAATCTGTGCCGCCACGTGGTTCTGGCGCAAGCGCGGGATCGTGGTGATGACCAGCCAGAATTTCGACGGGGAGTATATCGCGCGCATCATCCGCAAGCACGGATACGGCGCGGCGCGCGGATCGAGTTCGCACGGCGCGCGCCGCGCACTCGTGGAAATGGTCCGCGCACTGCGGGAGGGATTGGACGGCGCGTTTACGATTGATGGGCCGCGTGGTCCTCGCTTTGTTGCCAAGCCCGGCGCGGTGATCCTGGCGCGCGCCACCGGCGCTGCGATCCTCTGCTTTCACATCGAGCCCCGCCGCGCACACGTATTCCGCAAAAGCTGGGATTGGTTTCAAGTCCCTCTGCCGTTTATTCGCGCAGCCATGTTTATCGCGCCGCCCATTTTCGTCGCGCCGGATGCGGATGAAGAAAAGCAGGCCGGCAAGCTCCGGGAAGTGCAGGCGGCGCTTGAAGAGTTGCAGACGAAAGGCGAGGCATGGCGGCAAGGTGGCTACCGTCAATCCCGGGTGCGCGATTGATCACGGGCTTTTGTAGCCCAGTTAACTAGTTCTCAGTCTGCTCCTTGGTAAGAAGAGGAGTCCCGCCGGTGCGGGACGGAGTGGTTGCGACCGTAGCCGCTAAAGCAGCCGCGAACGGAGAACGGCCGGCACCTGTTCCAGGTTGTCCACGAGCTCGATCATCGCCAGCGCGGCAGGTGCTTGCCGAGCTCCCGCCAGGCCAGCTTCTTGACTCAGGCATTCAACTACGGGCTTCCAATAAGGGCTGGCGGCGAGCAGGGGTTTGCGTCCGCCAGCCTGGCGGGAGAGGCTGACTTTGTTCATCATCTCCCAAGCAAGCGCTAGTTCTGCCAGCGTTCCCGTTCCTCCTTGTAATGCGACGTAGGCGTCGCCGCGCTCGATGAGCATCATGAGGCGATCGGAAAAGGATGCCGTGCGAACTTCTTCAACGATCCATGGATTCGCCCGCGAGTTCCAAAGCGCGCACGTCACTCCCACCGTGTGCCCTCCGGCTTCACGCGCTCCGCGAGCCGTGGCCTCCATCAATCCACCGTATCCGCCGTTGCACACCGCAAGTCCGCATTCTGCGAGCGCGCGGCCCAGGCGGAGCGCTTCGGCGTATGCGATGTTCGTTTCGGTCGGAAGAGAGCTGCCGAAAATCGTGACGGTCTTCACGTTTTTCCCTCTTCCAGACGCTCGTCCGACAAGAGGCGCACACCGTTAATAAAATCGCGGGCGGGCATCCGCTTGCGCCCTTCGAGTTGCAGTTCCATGATTTCGATTTGCGTGCCGCCTCCGCAGCCGGCGATGAGCGCTCCCTGACATGCACTCAACTCGCCCGGCGCAAGAGCGCTCGCTGGCGTGCTGGCTAGCAGCCTTGCGCTCCAGATTTGCAGGTTGCGTCCACGAAACGCCGTGTGGGCGACTGGCCACGGGCGCAGACCTCGCACTCGCCGGGAAATTTCTTCCGCGGTGAGGCGCCAATCAATCCGGCCGTCGTCCTTCGTGAGCATGGGCGCGCGGGTTGCGATCCGCTCATCCTGAGGCTGCGGCTTGATCTCGTTCCGCTCAATCTTGCCAAGCGTTTCCGCCATCAGTTCCGCGCCGATCACGCTCAAGCGTTCCGAGAGCGTTTCCGTCGTGTCCTCATTGCTTATCTCTGTCGCCCGTTGCAGGAGGATGTCGCCGGTGTCGAGGCCGCGATCGATCTGCATCGTGGTGACGCCCGTGGCACGCTCGCCGCGAATAATGGCCCATGGAATAGGTGCTGCGCCGCGATAACGCGGCAGAAGCGAAGCGTGGAGATTGATCCAGCCGAAGCGAGGCACTTCAATCATCCACGCCGGAATGAGGTGGCCATAAGCGACGACGACGATGGCGTCAGGCTTTAGGGAGCGGATTTCAACTTCGACCGCCGGATCTTTCAGGTTTTTAGGCTGAAGGATTCTGAGGCCAGCCTTTGCCGCGGACTCCTTAACGGGCGAAGCCTTTAAGCGGTAGCCGCGGCCGCGAGGCTCGTCCGGGTTGGTGAGAACGAGGCTGACAGGAAAGGCCGAGGCCACGAGCTTCTCAAGCGTGGGAACCGCAAACTGCGGCGTGCCGCAAAAGATCAGATTCATTCCCTACCATTCGCCCGCCTTGACCATTTTCTTCACGCGGCGGCGGATGGAGTCGCGCTTCAGCACGCTGAGATGGTGGATGAAGAGAGTTCCATTCAAATGATCCACTTCGTGGCAGAACGCGCGCGCCAGCAGGCCCTCGCCGCTTAAAGTGATTTCCTGGCCGTGAATGTCCTGAGCGCGAACGGAAGCCTTGAGAGGGCGGCTAGTGGGAGCGCGGAAGGTGGGCAGACTCAGGCAGCCTTCCTCTTCGGTCTGTTTGCTCTCGGTCGAAATAATCACGGGATTCACCAGTACGATTTTTGCCGACGGATCTTGCTCCGAAGTGATGTCGATGGTGCACAGTCTCTTGGAAATGCCAATCTGGGGCCCAGCCAGCCCCACACCGTGAGCCGCGTACATCGTCTCAAACATATCCGCGACCAGTTTTTCGAGCTCTGCATCAAATTGCGTAACCGGCTCGGCGGGTCTGTCCAGGACCGGGTTTCCGTATTTAACGACAGGATAGATCATGTCAGTAGCTGCGTAGCTGCGCGACGTACCCGTCGAAATTGCGGCGCGACTCTTGGATGGAGTCACCGCCAACTTTTTCGAGCAAGGCTCGCGCCAGTACCAAAGCCACCATCGCCTCGCCCACCACGCCGGCTGCCGGAACCACGCACACGTCGGAGCGCTCGTAGGCCGCCTTCACCGGCTCGCGCGTCTCAAAATTCACCGATTCGAGCGGGCGGCGCAGAGTGGAGATCGGCTTAAGAAAGCCGCGCACCACAATTTCTTCGCCATTCGTCATGCCTCCTTCGATTCCGCCTGCTCGATTGCTGGCGCGCGTGAAGCGCGACTGGCTGCGATTGTAAGCGATCTCGTCTTGAACCTCGGACCCGAAACGAGCGGCGTTCCCCACGGCCGCGCCGATTTCCACCCCTTTAACCGCCTGGATCGACATGATGGCTTGCGCGAGTTGGCCATCCAGTCGTTCGTCCCACTGGGCACACGCACCTAGGCCGGGTGGCACGCCGCGCACCCGCACCTCAAAGACGCCGCCGACGGTGTCGCGGTTCTCCGTGGCAAGGTCCACTTCCTGCTTCATCCGTTGTTCGGCTTCCGGATCAACACAATTCAAGACAATTTCATCCTTGTCGCGCAGAGCCAGGATCGCCTCAAACGGTGTTTCGCGGGCGAGCAAGGCGGCGCGGCCCACCGCCACCACGTGGCTTGCTACCCGGATGCAGAACTCGCCGAGCAGCAGCTTGGCGATGGCCCCCGCGGCAACCCGAGCCGCTGTTTCACGCGCGCTCGCGCGCTCAAGCACGTAACGCGCGTCGCGAAAATTATATTTCAGGGTGCCGGCAAGATCGGCGTGACCCGGCCGAGGCGACGAGAGCGGCTTGTACTTGGCGCGGTCTTCCGGGCGGTATTCCACCGCCATCGCTTCTTTCCAGTTCGGCCAGTCACGGTTTTCGATAAGCACAGCCACGGGCGAGCCGATTGTTTCCCCATGCCGCACACCGGAGAGAAACTGCGCGGAGTCCGACTCAATCTTCATTCGGCCACCGCGGCCATATCCGCCCATGCGGCGCTTCAATTCGCGGTCGACGTAAGCGAAGTCGATGTGTAAGCCGGCCGGCACGCCGGAAATGACGGCCACCAAACCCTGACCATGTGATTCCCCAGCCGTCTGGAATTTCAGCATAGAAAGACGTCGCGCGCCCGCCGCCCCAGGCAAAATTCACATTGTACTGAAACCGCTACCGTGCGTCAAAACAAGCGGCGGCGTGGCGGGATCGGTATGCCATCCGGTTTGCCGAGCGCGCCGCCAACGGAGCGTGTGTACCTCCAGCGCGACGTCCCGGCGTGCCGTTTCATTCGAGCTTGCGGGGCGGATCATGCGATGCTTGGGTGCGGTTGTGGCATATTCATGCCGTGGCTTTCGAGCAGGCGTCGAATCTCATCCGCTTCGAGGATTTCGCGCTCGGTGAGCTCCTGAGCGATAGCTTTGAGCGCGGCACGGTGTTCCCGCAAAGCCTGCCTGGCCTTCTCTTCAAGACTGCGAACGAGATTGCGCACTTCCTCGTCGATGAGCCGTGCCGTGTCCTCGCTGAAGTCCGGCGGCTGCGCAATCGTGCGTCCGAGAAAAGGATGGTCTTGCTCACGGTGATAAGCTACCGGGCCCAGGTTCGCGCTCATCTCCCACCGGCTGACCATGCGCCGCGCCAGCGCCGTTGCCTGATCGAGGTCGTTTTCTGCGCCGCTGCTGACTTCGCCTGAAACCAGCGCCTCGGCGGTTCGGCCGCCGAGCATGACGGTGATCCGGTCCTTCAGATAGCCTTCCGACAGATTGTACCGTTCCTCTTCCGGTAATTGTTCGGTCGCGCCCAGGGCGCGGCCTCGGGGAATAATGCTGACTCGGTCGAGCGGATCGGCGTGCGCCAGCAGACAGGCCAACAAAGCATGACCGGATTCGTGGAGGGCCACACGCCGCTTCTCGTCTTCGTCCAGTATGCTGTCTCGCTTGTTCCCCAGTAGAATCCGCTCGCGAGCGCGATCGAGCGTTTCCATCCCGACTTGCTTCTGACCATCACGCCCAGCGTGCAGGGCAGCTTCGTTGATCAGGTTCTCCAGGTCGGCCCCGGAAAAACCTACGGTCCGCCGCGCCAGCCGGTCCAGGTCGACATCACCTGCCAGCGGCACCTTCCGCGTGTGAACTTCCAGGATTTTCCGGCGAGCTTCTTGGCGTGGCAACTCCATAGTGATCTTGCGGTCAAAGCGGCCAGGACGCAGCAGGGCCGGATCCAGCACGTCAGGACGGTTCGTAGCCGCGATCACGACGAGCGCATGCCAGGGAGAGAATCCATCCATCTCCGAAAGAATCTGGTTGAGCGTCTGCGCGCGTTCATCGTTGCCTCCACCAAGACCCATGCCGCGCGCCCGGCCGACGGAGTCAATTTCGTCAATGAAGATCACGGCCGGCGCTTCCTTCTTGGCCGTCTCGAACATGTCGCGGACACGCGCAGCGCCCACCCCTACAAACATTTCTACGAATTCGGAACCACTGATGCTGAAGAAAGGAACCTCCGCCTCGCCCGCCACGGCCTTGGCGAGCAACGTCTTGCCCGTCCCGGGCGGTCCCATCAGCAGAATGCCGCGCGGCAGCTTGGCTCCGATCCGCTGATAACGCCTCGGATCGCGCAAATACTCAATGATTTCCCGCAAGTCCCGCTTGGCGTTTTGGAGGCAGGCAACATCCTTGAAGGTCACATCGCTCGGCCCCTTGTTGTACCTCTTCGCCTTGGACTTTCCGAATCCGAAAATGCCACCCTCGCCGCTGCCCATCTTCTTTTGCATTCGGAGCTCCAAATAGACGAAGACGCCGAGCAACAATACCCAGGGCAGAACACCGATCAGCAGGACACCCCATTTCGAATGCGAGGAAGGCACAACGTTGATGGTTACTCCGCTTTTCCGGAGCGCCGGCATCAGGGTGGGATCGTTGATTGCCGGGAGATACGTCTGGAACGTTTTGGGCGGCACGCTTGCTTTAGCCTTAGACTCTTGCTTTTTGTACTGCCCGAAGACATGCCTCCCCTTCATCATGATTTTCGCCACTTTCCCGTGGCTCGCTTGCTGTATAAACGTGCTGTAAGGAATGTACTTGGCGCTGCGTCGGCGAAACGCGGCAGTAAGCAGGTAAAGCAGCGCCGTAAGGATGACCGAACCGATAAGTATGCCGACTACGCTTGTCCTGGAGGGCTGCGGGCGTGGCGTTTGATTGCCACCGGAAGGAGTTGGATGTAAACGGTCGTTCAGTGTTCGATCGCCTCCTTAGCGGGGTTTTCATATTATAGTGACGGCGTTTTCTGCAGCGGCGCTCTCTGTGCGCCGAACTACCGGCGACGAGACGCCGCCGCTACGGCATTGGGAGTCCTGTAGTATGAGATCGGACGCGTGGCATTTTCGATGCCCGCCACATAAACGCCCGTTTTTATTTGATGCAGGCTGCAGCTCCTCCGACTCACTCGGTAAGGAACACTCTTTGCCAGAAACTGTCGCAAAAGGAGTCATGTTTTGGCTCTCTCATTCGTCATACAGGTGAAGAACGGAGATCAGGTAAGAACAACCGCCGCGCCGGCTACGGCGTAAACCCGTATTAAAAAGGAAAACATGAAAATGGATACATTTCTTCCTCCCGTAGAACGGCCCAAGGGCCTGATGATGAAACTGGCGTATTACTTTACGCGCCGGCAGTTCGGCAAGGTGCTTACACCGCTGAAGGTGCATTCCGCGCGGTTGCCGCTTGCATTCGGTCAGTTCTATGCAAAGGTCGGCAAACTGGATAAAAAACTGCTTCTGCCGCAAGAGACCGTCCTTCTCATTCGTCAACAGGTGGCGCGACTCAACGTCTGCCTTTTCTGCATGGATATAGGCCGGGCCTTCACAATCCAATCATCGATGAATGAGGCGAAATTCGATGCGCTTGAGGAATACCGAACGAGCGCTCATTTTACCGATCGAGAGCGCACAGCGCTCGACTATGCGACTGAGTTGACGAAGGACAAACAGGTCAGCCCGGACACGTTTGCTCGGATGTCCTGCTATTATTCCGAGCGCGAGATTTGTGAGATCGTCTGGCTTATCGCCAGCGAGCACTTGTACAACATCACCAACATCGGCTTGAACATTCACTCGGATCTGCTCTGCAAAATCACCAGGAAGCCGTAAACGGGGCCCAAGTGCTTGTTGAAAAACGTTTCGCGGATGGCGGACGAACTCGCAATTCCTATGGTTTCAGGACCGCTCTTAAAAGCGGTTCCAGCCCGTTCCACGCGATTTGCACTCCAATGCAGAAGAGCACGAAAGCAATCACGCGTAAGATTCCCTGCACCGTGTGCGGCGAGATGCGGTCCCGGATTTTCGGCGCGTAGCCGTAACAAATGAACACGAGCACGCTTAAAGCCACGACAGCGAGCAGAATGCCGAGGTGAGCCAGCACATCACCAAGAAGCTGTTTGCCCGGGACGTGGGCACTGAGAGTTAACATCACGACGATGCTGCCGGGCCCGGCTGTCACGGGAAACGTCAGTGGATAGAAGACGCTCTCCTTCGAAGCTCGGGTGCCAGCTTTGCTGAAATCTTCGGTAGCAGGGCTCGGTTGAGGAGTTTCCTGGTTCAGTAGCCCCCATCCCATGCTCGCTAGTATCAATCCTCCAGCAATCTGCACCACGGGAAGAGAAATTCCAAAGAAGTGTAGGATGGCAGTTCCCGCCAATTCAATGAAAATAAGGAACAGGGTCGTATTGATGGCGATTCGGCGGGCCAAGTCGCGGAGAACGAGGGCAGGAGCTCCTTCGACAAGGCCGAGGAATACCAGTGCCGAGCCCAGTGGGTTGATCAACGGCAGGAGGGCGCTGAACGCCAAGCCGAAGAACTTCAAGAAAACGGTCAAGTTTGGGTTCATAAGGAATCCGACCTAGCCGATGTTCGAATCCCTCGCGACGGGACTCGAGCAGCGTGCGCTATTTGATCTGGTAATACGACTGGTACCAGTCAACAAAATGGCCGATCCCCGTCTCCAGCGACGTCGAGGGTTTGAATCCGATATCGCGGACCAAATCACCAATATCCGCAAAAGTGGCAGGGACGTCGCCGGGCTGCATAGTTAGCAAGTTGACACGGGCTTTCTTGCCGAGCTTCGCCTCCAACTTCGCGATAATCTCTTTCAGTTCAACGGGTTGACCGTTGCCGATGTTGTACAGGCGGTAGGGAGCCGAGCTCGATGCGCTGTCTGGCCGATCGGAGCGCCAATCAGAACTTGGCACAGGGGGCCGAATCATCACCCGCACAATCCCTTCGACGACATCGTCGATGTAAGTGAAGTCGCGGCGCATCTGGCCGCCGTTAAAAACGTCGAGCGGGCGCTCTTCCAAAATGGCGCGAGTGAAAAGAAACAGCGCCATGTCCGGTCGGCCCCAGGGGCCGTAGACGGTAAAAAGGCGCAGACCGGTTGCAGGGAATTGGTAGAGATGAGCATAGGCGTGGGCCATGGCTTCGTTTGCCTTCTTGGTGGCGGCGTAAAGGCTGATTGGATGGTCCGCCGGCCGGTGAGGCGAAAACGGCATGTGGGTATTCGCTCCATAGACAGAGCTCGATGAAGCAAAAACCAGGTGCTTGACGGCGCTGCGACGGCAGCCTTCGAGTACATGGGCAAAGCCGACAAGATTGGAATCCACATACGCGTAAGGATCGGTTAGGGATTGCCGAACGCCAGCCTGGGCTGCCAAATGAACGACGTAATCAAAGGCATTCTCACAGAACAGGCGATCCATGCCCTCGCGACAGGCGAGGTCGATCTTAACGAACTCGAACGCGCTTTGGGCGGCTAACTGAGCTAGGCGCGCCTGCTTGAGCGTCGCGTCATAGTAGGGATTCAAGTTGTCTAGCCCGACAACATGGTATCCCTCCTGAAGCAATCTGCGAGCGGCGTGATAGCCAATAAACCCGGCACAGCCGGTCACCAGGATTTTTCCTGCGCTGGACGCCATAAACCCTCCGCATCAGTATAGAGCCTTTGATCAATTCAAAAGACTCTGGATGCCGGTCACCAAGGCACTGCCGCCGCAAGCGCTGCGCTGGGAAAAGATCCAAGGTCGCGAATGAGAATTCTGCCGGCGGTGCGCTTGGGCGGCTTCAAATTAATGAGGGTTAGATATTATAGTGACTTCCAATGTTGCAGCGGCGGCGTCTCGCCGCCGGTAGTCCGGCGCTCAGAGAGCGCCGCTACAGAAAACTGAAAACCCGGGTAGAGACTTGCACGACAAAGGACCAACGACGAGGACCCATGAACATGCTGAACCGGAGAAGCTTCCTAGGCACGCTGATGGCTGGCGGCGCGGCCGCCAAGGGGTTTGTAAGTCGATTGTGGGGACAAGCAAGCGGCGGCGTCCGTCCCGGCCGTGCCGCTGATGTTGCCTATCGAATCCATTCGCCGAATATCACCGTGGAGCTTTCGCGGGAAGGGGAACTTGTCGGCGCGGTACTGGGGAAGAAGGGAATTCGCTGGCCGCTTCAGGGCGGGACTTCCCTTGCGGGTTGCCGGGTGGAAGGAACCGTCGAGAGTGAAGAGCGAAAAGATGGCGGGGTGCGATTCAAGAAGAATTTTGCCGGTAAAGTGGGCGGAGCGCGGAGAGAGGTGACCATCTTCGAGACCTTTTCCCCGACCAAGGATTCCGTTCGGTGGGAGCTGAGGTTAGGCGGTCATGGCCCTGCCTGGAGCACGGCCATCGAGACTCAGTTGGAATTTGCCGGCGCGGAAGGGAAGAAGTTCTGGACGCCGTGGGGCAGTCCGCAGCCCGATCCGGCGTGGATGAAGACGGCCAAGTGGCCCGAGGTGTTCAACAAAAGTCTGAAATGGTTCGACGCTCCGGAAGGCCCGAAGTGGGACGACCCGCTGACGCTCACGGCCTTCCAAGACAGACTCCTCTATTACGGAGCTGTGTATTACCGATACGATCGGTCAATCGGCTTTTGGTATATGCCGGTCTTTGGCGACATCTTTTGCATTCCCCTGGCGACGGTTGTGAAAGAAGCCGACGACGCGGGGATGAGCCTGGCCTTATCGCCTGAAGACGTGCTGCTCGATATGACGCTGGAAACGACCGCGCGAGGTGGCGTGAAATTCTCCCGCTTGTTCCGCCGCATTTCGGAGCAAAGTCTGGTGGACTTTGCGCTCGACTTGACGGCGCACGAGCCGGACTGGCGCGGCGGGCTGCGCTGGATGACGGAGCGGTACGCGGATTATTTTCATCCGCCGCTGGCCAAGGCGGACGAGTTGGGTGGGACGGCCGGGTACTCGAGTTACGAGGGCGACCTGGATGCTGAGAAGTTCAAGCGCATGGCGTTCACGGTGAATTGGAAGGGATCCTTCGACTTTCCTTATGTCGGGATGTATATGCCGCCCGTGCCCGACGGTGAGAAGTGGCTCCGGATGAAGCCCTGGACGGATACGCCCAAGTTCTTCGTCGGGCCTTTCACCTCGGCACCGCGGATGGCTGCTTACTCAAGCCGGATGCGCCAGATGGGCTTCCATGTGTTGAACTATTACAACGCCTGCGAGTACGGCGCCGGCAATGTCTATCCGGCGCCTCCCTTTCGGCGGCGGCCTTCGGACCCGAATTTCTGGAAGGATTGGAATGATTTTCTTTATCAGAATCTTGCCGACTCGATAGTCTTCCATTCAGAAAAGGCGCCGCCGGACGCCCAATGGGAAGCAGGGAGCTCTGTCGCGCCGAGCCCAATAAGCGGGGGTTGGGATTATCGCACCGTCGTTATGGACTGCGGGGAAAGCTCCTGGCAGGACTTCCTGCTGGAGCAGGCTCGCCGGCTGATTCAGAAAATCCCCGATTCCTCCGGTTTGTGCATCGACAGGCTAGACTTTCTGCGCCTTTACAATTTCCGCCGAGATGACGGCGTGAGCTGGTACGGTGGCCCGACTCGCTCGCTGGTATCGTCTTGGAAAGCTTTCACGGAGAAGCTGGGCCCGCTTCAACACCACGCCGGGCAACTCCTGTTCGTCAATAACCACGTTAAACGGCTCGATGTTGTGAGACAGGTGGATGGCTTTTTTGATGAACATTCGGATTTTGGCCCCTCCAAGAACCTGACGGCGCTGCTGGGAATATTTAAGCCAACCATTGGCTGGGCGCGGCAAGAAGATTGGTTCAAGCCCGATCCCGATACGTTCCTGCAGAGATACCTATACCTCGGGACCTTTCCCATGGCCCCGTTTCCCCAAAACGATCATTCCATTCAGCCCAGCGCCGAAGCGGACAGAATCTACGCGGACTACGGCCCATTATTTCAAGCTATGCGCGGGCGCAAGTGGGTTCTTTTGCCGCGGGCCATTCGAGTTGACCAAGGTGATGCCAGGGCAAACCTGTTCAAGGTTTCCGGCGGATACGTTATTCCCGTTACCTTTGGCGGTTCCGCTGCGCTCGCGATGCTAACAGTACAGGGCATTCCGGAAGTTGCTGCCGGAAAGGAACTTCGATGTGAGGCGATCCACCCGGGAGAAATTGAGTGGAGGGGTTGCACATTTCGCCGGAAGGGCTCGGCCGCGGCTTTCAAAGTGCCTCTCATCCGCGGCTGCGCCATGCTTCGGCTCCTCACCTAACCTTCTCGTCGCGACCACACTCTCTTAGCCTTTGGGCTGAGAAGCGAGCAGGTTATAGAGCCAGCCAAACAAGAGCCCGCCCACCGCGCCGTCGACCAATCCGTACCCTGTGCCCACAAAGACATCGATAACCGTGCGGGAATTGTGGTAGCCGGGATAGATCGAGCTGGTCCAGTTCAGGAATGTGGTTCCATAGGATGGCGCCGCCAGGTTAATCAGCCCTACAAACAGAATTCCGCCACCCCAGAGTAAACCACTGGTAATCGCCAAGCCTTTCAGTGATAGACGCATTTGATTTTCTCCTTATGAGCGGTTGTGGAATGGATGCCTTGCGTGCTCCTCAACAAACCTTTCAATCAGGAAATAAGCTTCCAGTCCGTGCCGTGCGAGCCGCAACGGCCGGGGAAGAAATGTCGGTTAGCTGCGAATAGTGTTCGATCAGAGCGGCGGGCGCGTGGACTTGCTTGCCGGAAATCAGGTTCTCCAACTGGAACGCGTTCACGACGGATTTCGCGCCAGGGTGGTTATTGGCGATCACGTACACGACCTCTGTTTTTCCCGCAATCTTGCGAATCCTCTTAGCCCAGGGAATGAGTTCATCTAAAGTGTACAGGTAATCGTAGCGTTCGCTCGCATCGTCGTTCTTGACAAACCAATGTTCAGCGTTTCTTCCATGAACGCGGACGTATCCGATGGCGCTGGTTGCACGAACTGAGGGGCGCAAGGACTTTCCGATGATCGGCTGGTCAATGTTACAAATTCCGGCTCCTTGCTCGCGGAGCCAAGCGAAGACTTCCGGTTCATTCCATGACCCGTGCCGAACTTCAACCGCCAGCGGATAGTCGCCAAAACGACGGATAAGGTCTGCCAGGTATTGGCGATGGGCCTCCGTATTCTTGAAGGACCAGGGAAATTGGATGAGCAAGGCGCCGAGCCGGTTTTCCTCGACCAGCGGCGAGAGGCCCTGGCGGAAGATTTCCTCATCGTCGGCGGTGGCGTTTCTCTCATGGGTGAATCCGTGCCAGAGTTTGGCGGTGAATCGGAAATCTGGGTGGTGTTGGACCTGCTCGATCCATCTTCTCACCCACTCGGCACGCGGCGGGCGATAAAACGACGTATTAATCTCGACTACGCTGAAAAACTGCGCGATGTAAGCCAGTTCCTGAAATCCACGAGGGCGAGGCTTGGGATAAAAGATGCCGCTCCATTCCGGGTAGGCCCATCCGGCAAAGCCGATGTGAACGGCGGCGTGACGCGGAGGTGGCGTCCTCATGGCTTTGAAAGTGCCACGGGCGGCGTGAGCCTGTCAATGCGATTGAGGTTGGGATCGCGGTACAGTTTCGCCTGTGGCACGAGCGTCCCGCCCGCGGTGGAACATGGGCAAGATGCCCATGCCACCTGGTGCGTCGCGACCGCCGTCGATCAATGAAAATCGTGTGAAGGAATCTCGGGCCGAGTCCCGGTGAGCGGAAAGATGCGCTCCGCTTTCACGGAGATCGCGTGGTCCTGGTTTTGTAGCTTTCCCTCGACCAATAGGAAGGGTTCTTGGATAAGGGTCACGCGTTCGCGCTCGAAAAGGTCCGGCGTGACGATGGCGTTCGCGATGCCGGTTTCATCTTCAAGGGAGAGGAACACAAAGCCCTTGGCGGTGCCGGGTCTTTGCCGGCAGATGACGCATCCGGCAATGCGCACGCGCGCGCCATGAGGCGCCTGGCTGAGGTCCGCAGCGGTCCAGACTCGGAGCGCTTGCATTTCCGCGCGATGCCACGCCATGGGATGACGTCCCACGGTCAGGCCGGCATTGCTGAAGTCCGCCACTAAGCGTTCTTCAGGAGTCATGGGAGCGAGCGGAGAGTTTGACGGCGGTTCATCAAGACTTTCCAGCAGCGGACCGGCGGGCCGCGCGGCTCGTTGCGCTTGCCACAAAGCCGCACGACGATGGAACGCGGTTTTACCGGATGCCGAGTGCGCCGCGAGTGGGTTGCCGAGCGAGTTGAGCGCTCCAAGTTCAGCCAGCTTGAGGACTTCCGCTTGGGTGAGCGCCGGGACACGCTGTACAAGATCATCGATTGAATGGAAAGGACGGCGAGTCCGCTCGGCCACCAGAGCCTGCGCCGACGCTTCTCTCATGCCCTTTACGTAGCACATCCCCAGGCGTACCGCCCAAGCGTCGTCCTCCTTCTCCAGCGTACACGGCCAATCCGAGCGCGTTACGTCCGTGGACCTTACCTTCAGGCCGTGCCGCTGCGCGTCTTTGACCAAGGTGGCGGGAGAGTAGAATCCCATCGGCTGGTTGTTCAGCATCGCGGCGGTATAAGCTGCGAGATAGTGGCACTTGAGATAAGCGCTGGCATAAGCGAGCAGGGCAAAGCTGGCGGCGTGTGACTCCGGAAAGCCGTACAAGGCGAAAGAAGTGATGGACGACACAATCTCTTCCTGAGCTTTGCCGGGGATGCCACGCTGTTCCATGCCGCGGCGCAGTTTCTTCTCAATTTCTTTCATCCGCTTCTCCGAGCGCTTATAGCCCATCGCGCGCCGCAGTTCTTCAGCTTCGCCGCCGCTGAAGCCGGCTGCAATCATGGCTATTCTCAGCAATTGCTCCTGGAAAAGTGGAACGCCGAGCGTACGTTCAAGCGCCGGCTTGAGCGCCGGATGCGGGTAAGTCACCGGCTCGCGCTTCTGCCGCCGCCGCAGATACGGGTGCATCACGTTTCCAACGATAGGTCCGGGACGGATGATGGCCACCTGCACCACAAGGTCGTAGAACCGTTTGGGCTTTAAGCGCGGCAGGCAGGACATCTGGGCGCGGCTTTCGATCTGAAACATGCCCACTGTATCCGCCGTCTGCAGAGTTTTATAGACTTCCGGATCGTCTGAGGGCAAATGAGCCAGGTCAACGCGTTCCCTGTGCTATTTTTGCCCATCGCTCGAAAACGGTAAAATTACCTGTCATGAGCCAGGCAAAACTCCCGACAGGTCTCCGCGCCGTCCACTGCGTTCCGAAGATCGGGATCCCGCTCTTGCTCTTTGCAGTGCTGTGGGTTGTTGCGGGCGGCGAGCGACTGATGGATGCTCTCGCCCGATTCACGTTTGATGCCTATTTCGCCGGCACGGCCATGGTCGGGCTCGCTGTCCTTGTCGTTACCGTGGTCCTCAGCCACAGGCGGAGTTGAAAGGCCAAACGGAGGTTTCCAGTTGGGGGTTGTTACCGGGGGCCTCCTTGGTTGGCAATGCCGCGTGAAGCAGCGGGCAGGTTCCAAGGGAACGGTCGTTGAATGAACACATCCGAATCAGGAGGGTTGGCAGTGGCGAAGGTATATCTGCGTCCCAGTTTTCAGAAGGATCTGCTTGGCCTGCGCGCCAATCACCGGGTCAACTACAACAAACTGTGTGCACTGCTTGTCGAATTAGAGACGGGCGTGCCCACCGTCGTTGACCGACGCGCCGAAACAAGAATTGAGCACTGCGTGAAGTATGAACTTCAGGACGGCTACCGGGTTGTGTTTCAGAAAGTAGAGGGCTCCGAGGCGCTGGTTGCGCTTTGCGTTGGTAAACACGACCACGTTGATGGATTTCTTGATTCCCACAAGGGCTGGGTGTTTGACCCGGCAACGGGCAGAATGAAAGAAATGCGTTTGGCAGCGGTAGACGAAGCTACCGTAAATGTGGTCGCAAGCAACACGTTGGCACCTCGAATACCGACCGAGGAATCGATGAAAAGGGTCATCTCCTCGGAGGCACGGATGGCCGTCTTTCGGCTATTCGATGACGCTATGCTTCGGGGCATCGGAGTACCTCCCGCTCTGGTCGAAGGATTACTCAATGTTGACGACCCTAATTCGACACAACTAATGCTTCTGTTGCAGCAGGTTGCGAATGATAATCAAGGTGCCGCAGATCTTCTTGTGTCGTACGCCACTGGTGATCGAGAAACCCAGGACGCGGTGCTTGCCGTGGCTCGCGGGGAACGAACTTACAACCCGCAGCTCGCTCATGCCGACGAAGCTGCGCTCAAGGCGACAACCGATGAGTTCATCTCGTTCGATGATCCTAAAGAGATGGAAGAGGTGCTTGACACCGGAAAGTTCGAGCAATGGCAGTTATTTCTTCATCCAGATCAGACACAGCTTGTATGTCGTCGCTTTGACGGTCCAGCACGGATCAGAGGAATCAGTGGCTCCGGCAAGACTGTTGTTGCACTGCATCGCGCAAGACGGCAGGCGAAAGCACTGCTGGGAACGAACCGGCGGATTCTTTTTACTACGTTCAACCGGGCGCTAGCGAAGTACGCAGGGTGATTACTCGACGCGTTGTGTGGCGAAGAAAGGAGCGTGATTGAGGCCTCCCATCTTCACAAATGGTGTCTCGATTACATCAAATTTCGTGAGGGATTGCGGCCTCGTTTTTCCCCGGCAACAAAAGCAAGAGCGCAGCAAAAAGTTCTGGATAACCTCCGTCGCGAATGGGGCAATTCAATTCCCGCGATTCCAGAGGGGTACTTGTGGGATGAGATCGAGTTCATCATGGGATGCTTCCTCCACGAACAGCGGAAAGAATATCTTGACACCGACAGGATGGGGAGATGCCGCCCCTTAACGGCGGACCAACGCGCGTTTATTCTCGGGCTTTATGAAGGATATATGGCCCAAATGGTAGCGGAGGGAGAAGTTGACCCCGCGGAGTTCGTACGAATCGCTTATCGGCTCCGGCAGAAGGGAGACGAACCGGAGCATTCCTATGCTGGCGTGATCGTGGATGAAAGCCAAGATGTCTCTGAGATTGGCTTGCGCTTGCTTCACAGTCTCGCTCCCGAAGCTTTTATTATGGTAGGCGACGGTGTTCAAAGGATATTCACCAAGGGGTATTCGATGCGGGGCTTGGGAATCGATGTCGGCGGCAGAAGCATCATTTTGCGAAAGAATTATCGAAACACCCACCAGATATTAGAGGCAGCCTTCCCCTTGATAGCCACCGAGTGGAAAAAAGAAACGGAAACCAGCACAGCAGATGTCGCGATGGTTGCCCCAATCTTCAGCGTGCGTGAGGGACCTCGACCTGCTATCGTGGCGTGCCACCAGAACGAGGATGAGTGCCGGTTTCTTCAGCGTGAAGTTAAATATCTGCTGTCTAGTTTGCGATATAGCCCCAGCGAGATTTGTGTGATGGCTCGCAACGATTTCTACCGGCAGATCGCGCTGAAAGCTCTGCACGAAGCCGGCATTCCCGCTATCCACTACCGGGCGGAGGCTGAGGATACTGCCGATATTGGGCGAGTACGTGTCAGTTCTCTTCATAGCGCCAAAGGGCACGAATATTCGGCAGTGCTAATCATAGGGCTTGTCGAAGGAGTCTGTCCTCAAGCTCACCTAGACGCGGATGAGGTGCAGGACGAGCGGGCGGTTCTCTATGTAGGCATGACGCGGGCGCGAGACATGGTGTATCTCTCGTATTCTGAACGTGGTGAACAGGGGCAACCTTTACAACGATCACGATTCCTCGATGAAATCGGCGGTTTGTGCGACGAGTTGTGCGCTCAACCGTTTGCCCATCAGACGGATCTTCCCCCCTCCAGCAATTAGCCGAAGTCTTTGTGTTTCAGGCAGTTCAGGGGGACTTGAGGGCTCAGATGTAGTCATGTGGCGGGAAGATTGATCTTGACGTGTGAATCGGATTGCGATAAACAAGCACACATGATGCGAAGTACGTCGAGCCAACTACCGCAGCCGGACCCCTGCGAGCCAGCAATTCTCAAGGCTTCAGGCGAGTTGTGACCGGCGATGTAGTCAGGAGCTTCATACACGTCAGAGTACGGTAACTGCTCTCGGGTCAGGCAGTTGCGCAAGAAATTCCGCTCACGACAAAAAGGAAGGTCCGTCAGAAACAATATAGGCAGCTTACGCCCACGCGATCAGGCCGCTTAGGAAGGGTTCGGCCATGTCGGGATGGTTGGGGCGCACGCGAATCGTAAAGCCGTGTAGTCCGCTTTGGGTGCATGGGCTCACAGCTTCGAAGGTGGTGCTGTTGCCGTCCTGGCCCGCCACCTTCATTACGACGGAAGCGGCATCCGCGATTTCACCCGCCGCGTCCAGGCGACCCAAATAAAGTTCGACAGCCACGTCTTCGGCCGTCAGCGAGCCTAGGTGAACTCGTGCCTGCACTCGTATTTCTCCTCCCACTTGCAGATCGCTGTCCGGACCTCGGTCAACGCTCTCGATCCTCACGTCGGACCATTGCCGGCGCAGGCGGGCCATCCAGGCAGCAAGCGACCGGGCGCGAGCGGCTCCTTGCGCTTCCAGCTTGGAGTATTCCTGGTGAGCTTTGACATAGAACTGGCAGGTGTAGTCTCGAACCATGCGATTCGTATTAATGAAGGGGCAGAGGTTGGCGATTGAAGCTTTCATACGCTCGATCCATCTCCGAGGCAGCCGATCCGGCCCGCGGTCATAGAAGGTGGGAATGACGTCCCGCTCAAGGACGTCGTAGAAAGCCTCCGCCTCCACCTGATCCTGGTAGTTGGGGTCACTGTACGTCTCACCCTTTCCGATGGCCCAGCCCAAGCCGAGGGCTCGGTCGGAGGCCCGCCTGGACCATCCGAAGCCATCGGATTCAACCGAATCCTGCCAAACCTCATCCCACCAGCCGTCGAGCGTGCTGAGGTTTAGAGCGCCGTTCGCAGCGGCTTTCATGCCGCTCGTGCCGCTCGCCTCCATGGGGCGCAGCGGCGTATTTAACCAGACGTCGACTCCCTGCACAAGGTAGCGGGCTACGTTGACGTCATAGTCTTCCAGGAAGACGAGGTGGCGGCCGAGATCGGGCTGGCGAGTGAGTTGCGTAATCTGGCGGATAAGTTCTTTGCCTGCATCGTCGCGAGGATGCGCCTTGCCCGCGAAGATCAACTGTACCGGCTGGCCGCTCGACGTGAGAATCTTCTGGAGACGCGGCATGTCGCGCAAAATGAGGGTAGCGCGCTTGTAAGTCGCAAAGCGGCGCGCAAAGCCAATCGTAAGTGCATCAGGATCAAGGACTTCCTGGGCGGCCTCAATCTCAGCCTGAGGAGCGTTGCGACGGATTCGCTGCTGCTCGACCCGGCGCCGAGCCCAGGAAACCAAGCGCTCACGCCGACGCTCGTGGGTGCGCCAGAGTTCTTCTGCGGGTATCGAATGCACACGGCTCCAGACGTCGTGGCTGGCAGGCTCTTCGCGCCAACTCGGCCCGAGATAGCGATCATAGAGCTGGTTCATTTCAAGCGAGATCCAACTCCGAAAGTGAACTCCGTTCGTAATGTGTCGGATTGGGATTTCGTCCGTGGGCACGCCAGGCCAGAGGGCTTGCCACATGCGGCGGCTTACCGCGCCGTGCAACCGGCTCACCCCGTTTCGGTACGACGAAAGGCGCAAGGCGAGAACCGTCATGCAGAACTCGCCTCGATCCTCCGGGCCGGTGCGGCCAAGAGCGAAAAAACTGTCCCAGGAGATGCCAAGGCGGCTGACGAAATCTCCGAAATAGCGCGTCATCTGGTCGGGGGAGAAGTAATCGTGGCCCGCTTGCACGGGCGTATGGGTGGTGAAAACCAGGCTGGCAGAAGCGAGTTCCCGCGCTTCATCGAAAGAGAGATTCCGCGTCTCCATCAAGCGGCGGACTCGCTCCAACGCCAGGAAGGCCGAGTGACCTTCATTCATGTGATACACGGTCGGCTCTACGCCCAGAGCTTCCAGAGCGCGATACCCGCCGATGCCCAGCATAAGTTCCTGCTGGATGCGCATTTCCCGGTCGCCACCGTATAACTGTTCTGTGATGCGCCGATCTTCAGGCCGGGGATTGCGGGTTATGTTGCAGTCGAGCAGGTAGAGGGGAATGCGTCCTACCTGTGCGCGCCAAACTTGTGCAAATACCGGCCGGCCGGGGTATTCCACCTGGACGAGCAAGGGTTTGCCATCGCGGCTGACACGAGTGAGCGGGAGGTTATTGAAATCGTTGCTTTCGTACAATTCCTGCTGCCACCCGGCTTGGTTAAGGTATTGGCGAAAATAGCCCTCCTGATACAGCAATCCTACGCCCACAAGGGGAATCCCGAGGTCGCTGGCCGATTTCAGATGATCGCCGGCCAGGATGCCAAGCCCGCCGGCGAAAATCGACAAACATTCGGTGATGCCAAACTCCGCCGAGAAGTAGGCAACGGATGGGCGCTCTCCCTGGCCGCACGTTTTCTCAAACCAGGAGGAGCCGGTATCGAGATACGAATGAAGATTGCTCGAGACGCGCCGCAAGTGAGCCAGGAAGGCCTCGTCCTGCGACGCTTGTTCAAGCTTATCCTGGTCAATCGAGCCGAGCATGAGCACAGGGTTGTGGCCGCTTCTTTCCCACAGGTCACGGTCGAGTCGGCGAAAAAGCTCGATGGTTTGGTGACTCCACGTCCAATATAGATTGTGTGCAACCTCACGCAAGGCCTCGATGGCCGGAGGCAGCGACGGAATCACGCTGAAGGTCTTGATGGGTTTCATAGAAAGGAAATGCTACTCCTGGCTCCGACCGTCTGACAATCTATAAATTTCCCGGCATCGGACGCGCAGGGCCCGGAGCTCAGACGTGGCTGTATGCCGCCGCTTCCGGTGCGGGGTAAATCCGCAGCTATGAAGCCGTTTGATATACTACCGGGAGGCAGGAGCACACGGGAAATGAAGCTTGGCATCGATTTTGGAACAACACGCGTTGTGGTGGCCCACGCTGACCGGGGCAACTATCCCCTCGTCTCCTTTGAGGCTTCGGACGCTACCACGAGAGACTGGTTTCCACCGCTGGTGGCCGTAGGGAACGGCCAGCGATTGTACGGTTGGGAAGCATGGGCAGCCCAGGAGGAACCAGGATGGACCGTTGTTCGTTCCATCAAGCGACTGCTGGCGAACAGTGGCCCACAGACACAAATTGAGATAGCTGAACAGTCATTCCTCCTCACCGATCTTCTTTCTGAGATGGCGACCAAGCTACGCGAAAGCCTGACGGGGCAATCGAGCCTTGATATACGCCCGAAGGAGCAGCTGGAAGTGGTGCTGGGAGTGCCTGCCAACGCTAACAGCAACCAGCGATTCCTTACGGTCGAAGCGTTTCGCGCGGCAGGGTTCGAGGTGCTGGGACTGCTCAATGAACCTTCCGCGGCTGCGATCGAGTTTGGCCACGGTCAGCGTGTACGCACTCAGAAGAAGGAAAGGGCGCGGCTGGTGGTTTACGACTTGGGCGGCGGCACGTTTGATGCTTCGCTGGTGGAAGCCATAGACGGTGAGTATGCGGTGATCGCCTCTGCCGGTAACGCAGCGTGCGGCGGTGACGATTTTGATGAGCGGCTAGCCACCCTGGCACTGGATGAGGCGGGTGTTTGCGAGGACGAGCGCGAGGCCATGGATCAGGCCGAGGTATTTCAGCTTCATGAGGAATGCCAGCGCCGGAAGGAGAGCCTGCACCCGAATACTCGCCAGATTGTGATCGATCTGGGACTCGTACGAGCAGGATGGCCTCAGGTCTCGGTGCCCGCAGCCAAATTCTATGAGGCCTGCCAGCCGATGGTGGCGGAGACGATTCGCATCACCGAGGAAGTCGTAGCCACGAGCACTTCCGGCGAGCAGGACGTGGTGATGCCGGAAGCGCTCTACGTGACCGGGGGAGCAAGTGAACTTCCTCTAATCGTGCGCATGTTGCGCACGACCTTCGGCCGCAGAGTGCGGCGATCCGCTTATACGCGCTCGGCGACGGCCATCGGGCTCGCCATCCACGCGGACGCTCAATCGGGTTACCGGCTCCGAGAGCAGTTTGTTCGTTATTTCGGTGTCTGGCGCGAGGGCGAAGACGGCCAAACGGTGGTTTTCGATCCGCTATTTGCAAAAGGGCTGACGTTGCCGAATCCGGATGAACCTCCGCTGTCGATCAGCCGCCGCTACTTGCCGGCTCACAACCTCGGCCATTATCGTTATCTGGAATGCTCCCGGCTGAGCGGCTGCGGGTGGCCCGACGGAGACATCACCGTCTGGGATGAGATTCGGTTTCCATTCGACCCATCATTGCGCGGCGAGGCGAACCTGTTCCACGTGCCGGTGAAGCGCGTGGGTAACGGTACTGCAAGCGAAGTCGAAGAGAGAACATCCTGCGATTCAAACGGGATGCTGGCGGTAACCCTAACCATGGTTTCCGACGATTTCCGCCGCGAATACAAGCTGGGCCGCTGGTCAGCGGCGGAAGCGAGTGTGTCGCCTGCCAGGCTCGGCCGGCGGCGAACGAAACGGTAAGCATCCATCAGTCTCCAACGGTTAGCGCACGGTTAAGACCTTGCCCGTTGCGCGGCGCTCCCAAGGAAAAACTACAGAAGTCTGCAATCACTGAAGCGGGTTGGCTATCGCTTGGATTCTTTGCCGTTCATCGGCAGCGCGCCGGCCGGAAGTTGCCGCCTAAGCGCCGGTATATCGGTCTTCTTCAATTGATCCCAGCGTGCCATGACGTTTGCAAAGTCGCCTTCGACTTTGGCCATCGCCGCCATCTGGGCGTCAGTGGGTGCTGTGTCGGCCTGGCCTAGCTCACCGTAAAGCGTGTCAACCTCTCCGCTGACTTGAGTCAGCGTGGGAGGCGGAGATGGAAGGGTGCCATGACCGACCGCCGCAGCTCCACTGGCAAGTTTGTCCACCTTCTTCTCTACCGCGAGCATCTTGTTTTTGAGCGAACCCGTCGCGTGCGCTGTAAGCTTCCGAAGCTGATCACGAATCGAACGGACCTCAGCCTTTACTTCGTAGTCGCGGTCCATCATGGACGCCAGGCGCATCTCCTCTGCAAACTGCTGCTTCAATCCTGCGAGTGGAGTGTGGACTCGCGGGTCCATTTTGACCAGGAGCGGTTGCGTATAAATATGTCCGTCCACCGTCAGGCGTACCACGTAGTGGCCGGGCAGGGCGAGAGGCCCGAGCGGAACGCGCGGCGTGTCATGCGGGACAGCAGAGATAGGATAACCATAATGTTCAGCCCGTGGAGTGGAATAATGCAGATCCCACACCCAACGGTGCATTCCGCGGCTCACCGAGAGAATTTTCGGCATGCGAATCCAGTAAAGCGGGATGTTTTGCTTCTCCAATTGCGCTTTCGTCACGCTGGGCTTGTCCGTGCTCGAGTAGCGGCGCACCAGCTTGCCATTTTCATCGTGAATTTCAAGGATGACAGGGCCGTGGCTGGGCTGGTTCAGAGTGTAGTCGATGATGGCGCCACTAGGCGGGTTCTTGCCTGTCGGCACGTCTGGCGGAAGAGGTGTGTCGGTATTCGTATCGCGCCGAACCCGGTAAGCCATTTCGGGCTTGAAAAGCCACGCGGGCGATGACATAACCGTGGCATCGATCTGCTCGAGAGGCGTGATGTCGTCGAGAATCCAGAACGAGCGTCCGTGAGTGGCGACGATGAGGTCGCTATCGTGAATCCAGAGGTCGCGCATCGACGTGTGGGGCAGGTTCAGTTGCAGCGATTGCCAGTGATCCCCGTCGTCGAACGAGACCCATACGCCATTTTCAGTCCCTGCAAACAGTAAGCCTTTCTGAAGCGGGTCTTCGCGCACGGTGTCGACTGGGGCATTGTCGGGCAAGCCGTTGGTGATCTCTTGCCACGTCTTGCCGCCGTCGTGCGTCCGATAAATGTATGGGCGCAGGTCATCAATCCGGAAGCGGCTAACAGAAGCGTAGGCAGTTTCGTCGTCGAAATACGAAGCCGTGATTTGCGTGACCTTGCTCCACGGAGTTAGTTGCGGCGGCGTGACATTCTTCCAGTCCTTGCCCCCATTGTGTGTGACCCATATAGATCCGTCGTCGGTGCCCGCCCACAACGTGTTGACGCTCTTGAAGGAAGGCCCGAGCGCGTAGACCACACCGCGTTGTTTGGAGGCCTTCGGGTCCTTGGCGGCGAGGTTACCTAAGCTCGCGGGAACCCCATCGTGCTCGCGTGCGAGATCGCCGCTGATCTGCTGCCAGGAAACGCCACCATCGGCGGTTTTAAAGACAAAGTTGGTGGCGTAGTAAAGGACGTGCGGATCGACCGGCGAGAAGATCAAGGGTTGGGTGCGATCCCAGCGATCTTTCTGCCCTCGAAGCGGGATCGGCGTAACATTCTCCACCTGGCCGGTGGAAGTGAAGTATTTTGAAACGTCGTTTGTGCCGGCCCCATAGACGATATTGGGATGGAGCGGATCCGGCGCGACGTAGCCATACTCAATCGCTCCTACCGGATGCCAGTCGCGGAAGGTGATCTCGCCGTCGTTTCCGCGGCTTGAGATGCACACTGAGCCGCTTTCCTGCTGCCCGCCGCAGACGCTATAAGGAAACGTCGAGGTTGCTTGGACGTGGTAAAGCTGCGCGGTGGGCTGATTATACCAACTGCTCCACGTGCGGCCGCCGTTGACGCTCACAATCGCGCCCTGATCGCTCACCAAAAGGATGATGCGGGGATTGCGCGGGTTGATCCACATGTTCTGGTAGTCGTCGCCGCCCGGCGCGCCGCGGATGCCAGTCCACGTTTTGCCGCCGTCGGTGGAACGCCAGGTTACGATGCTCGTCACATAGACCACGTTCGGATTCTTGGGATCTACTTTCGGCATCGGCAAATCGCCGCCGCCAATCAGGTAGGTGGGGCGCGGGTCGGTGGTCACCCGATACCAATGTTCGCCGGAATCGTCGGAGCGATAGATTCCGAGACCCTTGCCCGATTCGTATCCGTCTTCGTGCATCGTTCCCACCATGGCATAGAGACGCGTCGGCTCGCTCCGTGCGATCGCGAGGTGGGCTTGAACGAGGTCGGTGGGAAGTCCTTGGGTGAGTTTGTGCCAGGTGTTTCCGCCGTCCGTGGACTTAAAGATGCCGCCCTCGGTGCCCTGGTACTGATTCCCGTACTCCCACGGACCTTGGCGTACTTCCCAAAGTGTTGCGTAAACAATGTTGGGATTTGAAGGGTCGATCTCAACGTCGTCCCCGCCGGTGTTCTGGTTCACGTAGAGCACCTTCTGCCAGGTCCGGCCTCCATCCGTTGACCGGAAAATGCCGCGCTGGGTGCTGGGACCGTAAGGATGGCCTAAGACGGCCACAAAGACGCGATTCGGATCGTTCGGATCCACCGCTAGGGCAGGAATCTGCTCTGCATTGCGAAGGCCGAGGTGCGTCCAGGTCTTTCCGGCGTCCGTTGATTTGTAGATTCCGTCGCCGACGGAGAGGTCAGGGCGCGCCAGGCCTTCTCCGCTCGCGACGTAGATGATATTGGGATCAGAAAGTGCTACTGCAATCGCCCCGATGGATTGAGTGGGTTCTGTGTCGAAGATGGGTGTCCACGTCCGGCCATAATCGTCCGATCTCCAGACACCTCCATCCACCTGGCCGACATAGAAAACATTGGGTTCGCTCGGGACGCCGCACGCTGCGCGTGTCCTGCCTCCGCGAAACGGGCCAATCATGCGCCAGCGCATTTCCTGATACAGCGCCTCCGGAATCTGCCGCGCAGCCGAGCTTGCGACCAGTGACAGAGCAAATATAGAAGCCAAAAGTAAGAAGAGAAAGGAACGGAGTCGATACACGGCAGATTTCAAGAGCTCCTCCAAGTTTCGGAATTGCGCGGGAATGATTAGGTCTTTATGGATCGGAAGGATTCCAGGGACTACTCGTCCGTGCCGCCGAATACGCGGTGGCGAAGGATATAAAGGTTGCCATCGTTCGCACGGACTTTGAAGAACTCGTCATTCGGACCGTACCACCGGTCGAGCAACTTCTCCACCAGATAGTCCCGCCCATCGAGTTCAAATCGAACCGGCCGCTCATCAGCCTTCCACCCGGCATAACATTCTACCCGAAGCTTCATTTTCCCTCCCGCCAACGCGCCGGGACGAAAGTTGCAACAAGCGGGTGCTCTGCTACGCGTAGATTACCAGAACGCGTTTCCGTTTGCGCTGGCGGAGGCGTCATATGGATTTTTGCCGCTACGAGACACCGGGTTATAATCTGGGCTGCAATGATGGGCTTGGCGTTGTGGGACTGCTTCTTCTCATACCCGGCTACGCCGGTCGAGTGTGAAGGAACAGTGTGCGCGGGAAGCGGCGTGGCTCATCAAGACAACAGGCTAGCCGGATGGAGGTCAAGCGGTGCCCGAGAAGAAAATTACGGCGCTCATCGTAGATGACGAGCAACCAGCGCGGGAGGAACTCCTGTTCCTCTTGAAGGATTTCCCGGATATTGAAGTCGTAGGCCAGGCGCGAAACGGCGTGGAGGCGCTGGCTTCCATCCGCGAATTGCATCCGCAGCTTGTGTTCTTAGACGTGCAGATTCCGGGCGCTGACGGCTTTGGTGTCATCAAGAAGCTGGTGGAAAAGAAGATCCCGCTGCCTTTCTTCGTTTTTGTTACTGCCTACGATCAATACGCAGTCCACGCCTTTGAAGTGAACGCGCTCGATTATCTCGTAAAGCCAGTTTCACGCTCGCGGCTTGGGCGCGCGGTGACCCGGGCGCGGCGACTGCTCGACACCGAGCAATCAACACAGGAGAAAATCGACCGCTTGGTCCAGATGCTCGAAAAGGACCACCAGAGCTCCCAGAAAACCAAGCTCATCGTCAAAAGCGGTGGACGCCTGCACCTGGTAGATGCTGAAGAGGTGATTTATGCGAGCATTGAGGACGGTGTCATCAGCATTGTTACCCAGGATTTCGAAGGACACTCCAATTTCCGTACCGTCGAAGAGTTACAGGCAAGTCTTGATCCGAAAACCTTCTGGCGAGTGCACCGCTCCTACCTCATTAACGTCAACCGCATCAAGGAGGTCGTCCCGTGGTTCAAGAGCTCTTTCCAGTTGAAGATGGACGACCGCAGGCAGACCGAGATTCCCGTCAGCCGCGCACAAACCCGCAGGCTACGTGAAATCCTTAATCTGTGATTTCCTGTCGCTCACGCGAAGGCTGCTGCAAGGTCCAGGTAAATTTCCCGTCCGTAAGATCAGGGCTCTTGCATTGTGGGGAGGCGTGCGGGATAATTCTAACGCTTATGGCATGTAAGGAGCGGCGGACGGCGTCGCCGGGAACGTTATGGTTGGGAGTAATTCTGGGGGGCGTTCTGTGGTGTGTCGGTTGCAGTCCTGCCAGCGTCGCATTTCGAGAAGGCCGCAAGGCGGAAGAGCAGAAGAACTACGATAGCGCTGTTATCGACTTTCACAAGGCCCTCCGTTACCAGCCGGCGAACACCCTCTACGCGTATTATGAAAAAGAGGCGCGGAATAACGCGTCCATTTTTCACGCGCGCCAGGGAGCGCAACTGCTCGCTCAAGGCCGGCCCGACGAAGCAGTCGGGGAGTTTCAGAAGGCCATCAGCATCGATCCCAGCAATCAGGTTGCCGGGCAATATCTTCAGCGCATTCTGCTTGGGCGGCAGGCGGCTCAGCAGCAACGCCAGCAGGCCATTCGCGCCGCGATGGAGAAGGCAGCATCAACGGAGACCGAGGCTGGCATAGAACTGGAGCCACCCTTGCCGAGTACCCCCATTGCTCGCCTCCACCTTTCAGCCAACAGCCGCACGGTGTTTCAGACGTTGGGCAAGCTTGCGGGCGTGAACGTGATTTTCCATTACGATTTTCAGCCCAAGCCGGTTTCGCTGGATTTGTCCAACGTGACCATCCTGCAGGCTTTGCAAGCCGCCGCCGATGAAGCTGACGTTTTCTGGCAGCCCGTCAATCACAATACTATCCTTGTGATTCCAGACACGCCCAGCAACCGGCGGGAGTTGGAGGAAGATGTCTTGAAGACGGTTTACCTCCAGAATCCCGTTTCCGCGGCGGATCGTACGGCCATCCTGACCTCCCTAAAGCAAATCCTGGGCATCCAGAAGGTTTATGAGAATCCTCAGACGAACTCGATCACGCTTTTTGACGTTCCGGAACGAGTTAACCAGGCCGTAGCGCTAATCCATAGCTTAGACCGCGGGAAAGCCGAAGTGCTCATCAGCGTCACGCTGCTCGAAGCAGACCGCAATCGCATCCGCGACTTGGGTTTAGCCCCTACACCGCTCGATCAGAACGGTACCATGGCGGCTGTGGGCTTGAACACGACCCCCTCAACAACGGCAGGCGGCGCTTCGGCGACCACGCTTGGCCTCAATCAGCTTGGCCGGCTCTCAACGGGCAACTTCAGCATCGCGCTCCCCTATGTCACGGCCGAGGCGCTGCTGAGCGATAACCGCACCCACATCCTCCAGAACCCCCAGGTCAGGGTTACGGCGGGTGAGACGGCGCGGCTGAGGATTGGCCAGCAGGTTCCCATCGCGACCGGCAGCTTCGGTATACCGACGGCGACGACGTCGACCGCCGCCGGGGCTTTCGGTCTGCTGGCCAATACGCAGTTTCAATACAAGGATGTGGGTGTAAACCTCGAAATCACACCGGAGGTGGCAGCGGACGGCGATATCATCATGCACACTAAAGTTAATATTTCTGCGCTAGGCCCTACGCAGAACATCGGCGGCATCGCGGAACCAACTTTCACCCAGCGGAGCATCGAGCAGGACATCCGGTTGAAGGAAGGCGAAGTCAGCTTGCTCGGTGGCCTGAATCAGACCCAGACCACGCGTACCGTGACCGGGCTGCCCGGACTCAGCCGCCTGCCGGTTTTGCGCTACCTGTTTTCAACCGAAAACTATACCGTCACCGATGAGGAAGTCCTCATTATGCTAACGCCGCACCTGGTGCGTCTGCCGGATGCCGGTCTTGCCGCGCTCCACGCGAATGCGCAGCCGGATATTAAGGGAGCAGATCCTCCGGGCAAATGAGAAGTTGGGCGCAGGATCGAGGCTTTACGCTTTTGGAAATGGTCGCCACCATGGCGATCATGACCATTCTGGCGGGAGCGGCGCTTCCGCTTGCCCAGGAACACGCGCAGCGGATGAAGGAAGTGGAGTTGCGGCGAGACCTGCGCGAAATCCGTACGGCGATCGACCGCTACAAGGACTTTTCCGACCGCGGGTTAATTCCGGTAGAGACGGACACTTATGGGTATCCGCCCACCCTTGAGACCTTGGTGCGAGGTGTGCCGCTAAAGGGCGATCCAGACTTGCGCTATAGATTCCTCCGGAAGATTCCCGTGGATCCGATGACGGGGAACACCGACTGGGGGCTGCGGTCCATGCAGGACGACCCGGACACGCAAACGTGGGGCGGTCAGAACGTTTTCGACGTATATGACAACAGCGGCGGCACCGCTTTAGACGGAACTCAGTATTCGAGTTGGTGAAGCTGTAGGGGTGATTTCCATATCGTCGGCAACTCCAGCCCTGTTACCCCCGCGAAAGCGGGGTTCCAGGTCTGGGCCGAGTAAGCTGGATTCCCGCTTGCGCGGGAATGACGCGCGAGGTGCGCGGTGCTACTGAACGAGATTCACCGGAGAAGTTCACTAAGAGCAGCGCGGTCGGGTTTCACTCTGCTCGAGATGCTGGTGGTGATGACGCTCATTCTGATCCTGGCCACGATTGCCGTGCCCAATTACATGACAGCCATCCGGCGCGCGAAAGAAGCCGTGCTGCGGGACGACCTTTATACGATGCGGCACCTCATCGACGAATACACCGTTGACAAGCAGCAGCCTCCAAACTCCCTGCAGGATTTGGTGGACGCAGGCTATCTCCGCGGCGGCGTTCCGGTTGACCCGATTACGGGATCGAGCAAGACCTGGAAGACGGACATCGAGGACGTTCCCACGTCGCCTAACCAATCGGAAAGCGGAGTGGTGGACGTGCACAGCGGCTCGGACGAGACTTCCCTCGAAGGTACTCCGTACAGTAGTTGGTAGAAACGCCTGCGCCCCCTCACCCGCCCTCCTTCGTCGGGCACCCTCTCCCATGGGGAGAGAGTGGCGAACGGAGCGAGCCGGGTGAGGGATTCTAGCGCCGATTTTCAGGAATGGAATACGTTTGCAAAATTGCCACCGCCAGCGGCCAGGTGCTGGATCAGCTTCAGAAGGCCGAGTCTGAATCGGAACTCCGGCAGCGCCTCGCTGCCGAAGGATACTGCGTCTTTTCGGTTCAGCCGAAGGATTGGCTGGGCTCGAAGCTCGATGGTTTCCGGCGTCGGAAGATCCGCCCCGATGATTTCATCGTCTTCAACCAGCAGTTTCTGACGCTTTCGAAGTCCGGCCTGCCCCTGCAGAAATCGTTGGAGTTGCTCGCGCGCCAGACGCGCAGCCCCCAACTGCGGGTGGCGCTCGAGTCGGTGCGCGACCAGGTCCGTTCCGGGGCTTTGCTTTCGGATGCCTTTTCTTTTACAGGAAGCTTTCCGAAGATCTATTCGGCCACCCTCCGTGCGGGAGAGCGCAGCGGCAGCCTTGATCGTGTGTTGGGCCAGTATCTTTCTTATCAGAGGATCAGCCGCACGTTTCGCAAAAAGATTGTCGCGGCTCTCATTTATCCGAGTTTCCTGGTCTTTTTTCTGGCTGTGCTCGTAAGCTTTGTGGTCAGCTTCATTGTTCCGCGCTTCGCGATGTTGTACGGTGACCTGGGGGTCCAACTGCCCAGGCTGACGCAGATAACGATTGCCGCAGCGCTTGGCTTTAAGCACATGGCCCTCGAAATCCTTATCGCTTTGGTAGGCGGCGCCTTGGCGCTCCGGGCCGCGTGGCGTTCGCCGCGAACGCGAATGGCGTGGGATCGCATCCGCTTCCGCCTTCCGCTCGCCGGTCCGCTGCTCCTGAAATTTTCCGTGGGCGAGTTTGCGCGCACTGTGGGGGTACTGCTCGCAGGCGGCCTGCCGGCGGTTGAAGCGCTGGAGACGGCGCGGGCCTCGGTCACGAGCCCGCTTATTGCCAAAGCTATTGAGGATGCCAAACAGGAAGTCATCGGCGGCCGCTCCTTGAGCGCGAGCCTTCGCGGAACCGGATTGTTCCCTCCGACGGCCCTCGACATGATTGAGGTGGGAGAAACGACGGGTGCGTTGCCCGCCATGCTGGAAAGCGTGGCCGAGTTTTACGAAGAGGACGTCAATATCGACCTCTCGGCGCTGGTGGCCCTCGTCGATCCGGTGATGATTGCCGGAGTTGCGATGGTGGTGGCCTTCGTCCTGGTGGCGTTTTATCTTCCGCTCTTTTCGCTGGCCGGGCAGGTCCATTGAAAATTCTGAATGGCGAATTGTGAATACCGCTTTAACGCGTTCTCTATAGCAACCTTTTCGGGAAAGAAGATTTCCGGATCGCCGCCATTCAGCGTTGTTGGCCTCTGCCGTTCCAAGCGTCGCCTGGGCCCTCGGCCCGACCGCGTGGATTAGAATCACCGCCATCACCCCGCGAAATTGGGGGTCCAGACCGTCATGGAAGCAACTGGATTCCCGCTCACGCGGGAATGACCGGCAAAGGGTGATTTTCGGGGGCGTACTGAGGAATTTGCCCGGAGAACTTCCACATGCCT
This sequence comes from Acidobacteriota bacterium, assembly GCA_021817045.1. Classification (GTDB taxonomy): domain Bacteria; phylum Acidobacteriota; class Terriglobia; order UBA7540; family UBA7540; genus RH2-MAG17b. Next base: position 40,305 of record JAKAWG010000030.1, read on the forward strand.
GAAACGAAGCCCCAAACCGACGTCGAGCGAGCGCGTGAGCTTGCCGCCCGGTATCACTTCGATTTCATCGACCTTCGCGCGTTGCAGATTGACCGCGAGTTGCTTCAGTCGGTGCCGCTCGACCTGATGGTGAAGTACGAGTTTTTCCCGCTGGAGGCACGCGACCACACGCTTACGGTCGCCATCGCTAACCCCGCCGGGCTCGAGCGCCTGGACGAACTCGAGCTCAAACTGAACCGGCGGCTGGTTATCAAGGTGGCGGCGGCGAGCCAATTAATGGACCTGCTGCGTACCACGGAGCCTTCGCAGCGCGTGCTTAACGAGGCGACAGCGGATTTTCGCGCCGGCGTTGCGGAAAAAGCGCCGGGCGAAGACTCCGTGCTCTCGCTCGAACAGCTCGTTGAAAGCACCGAGTCGAATCCGATGATCCGGCTCGTGGATTCCATTATTTTCTCCGGCCTCGAGCACCGCGCCAGCGACATTCACATTGAGTCTCACGACAACGCGGTGGTGGTGAAGAACCGCGTTGATGGCGTGCTGCAAGAGGCTATGCCGCCGCTCGGCCAGGAGTTCCAATCCAATCTGATTACGCGCATCAAGGTGATGGCGGAGCTTGACATCGCCGAGCGGCGCGTGCCGCAGGACGGCCGCTTCCGCGTCGTTTATAAGGGTCGTCCCATTGACTTCCGCGTCTCGATTATGCCGTCGATCAACGGTGAGGACGCGGTGCTGCGCATCCTGGACAAAGAGTCGCTCAGCGAGAAATTTCGCCAGTTGCGGCTTGACGTGCTCGGCTTCGCGGATCACGAACTGCGCCGCCTGCGCCGTTTCATCCGCGAGCCCTACGGCATGGTGCTCGTCACCGGCCCGACCGGAAGCGGAAAGACCACCACGCTTTACGCGGCAATTTCCGAGATCAAGAGCGACGAAGACAAGATTGTGACCATCGAAGACCCGGTCGAATACCAGATCCGCGGCATCACGCAGGTGCCGGTCAATGAGAAAAAGGGGCTGACGTTTGCGCGCGGCTTGCGCTCCATTCTGCGCCACGATCCGGACAAGATCATGGTGGGCGAGATTCGGGACAACGAAACGGCGCAAATTGCGATCCAGTCCGCGCTGACCGGCCACCTCGTCTTCACCACCGTACACGCCAACAACGTGCTGGACGTTTTGAGCCGCTTTCTGAACATGGGCGTGGACCCGTATCATTTTGTCTCCGCGCTCAACTGCATTCTGGCGCAGCGGCTGGTGCGGGTGATCTGCGAGGTTTGCAAGCGGCCCGTCACGCTGCCGCCCGAGCTTTACGAGGAATCGGGGCTTGACGGCAATGAGTGGCGGAATGTGGTGATGTACGAAGGCGCTGGGTGCGCGCTTTGCAACCATACCGGCTTTCACGGCCGGACCGCCATTGGCGAGCTGCTCGCCCTGACGGATCCAATCCGCGAGCTGATTCTCGAGCGCCGGTCCACGGCTGAGTTGCGCCGCACGGCGCGCCAGGATGGGATGACGACGCTGCGCGAGTCGGCCTTGGCCAAAGTCCGCGACGGCGTCACGACCCTGCGCGAGATCAACAAGGTGACATTTGTGGAGTAGCAGCAGCGAAAAAACTGTCTCATCTGTCTCCTTTGTCTCACCGGGCTGTTGTAGGATGCTTCTTAGATGTGATTGTGCTTTGGAAACTTCGGTCGATACCCCTCACCCGGCTCGCTCCGCTTGCCACTCTCTCCCTAAACGAGAGGGTGCCTGACGCTTTGGCTGCGCTCAGCGTAAACTCCGGAGGGCGGGTGAGGGAGCATTTTCGATCTTTGCGGGTGTCACGAAGCGACATGAGCGGCTGCCCTCGGGCTGGCAAGCCTGTTCGTCGGCCTGGATTCGGCGACGCTGGGAAGGGGATATGGAAGTCTACAGCGCGAAGCGGCAATCAAATCGTGGCGCTCGGCGGAGTAATAGGGCCGTCGCGCCCGTGGCTCGGCCCGACCAGGACGTCCTTGCTACACTCCGGGAGAGGTGCAAAGAGAAAGAATGCTTAGGGGGGCATTAGGATAACTCATTGAAAACAAAGGATGATTAGGGGGCAATCTAGGAACAATCTCCCTGAATCCGTGTATCATACTGAATTTAAAATAGTTACTACTGAGATTGTTCCTCGAGGTTAAAGTTGCAGAAAACATGGTAGTTAGTGGAAAAATCAGCAAAAAAACCGAATTTGTTGTTCCAGGAGTGGCGGGACAGTAGACCTTTGGAGTGCAGCAGAGCGATCCGAGTGATGGTGCGGTCTTAACTGACTTAAGAGCGAGTATGAGTTCCGAGAAGAATGGAAATGGCGAAGCTAGGCGCGGCTGGCTCAAACTGCCTTCCGTTGTTTACGAGATCGAGCCGCACTTTGCGATGGCGGCTCGCTTGTCCGCTTCGCCCGCTGGCGTGTGCCGGATGGCGGCGGTCGATTTGCCCGCCGGCTTAGTGCAGCCGTCGCCGGTGCAGGCGAATATCGGTGACGCCAAGGAACTTGGCCACGCCGTGCGATCGCTTCGGAAATCTGTCGGCCGGCGGCGGCCGTGGGCGCTCATGGTGCCGGACGCCGTCGCGCGGGTCAATATCATCAGCTTTGAGACGCTCCCCGCGAAGGCCGCGGAATTGCAGGCTCTGCTGCGCTGGAAGATTCGCGACACTTTGGGTTTTGCGCCAGAAGAAGCGCGGCTGTCTCATCAGGTGACTCATCGCGGCCCAGGCGAGATCGAAATGCTGGTGACGGCGGTGAAGGAAGACGTGCGGCGGCAATACGAAGAAGCGGTCGATTCCCGAAACGACGCCTCGCTGATGCTTCCGGTCACGTTAGCGCTTCTGACGCTGCTGCCGGAGACCGAGCCTGGCGGACAGCTCCTCACGCACGTCTGCTCAGGGTGGGTAACCAACGCTGTGGTTGAGGGAAACCGGTTGCGCTTCTGGCGAAACAGGGCCTTAGCGGGAAGCGAGGCGGATGGAGACGCGCCGCAGGCCGCCGCGGCGGAAGCGTCTCGCGCCGCGGCCAGTGTTCGTGACCGTTGGGGAATTGAAATCCGGCAGGCGTGGTGCTGCGCCCGCCCCGAAGGAAGCGACGCGTTGCGCCGGTGCATGTCCGAGGCCTTGGGCATAGAGGCGGAAGTGATCGTTGCGAGAGAGCGGTTCAGTGCGGGCCTTCGCGCCAAAGACAAGCCCCTTTTTCAGCCGCTTGGCGCGCCGGTTGACGCCGTCATCGCCGCCACAGGCAGGTTGCGATGAGAATTGAAATCAATCTGGCGACGCCCAGAAAGCCGCTTGAGCGCTGGCTGCCCGTCCTGGCGCCGCTCCTGGTTGTTGCCACCCTGTTCTTGCTCGCTTGGATTTCCGTGGTTGTTGCCGCCAGGGCAGTCGAGTACCGCGAGGTCTCGCGGACGGTGCTCGACTATCAGGGCAAAATTGCCGTGTTGCGGGCGCGCGAAGCCAGGTTGCGCTCCCGGCTCAGGCAGCCATCGACGGCCTTGCTCTATAACCAGATCAACTTCTTGAATTCGCTCATCGCGCAGAAAAAGGTTTCGCTTTCCAACCTGACGGGGAAGGTGCTTCAGCTTCTTCCCGAGCGAGCGCGCCTCGATGAGTTGTCGCTGATCTCGACCACGGACGGGCCCAGGGTGGAGTTTAGTGTTGAAGGCGCGGGCAGCGAGTCCGTTTACGCCTTCTTGAGCCACCTGGAGAATTCTCCGGATTTCGATTCCGTGGCGGTGCAAAACCAGGCTTCTGAGCCGGACGGGCCGGATAAGGGCGACGTGATCCTGACCTGCAGCGCGCGCTATGTGGGGGAACACTTGCCATGACCGGAAAGGTCTTATGAGTCGAAAGAGACGAAAAAGCTGGGCGCGGGTCGTGCTGAAAATCGGGCTGGTTCTGCTGGCCCTGGATGCGGTAGGCTATGTTGTGGTTGAGCGCTCCCTGGCAGCCCTGGTGACGGAAAAGTACGGCCAGTTCAACTCGGCGCGTGCCGGGTGGCTTCAGGAAAGGATGCGTGTGGCCTCGCTTGAAAAAGAGAACGCGGCGCTGCCTGGCGAACTCAGCCAGTTGAAAAGCTTTCTCGCTCAGCACCTGCCGGCGCGCCGGCAAGGTTTTTCTTCGGCCGCGTTGCTGCTCCAACGGCTTACGCAACAATCGAACGTCCAACTCTCGGGCATTTCGTACAATCTAAGTGCAAGCAAAGGAGAGCCGCTGGATCATATGAGCCTTGGAGTTTATGTCCAGGGCAGCTTCGCCAACCTGCTGGCCTTTGCGCATACGCTCGAAACGGCCCAGGATCTTGTCGTTGTGCGAAGTTTTAAGTTCAATCCGGGGGATGGCGGCGCGCTCGGATTGCGGATGACCGCCGATCTCTATTTGATGCCATGACTTCCGGTAAGCGCAAGGAAACGGCCGCGACGATTATTCTGGCCATCGTGTGCGTCGGCCTCATTGTGCGACTGCTGGTGCGGGTTAGCTCTGTAGACGCCGTCACCACCGACGCCGCAGCCAGGATCGTTCCCCGGAGGCCCGCGCGGCTTACCGGGCTCAAGCTGGCGAGCGCTCAACCCGATCCCATCCCAACGCTTAATCTCGACCTTTATAGCCGCCTGCAATCTCAGCCCGCGCCCGAGCCAAACCGCGATCCTTTTGCATTCCTGCCGACGCCGCAGGAGATTCAGGCAGCTCAGGCAAAGGTTGAGGCCGCGCGCCAAGGGCCGGCTCCGCCTCCGCCTCCACCGTTCAAAGCGGTTGGCTTCAGTCAGTCCGAAATAGGGCAGCTTAGGGCTTACCTGACGGACGGCCAGAACGTGTACGCGGTGCACATGGGTGATGAAGTCGACAAGCGCTACCTTGTGGTCAGCGTTACTCAGGCTGCCGTTGTATTGCGAGATGAATTGGATAACCACACGGCTGAATTGCCGTTCCCACAATAGCGCTAACCCGCAATCGCAACAGCGAGCTTCAGTTCCCAGGGACGGCTATGCGTTGGTGGCGGTGATGATTATGGTGACCGTTCTGTTGATCACCCTCACCGAGGCGCTGCCCAGCGTCTATCAGGAAGGGCAGCGGGAACGGGAAAAAGAGACGATTTTCCGGGCCGAGCAGTACGCCAGGGCTATCTATTTGTTTCACGCGCATTCCGGGCGGTACCCGATGTCCGTCAAAGAGTTGCTCAATACGGATGGCGTTCGCTTCCTTCGCAAGCCTTACCGCGACCCTCTTGCCCCAAACGGTCGCTGGCGCATTATCCATGCGAATTCCGCCGGAATGCTGCTGGATTCTCTCACGCAGACTCAAACCCTCGCGCCGCCTACTTCAGGTGCGTCTGCTGAGAGCCTGAAGGCACAAGCCAAGGCTGAAGCGCAAAGAATAAAGCAGGCGGAAATGCAGTGTACTCATCGCTCCAACTCGTTTTCGCACACGGGTTACCAGAACGGTGCGATTTTAGGGGAATTCATTGCCGGAGTTGCGCCATGCAGCAACCAGCAGTCAATTATTGTCGTTAACAAGGAGGATCACTACGAGGATTGGGAATTTCTAGCGGCCAAATATATGCCTTACGCCCTTCCTACGGCGAAAGGGACTGCGAGCGGAACCGAAAACCAGGCCAGTAGCGGTCTGTTTGGGACTTCCGCGCCGGCTGCGGGAGGACAGCAGTCGCCGGGCGGGTCACAATCCACTTCTGGACCAGGGTTCGGCTTGGCCCCACAGTAGGTGTTGGAAACGGGATGGAGAAGATAATCGTATCCGAGGAAGAAATAACGACGGCCAAATATTTACCCATTGTGTAATATCATTCTTTTGGTATAGTGGAGTCTGTGATGGGAACTGGTGGCGAGGCAGAGGCCAGCCACTGATCCTGACGTAAACCGAGTTAAAAGTCTGGAGGGGAGCCTGATGGGCAAGCGGAAGTTACACAGGGTGTGGCTGCTTCTATGCCTGGGGCTTGCCGGGCTCGCAGTGCAGTGTGGCGGCGGAGGTAGTTCGGCTTCGTCGGGTGGAGGCGGCGGTGGTGGCGGTGGCTCATCGGTTGCCCTCAGTTCGCTGAGTCCTATTGTCGAGATGGCCGCTTCGCCGGCCTTTACGCTAACCCTGAACGGATCAGGGTTTGCCTCAGGCGATTCCGTCGTGTTCAACGGAACGTCGGTCCCCGCCACCGTTGTCACTTCAACCCAGCTCACGGCCAGCATACCCACCAGCGCCATTTCAAGCGCAGGAACCTTCAATGTTACAGTCCAGGCGAGCGGGACAAACAGCAACGCGGAGGAGTTTTACGTAGTCCCGGCCATTAACCCGAACGCCGTTAGCGTAAGCGCGGGCGGCACCACGTCGGTAAACGTTCAATTGTCCGCGCTGAGCAATCCCACCTTACTGCTCCAGGCCATTGGCGGAAGCACGAGCGGCACGGCAAGCTCGGCTGCGAGCGGAGAAGTGTCGGTGAGCCCCGGGAGCACGGTAAACCTTTTTGTGGTCGGTGGCGGCGTGGTGCCTGGAACGTTTTATGAAGTTTCAGGGAATAACGACATCACAGTGACACAGCCGATAGCCGGCGATTTTACGCAAACGACCACCGGAACGCCCGGCGTCAACTTCAATATCAACGTCAGTTCAAGCGCGGCGGCGGGAGCGCGGGATTTGGTCGTCACCAATCCCGCCGGGGAAATTACCGACTTTCCCGGCAGCATTTTGGTGCAGTGACCAGGAGCGATGGAAATGGCTATGAAGTTCCGGTTAGCGGTTGCGGCGATGCTGGTGGCGGCATGGTCCATTTCGGTCTCCGCCACGACCCTGGTGCGGATGAGCCTTGATCAGCTTGCGCAAGCCTCAAGCCAAGTGGTGCAGGGGCACGTGGTTAGTCAGACAAGCGAATGGAACCCCCAGCACACGGAGATCGTGACGCTCACCACGGTGGCCGTCGATCAGAACGTCAAGGGCAATACACCGTCGAGCATCGTGGTCGAGCAACTGGGGGGCACGATAGGCCATTTTCGCGTCTACGTTCCCGGAACAGTTCAATTCTTTCCTCAGGCGCACTACGAATTATTCCTCCAGCCCTCTCCAGCCAACGCTTCACGCTTCCACCTGGTGGGGATGGAGGAGGGAGCGTTTCGCATTTACCAAGACCCGCGGACCGGGCAGGAGCGCGTGATCAACCCGATGGGACGCTCTTATTACGAGAAGGCAACGGGCGGCCGCGTGAGCGCGCTTCCGGAAACGATGCCGTTCACGGAATTTCAGCAAAAGGTTTCGACGGCACTGGCAAAACCCATTGCCATCCCTGCGGGAACGGCTATGCCGGTAGTGGTGCGCTCGGCGTCGTTTAATGGCGTGGGAAGGGTTTTAGTGGAAGCTCAAACCACGACCGACCTTTTCCCTAACGCTCACGTGGTGATCCCCGCCGGAAGCACCGTAGACGGGTGGGCCAGCGAGTCCTCGGGGCAATGGACCATTTACTGGACGGCGGTGACGATTGGTAATCGCCAAGCCGCCATTTCAGCCGAAAGCCAGGCCCCTTCAGGCGGAAGCCTCGAGGGGCGGCGATTCATGGCGGTGACGAGATGAGAGCATCAATGAGGGGACGAACGAGGGCTTTTCACACACGGAGTTTGCGCCGGCAAGCGTGGCGAATGTGGCTGCTGGCAGGTATTCTGGCTTCGACTGCGGTCTTGGTTTTTGCTTATAACCACGAACAGGATGATGTGAACAGTGCTCCCGCCCTGACGCGGTGGTGCGTTAACCAGGCTCAGCCCTGCAGCGATCAAGTCACCTGGAGCCTGAACGGCAGCGAAACCAACGTGGATACGAGCAGTGGCGTTTCCGTGGTGACGACGCTCCAGACTGCCTTTGCCTCGTGGCAGGGTGCGAGCCTCAGCGGGCAGTCTGTGACCGGCCTCAGCATTACTCAAGGTCCGGCCAGTAGCGCGACCACCATCAACGCCACGGACTGCGTGAACGTGATTGGCTTCGCTGATTCGAATGCCAGCAGCGATTTTTCGACTGGCACAATCGCTTTCACCGCAATCGCCACGGCGTTTGGCACGCCGCCGACCACATACACCTGTCCTTCGGCCGGCACGGAAACTTGCCCGCTGCCTTCGTGTATCGTTGATGCCGACATCGAATTCAATCCGAGCGATACGTTTTCAACCGCTACGACAACGCCATCAGGCGACTTTGATCTTCAAGCGATTGCGACCCACGAGGCCGGTCATTTGCTGGGCATGGACCACAGCGGCCTGGCTAGCGCCATCATGTTTGCTTTCGGCGATGCAGGCGGCGTGCCGAACCGCAATCTTTCGACCGATGACGTCCTCGGGATCGGCACCATTTATCCTTCTTCGAATTTCACGTCCCTGGTTGGAACGCTGAACGGGACAGTTACACTCAGCGGCTCCGGCGTGTTTGCTGCCCACGTGGTAGTGACGAATGCCACGTCTGGCCTTGCGGTGGCAGACGGCTTAACGAATAGCAACGGCACGTACAGCATTGTCGTGCCGCCGGGTTCTTACCACTTGCTTGCGCTCCCTCTCGCAGGCGTTTACGATCTGAGCGATTTTGCCGGATGGGCGTGCGGCTATGAAGAGAATGGCCCGCCGTGCTGCGACCCCACAAGCTCAGGCTGCACGGCGAACGCTCTAACTCCTCCTACCAACTACACCGGCAAGTACAACTGAAATTCGAGGTGATTCATTTGTGAGCGGGGTCGGACATCCCGTTATTAGGGATATGTGCGAGGCAACTTCGCACACCCCGACACCTCTGGGTGTGCGCCGCACGGGGTTACACGTCTTTGTGCCGCGTTGGGTGACGGGGTCGCGTCAAAGTCCAGGATATGGAGTGCGCGGGCTTGCCGCCGCTTTGAGCGCGCAACCACCCCCTGATTCCCCTCCTTGCCAAGGAGGGGAACTGCGAAGCGGCGGGGTGGTTGGCAGCGGCCGGAGGCAAGCCTCCGGCGCAAGAAAGCGGGAGCAAGCTCCCGCCCTCCAAATGGCTCTCGTCATGCTGCGGGATCATTCACTTCTCAGAGCTTGACGCTACCGTGGTTGAGCGGCCGCTCTTCTAGGACGGTATATCGGGCCGAGTTATAATAGACCGCTTAGCCGTGTGCGGAGGGCGCTTACATGGAATGGAAGGGCCGGCGAGTTCTGGTGACGGGAGGCGCGTCGTTTATCGGCTCGAGCCTCGTGGATGCGCTGATAGAGCGCGGCGCTCGCGTCCGAGTGGTGGACAACCTGAGCAGTGGAAAGTTGGAGAACATCCAGGAGCAAGTGGCGGCGGGCCGGGTGGAATTCCAGAAAGGCGACTTGCTCGAGCAGGGAGTAGCGGAGCGCGCCGTCGCGGGAATGGAAATTGTCTTCCACCTTGCCGCTGACCACGGTGGCCGCGGTTACATTGACACGCATCAAAGTGCTTGTGCGACGAATCTGGCGCTCGACGGCATCTTGTTTCGAGCTTGCTCGAGGGCCGGAGTGGAAAGGGTCGTGTACGCTTCCTCCGGTTGCGTCTATCCGAACAGTTTGCAGCAGGATCCGCGGAAAGTGGTCTATCTGACCGAGGATATGGTTGGCCCGCCTTATGAGGCGGATAACCTGTATGGCTGGGCCAAATTGATGGGGGAGATGACGCTGCGAGCTTATTACGAAGAGAAGAGAATGAAGACGGCTTGCTGTCGGTACTTTACAGCTTACGGTGAGCGGGAGCTTGAAAATCACGCGGTGATGGCGATGATCGCGCGCGCCTTCGTTAGGCAAGATCCTTATGTTGTCTGGGGAACGGGAGAGCAGGTCCGCAACTGGACGCACGTTTCTGACATTGTCCATGGGACTATTCTGGCAGCCGAAAAGATTGACGATGGCTCGGCGGTGAACCTTGGGACGATGGAGCGGACGCGAGTCATTGACGCTGCGCGCCTGGTTTTGGAGTTGACTGGCCACAAGCCAAGAATTGAGCTTCACCCCGAGATGCCTTCCGGTCCGTTGAATCGCGTTGCGGATAATTCCCTGGCCAAGAAACTGCTCGGCTGGGAGCCCGAGGTGCGCTTCCGGCAGGGGGTCCAACGGACGATCGAGTGGTATTTTTCGACACACGACCGCGATCAGGTGTACGGGAATCTTGAGGTCATACTTCTCGAACGATAATCACGAAGGGAGCCTAACGGGAAAATACGCCGCCGCGGAAGCTCGCCACAAAAGACCAAAAGACGTCTTATCATCGGCCTAATGCTGCCGCCCATGGCCTGCCTCACGCCGCCAGAGTACAACGTGACGCTGTGCGACGAGCGTCTGGAGGACATCGACTTTGAGGCCGGTTGGGATCTGCGTGGAGTCGATCAACCAGGATAGGTTGCTTTCCATCAGCAAAGTCCAGGACCACGTCAAGGATTACAAAAAGCTCCTTTGCCGTTTGGAGGATTACGGCATCTATTACTCGCTGAACTTCCTGTTTGGCCTCGATGACGACACGCCGGATGGGTTCGACAAGACCCTTCAGTTTTTGCACGAGGTCAAAGCTCCTGAGGCGTTCTTCAACACGGTGACGCCGCGGAGAGGAACGCTCATGCGCGCCAAGCTCGAAGCTGAGGACCGCGTCATCGTGCCGGACGCGGACCAGTACACGAATAACTTTGTGTGCATGTTCATTCTCAAGAATATGACTCCGCGGCAGGTGGAAGAGGGTGTCTGGCGTTGTACAAAGACCTTCTACTCGTTCAGGTCAATGTTCAAGCGGCTCCTCTGGCCGCCGCGCAAATACACCCGACAGGGGCTCACCGAAAATATGCTGTTTTGGTACGGCGCGAAGAAGCACATTGATCCCGTAGACTACTACTGAAGCGGCGATATTCTGGCATGGCTTTAGTCCACGTCCTGGTGGTGACCAACCTCTGGCCGTACGAAGACGCCCCGAGCTACGGATGCTTCGTTCAGGACCAGATGGAATCGTTGAAGCCGCTGGGCGTGGACTATGACGTTTTATTCATCAATGGCCGGAAATCGCGCTGGAATTACGCGCGCGCCTTTGCCGAGCTCCGGCGGCTGCTGCGAGAGCAACGCTACGATTTGATTCACGCCCAGATGGGGCTCGCCGGCATCGTTGCCCGGTCACAGCGGGGGCTTCCCCTGCTTGTCTCGTTTCTGGGAAACGACGTGCTGGGAAAATTTGACCGGCCGGGTCGCGCGACCCTTTTCGATTATTTTCTTCGCTCTTCCAGTTTTGTCCTGGCGCGTCTGGCGCAGGCGGTGATTGTGAAGAGCGAGGAAATGAAGCGCAAGCTGCGGCTCGATTCGGTCTACGTTATTCCGAACGGTGTTGATACGGCGTTGTTCCAGCCCATGGATCGCAAGGAAGCGCGGCGCCAGCTCGGGCTCGACGCCGAGAAAAAGCTTGTCTTGTTCCCATACAGTCCCGCGAACAAGCCTAAGCGTTTTGA
>JAKAWG010000031.1 GCA_021817045.1 Acidobacteriota bacterium
CCAACCAGGCGGTGAAAGCCACCTGAAAGCCTGGCCGGCCGAGGCAGGTAACCTCCGGCAGGGTGCTGAATTCGTGCTTGCAACCGAACGACTTTTCTAATTACAGCCATTTTTCAGCAAACTGCTAAACTTACGGTTACACAGATTCTACCCCTTATGGCAAGTCACTTTCTCAGGTCCAATTTGATGTGGGGGCTCCGCTTGCAAGCATGTCTCTCTAATCCATCAGCATTAACGGGGTTCAGTTCCAACAAAGGTTCTATGAAAGGGGATGTCAAGAGATATTTTTCTCCCTCGACTCGGCAGCCGAGATTTTTCGGCATCCAGCCCCTGTGGTTCGTGGCACGCGTACGTCGTCGTCGTCGTTCCCCTTGTCTCGTGCTGGGCCGGCGACAGGAGAGCGGAGCGCATTTCCGGAACGGGATTCTTCATTCTGCGGTCGTGACAACGCCGGCGGTTGCTGAAGCGGGACAAGCCGAAACCGGTTGGTCAGTACCGTGAATGCCAACGCATAGTTCTATCGGAGACTCGAGGCCTACGGCTTCATGGGGTTGTGCGAGGGGCCTAGAGTACCAAAGGAGACTCGCCCCGACGCATCGGGGCACGGCCTAACCTTTGTGAGGAGACTCACCCTCGAACCCGAGCGCCAGCCGAACCGAAGGACTTCGACCGGGGGAAAATACCGGCGATCCCATTCGTTCCCATCCGACGCTCAAGCGGCCTGTGGCTTCAAATGCTCGGGGTTGAAACGTTCTCCTTTCTTCCAAAGAGTCAGCGCCACGGTCGCCAGCTTGCGCGCCATCACGAGGTGTGCAAGCTGGGGCGCCATGCCCTCGGCGACTCGCCGCGCGTAGAACTCCTGTAACGGCCCGGGACGGGCGACGGCCGTGGCGGCGGTCTCTTTGAAAACGCCCTTAAGCAAATGATTGTGATTCCAGTTGAGACCCAGCACGAGCGCGTCAACTCGCCTGCAAAAAGCCGATAGTCCGCGCTCGATCGGCTGACTACACCCAGGCCGACATAGGTCCAGAATTTCCGATTGGTTCGAAAGCGGTAGGGTGTCTGCACGACCGCCATAAGCAGGGCGACCCGCACCGACCCCAGCGTCGGAATGCTGGCAAGAATCTTCTGAGCGGCATGCTTGCGACTCTCCGCAATCATCTCCTCCTTGGCCGAGTGGCGCAACGGCAGCAGCAGGTCCAATTGCTGGTAGGGGAGGTCGGCACGGCGGCGCGCTCCTCCCTCCGGCAACTGATCGAGCCAGACCTGGCGGAAACGCGGCGAGTAAACGCGGGTTCCCTTCGCAGCGATCCCCCGACCGCGGTAGATGGCTTTCAGGCGATTCATCACCCGCGTCGTGTCGCTGACCAGAGTGACATAGCTCCGTGCCAGCTCGCGCAGTGTCCGCAGGCCTGTAAGCCGGTGATAGACCGGTTTCAGACAACCCAAGCGAAGCCATTCGGCAAGCTGGCGGGCGTCCACCTTGTCATTCTTTCTCTCGCCCTTGTGGCGCGGCAAGCGCCGGGGATCGCAGACGATGACTTCGGAAACGTGAGGCAGCAGGAGCCCGTACAGCCAGGCCGCATGAATCCCTTCTTCGAAGGCAACGCGCAAGGTACCCTGCAGACCTCACACGAACTCGACGATGGCGGCACCTTGGGTGGCGATCGTGGCCTCCACGATCAACTTTCCGGTGGCGTCGCGCACCGCAACGCTGATGGTTGCGGAGTGAACATCCATGCCGATATACCTGAGACAGGTCGTAGAGATTTGTTTAATAATCTTCATCGGGTGCTCCTTTGTGCGGTAAGTTCGGTGGGTAGAATCACCAAACGACCCATACCCTCAAAGGGGCACCCTTTCATAATGCGTACCAAGTGGGCAATACGATTCCTCCTAGGACCTTGCATTTCTTAAGGCTATGTCGATTCTACGCCCCCACAAAAGTGCCTATTTGCGGCCCAAATTTCGGCAGCCTCTGAATCGAACTAAGTGATTGATCTACAGATGGTTGCTAAAAGTTCATTGCGCGTTTGGTGTGCCTGTTGGAATTTGACCACACTTGGTGGCCGACGTGAAGCAGATCCGCATCCCGCGCCTCGTCCGCCGTGACCCGTTCCGTATCCACCGCCGGCGTCGGGCGGGCCACACGGAGAGGTTGTCGCCGTTCGGTGGGGGAACGGCACACTTGGTGTACGTTCTCGGCGAGCGCTTCAACCTGAGAGTCGGCGGGAATCAGCGAGCTCTATCCCTGTAGAGTGGCTTCGAGGCGGCGGGCTAAATCGAGCCACTGTTCGGGAGGCGCCGGGGCGGAGCTGCCGAGCGAGCAGATGATGCGCTGGCGGGGACGTTTGAGGGTGGCGACGGATTCGACGAGGAGATGATTGGTGTAGGTTTTGCCTTCGTGGGACCTGGTGGTTTTGCGGACGTACTTCGGACACTCTACACATGACCCTAAGCCATCATGTGAATGGAAGGTATCGCAATTATTCGTCACTATTTTGCACCTGGAAAGGTTTCGTGTCGAAAGCAAGAGCCTCGATTTCCGGAAGAGCCCCGAAATTGCTCGTGACTGCGGAAGTTGGGCTAGGATGCAGACTTGATTCGATCATACATCCAGGTAACAGAAGGATCGAAGACCCGTTGAGGAGGATGAAGGATGGTAAAAACAGATCGTTCTTCTAAATTGGGAGAAGGACAACTAACCCGTAGGGATTTCCTAGCTGGCGTGACGGGCGCCGGAATTTCCCTTGCTGCGCAGGACTCACCCTCGCCGACCTTGCCGACGCAGACTTCTGCGTTGACGCAAAACAACGGAACAGTACTTTGGGAAATTGGAACGTTCGATCAATCCTCTGTCGAATTTCATGCCAAATTTGACTTCAACACCCTGCAAGACAATCCCGTTTTTATCGTGGGTCAGAGCAGCGCGGATAAGGACTGGCCCGCTATGCAGCCAGGCTCTGAAAATAAGTCACTAGGCGGTCGGGCGCACCCTTACACGATCTTGTTTGATTTGCATGCAGCGCCCCTTGGCTGTTACCAGTTGACGATTTCTGCCTTGCTGCACTCGGCGCGTATCCCGTATTTAATGATTGAAATAAACGGCCAAAAGGGTGTGTTCCACTTTGATCGCAAACTCAGTTATTATCCGGGAGACCTCGCATACCCATCGCCGATTTACGGGGGCACGAGCTGGTCGTGACACTCCCAACAGCCGCTCTGCGCCGCGGAGAGAACAAGCTGGTCCTGACGGCATTAGATGATCCGAAAGACGGCCCCAGTGATTCCGAATTGCGTTACGATGCCCTGCGCATGACTCGCGATTCCAGTGTCGAGATTCGAGGGGTGCCGCGAGTCAGTGTCGAACCCACAATATTTTACAAGGAGAAAAACGGTCAATTACTGGAAATAATAGAGGCGACCGTAACCGCTCCCTGGAAATTCAATCAGGGCAGTCTCTCGATGGAAGTTGGGGGCGCGCTCACCGAGTTTCAGCTCCCTCGCGACCGCGACTTTGGCCAGTACCGCTTTGAAATGGACATCCCCGCGCTCTCAAAATCCACGGAGGCAGCGGTCCGTCTGACTCTGGACGGGAAGGAGCATCGCTGGGAGCTCCAGATTTCCCCGAAGAGGAAATGGACTCTCTATTTTGTACCTCATGAGCATCTTGATATCGGATTCACCGATTACCAGCCGAAAGTGGCTGATGTTCATAATCGAAACATTGATAAGCTTCTCGTGAAGTTCGGCGAATATCCCGAGATGCGCTGGAGTCTGGACGGATCGTGGATTTCCCGGCAATATATGGCGACGCGGACTCCTGCCGCCCAACAGGAATTCATCGGATTCGTCAGGCAAGGGAAAATCAGGCTACCAAGCCAAACGGCCAGCTTGCTCACGGGTTACGCAACCCTGGAAGAACTGATTCGGTCAAAGACGTACGCCTACCGCTTGCACCGGGAGCACGGCGTGCCTTTCGATTATGCGAACATTACTGATGTTCCCAGCTATAGCTGGTCTTACGCGTCCATCCTAAGGGCCCTAGGGATCAAATATTTTGCCGCTGCCAGCAACAATGCTCGCGCTCCTATCCTGCTTTATGGCCGGTGGAATGAAAAGGCTCCTTACTGGTGGGAAGGGCCTGATGGAAGCAAAGTTCTGATGGCCTACACGCGGCAGTATGCGCAATTGTGGTTCACTTGCGGCCTGCCTCCCCACGAATCGTCCGCCCGCCAATCCTTTCCCACGTTCTTTCAAGCCTATGAGTCGCCGGATTACAAACCCGATATCGTTCCCTTGTGTGGGAGCCAGAGCGAGAACACTGATTTGATTCCTGGCGAGGTGCCTTTTGTGAGGAGATGGAACGCGCAATACGCCTACCCCAAGATCGTGATCACAACCTTTCCTGACTACCTCAGCACCATTGAGAAGAGGTTTGGCTCGGTCCTTGAAACTGTCAGTGGGGACGGCGGTCCGTACTGGGAAGACGGTCTTGGAACCGATGCCCGGTATGGAGCCATGGATAGAACGAACCAGAACCGAGCATTATCCGCCGAAAAATGCAATACGGTGGCAACATATTTGGTTTCGACCCTGGCGCCACCGCGGGAGTTGATTGATCGCATGTGGTCTAACCTCGTTCTCTACGCCGAGCATACCTGGACGTCTTGGGGTGGTTACTCCCGGCCGGATAGTGAAGAGTCGGTTCAGCAGCTTCTCACCAAAGACCATCACGTCGCAGATGCGTACCAGGTGATCAACTCGATCCTCGAACAATCGCTCAGCGAAATAGCTAATCAGGTTCATATACCGACCATCTCGCTTGTGATTTTCAATTCGCTCAGCTGGAAACGGAGCGATTTGGTCGAGATCGACCTTGACGACGGAATGGCGATTCAGGAACACCCTCGAATGCAGCCCGTCGCTGTCGAAATCTTGCGTCGCGGGCCGGGCTACAATCACGTGCGCTTCCTGGCGTCAGAAGTTCCCTCGCTGGGTTTCAATTGCTACCAGATTGTCCCTCGCGCCAAGTCTCTCTCACCTGCTGCTGTCCAGTCCTGGGAACACGGGGGAAACAGTGTGCTTGAGAACCGCTTCTACCGCATCGAAGTTGACCAGGCGTCTGGAGCTATCCGGAGCCTCTATGATAAGGAACTGAACCGCGAAATTGTGGATGCCTCCAGCCCCTACTACCTGAACCAGTACCTCTATGTGGCCGGTGGCGACGGCCGCACCCAGATCGTTTCCCTATGCAAAGCGTACCCCTTTGCAAAACTTAGCATAAGCCCCTCAGCCGACGGCCATATTCTCCGGAGACGGAGAACTCCATATGGGCAAGCGCTCACCGTGGCATCGAGTGGATTGCATGCTTCTTCTATCGAAACCGAAATCCTCCTGTTCGATCATGAAAAGAAGGTTCTGCTAGTCAATCATTTCAGGAAGGAACCAGCCAGCCACAAAGAGGCAGTCTACTTCGCTTTTCCCTTTGCAATTGACGAGCCGGTCTTCACCTACGAGATTCAAAACGGCTGGGTGGACCCTTCGCGGAACATGATGAAGGGAGCGGGGCTGGAGTGGTTTACCGTACAGCATTGGGTGAAAGTGACGGGCAAGGATTTGGAAGTTGGACTGATTCCAATCGACACACCGCTCGTGACTTTCGGCGATATCAATCGCGGAACTTGGCCCGAAGAGTTTCGTCCTAAGAGTGCCACCGTGTTTTCTTACGTCATAAACAACTACTGGCATACAAACTGCCGTCGCGTCCAGAGCGGAGACTTCACGTTTCGCTACGCGCTGACTAGCGGGCGTTCGTTGGCTCCCGAGGTCCTCGCGCAGTTCGGTCGGGCCGCCATGGCGCCTTTGGAGGTCAACCAAGTGATCACGAACGATAAGTGGGACAACCCTACCCGTCCGCTTCTGCCTCGCCCGACAAGCTTTCTTGAAGTCGACGCAGGCAACGTGGTGGTGGAGAATTGGAAGGCAGCAGATGATGGGCAAGGGACAGTGCTGCGGTTGTTGGAGGTTGGCGGCCGCCCGGTAACCGCCCGCCTCACTTTTCCGCTCTTCGAGTTACGCCAAGCCTGGCTGGCAACCGCCATGGAAATGAACCAGCATGAAATCAGAGTGCAGGGAAACTCTCTGGAGGTGAGCATGAAACCCCATGAAATTGTGACCCTGCGGATTCTGGCGTCCAAAACGCGCGTATAAAGCGGATCCCAAGGAACCTGCTGCGGGTATGAAGAAGGATCGCCTCGCGGATGCATGACCGAGCGCTCAACGAGCGGCAGGATTGAAGCTTTGGAAGCAACGTTCGTTGATTTTGTCCGCTCCGCAATAAGCCCCCAGATTCTGAGGACTGGATGACACCGGGGGTTCGGCGCCTGGATTTCGGGCCAACTTAAAAGGCAATGGGCATTGTGGGCCGGAGGGATGGGCTATATCAGTCAGCGGTCCACCGCAACCGCTGGCGAGGGGGCGGTTGTGCATTGTCTGAATACCTGGGATAGTGAAACCCGAAGGCAATTGCTCGCGTAGCCAGAGGGTCAAAGAGGCAATCATGAGTGCAATGCCAATCAGCCAAATAACGCGAACCGCCCTTGAAGCAGGGGAGGGCATTTTGCCCTTGGCACCGAACTGGGTTCCAAGGGTGTTCTGCAAACCTGGTCGGCGGCTTCGCCTCGCTCCCCCAGATTATTATGCCCTGGGAACCAACCGTGGAGGGATTGACGAACGCTGGTTTGCTTCCACCACCGAAGCCATGAACCAAAACCGCACGCCGGACGAGGGTTTAAGCTACGTCGTTACAGCTGAGCACAAATTCACTCTGAGAGATGCGGTTGCCGCAGAAGGCCCAAGGCTAGTCGGCCAGAAAATGTGGAACGAGTATCACCGCTGGCCCGTGCACAGCAAATTCTTTGACAATTTGGAACCCCTTCCCCTTCACCTCCACCCAAATGATGCACAAGCTGCACTGGTAGGCCAACAAGGCAAGCCGGAAGCTCATTATTTCCCTCCCCAGTATAATCCGGTTGACAACGCTTTCCCGCATACCTACTTCGGCCTGGAACCTGGGACTACGAGGGAGCAGATTTGCCGATGTCTGGAGCGTTGGGATGTGGGGGACAACGGGATCCTTAACTATTCCAAGGCTTACCGCCTGCAAGCCGGAACGGGCTGGCACGTTCCCACTGGCATTCTCCACGCGCCCGGATCGCTCTGCACCTATGAGCCACAGTGGGGCAGCGACGTTTCCGGGCTGTTCCAATCGTTAGTGTATGGCCATCCCATTTCGTGGAATCTGCTTGTGAAGAACGTGCCCAAGGAGAAGCATCACGACCTTGATTTCATTGTCGATCTGATTGATTGGCAGGGTAACACAGACCCGAACTTCAAAGCCCATCACTACCTGGAACCCATCCCTGTCGCCGATTGCGTTTCCGAGGGCTACCAAGACAGGTGGGTGGTTTATGGCAAATTCAATGAGAGGCAACTCTTCAGCGCCAAGGAGTTAATCATCCTCCCCGGTGCGAGGATGGTGATGAAGGAGCACGGCGCCTTCGGGTTGATTGTAACGCAAGGAGAGGGGCGCGTTGGCACGTTCCGAGTCCACTGCCCTTCCATGATTCGTTTTGGCGAGTTGACTGAGGATGAACTGTTCGTTTCCTATGAAGCCGCCGTGCAGGGCATCGCCTGCGAGAATACGTCGAAACAGGAACCGCTCGTGCTCCTGCGTTACTTTGGACCGGATACGAACCCCGACATGCCGGAGGTAGGGGACTCCAAGAGCCACCGCGGAGCTTCTGCCCAGCTGTCACGTGGTAGTTCGCCTTAGCGTACATAAATTTCCGTTTCGTGAGGTGTCCCGCATGATATGGGTCGGATGGTGAAGCTACCGGTGGTGCGGGACAAGCTCGCGCAGCGCATTCTTGCTGAGGCAGATGTGCATCGCATCCTGAGTTTGGAGGAGGAACTTCGCAACCGGGCGCTCCTCACATTACTCTATGCCTCCGGAATCCGAGTTGGAGAGTTGTGCGGCCTGAAGTGGCAGGACCGTTCGCCCACATTGGAAGGCGGCCAGATCACGGTGCTCGGGAAATGAACAAAGACCCGGTCGATCCGACTGCCGACATCCGTCTGGAAGCTGCTGATCGCGCTGCCGCGGGGCAGGGAAGCGACCGATCCGGTTTTTCTCTCGCGCAAGAAAAGGCTGCTCAGCCCGAGCCAAGTTTGGCGCATTGTGCGCGCAGCCGCTCGGCGGGCAGACCTGAAGGAGAGCGCTTCGCCTCACTGGATGCGTTTCGCCCACGGATCCCACGTGCTCGATCGTGGCGCGCCGATTCATCTTGTCCAGGCCACGCTTGGGCATTCCTCGGTTTCGACCACGGGGCGGTATTTACATGCGCGGCCCAAGGACAGTTCCAGCCGGTATTTAGCTTTGTGAGAGTTTTGGAATCGGGGAGGCAACTGATTGAAACGCATGCCATTTGTCGGATCACAGTGAAGTAAAGATCGCTCAAGAATGGCTTGTTAATGCTGCCTATGGTAGTCTTGTTTGCATGAGCAGTTCTGATGACGCCACCACACTTTTGGACGGGCTTTTCGATCCGTTGAGCCGCTGTCTCGACCCTCAATCGGCCTAGCGCGTGAGCCAATTTCGTATCGGTCTTGAAGTCCAACCTCGCATCGATGACCTCGCCGAACGGGCTAATGAAGGACTCCTGAGTGAGGACGAGCGCGGCGAGTACGAGGCCTTCATTAATGCGGCCGATTTTATCTCGATCTTAAAGCTCAAAACCAGGCGACAGGTTGAGCCGATCGCCCGCTAAGATATGGACGCCACGACTCGAGAGTTTGTATGGCGCCGGGCGGAGAACCGTTGCGAATATTGTTTGCTTTCCCAAGATTTCAGCGAGTTAACCTGAATCCGGCGTCATAGGTCGGAATAAGAATGCGACCAATGCTTGTTGCAAGCTGTCGAAATCGGTATTCTGCCTCTTACGCTGAAACCGCACTAAAAGTGAGGTTTGGGCGCAATGCCTCGTGGACCTCGAAATCTGCGCATTGCCAACGATGGTGTGGGGCTGACCCAGTTCGGCGGAGTGGCTCTCATCGAGCAGTTTTTCCAGCGCATCGGCTTGCAAGGTGCGCGGGCCGACCGCATCCGATTTGTGCAGAGGAACAACCGTTACAGCATCAGCGAATCTTTGGAAGCCTTGCTCTATCCCCTCATTTTGGGGCTGGGGCGGATCGAAACAACCGAACCACTCCGTCACAACGGTGTGTTTCACTACTTGGCGGGCTTGCCGGGGTACCCCGAGGCCACCAGTTTGCGTCGCTTCCTGGATCGGTTCGCGCGCCGGGGACGAAACTCTCTCGTCAAGTTGCACGACACTTGGCGCGCGGCGATGCTGGGACAGCCCTGGCAAGCGACCCTGGATTTGGACAGCACGGTGCTCACTGTCTACGGTCGCCAGGAACGTGCCGAGGTCGGTTACAACCCCAAGAAACGCGGCCGACCTTCTTACCTTCCCTTGCTCTGCTTCGAGGGCAAAACCCAGGATTGTTGGGAGGGCAGCTACCACCCCGGCGACACTCACGTTTCGACCATTACGATTCCTTTGCTGGAGCGCGCCTTCCCCAAGTTGCCAGAGTCCATTCGAGAAGTGCGAGTTCGAGCCGACACGGCGTTCTTCGATCACGAAATCGTGCGATTTATTGAGGGGAAACGCGCTATTTACGCCATCGTGGCGCGGCTCACCCGGCCGCTGAAAAGCCGACTGTCGGGATTGCGCTACCATCGCATTTCGTCGGGCGTGTGGGCAGGAGAGTTCCGGTATTGTCCGCAGGGGTGGCCGGGGCCGCGACGCTTCGTCGTCATCCGTCGACCCGTACCGGAAGAGCCCTCGGGCCAACTGACGTTGTTTCAGATGGGAGGTTACACCTACCAAGCCTTGGTCACCAACCTCACGCTGCAGCCGCCCAACCTTTGGCGGTTTTACAATCGACGCGCGCGAGCGGAGTTGATCATCCGCGAATTGAAGTATGCCTATGCGCTGGGCAAGATTCCGACCAACGACTTTCAGACGAACGAGGCGTTCTTCCAGATCGTCCTGCTGGCCTACGCCCTGCTGAACTGGTTCAAGCGGCTTTGCGCTCCGCCTCATTTGCAGCGGGCCACGCTCCAACGCCTTCGGCAGCGTTTGTTTGTGGTGCCCGCACAGTTGGTGCGACCGGGCGGTGTTCCAACTCTGCGTCTGGCCTCGAGTTATCCCTGGACGGCCGACTTTCTGGAAACACTGCGGCGCGTCAGGCGACTGCGACCGCCATTCTAAAATTCTTGGCCGAGCACATCTCCGGCAGCGGGAGCGGCTTTATTGAAGTTCAGAAATCATCGTTTTTCACGCCGGATTCAGGTTAACCCACCACATCGAACACATCATTGCCAGGCAGCATGGGGGAAGCGACGACAAGGACAACCTCGCGTTGGCCTGTCATCGTTGCAATCTCCGCAAAGGCCCGAATCTTACAGGTGTGGATCTCGCCAGCGGCAACCTCGTGCCGCTCTTTCACCCGAGGCGCGACCGCTGGGCTGAACACTTTGCCTTCCGCGGCGTTTGCATTGAGGGCATCACACCAATTGGGCGAGCAATCGTACTGGTACTTGGCATGAATGACGCACGACGTCTGGAATTACGATCCGAGTTCTCCGCTCGCGGGTCGTCCTGATTGTCCTTTAAGAATGTCAGGCTGTGAAGCACGAACAACCTCTGCAAGGTCATCGTCAGGCGCCATAAACCAGTCTCCCTTCGCGTAACACGGTGCCGGGTAGGGAGGCCTTAAGAGAGCGACGCGGCTCAAAATAAGACTGGGTGCACACCAGAACGTCAGCCGCAGACCCCGTTCCCCACAGTGCCTCGTAAGCCAGTCGGCTGCGCCGACGTTCGGGAGAGGCGTCGTCCGGGACAACCAGCAGCAAGTCGTAGTCGCTGTCCGGTCCGGCCTCACCTCGAGCCTTGGATCCGAACAGATAAACCTGAAGTGGGTTGTAAGCTGCCACGAGACGTCGGACGATCTCATCGAGCACATGATCTTCGCGAACCGCAACCGGGCCTGGGTTCGTGTCCTTCATCATTATTCTCCATAGAACTGTTTCTTCTATGACGGCTTCACCAGAGACTTTCCCTCACGCGAAGTAGCCGCTTGCTCCACTGGCTCGATGATTTCGAGGAGTCGCTGCTGAAGCGCAGACAGCTTGGTGCTTGATTCGCCGCGAGGCATCGCGGCCGCTGCCATCCGCCGCAAATCTTGGCCACAGCGATAACATGAAGCCAGCGACCCTTCCCAAACTGTGATCTTTTCGTACCGCACCGACGCCCCGCAGTTGACGCACTCTTCATGCAGCCGCACCCCGTGGTGTTCGCAAACCGTTACAAAGGCGAGTCGCCATTGGCGGCGGAAGTATGAATGCGCGTCCTCGGCAAGACGCTGCGGGCAGAAACGAATCGCGTCACCGCGACAAGTCCGGTAGTAGAGGCTCCCGCCTGGGTGCTGAGAGTCTCCGTTTCCTGAAGCGTTCTCGCTCGGCATGGAGTACTGTTCGTATGCGGCCAGAGTTGTAGCCACCGCTTGCGTGTAGGGCGTTCCTGTTTTCGAGCTGAGCAGTTGTAACAACCCCTCCGGCGGGCGGCGGTCTATTTCTTGAAACGACATCCCCGGCTCAGGCCACACCCGGCACCAAAAATCGGCGGGTGCCTGCCGGTACGCTCTGGCGAGCCGGGTCATCCACGACGAAAGTACCTCATTTTCCTGCGGCTTTAAGCGGATCGTCCAACAGCAAGTGCTCGGACTGTGCTCGGTAGACACGCCTCAAACTATCCGGACTGCGCGCTGTCTACGCTGAGACGGCGGCACCCAGTCAATCGTCGTCAGGACATGTTCATCGATCTGCTCCCGGCCGGTCTCGATGGTGTATGTGGCGGCTCGTGTGAGTAACGCCGCAAGTTCTCCAATGGTGACCTGGCTCAAGGCCAGTAGCTGCGCCGCCAGGCGTTCATTTGATAAGCCCGAAGGCTCATGCAACGGCAGGGTCCGTTCAAAACTGGCGAGAAGTCTCTGAAAATCTCGATCGAGCTGCCACGACGGAAGAGGCAGGGCCTCAAAACGGTTCTCCAGTTGCTCGTCCGTCTGGATCGTACGCAACGCGTCGATGGTCCCCACTCCTATAATCGGAATCTGCAACTCATTGGCAAAATACTTGAGGACATGCAGGAAGTGCCGGTGCTTTTCTGAACCGCCGGCTAACAGATGATGAATCTCGTCAATGATGAGCATTCGTACTCCGACCTAGCGGAGTACATTCAGGACTTGATCTTGCTTCTTCGCTGCCGATTCTGTGGGCTTGTAGGGGAAGGAAATCGCGCTGAGAACCCGACTATACAGGCGGTTCTCGTCGGGCACCGGAGGCGCCTGAATGAGCAGGACCGGCACCGTCGCACATTCGCTTTTTGGGTCTTGTTGGGTAGGATGAAGCTCCTCGAACCGGTGGACGATCATGGTCTTGCCGTTGTTGGTCACGCCAGTTACATAATGCGTACTTCGCCGAGACTCTGATCGTCCATTATCCTTTACATCCTCTCTACGGACAATCTCTGCCCGTCGTCAGGCGAGTGAAGAGTCACCAAGGCGAACACATCTTTTGCCAACTTCCAGACCAAACCACCTGTTCTCTGCCGAGTTGGATGTTCCGTTCGGAATGCACACAACTCTCCATCGGACCTCCCGTGATTTCCTCGGAGGTGCGTGCCTCTTAGCTCAAATCAGGATACCGCCTTGAGAATCAATTTCTGATAATGTTCTCTTGACAAACAACCGGAGCTGCAATAGCATTTTGCGCATTCAAGGCCGGGAAGCAGGCTAAAACGAAGGGCGCGATGTGGTCTAAATCACAGACAAGCAATCCGAGCCGCAATATGCTCGCCCGCATTCAAGGCCGGTGCGAAAAGCCAACGAGTCGGCCTGGGAGGTACTTTATGAAATGCAAGGGACATTGGGTGTCGTTAATTGGGGTGTGTCTCCTCATTTGTTTAGGTCAAACTCGATTCGCGTTTTCGCAGGTCATCACGGGCGACATCCTCGGCACAGTCCGCGATCCAAGCGGCGGCGTCGTTCCCGGTGCGAAGGTTGTCCTGACGGATACGGCCACGGGAGTGCAAATCGCGGCGGCGACGGACTCCAAGGGGAGTTATCTTTTCCCGTGGTTGAAGCCCGCTCACTACAGCGTGACGGTATCCAAGGCCGGGTTCCAATCCTCGACAATTTCCGACATCGACCTGTCGGTCGGCCAGCGGGCGGAAGAGGACTTTGTTCTGCACGTGGGAGCGGTGAGCCAGAAGGTCACCGTCAGCGCCGGGGGTACGCCATTGCTGGAGACGCAGACGTCCTCCGCCGGCCAGGTAATCGGAGAGCGTTTTCTTATGCAGCTACCCACCCCGATGGCTAATGGCCGCAGCTTCTTAGAACTAGCCACGATCACCCCTGGCATCTATCCCGAACCCGCGGGCACGGCTGCGCAGACTTGGACCGGAACTTCCGACGTTTCCCTTAGTGTGATGGGCCTCCATGAGTCAGACGTGAGCTACCTGATTGACGGCATTGAGACGCGCAACGCGCGCTTCGGCGCCGCCAACCAGCAACCCTCCCTCGACACAATCCAGGAATTCAAAATGCAGACGGACGCTTTTTCTGCCGAATATGGCCGCTCGGCCGTGGTCGTCAACATGACCGTCAAATCCGGCACGAACGCCTTCCACGGCGATGCTTATGAATTCCTTCAAAATAGCGCCCTGAACGCTAACGCTTTCTTCGCCAACGAGGCAGGTAAACCCATTCCTCAGCTTGCCATGAACGACTTTGGCGCGACATTCGGCGGACCGATCCGAAGGAACAAGACGTTCTTCTTCTTTGGGTACGAAGGGGAACGGCTGCACAATGGATCGTTCGGCACCGTCCTGCTTCCCAGCACAGGGCAGTGGAACGGCGACTTGGCGGATAACTCGACCGGCACGGGCATTTTCCCAACCAGCTCGGCTTTTTGCGCGGCTAACCCTGGCTCCAGTCGCTGTCTGAACGTGATCAATCCCTTCACCGGGCAGCCATTTCCGGGCAACGTCATTCCCACCAGCATGTTGGATCCTCGCGCGCAGAAATGGCACGCTTTCAGCCCCACGCCCAACGCCGCAAGCGCAGTAAACTCGCCCGTAATTCCGCTCTTTAACTATACGGCTACCCCGCTGGGGATACTTGACTACAACAAGGGCACCGCTCGCATTGACCAGGCGTTCGGCTCGAAGGACCATCTTTACGGAAGCTATGACATTGAGGACGTGCCCCACATCGTACCAAGTGTCATGCCGCTGGCGGGTAGGACATACCCGCAGAGGTCCCAAGTGGCTTCTCTTACCGAAGACCACATTTTTTCTCCCACTATCGTTAATGAGTTCCGCTTCGGATACAATCGCGGCAAGACTTACCTGGTTTCACAGGGCACCGAAGGACCGAATTATGCCGCTCAGTTTGGTTATGCGAACACCTCCGCCAATCCGTTTGATTTTGGCGTGCCGGATGCCGCTATATCCGGATTCAGCACCATCGGTTCCTTTGCTGAGTCGATTGGCGCCATCGACCAGGACTTTCAGTGGGTGGACAACCTCAGCATCATGCGGGGCAATCACGACTTGGAAGCAGGGGGGGATATAATGCGCGAGAGGTTCTCCCAGATTACGGACTTCAGCGGAATCCCGAGCTTCAGCTTTACGGGACAATTCAGCGGGTCGGCGCTGGGGGACATGCTGTTAGGGATTCCAGACACAGCCGGGACCTCCGTGGGCAACTCCGCGCAGGACCTGAGAACTACTTACGCCGCGGGTTATCTTCAAGACGATTGGAGAGTGAGGCCAAGCTTAACCCTGAATATGGGCATTCGCTACGAATATCAACAGACCCCATGGGACGTGTTTAATCGCACGGAGTGGTTCAATCCGGCGATTGCGCAAGTTCAGTATTCTGACTTGCACCAGGTTCGAAACGGGATCTTCAATCCGGATTATGACAACGTTGGGCCTCGGCTTGGCCTGGCCTGGTCGCCGGGGTTTATTAAGGACACCGTCATCCGCGCCGCCGGCGGTGTTTTCTACGGCACGGAGATGTGGAACACATTACAGTTCGAGGTGGTAGCGCCACGCTACTATTCCTCGCAGACGCTGACTTCCAATCCCACGAACCCGACCTTGTCGCTTGAAAACCTTTTTCCCGTCGCGTCGCCTTCGAGTGCCACTTCGGCGCCGTTTTCTATGGACAAGCAGTACCAGACCCCGGTCATCTACCAATGGACTGCCGACCTCCAACATCGTTTCGGACAGAACTGGCTCGTCGACCTTGGCTACATGGCGAATCGCGGGGATGAAGTCGCTCAGCGCACCAACCTCGATGCGGCGACATTTGACCCCACAGGCACGATCCCGCTTGATGCGAGGGAGCCTTTCCCGCAGTTTTCGTATATCCTGTGGAACTCGGACTTCGGCTGGTCAAGTTACAATGCGCTTACCGCTACTGTGAAGAAGCGCTTTTCGTCCGGCCTGGATCTCGTGGGTAACTACACTTACAGCAAATGCCTTGATATCGGGAACGGCGACGGGGAGTCTACGATGGTTGGGCGCGACTTTAACGTATATGACAGAGGAAACTGCGACTACACCGTGCCGCAGCGAGCCACTATCAGCTATGTTTATAATCTTCCCGTTGGCCCCGGCAGGCACTTTCTTGCGGGCGCCTCCGGCGTACCGGGCAAGCTCCTGGGTGGCTGGGAAGTGAGTGGCATCACCACTTTTCAGTCGGGATACTATATGAATGTGACCCTGCCGGGGAACTGGATGAACATCGGAAACTTTACCACAGCCGTCCCGGACAAGATCGGCCCGGCCTACCCTGCAAACCGAACGCTAAATGATTGGCTCAATGTCAACTCGTTCGCGTATCCAGGCTGCCCTTCTTATGTTATCTGCGCGAATGGCCTTCACGTCGAAGGCAATGCCGGCCGAAACGGAATTGAGGGGCCAGGATACAACTACTGGGATATCGCAGGGGTAAAGGAAACGCGCATCAACGAGCGCTTCTCGCTCCAATTCCGCGCTGAGTTTTTGAATGCCTTTAACCACCCCAATTTCTCGCCACCGAACGGAACTCTGATTCCGGAGGAGTTCGGCCGGATCGGCGGGACAACTATCGGCCCGCGCACAATGCAATTTGCTCTGAGACTGTTCTTTTAGCGCCGCCTGCGTTTCAGTGAATTGCTCTCTGTCTCCGGAGGACCCAGTGATTCTCTGGAATCTCTGTGGTGAGTGTTAAGAGGCGAACACAAACACGTCTGGGAGGGATCGAATGTCACGAAGAAGCGTTCCATGCTTAATTTTCGCGCTGGGTGCGTTTGTCGTTTGCTTCTCAACAGGCTGCACCACCCGCCAGCGTCCTGCTGGCGGCCAAGCTGCGCCGCAATCCGTGAAGGTGACGGTAAATTGGAACGACGTGATTCGCGTCTCGGAAACGACGCCGACATTGCAAGTGGTGGTGGCACCGCCGTTGCGCCGCGGCTCGCCGATTCACAATCGCGTCTTTCAAGCCTTGCACAGTCTCGGCGCCGATTACGTCCGCTACGTTCCCTGGCTGCCTGAACCGAAACTCGCTGTGGCGGAGCTTGAGCCGCCCGCCAACGGGAAGACATCCTGGGATTTTTCGCTGATTGATCCCATGATGGAAGATTTCATGAATGCGACGGCGGCCCATTCGGTGATTATCAACATCAGCACGATCCCGCAATGGATGTGGAAGACTCCTAAGCCAGTCCCGTATCCGTCCAATCCAGATCAGGTGGACTGGCACTACGAGCAGGGGACGCAACTGGTGGATCCCAGCATGAGGCAGGTGGCGGACTATTATGCGCGGCTCGTGAGCTGGTACACAAAAGGCAGCTTCACCGATGAGTACGGCTACAAGCACACCTCCGGGCATCACTACAACATTCAATACTGGGAGGTGCTCAATGAAGTCGATTTCGAGCACCGCATGAGCCCGGAACTTTATACGCACATCTACGACGCGATCGCGGGGGCGATCCACAATGTCGATCCCCGCATCAAGTTCGTCGGGATGGCGCTGGCCGCGCCCTCCGCCGAGCCGCAATTCTTCGAGTATTTTCTAAACCACAAGCATCACAAGCCGGGAATCCCAATCAATATGATTTCCTATCACTTCTACGCCGTCCCCAGCCTTCACGAACCGCCCGAAGCCATGCAATACACATTCTTCGATCAAGCTGACCACTTTCTGGACGTCGTTCGCTACATTCAATCTATGCGGCAGAGGCTTTCTCCTGAAACGGAAACCGATACGGACGAGCTTGGCTGCATTGTGCCCGCTTATGAGGGTTCGCAGGGACAGTCCGGCCCGCCTGCGAAGCCCATCCCCGACTCCTATTGGAACTTGTGCGGAGCGATGTACGCTTACCTGTTCGCCGGCCTGGCGCGGGAAGGGGTACAAGTGGCGGGCGAGTCGCAATTGGTTGGCTACCCGTTGCAGTCTCCAAGCGTCTCGATGGTCAATTGGACCACGGGCCAGCCAAACGCGCGCTTTTGGGTGCTGAAGCTGCTCCACGACCATTTTCGGCCGGGAGATAAAATCGTCTCAACGAGGTGTTGGAGCGGCGCCGTCTTTGCCCAGGGCTTTGTTACGGCGGCTGGCCAGCACGAATTGCTGCTCGTCAACAAGCGAAACCGGCCCTTCAAGGTTGAGTTGCCCGGCTCAGGCGGCGACGAAGACTACGTCGATCAGACCACCGCTTTTAACCCTCCCGCCTCCTCCCATGTGTCGGACGGAAAAGTGATGCTTCGTGCTTACAGTGTGGCTGTCGTGACGATGCCGTGAAATAGCATATGGACCGCGACGCAGCCTGGCATCTGCTCACCGAGTACAGACAGAGCGAGAGCTTGCAAAGACCTGCCCTCGCCGTGGACGTGTGCATGTACGCGTATTCCCGCGCGAAATCCAGCTCGCGCTGGAGTTGCTATGGTAGTTGGCACAGTTCCTTGAAACCTCAAAATGCCTACTAAAGGAGAAAAGGATGACAGTGACAGGGGTGAAGACTCCGCGTGTGTGCATTTACATGTTCGTCGTACTGTTGTGTTCGGGCGTCGCGGCGATAGCCCGGCAAGGCGCGACGGGCCAGAAGCCAAACGTTCTGATGCTGGTTCTGGACCAGCTTCGCGCAGACCAGTTGCACTGCTACGGGAACCCGCGCCAGGACAGCCCTAATATTGACAGGCTGGCGGCACGAGGCGTCCACTTTACGCACTACTACACGGTTGCTTCGTGGACTTCGCCTTCCTTTGCCTCACTTCATACTTCTCTGTTTGCCTCAAAGCACGGCGTGACGCTTCTCTGGCGTCCGGGAATGCCGTTGTTGAATAAGGACGTGCCGACGCTGGCAGAAGATTTCCAGGCACACGGCTATTACACTGCCGCCTTCGTCAATAACGGGCTGGCCGGCAAGCCGCTCACGGGACTGGGCTTCGACGAATATCACGAAGGCTACGCCGCGCCTGCTATAAATATCACTGAGCGGGTAGGAGAAAGAACCGATCTTGTTCGAACCTCAACTACTGCAAATGAAGCATCAGATTGGTTGAGCAAACACCGGTCTCAAACCTTTTTCCTATATGTTCATTTCCTGGCGCCCCACTCCCCCTACGATCCGCCGCCCGAAGACGATCTTTGGAAAAGCGACGCTTATCCCTACCTGACGGATACGGGCTATGACATTATCAACGGTGCCTTGCTACGGTTGGCGATGCTGGGCGATCAGAAGGCCATCGAACGGCTTTATCAGCTTTACGACGGGAAGATTCATTTTGTTGACCGCTACGTCGGTGAGATTTTGGATCGGCTGCAGGCGCTGGGATTGCAAGATAAGACGCTGGTGTTTCTGACTTCTGACCATGGCGAGCTCCTCTATTCGCATCCCAAGGATTTCCTGACCTTTGATCATCGTTCAGCTTACAATACGGACTTACACATCCCATTCATCGCCGCGGGGCCGGGCATCCCACAAGGCAAGCTCATTACTGGGCTTGCGTCAAACGTTGATTCCACGCCGACAGTCCTCGCTCTAGCAGGCTTACCGCCGCTTTCCGATGCGGAGGGTGAGAGCCTCGTACCCATGATTGAGGGCAAGGTTAAGTCGGAGAATAAGTATGTCTATGCAGAAGAAGACGTCGCGATCCCGTTGCGGTGCATCCAAAGCCTACAATATAAGCTGATTCTGAACCTCTGGACGGGCAAGGAGCAGCTCTTTGACGAAGAAAAGGATCCGAAGGAACTCACAAACGTGGCTAAAGAGCATCCTGAAGTGGTGAAAGCGCTGTCCACCCGTTTGCAGGAATGGATGAGGCAAAACACCTCCCGGCCGGCCGTGGTACTCCGGCGCTGGAGAATCTTCACTGCACCCGAGCGGGTCACGGTGGTGGACGATCAAACGATTGGAGGGCAGATGCTCTTGACCGGCGGCGGCTGGCATTCCGATACGGACCCGGCGAGCGGCAACTTCGGCGGGGGCTGCTTCTGGACGGAGGGGGGCAACGGCTCAAGGGCGGCTGTGTGGCGTGGAGATAATCCCTTTGTCGGCACGTATAAGGTCTTCGTATATTACGGGCATCCGTCCGTCGGACGACTAGCAAGCAACGCCCCGTTCACTATTGTTTGCGGGCCTCTGGCCCTGGGGCGCGTGCAGGCACATACTGAACAAAAGACGGTCCGCGTGAACTTTAACCAGGGCGCCGGCCAGTGGCACCTCTTGGGAACCGCGAAGGATCCTCGCTATGTCACGGAGACGGACGCGGCGGATGGAGCCATCATCGTTGATGCCATCAAACTTGAGAGAGTCGCACCATGAAAGCGCGCGGCGTCTGCACTGCAAAGATATGGCTGCAAGTGGGCCGATGGATTTATACTACACATGCCTTCTACGCCAAATATGGATATGCCGGATAGATTGTCGCCGGGTAATATAAATAGAATGAAGCCGGATGAAGCCGAATCACAAGAAGCCATGAAGCCTGAACAACCGCACAAGTCGAGAACCTTGACGCGTCGGGAGTGGATGAAGATTGCCACCTCGGCGGGCGCGTCAGCCATGATCTTCGCCGACCCTCTGAGTGTGGTGCCTGCAAAACCTGCTTTCCCTTCGCAAATCGCGTCAACACAGGCAAACGGCGGAGTAAATCGTCCGCCGAAATGGACCGGCTTCAACAGGAATCTCGGCAGATATTATCTGTCACGCGGATACCCGTCCTACGAACCGCATCCACGATACCTCGGCGAACTGCATGGCTCCTGGTATGGTATAGGCAAGCAGTATGGCGAACGAGCCCAGGATCTGATTCGCATTGTTTACGAGGGATGGTACCGAGAGCTGTTGCCAATTCAAGGCAGTCCGGAAGTTATGGCTGCATACTTGCGCCAGCAGAATGCCTACTACGAATTTCTCGTGCCTGAAGCGCTGGAATTGATGCACGGGATCGCAGATGGAGCTTCGAGGGAGCTTGCAGTATCAGCCTTCCCTCACGAACTCAGCCATTTCTACAAGATCCTGATGATCAATAGCTATTTTGGCCTAATGGGCAGGCCACCCGTGTTCCAAACGGCCGAGCTGGCCCCCGCGGACAGTGTGGTCCACTGCTGCAGCGGAGCAGTCATTTTTGGCTCTGCTACGAAGGATGGCAAGGCAATTCACGTCAGCTCTGAGGATCAGCATTTCTTCCCCCAAGAATATTTGGTCACGTTCGTCGTTCGACCCAGTGACAGGTGTGCCCATCGCTATACGGTGACAGACTCCGCAGGCGAGATCGGGAGCGAACATGCTCAGAATGACCGAGGGGTATCTGTAAGCGGCTATGCCGGAGGTAGCTTCGATATTCTCGGTCCCACGCTTGCCTATCCGTTTTCGGGCTACCGGCGTCCGGGATTGGACTGGCAGGTGGGAGATTTCTACGCCGCGGCTTTCGCTGAGAGCGCACGACATGCCGTCGAACTGCTAACCGTTGGCCGCCCTCAATATCGGGCCAAGTCTGGCCATAAGATCGTGATCGGCAAATGTACGCGGGGTGCCAACTGGGTGGCCTCAGACGGCCACGAAGCCTTTGTGGTCGAAAGCATCCCAGCCGACCAACATGGAATAGCACGCTATGCCATCCGCGTGCCGGGGCAGATGGGGGAACGCGGGAGGAGCTACATTGTTTCAACCAATAATGTCGAGGCTAGGGACAGCTACAACGAGAACAACGTTCACGATCCCGATCATCCCATGAGCCAGCACGGGAACGGCAGCGAGCGTCCGACGCACTTCGATTTGAACTTGGCGGGGATGCGTTTCTGGACGTTTATGTGGCTGATCCACAACAACTATGGCCATGTCGACGTGGACATGGTTCAGGCGTAGCGCAGATCGCATTTCGTCTACGATCAGTCAGGGGTTCGCCACGACTACCTCAACGCAGCAGGCAGAGAAGTGCCGCTGAATCTAGTCCCCGATGCCGCCACCCTATGCTGGCACAGTTCTGGGCCGGCCGGCGTGGATACCTTCAAAGGCGTGGATACCTAAGTGAGCTTGTCGGTGGCGCAGGATCTGGTTTCCTACCGCACAAAAGGGCGTCCATGCGAATGGGTAGGGCCATGGGATCGGGTATCATTGGGCTAGATTGGATCTTTTCGTGCTTGCCAGACCCTTCAGGATGCACTTGGTCCCGTTCGTCGTTTGATTCTTCCGTGGATGGCTCCGCACGCGAGGTTTTACATTTCTTATAAGAGCACCGGCACAACACCCGCATTGACTTTGCCGAAGCGCGAATGATCGCCGTCCACAGAGAAAAAGGAAGTCTCCGTGGACCCGACTAACACAATCGCGGGAGGCCGCGCAGGTCAACCAACCCAAACGCGAGCAGGCCTGCGTGCGTCCACAGAACCGCCGTTCGGCCTCACGTTTAGCAACATTCCGCTGATCAACCTGCGGATGGAGTTTAACGACACCTATGCGTTTCTGAACTCCCCCGAAGCTGAGGAGTGTCTGAAGCCACCGGCAAGGCCCATCCGGGTCCGGCTGTTTATATGGGGTGGCATGCCGGGAGACCCGATGACCCTTTTACTGCAGCGCGCGACTCTTGGTATTGAGGCGTACCTTTCCGGAGCGCTTTGGCATACCGCTGCTGTCCTCGGAAGCCTGTCGAAAGGGCTGGTCGCGAAGCTCAAGAACCCGGTTTTATTTGGGTCAAAGTCCGCTGTCGAGAACATTTATCATCGCATGCCAGCAGCCGTACACCCAGAGCTTAGCCTTCGTCACCTCGACCAACCCTTTACGAACGGAATCGAGCCTTCTATAAGGAGGTTAGGAACCCCATCTTCCACGGAAAGCAGCTAACCCAGTCACTCCTGGTCAACAGCCGCCACAATCCTTTGATTTACATCAGTTTCAGCGCCATTCTTGACTCCTGAACAAGACAGTCGTCAGTTTAAGCCACAAGGCGTTTCAAGAGCGTCATACGACTGAGCTTCGCCTGCCGAGGCTAGCTCTAAGTGTCTGACGCGTTTGGGGCTTCTCTCGGGCGTTGCTCTGATAAAGTTCTTTAGAAATTCGAGGTTCGCACCCCATGTCTATGCGTCCGGGCAGCTGTTTGACAGGAAAAATAGATGAGCCTACTAAACTGGAGTGGGCGATTCGTGTCGCAGAGGCGGCCTGCCGCAAAAATCAAAGGACTCCCGCGGCGATGGGGACGCCGTGGGTAGCGGCGAGGTGAAGAAGCATGGCCGACGGCCAAGGAACGCTTTTAACCGTTCAAGAGGTTGCAGATATCTTGAAAGTCCCGGTCTCTTGGGTATACGAGCACACACGGGGGTATTGCACTGGGAGATTACCCTACATCAAGATTGGTAAGTATCTCCGTTTCCTAGATTCCGACATGTCGAGATATCTCGATGAGATGCGATGTCAGGACGACAGGTCCGGCGACAGGGCTGAGTAGTGGCCGAGACTCGACCTGAGCAAGCGCCAAATGGCCGGACTGAATCCAATTCGAAGGGTAGGTGCGGTTAAGCGCAATGCGCTTCACTCTCGACGCCCCGTGCTTGATCGATCAAAACGCGTGAGCAAAGCCCCTGCGCGCGTCAAGCCATCTAAGAATGTAACTTTCACAGGTCTCCGTGGCGACATCTAAAATGTAACCGGGCGCCGAGATGCAACCGAGGGACTGGGGCTGAGGCGGCGGTCAGCCAGGGCATAGATGCGCTCCAGCTTGCGGTCAATGGTGCGCGCCAGCTGGAAGGGGTCCAGGCGCTGAGGCAGGGCACGGAGCTCGGCTGCGCGCTCGGGGTCGATGACCTCGGAGGCCAGGGCACGGTCGAGCGGCGTCTGCGCTTCGCTGTACTTCCGGCGGAGCTTCGAGGCCACGCGGATCTTGCGCAGCAGCTTGACCGAAGGCTGAAACAGATTCATCCACAGGCGCAATTCGTTCCGGTAAAGGTCGTTGATCGCCTCGACGGCTTCCGGCGTGTCATAGCGGTTCCAGGCCAGGAGCTTCCTCACGTGCGTCCAGTTCTTCTGCTCGATGTGGGCGTTGTCGTCTTTCTTGTAAGGGCGGCTGCGGGTGAACTGGATGTTTTGCTTCCAGCACCAGCGGCCCAGCTGGGCGTTGATGAACTCCGAGCCGTTGTCGGTGTCAATGCCCAGCAGGCGGAAAGGGAGCGCCGCTTGAATCTCCTCGAAGGCCGCGAGGACCGCGGCCTCGCCTTTGCCCCGCACGGCGCGGGTCTCGGTCCAGGTGGTGTGCAGGTCGGTGAGGTTCAGCGAGTAGGCGAATTCGCCCGAGGTCCGGTTGCCGGAGTGCGAGACCAAGTCCACCTCGCTGAAGCCGGGGACGCGCACGTCCCAGGCGTCGGTCTTGACCGGAATCTGGTGTTTGAGCAGAGCGCCGGGCCGCGTGCCGCCGTAGCGTCGTCGCTTCAATCGCTGCTTGCGCTCGCGCAAACGGCGATCCACCTGGCGGGCGCTGATCTGGAGCAACTGCCGCTCGACCTCGGCGCTCACCCCCCGGAAGCGCTTCCTCACCCAGGGTATCCAGAGCGGCAGCAGCGCCTTCAAGCGCACCGACCAGGGATACCCTGCCGTTTCCCACACCGCTTCGAGCACCCACACGGCCGTCGGGCCATAGCTCGGCGAGCGTGAGCGACGCCGCACCTGCCCGGGCTGCGAGCGGCCCGGCGGCGGGCCGTTCAACAGTCGAATGGCGTACTTCCGGTGGTATCCCGTGTTGGCGCAGAATTCGCTCAAGATCACTTGCTTCACTTTCCGATCCGCCTGACGATAGCGCGCGTAGATGGCTCGGAAATATTCCCATCGCGATCGGTGGCTCATGGCAACCCTCCTCCGGATTCCAGGAATTGGGTTACACCTCAAACGGCGCGACGGGTTACATTCTTAAATGTCTCGACGGCTCCTCATCGGTTACATTTAACACGTCTCGATACGCTGCCTTGATGATCTCTCGGACTGCGGTTACACTTGATGCGCAGCGAGTGGAAAGCCGGCGAATCAACGAGAAGCTAAAGGAGGCTTCGATGATTCGACGGCGATACCAAGTTGGGAGTCTTGAGTTACGGAACGGCGTGTACCGACTGCGTTACCGCATCGACGTGATCGGCCACACTGGCAAGGTCGAGGGCCGGAAACGCAAATCTGTAACGCTTGGCAGAATTACACGGCGGGAAGCACTTCGCAAGCGTGAAGAGTTTCTTGCAAAACATGGGTTAGGTGGCAAGCCGAGGGCCGAAATGGCGTTCACTGATTACTGGGACTTGCATTACTGGCCAAATGCTGTCGACCAGAAGAAGGACGTGAGCACCAAGAAGTTCTACACGAGCCTTTTCAAGAACCATATCGAGCCTGTTGTCGGCAAAGTGGCCCTCGGGGACATCAAACGGTTTGGTGTTGAGGCTTTTCTTTCGGATAAGCTGAAGGAAGGGTACTCAAGGCAGACTGTCCACCACCTTCGCAACGTCCTGAGCAAGGCTCTCCAGGCAGCTCGCAGATGGGAATGGATTGAAGAGAACCCGGCCCGAATGATTGAACTCGGCAAGGTTCACAAGGTCCGACCAGCTCGGGCATTAGCGCTGGAGGAGGTTTCTATAATTGCCGAGAATCTCCCGGAAGGTCCGAAGGCTGTTTTAGTAACCGGGGTGTTCTTCGGGCTGCGGATCGGCGAGGTGCTTGGTTTGAAGGTGCAGGACGTTGATTTTGAACACCGCATCTTGAAGGTTGAACGCTCGGCAACTCGGGGAATTATCAAAGAAGCAAAGGGGCCGGAAGGGAAGCGCCAATTTCGGCTGCCTGATCTTGCCGTGCGAATCATGCAGCATTGGCTTCACGTACAGAACAGCGACTCGGAATGGCTGTTTCCGAACGCGAAAGGCAGCATTTATGAGGACAGGTTGTATTGGAAAAGGTTCGTCAAGCCGGTCGCGGACCGATTAAATCTTCCTCACTGGAGTTGGCATTCAATGCGACACACATTCCTCACGTTCAACGGACTCCGGGAAGACCTTTCGTTGCCAGTGCTGCAATCCCTGGCCGGCCACGCCAACCCTGAAACCACAATGCAGTACATCGATAAATTCTGGCGCGAGAAAACAGAGGCGCTCCAGGTGTGGGCAGAGAAGTTGGCCACACTTGGCCCCATGTTTGACGGCCATGAAAAAGCGGGTCCGCAAGTTCTTCAATAACAAGAGGATTGGTCGGGGCGCCCGGATTCGAACCGGGGACCTCTTGCGCCCAAGGCAAGTCAAAATCTTGTATCTTGTTGGCTCGCTTGGCTTCTTCTTCGGTCTTGTAGCATAGTTTTATACGGTATTCGGGGCTTGTTGTTCCCCTCCTGTTCCCTCCAGAACAAAAGTGGGGCGTATTCTTGGCAAGAGGCCTCAACAGGTAATGTGGAGTATTGCGTTTGTCTCCTCAGCACCTTGCCCCAGAACCTTGATCGCTTGCGCGGTCGGAAGAATCAGCAAATCAATCTTGCGCCGTTCGGCTTCTGACCTGACATCTTTCATAACCGGGAGTGAACCGTACGCGCCGGTGCCAATCACCAGCCGTCGGCATTTCCACGGGATCTCTTCTTCGGCGGACAGAGGTGTGTGCCCGTATTCATCTTGAAACTTCTTCGAAGGCTTTTTCCGACGCTTGCGAATTTCACCGCGGTCAACGACGACGTCGTGGTCGTAGGTGATCCCATCAATCTGGATGGATCCAAAGCGGAAAACGCCAAATCGCATTGACATCCCCACACGTATTATACTGCGCCTGCATTCAGCAGTCTGAAGGAGAGCGACCACTGTTCCCGGCGGGTCAATATCCGCGGTTCGTCCGCCGCCAGTCAATCCGCCAGCGCCCGCCGGATACTTTGGCCCAGAATAACCGCTTCATCCGCGTTCCGCGGGCGTGGTGTTAAGGCGCAGCGGTACGTTCGTAGAATCCGCGGGTGTGCCAGGAGTCGCCATACCCAGATTTTTGGTAGTCGAGATGATGGGAAAACTCGTGACACAACGTGCTGAGAAACGTTCCAAAAGAAGTGACCTGCTTGCAGACGGCGGTTCGCATCCAGACGCGAATCACTTTCGTGTTGGGATGGTAATCGCCGAACAGCTCCGTGGCCCATCCACCTTCGCGGGTGTGGATCGGCCGGGCCGCGAGGATCCGGATGGACGGAGTTTCGACTTCGTAAAAGCCGGCAAGGATCTCCAGAAACTCGGCGCAGGCAATTCGTAGGGCATCCCGATTTCCTGCATTGAGGGAAGACTCAATTCTGCTGGCGACGGAGGTCAGCTGGTTGTGGCCGGGCAGGTTGAGGATTCTGGTCTTCTCGCTTTTAAAAAATGAAGCGCGAAGGGCCGGTTTCCGCGGCGCACAATCAGTGAGCATGGCATGTTCATTTTCGCCCGAGCGGACGGGGAGAGGCAAGTTGCGCCTAAGATGGGAATGCCGGACAGGGCATTTGCTCCGGAAATGAATTCGAAGTTGCTATCTGTTGGCTCGCTCAGCTTTCTCGTCGGTCTTGTATCGCGATTTTGTGGAGTGAGCCCCTTCAGTGAGACAGAATTTTCGGGTACACCTGGCATTTTTTATTGGGCATTACGTTACGTTGATGACCGGAATGCGTGCTACCTGCGTTATCAGCGGGTTGCAGTGACGACTGAACCTTGCCGGAGAAACCCTTCGATGATTTAGAAAAAGCAGTATACTTTTTCTAAAGACTAAGGCAGACTGTGTCTATGCAAACCATGCGAGATCAGATAGTTGCGCGGATTGAGCGGCTTGGCGATGGAAAGGCATTCTCCGCAAAGGACTTTCTTGACATCGGTAGCCGTGGGACGGTCGACATGGCTTTGACAAGCCTAGCCCGCAGCGGGAAAATCCGTCGTGTCCGGCGGGGCCTGTACGACGTGCCAAAGGTCAATCCTGCGCTCGGTGGAAAGTTAAGCCCGGACATCGATGAAGCCGCCCGCGCGATAGCCCGACGGCAAAAATGGAAGATCGTGCCGGATGGTGCGTGGGCGGCTAACCTGCTCGGCCTGTCAACGCAAGTGCCCTCAAAAATCATCTACCTGACGGACGGCCCCAATAAGGAAGTGCCGATCGGTCGTCGCAGCATCCATTTCAAGCATGCGCGTCCGAAGGTGATGGGGGGGCTTGAGGGCAAATTGGCCCTCGTCGTTCAGGCGCTGCGCTATCTCGGCAAGGATGGCGTTGGATTCCGCGAGATCGAAACTCTGCGCACAACGTTGTCCACGACCGAGAAGCGGAAGCTCGTGAAGGACATGCAGTTTGGTGTGGACTGGATTTACGAAGTCGCAAAGAGAATTGCGGGGAAGATCGCGTGAACCGTATCGCCCGGATGTCTGCGGATGAGCGCGCGGCCATATTTGCAGAGACGGCGGACCACAAGGGACTGTCCGAAGCGATTATCGAGAAGGACTTCTGGGTGTGCTGGGTCTTGAAGCAACTCTTCTCGATCGAGTCTCTGTCGGGCCGATTGTTGTTCAAGGGCGGGACATCATTGTCGAAAATCTTCCACGCGATTAACCGCTTCTCAGAGGACATAGATCTCGCCGTCGATTATGTCGCTCTCGGCTTTACCGGCGAGCGCGACCCGAGACGGGAGGGAATCTCAAAGACGCGGCGCGGCGGCATCCTCGCCGAGATGATGGCGGAATGTCAGAGGTATATCGGCGGCGAATTTCTTAACGTAGTGAAGGCACGGTGCGAGGAAATCCTCGGAAAGTTAGGATGGAGTCTGGCTGTAAGCGAGCAGGACCCGAACATCGTTCAATTTCACTACCCGCCCGCAACCACGAAGAGCCTTGCTTATCTGGCTCCGCAGGTGGTGCTTGAGCTCGGGACGCACGCAGAATTTGTGCCGCGCGATCGTTTTGCAATCCGCTCGTTTGTTGCCGAAGAATTCCCGCACTTGCTTACCGAAGCTGACGTGCCGGTGATCGCGCTGCTGGCGAAACGGACCTTTTGGGAGAAGGCGACAATTCTTCACGCCGAATATTACCGGCCGCCGGAGAAGCCGCTCCCGGACCGTTATTCGCGCCATTATTACGACGTTGCCATGGTGGCGCAGGGGCCGATACGGGCGGAGGCGCTTGCCGACCTGCAGCTCCTTGCCCAAGTCGTGCGCCACAAGGAGACGTTTTATCCTTCCGGCTGGGCTCGCTATGATCTTGCTCGTCCCGGAAGCCTTCGTTTGGTTCCGGCTAAGGCTCGCCTTGGTGATCTGGCGCGAGATTATCGCAACATGGCGGGGATGATTTTTGGTGAGCCGCCGGCGTTCGACACGATTACGGAAGCGCTGGCGGCACTCGAACAGCAAGTAAACAGGTAGCCCGAGTGGAGAGAAGCAGGCGGTGGCCCTCGCAGCAGAAATCGAACGAGCCTTGGATGAGCTCATTTCTCACGAGGAGTGGTGGAAATTCCAAAGTCTGGCCGTCGTGTTGGCGAAGAAGCGATGGCCCGACTTGATCGCTTGCGAGCCGAAAAAGGACTTGGGTGCCGACGCGATTGCGAAGCCAGGATTTTCCGCCGAGGGCGAGGGCAAGGTTCTTGCCTGCTCGATCACAGCAGAACTCGGGAAGGTGCGGGACGATGCGCAAAAGATTAAGAACAATTACAAAGGAATAGACCGCCTGATTTTTGCCACGCCGGCCGCCGTCTCAAACGAAAAGGGTGAAGCTTGGGCGGCAGAAATTCAACAGGACTTCGGTTATCAGCTTGCGATCATGTCGCGTCAGGATATCATCACGTCGCTACTGGACGCGTCAAATGTTTCACTCCTGAAAAATCACCTCGGTATGCAGGTCGAGGTTGAAGCGAGCTTGGAGGAGCTGGTTGAACAGGTACGCGCGGCGGCCAGCGACGTGAACGCAACATGGCTCCGACGAATTTCAAACAGACCACTAATTGAATTACGGGCTCTTAGACTCGAATCGGAGGGACAGGATTCGGACGAGGTTTTAAAACTCGCTGACAT
Organism: Acidobacteriota bacterium; assembly: GCA_021817045.1. Classification (GTDB taxonomy): domain Bacteria; phylum Acidobacteriota; class Terriglobia; order UBA7540; family UBA7540; genus RH2-MAG17b. The sequence continues at coordinate 29,679 of JAKAWG010000031.1, forward strand.
CTGCCAGGCCCTCGGTCAAAGCCGAAGGGTTGTACTTGAAGGTCCCGCGGGTCGTGGCAAAACCACCACGCTCACCCAGATTGTAACAGCCCAATCGCCAACAGGGATTTCATTGCTGATTGACCTACCGGCATGGACGGAATCCAACAGCGGTATTTTGGAATTCATTGCCGGTATGCCGCAATTTCAGAGTCGTTCCTTGGATGCCACTGCGCTGGCGCGGGTGGCAAACGTGCAGCATCTCTCATTCCTCTTGAACGGATGGAATGAAGTTGCGGAGAGCGATTCCCGTCATGCTGAAATTGCGCTGCGAGGGCTGGATCGGGATTTCCCGACCGTCGGCATTCTGGTTGCTACGCGGACGCACCACCTTCTGCCGCCCTTGCTTGGCGCCGTTCGCGCAAGGCTACTACCGTTAACGAGGGCAGAGCGGATCGCATACCTCGATGCCCGGCTCGGCGGTCGCGCAGGGAGTCTCCGCAAAAGGCTTGACACCGATCGGGTCCTCGATGATCTCACCCGGACGCCCCTTTTCCTTTCGGAAGTGACAACCCTCTTTGAGGCCGATACCCGAATCCCATCCACAAAGCTCGGAGTACTTGACGCTGTGATGAGCTTGGTGGAGCGGTCTGAGGAGCACCAAAATCCTCTGCAACAGGCGCCTCTGGCCGGTAGGGCGCGCGATTACCTTGGCGCCCTGGCGACACAAATGACCATGCAGGGACGGGTAAGTGTACCGGAAAAAGAAGCTCGCTCCGCTGTAAGTTCCGTCGCAGCGATTCTGAAGGACGCAGGCCAGATAGGAACGCTACCGGACCCAGCCGACGTTCTGAACGCGCTGTGCGCGCACCACGTTCTTGAGCGCCAGGAATATCCGGCGGTTGCGTTTCGGTTCGCGCATCAACAATTTCAAGAGTTCCATGCGGCTGTGGACGTCCGAAGGCAGCTATCGGCCCTGGTAAAGGATGGAGACGAGCACAAGAAGCGTCAGTTCATGAAGACAGTAGTCAATGTGCCGGCTTGGGCGGAGCCTTTAGGCATGGTCGCAGAAGAGATTGGTCATCTACCAAACGGCGGAGGCCGCACCGATGGTGTTGGCGAAGGCAAGCTGTTGGTGACAATGGCTCTCTATGTAGATCCAGTTTTCGCAGCGGAACTGGCACGGTTTTGCGGGGCACAGGTCTGGCAAGAGATAAGGGCGGATGTGAGCGACCGACTGCGATCTTTGTATTTGGTTCGTGATTCCCGTTACAGGCGCATTGCCCTGGCGGGTATGCTTGCGAGCGGATCTGAGGACTTCAAAGACATCATTGTTCCGATCCTTTCAAGCTCCAACCAGCAATGCAGGCTTGACCTTTATCGAACCTGGGGGCTCCACTTGTCGTGCCTGGGTCCCGATTGGCGCGAAACAGTTAGCCAATGGCCAGAAGAAGCTCGCATTGACCTTGTCTCTGAGAGCCTGCATCAGCGGTACCTGTCGGAAATCGCACCTTTTGCTGAGTCTGACCCAAGCGTCAAGGTAAAGGAGGCGGCAATCCGGGGACTGTGCTGGATAGGTGCCGAGGACGAGGCAGTTCAGCTTTTACAGTCGCTGGACCCCAATACCTCTGAAAGCGTCCTCCAGGAATTCCAGTTGCGATTGCTCCCGCGATCCGTGCGCGAGTCCGCCTTGGCGGCTTCAGAGCGTGCGTTTGAGGCATCCGACGATCTCTGGAGACGGATAGGGTTATTGCTGCGACAGTCCGCCCTCGGTACAACGAAGAGCGCGGAGCTCAAGGAGGAACTCGGCAAGGTTGCAGGAAAAATCGACGATCACCAAGCGCACTTCGTGGTGAAGCCTGCTTTGGAAATTGTGCAGGCGGCTGACCCGGAATGGGTCAGTGCCTGGGTAGCTGAGCGAGTCGCGGCTGGAAGCTTATGGCACGACACTTGGATGAAGCTGATCACGACTGTGCCGGCCGACCTAAAAGAGGCTTTGATCCGGCGCTTAGAAACCGAAGACTTCCAGCATACGCCTCACGGCAACATTGTAGGAGTGCTCACTGTAGCCGCCGACGCTGCACTGGCGCAGAGAGTCTTTTTGAAGCTCTGCGAATTGCGCGGCATTATCAGGAACGCTCCTGACGAGAGGCACGAGTTTGAATGGGCAGTTGAGAGGCAGCTCGAAGACTTGCTCAGAGCGCTCCCGGTCGACGTCGCTGTAAGTGGCTTTTCGGATCGTTTTTCTAAGGCGGTTAACGGAGTCGAACTTGATGTCATCACTCGTGTATTCAGCAAAGTGGGCCGCGTGAACAATGACCCACTGACTGCGCTGAATCCCACAACGCGCGAGAATTTTCGGGGCTACATCAGAAAAGCGCTCCCGTTGGTGCTGCAGGAGACCGACTTCTCGGGGGAGCTCAAGGCGATCGCCAACTCCGTTCTTGCGTCAATCGGGACGCCCGAAGATATGAGAGAAATGCGCCGGCTGATTCAGGCGGGCATCGAAAGGTTCCGAAAAGCAATGGAGCTACGCGCCAGGGGCGATCGCAGCCGTGCGGCCAATCCGATAAGCTACGCAATGTGGCATGTTCGTGCGGTTATGCGCTTTGATCCCGAACATTCGGATTCTATGCTTCTCGAACTCTTAAATGAGCCAGAGTACGAACGCAGCGTTGTGGAGGAAGTGGCACGGCAGGTCGTTTCACGCAAGAGACAACAGGGCCTTATTTACAAGCTGGATTACGAACAAATCTGGCAGGCCCGTGCCGGGATACGGGACAAATCACAGATGAACCGCCGTCGTCGTTTCGCCACGGCCATCAAGGAACGCATTGCGACGATCTTTGCGGAACGTGCGGGGTCCAAGCAGAAACGACCGTACGAGTTTCGACTCAGGATACTGGGATTGGCTCTGGCAATGATAGAGGGCCATAGCTCCGCGGACGTCGTGTTCGACGTGATGTCCGTTCCGGACGACTGGGACGTGTGGACGCGAATCAAGGCGTTTGAAGAACTTCTTTTCGACGGAGTGACTCTGCCACTCGATCGAACCCTGGCACTGCTGGATTCATTTCGTGAGCGGCTGAGAAGACATGGCTTTCAGCAAGATGACCAGTCGACAGCCACCAGATTGCTCTGTCTGCTTCCCTTCGTCGACGATCCGTCCAAAGGGATCGAAACGATACGGCAGGTGACGTCCGAATTGCGAATCTACGCACATCACTTGCGGGACGTAGCAGAGGCCCTCGGGCACTGCCGCTGTGACGGCGCGCTGGCATTCCTGCGAGAGCTCGCGGCCGACAAGGCTGTCACTCAACAGCTTGGCGATGCATGGATCAGGGCGGTTGCTGCCATTGACACCGCTGAATCGCGGGGCCTGTTGCTGAGCTTCATCGATCCGCGGTTGTCGGGGCTTCCGATTGAAGCTGAGTTCGGAAGGGATGATGTTCTTGCAGCCTGCATTGTTGACCTCATGAGACGCGACAAAGCTGTGGAGGCGAACGTGCTCCAGCTTTGCAGTACAGCATTGCCTTCAAAGAACAGAATGCTACTTGCGAAGGTTGTCGGTCAGTTGGCTGGCCTGGAGGCTGTCTCGGCGGGCTTGTATCTGATCGATGACCCCGCAAACCCACCCATTCCATACGAAATACGCAAGCAGCTCGAGGATGCCTTCATGGAGAAGCGGCCGGTTGCGGGGCATAAGAACACGTACACTATGGAACCTCGAGGCTCGAATGTCATTCGGACGATTCTTCTGGAAATGAGTCTTAAAGACGCTCGGCGTAAGAAATCCGCGGCCACGCTTCTTGCGCAGATCGAGGAGTGGCGCTTGGAATACGGAAGGCCTGTGGGCGAACCGCGGCATCCCGCGCTTGAGGCCGGCGGAAGTTGGCCTCCTATACAGGAGGCAGCTTAATTAAACGCAAAACTGGATTGACGAAAGTGGAGTTCATTCTGGAATAGAGAGACAAATCGGGCCGCACCCTGCGTGCGAGTCAGCGCCCGTAGTAGGCAGCATTGGGTCCACGGTCTCGGGCATGCATCCGCCAAACTGGAAAGATATGGCCGCACGAGTCACGCACGAACAGCGCGAACAGATGGTGCTGGATGATCTGACCGCGAATTTCCTGAATTTCGCGGGGCAGGCACCGGCGTGGTCCAAAGTCCCCGACGGGCAGGACCTGACGTACGGAAGGACGTGCACTTTAGGAGGTCTAACGCGCAGGTCATCAGTCGTCAGTCGCTCTTGGTTTATTCGACAGCCCAAACTGTATACTGCGGTAAATCGCCCTATATTGTACTTGGCTTGGAAGGAAAAGCTATTTTCTTCCGTGTGAGTGGATTCCTCCGGACTGGGCGGCGCGACGCCTCTGATTCACAGAACCTGAAAAGTGTAACAGCCATCCACAGGCTCGGCTATAATTTCGCAATTATATCGTTAGAGGAATCGGGCACGAATTAGGAGGCGCGCCCTCTTGGCATGCGAATAGACCAGCTCAAGCCCAACACAGTTGTTCGAGGACCGATTCTCCCGGAGCCGGTCCGTGTGATTCTCTCTGTTCCGATGGGAACGTCGGTTAAGTTGGTGGGCAAGGGTCTCAAGACCGGTCAGGTCCACGAGCCCATACTCAATTCCGCTCAAGTGGCCACGCTCGAGGCTTCTCCGGAGAAGGAGCCATTTGACGGAGACGCGCAAAGGTTTCGGCTAGGAATCGAATCGCTTCGTTTGGGGTTGGCCTACGAATACGACCCTTACTTCGCGCTGTCCATTGCGCGCGTCGATCCGCTGCCGCACCAACTGGAAGCGGTCTATGACTATTTTTTAAGACTTCCGCGGATCAGATTCTTGCTTGCGGACGACCCTGGTGCCGGCAAAACGATCATGGCCGGGCTTCTCATTAAAGAACTCAAGATACGAGGACTGATCAAGCGAACACTCATTGTTACGCCGGCCAGCCTCTCATTCCAGTGGCAACGGGAAATGAAGGACAAATTCCGGGAAAATTTTGAGATCATTCGTGGCGACGTCCTGCGTGCGAACTACGGAACCAACCCCTGGCAGGAGAAGAATCAAGTCATCACTTCGGTTTCTTGGGTCTCCGTAATCGAGGACGCGAACGAAAGCCTTCTCCGCAGCAACTGGGACCTCATCGTAGTTGACGAGGCCCACAAAATGAGCGCCTACAGCTCAGACAAAAAGACGCTTGCCTATCAGCTCGGCGAAGCGCTGTCCGAACGGACTGACCATTACCTTCTGATGACCGCCACCCCTCACAAGGGCAATCCTGAGAATTTTTGTCTGTTCCTCGAATTGCTTGACCGCGATGTCTACGGGGATGTCAAAAGCCTCGAAGAAGCAATGGTTCGCAGGGAGGCCCCATTCTATTTGCGGCGCGTCAAGGAAGCGCTAGTGACGTTTCCCGACCCTGATACGGGCAAAGTGAAGACGCTGTTTACCCGGCGAAATGTCCAAACGACAGAATTTCAAATCAGCGACGAAGAATGGGACTTTTACGACGCCCTCACCAGGTATGTAGAGGACCAGTCCATCAAAGCCGCATCGGACGACTCCCCGCGCGGTCGCGCCCTCAGCTTCACAATGGCCATGCTCCAAAGGCGATTCGCTTCTAGCGTGTATGCCGTCCGGCGAAGTCTCGAGCGCATGAAAGATAAACGAGAAAAGATTCTCGCTGATCCCGAGGCTTACCGGCAGGAGCAGATCACGCGGAAGCTGCCCGAGGATTTTGAAGACCTCCCGGAAGAAGAGCGTGAGGAGATCATTGCCCAGTTAGAGGATGTAGTCGCATCAGTTGACCCCGCCGCTCTCCGAGAAGAAATTCTCCAGCTTAATAAGCTCATTGACCAAGCCCGGGGCCTCGAAGAGAAAGAGGTAGAACGGAAGCTTGTCGTATTGAAAGAGGTGCTGACAAAGCAAGGCGTGTTCAAAGACCCGAAAATGAAGCTCCTCGTCTTCACCGAGCATAAGGACACTCTCGATTACCTGGTCGGCGACGGGAAGGACGCTCGGCCCCTGGGCAAGCTGCGAAAATGGGGCCTGTCTGTCACGCAGATCCACGGTGGAATGAAGGTCGGCGACCGTGATGCGCCAGGCACTCGCCTCTATGCGGAGCGGGAATTCCGTGAAGACTGCCAGGTGATGGTTGCCACAGAGGCGGCGGGGGAAGGAATCAATCTCCAATTCTGCTGGTTCATGATCAATTACGACATCCCCTGGAACCCGATGCGCCTTGAGCAACGGATGGGCCGAATCCACCGCTACGGCCAGGAAAAGGACTGCTTGATCCTGAACTTTGTTTCGACTAACACGCGTGAGGGGCGCGTTCTCAACAAACTGTTCGAGCGAATCAAGAAGATAGAGGACGATCTCGACCCCAAGCACACTGGAACGGTCTTCAACGTTCTCGGCGATGTCTTTTCCGCCAATCAGCTTGAGCGTATGCTTCGCGACATGTACGCCCGCAACCTTACTGAGGAGGTCATCAAGAGCCGGATTGTCGAGCAAGTGGACACCGAGCGATTCAGAAAAATCACCCATTCCGCGCTGGAGGGCCTGGCCAAACGCGAACTTAACCTCTCGGCTATTGTGGGCAAATCGGCAGAGGCGAAAGAGCGACGACTGGTCCCCGAGGTCGTGGAGGAATTCTTCTCGCAAGCCGCGCCTGTGGTCGGCCTTCCCCTAAAGGATGGTCAAAAGGACCGGCATATCTACCGCGTGGGCAGAGTGCCGAGAGCCCTATGGCCAATCGGTGAAGAACTCGAGCCCCGCTTCGGGAAGCTGGGCCGCGAGTATAAGCAGATCGCCTTCGACAAGAAATATCTATCCGACGACGCGACTTTGGAATGGGTCACTCCAGGGCACCCATTGTTCGAATCCGTGCGCGAGGACCTGTGGGAGCGAGTCCAAGCCGATTTGAGCCGGGGCGCAGTATTCTACGACCTCAATCGAAAAGAACCGGCCCGGCTGGACGTATTCTCAGCCGCCATTCGTGACGGCCGCGGCAATGTGCTTCACCGCCGCCTCTTTGTCCTCCAAACGGAAATGGACGGCTCAATGGCAGTCAAGCAGCCAACGCTCTTCCTTGATCTTGCTGTAGCAACGAAAGGCGAGACGGCTCCGGAAGACGCTGATCTTCCCGGACGGGAGGACATTGAAGAGGCCTTGGTCAAGCAGGCCCTTGAATCCCTTCTGGCCGAAATCGCCGCCCAGCGCGAGAAGGAAATTGAGACAATTACCAGCCACGTGGAAATCAGCCTCAACGCCTTGATCCATCACCAGAATCTTCGCATGGCGGACTTGTTGGAACAGCAGCAGAACGGGGATTCCAGCCCACTGTTGGCGGCGAATATCAAGACAACCGAAGATCGACTCGACGAGCTAAATGGACGACTTGAACGAAGGCGAGAGGAGCTGAAGCAGGAGCGCCATTGCACCATCGCTGACATTCATCATCACGGGCGGGCCTGGGTGCTGCCTCACCCCGAGCGGAACTCTCCCGCCATCGCCCCAATGGTCCGGGATGACGAAATCGAGCGGATCGCCGTTCAGGCAGTGACCGCCTACGAGGAAGCGCGCGGCTGGAGAGTGGAGAGCGTTGAGAAAGACAACCGTGGATTTGATCTGATCTCACGCCGGCCCCATCCGGAAGATCCGCAAACGGCTATTGAAGTTCGGTTCATCGAGGTTAAGGGGCGTACAGCGGTCGGCGAGATTGCTTTGACTGCCAACGAATACAAAACAGCAGAGCGGCTCAAGAAAGACTATTGGCTTTATACGGTTTTCAATTGCGGTTCAAAGCCGGAAATCCACACAGTCCAAAACCCTGTCCGGCTGGGTTGGGAGCCATTGGTAAAGATCGAGCATTATCACGTAGACGCAGCAAAGATTCTGCAGGGGGCCGAGTGAGTCAGGAAGCACCATATCCCAAGCGGTTGATCGAAGTTGACCTGCCTATCAAGCGCATATCGGAACATGCGCGGAGGGAGAAGAGTATCCGGCATGGACATATTTCGACGCTTCATATTTGGTGGGCGAGACGGCCACTGGCAGCGTGCCGGGCAGTGATATGCGCAGCCTTGTGGCCTGACCCTGCCGACCCACTTTGCCCTCAGAGGTTTCGCGACGATGCAAGTCGGATAATCAACGGTTTCGCCCGAAAAGCAGCGGCTGACAAGGAATTGGCCGAGCATTGTTCTGAATACACGTGGGGAAAATGGCAGACGTTGACGAAGAATGGCGGCTTGGACCCGAAGAACGAAGACCACTGGAATGTCCTCCGGAATGTACTGCTCGATTTCATCGCTGATTTTTCAGACTGGGATAATTCAAATGTCCCGCAATACCTCGAGACCAGCCGAGCGTTAACTCAATCGGCCCACGAGGCACTTGGCGGCGCGCCTGGCACTAAGCCTCTGGTGGTCGATCCGTTCGCGGGCGGAGGCTCAATTCCGATCGAAGCGCTTCGCGTAGGTGCGGATGCTTTCGCCAGCGATCTTAACCCGGTGGCGGTGCTGCTCAACAAGGTTGTACTGGAATACATTCCCAAGTATGGCCAGCGATTGGCAGACGAAGTTCGCAAATGGGGGCAATGGATCAAAGATGAAGCGGAAAAAGAGCTGGCCCAGTTCTACCCGAAAGACCCTGATGGCTCGACCCCGATTGCCTATCTTTGGGCAAGAGCGATCAAATGCGAGGGCCCCGGGTGCGGCGCCGAAGTTCCACTGCTAGGCCGGTCTATAATCGCGAAACGGAAAAGTGGTGCGGTTGCGCTATTGCTTTCCGCTGAGGGCAGAGGGAAGCAGATCAAGGTCGAAATTGTCGATGGCAAAAGGGCGACCAAAACAACCGGCACCTGTAGGGGGTTTGTGGCGACCTGCCCGCGGACCGAATGTGGCTTTTCCACCCCCAAAAAGGACGTTCAGAAACAGCTTACAGCCCAGCGCGGCGGCGCTCACTTGGCCAGACTCCTCGCAGTATTGACCGACGGACCCGCCGGACGTCGTTATCGCCTTCCCTGTAAGCGTGACTTGGTGGCCTTCGCCGCAGCCTCCGACGCTTTTCGTAATACGACTGGAGAAACTTTGGTTCCAGACGAGCCAATTCCACCCAGAACAGCGCACCGCGCTGTCGGCTCGCAGCTCCCACTTTACGGTTTCAAAACTTGGGCCGACGTGTTCAACCCGCGTCAGAAACTTGCACTGACCGCTCTGCAAAAAGCTGCGAGGCTGGCATACCAGAGTCTAATATCGCAATCAGACCAACAATTCGCCCGAGCGGCTTTCTTGCTTCTGGCCTTTGCGCTCGACAAGCAGGTGGACTATTCATCTTCCCTGTGCCGTTGGGTCTCGAGGGGTGAATTCATTGCCGGGACACTCGCCGGCGAAAAGAAACTCCCCATGATTTCCGATTTCGCCGAGGGGAACCCGATCGGCTCGGGTTCAGGAAGCTGGGAGAACCAGATCGATTGGATCAGCCGATTCATTGAAAAGGAGGCTAACTCTCTTCCGCAACCAGGTGTGGCAAGCCAGTCATCGGCGGACGAGGAGACATTGCCGTCGGATTCTACGGCAGCAATGATCACCGATCCCCCGTACTACGATTCAGTGCCTTATGCGGATCTCAGCGATTTTTTTTACGTCTGGCTAAAGCGAACTGTTTCCGGGATCGAAGCGGACCTCGACGATTTGCTAACCCCGAAAGATCGCGAGATGACGGTGAATCATCCACACGATGAACAAGAAATTAGCCGGTACAGGAGTCTGCTTACCAAGGCATTTAAGAATGGCCGTCGCGAAACGGCGAGGGATGGGATTGCGGTTATCGTATTCGCCCACAAATCCACATCAGGTTGGGAAGCTCTCTTGGAATCTATTGTGGGCAGCGGCTGGATCGTGACAGCATCCTGGCCGGTTGACACCGAGCGCAGCGCACGACTAAATGCACTCGAAACTGCGTCCTTGGCTTCTTCGGTCCATATCATTTGCAGACCTCAGACAGGTGTGCAAAATTCCTTACAGTCCAAGGAAATTGGTGACTGGCGGGATATCCTATCGGAACTTCCGACCCGAATTCATGAGTGGATGCCGCGTCTGTCAACTGAGGGAGTAGTGGGAGCAGACGCCATTTTCGCTTGCCTTGGGCCTGCCCTCGAAATTTTCTCCCGATATACGCGGGTTGAAAAGGCGAGCGGCGACCAGGTGACCCTTAAAGAGTACCTCGAATATGTCTGGGCAGCTGTAGCGAAGGAAGCCTTGAACATGATATTCGAGGGCGCGGACGCGACGGGCTTTGAGGAAGACGCGCGACTGACTGCCATGTGGCTCTGGACTCTTTCAACCGGCACGAACGGGAAGGGGCCTGCTACGGAGGCGTCCGAAGTTGACGAGGAAGAAGAGGAAGCTGGTACAAAGAAAGCCAAATTGAGCGGCTACATGTTGGAATACGACGCCGCCCGGAAGATCGCCCAAGGCCTTGGCGCGCATCTGGAGCGCCTCACAAGCCTCGTGGAAGTCAGCGGCGAAACCGCCCGGCTGCTTCCGGCTTCAGAGCGCGCGCGACACCTGTTTGGCAAAGATGAGGGCGCCGCTCCAACCAAGCGCAAGGCAAAACCTAAGCAACTTTCGCTTCTCGATGAGCTTGGCGAAATGGAGGAAGAAAGCGGCGGGTGGGGCGAGAAAAGTGCGCCAAAGGCCGGTAATACTGTGCTCGATCGTGTCCATCAGAGCATGATTCTCTTCGCGGCAGGCCGAAATGAGGCGATGAAACGCTTTCTTGTTACAGATGGAGCTGGTAGCGATCCTCGCTTCTGGCACTTGGCGGACGCTCTTTGCAAGCTATACCCTTCTGGAACTGACGAACGCCGTTGGGTCGAAGGCGTGATGGCGAGAAAGAAGGGACTGGGCTTCTGATGGAAGGCAGCATTGCCGGAGAATGGTATGCCAAGTTCATGGAGACGATTCGGGATCACGAAGCTGCGCCGGCCTTGCGTGATGCCTCGCTGAAAGCCAAGCTTGGACCATGGACCCAAGCGCTGACAACCATTGTGGTGGGAACGTGCGAAAGGATGGGTTGGAAGGGCGCCGCGCGCGGTCATCTATCAAGCCTGCAGCCGGTCTCGCGTCAGGAATACCTTGGCTTGGACGTTGTGGCGTTCGAGTCGGCGGGTGACCGCCGGTGGCGATTTCCGGTCGCTGTGTTCGAACTTGAGAACAGCTCGGCAGATGATCGTGTGGCGTATTCCCTCTGGAAGGTGCTTTGCGTTCGTGCAAAGCTTCGCGTTGTCTTTTGCTACCGTGAAGATTCAGCCCAAGGGTCAAGGTTGGTAAGGCATCTCGGCGGCGAGTTGGGCCATGCGGTCAAGGACGCCGACCGGCTTGGCCTTGGTGGGGAGACATTGGTGATCGTCGGCTCTCGGAATGAGAGCAATACTTTCCCCTATGGCTTTTTCAAAGACTGGCTGCTGGACTCGAATTTAGGGCGCTTTGTCAGAGTGTGAATGTGGAGGGCGACGAATGGCACTCAAACCTTGGTATAAAGTTGTGACACCTCGCGAAGACTTGCGAGAAGGAAAGCCGCTGGACGCGGCCGAGTTCGCTGTCCATCTCGACCAGGTGCGCGATGGCCGCGCTCCTTCCGATTATCAAAAGCCGGAGCAATTCTTCGAACGCACCTATCTGACCCAGAATTTGCTGAATCTCGCAAGTGAAGTCGTCCGCCGCCTGGACGGAGAGAAGACCGCGACATCATCGGTCTTCAACATGGCCACACCTTTCGGAGGCGGAAAGACCCACGCACTGACTTTGCTCTATCACTTAGCAAGAAATGGGGCGAAGGCCGACAAGTGGCAGGGAGTCAGCCGAATCCTGGAAAAGGCAGGCGTTCCGTCCATACCATTGGCTGCTACGGCCGTGTTTGTCGGCACCGAATTCGATTCTTTGGTCGGTCGCGGAGGCAACGACGGCACTCCTTTGCGCAAGACTCCATGGGGGGAAATAGCGTACCAGTTGTCGGGGAAGGATGGGCTCGAAATCCTCGCCGAGCACGAAAAACAGATGACGGCTCCTGGAAGCGAGATTATCCGAAGATTCCTGCCCAAGGACAAACCCTCGCTGATTCTGATGGATGAGCTCCTGAACTATATCAGCCGAAGCCGTAAGAGCGGAATGGGCGCCGAGCTTTACAACTTTATCGAAAACCTTTGCGAAGTCGCTACCACGTCGACCCAGCTCGTCCTAGTAGTTTCGATTCCCGCGTCTGAGCTGGAAATGACTGCCGAGGACTTTGCTGACCACGACCGCCTCAAGAAGAAGGTGGATAAGTACGGCAAAGCCGTCATCATGGCGGCTGAGGCCGAAACCTCCGAGATCATCCGGCGCCGGCTCTTTGAGTGGCAGGGATTGCCCGACGATGCCCGGCCAACAACGGCGGCATATTCAGACTGGCTCCTCGAGCATAGGAATGAGATCCCAGACTGGTTTCCCGCCGACAATGGGAAGGAAACCTTTGCCGCAACGTATCCTTTTCACCCTTCGCTTCTCTCAGTATTTGAAAGGAAGTGGCAAACGTTGCCGCGCTTTCAAAGGACGCGTGGGATTCTGCGCCTCCTAGCGCTTTGGGTCTCACACGCCTATCAGGAAGGATACAAAGGAGACCATCGCGACCCCCTGATCGGGCTTGGGACGGCACCGTTGGAAGATTCCCTATTTCGTGCCGCAATGTTCGAGCAGTTGGACGAGGAAAAACTCGAAGGAGCAATCACGACGGACATCTGTGGAAGGAAGGATTCGCACGCCATTCGCCTGGATAAGGAAGCAGTGGACACCATTAAGAAAGCGCGCCTGCATAGGAAGATCGCTACTGTAATCCTCTTTGAGTCCAACGGTGGCCAGACCCATGTTGAGGCAACAGTGCCAGAAATCCGTCTAACCGTGGGCGAACCCGGATTGGAGATTGGCAACATCGAGACCTGCCTCGAATCACTTACCGAGGCTTGCTACTTCCTTACTGTGGAGCGAACTCGATACCATTTCAGCTTGAAGGAAAACCTTAATAAACGATTTGCGGACCGGCGGGCAAACATCCAAGCGCCCAAGATTGAGGAGCGCGCACGGGCTGAGATTCAGAAGGTCTTCGCAAAACTGCCAGGCTTGGAACTGCCAGTGTACTTCCCAGAACAGAGCGGCACAATCAGCGATCGGCCAGTCTTCACCATGGTTGTCCTCGCTCCGGACCTCTCCATGCAAGATAGAAACAAGACCTTGAAAGTCGTCGAAACAATGACCAGGGAGTGCGGTAGCTCCTCCAGAACTTTCAAGAGCGCTTTGGTGTGGTGCATCGCCGAATCCGCAGGGACCATCCACGATGAGGCCAGGAAGGTTTTGGCGTGGGAGGATATTCAGGACGAGCAGGATGACTTGCACCTGGATGAAGGTCAGAAGCGACAACTAACTACGAATCTCGAAAAGGCTAAACGCGACTTGAAGGAAAGCGTCTGGCGGACTTACAAGAACGTCGCTCTATTAGCAAAGGACAATCAACTGCGGGTTATCGACCTCGGCTTGGTTCATTCAAGCGCGTCCGACACAATGGTCACGTACATTATTGAGCGGCTGCGCAAAGACGGCGAGGTTGAAAAAGACATCAGCCCCAATCTTCTCATTAGGAACTGGAACCCTGCGTTCAAGGAGTGGAGCACCAAGGCGGTAAGAGATGCCTTCTTTGCCTCGCCCTTGTTTCCTCGACTTCTCGATCCGGAGGCTGTCAAGGACACGATCGCACGGGGTGTCGCAGGAGGTGTACTGGCCTACGTGGGCAAGTCATCGCAAGGGGACTACCAACCTTTTCTCTACGAACGTACGGTCACGGCGCAGGAAGTTGAGATTTCCGATGACATGTACATTATTACTCGCGAGACAGCGGAGGTTTACAAGAAGCAAAAAGAGAAACCGCCAGTTCTTACGTCGATTGTCATATCGCCTCCAGATGTCCAATTGCAACCAGGGATGAAACAAGCGTTCGTGGCGAAGGGGGCTAACCAGTACGGGGGCGAGATTGTCACAGGGCCACTCGAGTGGAGAGCAACCGGCGGAATAATTGACAATGAGGGAGTGTTCACAGCTGGCAACGACGAGGGCAATTTTGTCGTAACCGTGACCGCGGACGCCGTGAAAGGTTCCGCGACACTGACGATTGCGAAGCCTGGGCGGATTATTACGCCTCCGCCGCCACCCCCTCCACCGGGCGTGTTGAGGTGGAGCGGCGAGATACCGCCCCAGAAATGGATGAACTTCTACACGAAGGTGCTTTCCAAATTTGCCGGCGGGAAGGGCTTAAAGCTTATGCTGACCTTCGAGGCGGCACCCGAAAGTGGAATATCACCTCAGAGGATCGAGGAGACGAAGGCCGCCTTGGATGAACTTGGGCTGAGCACCAATCTCGAGATGCGATGACCCTCCAGTCAGTGCCGGTGCACCACTTTTCTCACTATTCCACCTATACCTGAAGGGTGATGCACCCCGTGGTCTCTCATGGCTAAAGGACCACATTACCCACTGGGAAGGCCTGCCCGATCCCTCTGGATCGAAGTTCAGCGTCCGGCCTCTGCCGTCTGGGAGTCTGAAATCCAAATCCAGGTCTTGATGGGCGGAATTCTTAATCTTCGTGACTCCTTTTGAAATGATCGCCGCACCATTCATAAACGAATGCGGCGCCGATCGAGCCATATGGCATACGCAAGCGTCCCCCTTCTAAGACAATCGCAACATTGTGGCCTTCAAGCACATCAATCAATTCGAACGCCCCCGTCTCGAGTGTCCGGTTTGATGGATTCTTGAAGCCCCAGATTGCCATTTCAAGCTTTGCGAGGCTAGGATGGGTCGCAAGCAGAATTTCGGGGAACCCGTCATTATTTACATCCTTCAAAGCAAGGTGGAAGAACTCAGGCCTCTTGGGCTCCGGCCTCAAAGACTCCGCCTTCTCGTAGAAATTATCAGGTATCCTCAAATGGAGCCTCTTGTCGAACTTCTCAAGGACGAGGTCCTCGCCGCCGTGATGTTGGAAGAAGGCAACCTTTTCATCAACGCCGTCGCCATCGAGGTCTATCAAAAACTCCAAACGCTCTCTGTACTCATAGATTCCTTCGCCCAAGAAACGGCCCTTCAAGATCGCCATCTTTGGCCGCATGGAGACAAAGTTAGCTTCAATATCCCATCGCTTTAAACCGTCAAGGTATGCAACGAGATGTTCCCGAAACATCTCCTCCCACTCTGCTGTGGTGGAGAACTCCCGGAAGAAAATGTCGTGCTCACCTTCAAGGGTTCCACGAAAATCCAGAACCCCTTGCAGCTGTGGGTCGAGTTCGGCCGATGGAGTCCTGAAATAAACCCATACCAATGGGGTGCCATGCCGCTCAAAACTTGCCCTCGCCCGCTTGAACTCTTCCACGGTTCCCGTTTCTTTTGAATTCGGCGAGGCCGGACTTCCAATCCGGTTCCAGAACATCACAACGACCAAGTCCGCTGTTTGTAACTCCTCGTTTATGAGGCTTTGTGGCCGACCGTGGGATGGGATGATGCGTTCCCATCCAACTGCCTGAAGGTGAAAACCCAGGCTGTGCGCCCGAAGATTGTTTACCGTCTCGAGAAGACGCATGAATTTGGAGCGCTCCGCAGCGAGGTCGGCAGGGCAAGCAAGAAAAACTCGCTTTATCTCATAAAACCGGAAATGGGTATCCAGCCTTCGGATCGGTGACGCATAGAATCGCATCTTCTGATCGGCTCCTTGTCAGCCGTTAATCCTATGTCCCTATGAGGCTTACTCCTTCACCTCACGACAAACCCGCCTTCGATATCGGAAATTCTTCTGGCCGATTATGTTCATTTTAATTCGAATTTGCGCTTTCGTCTTCATCAGTCACGTAAGAGAACCACGGGCGGATCGCGAGGGCGGATCACTGCGCGATGCTAAGGGCGTTTTCTGCGGCATCTTCCAGTAAGAGCTGAACGCTTGTGTTATTTGCCACTACTTTACCATTACCAACTGACAGGATATGGTCCGCCAACTCCCAAACAAGCGGCGTATGGCAGATGAAGATCACTTGATGGAAGCCACCTACAGAGGCTCGCAAAATATAGTGACTACTATTGCTGTAGCGGCGGTCTGCGACCGCCGGCTTTCCGGCGCTCAGAGAGCGCCGCTACACAAAACGATGTCACTATACTTTGCGAATCTCAATAGGTCCATCGCTCGACGAAGCATTCGGATATACTCCTTGGCGTTGGTTGAATCAAGCGCGCCAACTGTTTCGTCCCGGAATAGGGTTTCGTAGCGGATGCCCTCGCCCTGACGCATGTTGTAGATGGCAATGCCCAAATTCACGGCTTCGTTGACCAATACGAACTGTCCGCCCGAAAGTTCGTCCACGAGGCATATCCGGTCGAGATTCTTGTTGCGGACCTCGATGTCGAAGTCATCCACCATGCCCCGACCATCGGCTTTCGGGCGCTGGGTCCGGAAACGGATTTCGAACTTGTTGTCGAAGCAGCCTCCGAGCAAAGCATTCACCAAGGCAGATACCTCTGGTCCGGCAGCTTGGATTTCACAAAGCTGGATTTCATCAGGACCGAAGACCTTCGCAAGGTAGCTATAATCCTCGAATTCAGTTCTTGCCTTGGCCAGTTCTTCTTCCGCGTGGGCAAGTCGAGTCCGGGCGCCCTCCGCTTGCTCCCTCCGTTGCTGGATTTGCGCTTGGCGCGCGATAAAGACATCCCGCTCGACACGCAGGGAGTGGATCGCCCGATCCACCGTCTCAATTTCCTTGTGCGAGGCATCCAATTTTGCATCGAGGTCCGTGAATCCGGACAGTGCCGATTGCTTCTTGGCCAACTCTCCGGTGACGTCCGCTCGATTCTGTGACAGCCGCTCGAGAGCCTTGAGACGCTCATCGCGTCTGGCTTCGACCGCTCGTAACTCCTCAGACCGCCGCCGTTCCTGATCGAGTTTGGCACGCTCTCGCTCGCACCTCTCGAGTGCCTGGGTGAGTTTCGCAGAGGGCGTAGTGATAGGGGCGAGAGAGCTGTGCTGAACCTTGACTTCAAGCGAAATTGTCGCAATGCCGCCTTCGAGTTCGGGGGTCTTCTGGCCAGCTTCAACGGCCCGCCGAATCTTGGGGCAGGAAGCATACAGACCCTCGCCTCGGCAGGGAACCATGGCCAGCTCTTCCCGCTCCAGGCGCAGGCGGTCAAGCTCGGCGAGATTGGCCACTTGATCCGGGAATATTTGGCTGGCCGAAAGGTGCAGGCGGAGTGGCTCTTCCCGACGCGTAAGGGGAACTGTCACAACGACCGTACACTTTTTCGGAGATACGTCCAGCCAACGATCGAGAGACTCAAGGTACCGCACTTCAGCTGGCACTCCATGCGTCACACGTTCCTCACTTACAACGGCGTTGACGGAGTCTCAATGCCCGTTCTTCAGTCTCTTGCCGGTCATACCGATGCACAAACCACGCTGGGGTACATTGACCCATTCACCCAGCATAAGCGTGCAGCGCTGGAACAGTGGGCGAAGCAGTTGTTCCCTTTTGTTCCCTCTTTGAAGGAATTGGGGAGCAGAGAGGCTCCCTAAGTTATTGAAAAATGGTCGGGGCGCCCGGATTTGAACCGGGGACCTCTTGCGCCCAAGGCAAGCGCGCTACCAGACTGCGCCACGCCCCGAAGAACCTCATTCTCAACAAAATAGCACAACTTTTGCGATTTCGAAGATGCCGGCGTCGGTTAGGCTGTGCTGACAGGGACTAGCTATCCTTGGGCGCTCGCACCTCGACGGGAATCGAATCCGGACCCAGACACTGAAACGCGAACATCGGCCCGTGCACTCCGAGATCAAGCTTCATGCGGATTCCCGCGCTTTTCAGGTGGTCATAAATCTCCTTTACCTCACTGGTGTGTTCGAGGACGAACCCAACATGGAAGTCAGGCGGATAAGTTGGCGGCGGTGAATTAAACAGGTTGCTGACAGCGAACTCAAATCCGGTTTCGTCCTTGAAGAAAGCAATCTGCTTCTGGCGCTGATAGGTGCATTCAAGTCCGAAGAAAGTTTCGAAGAGCTTGCGAGCTTCATCAACGTCAGATACCTGAAGGTCGATGTGTTTGAGCCTCAAAGTCTATCCTCCTGTTGGGCAAAGAGCCTAACTGCCGGCGTGCTTCCGGCCTGAGTCTCGTATGCCGACTCCACAGTTCAGCGAAAAGGTACGTTAGAGTGAAGCCAATCCAGAACGCAACGCCAAAGAAATCGTGCGGGGTTAAACCGGAAAGCGAGTTCGTCGCAAAGAACACTCCGATGATCGGCCTCACCGTCGCAACCCCGAGCGCCACAGAGACACCTCGCATGACCCACTCGCGATGGAGCGCGACCTCGCGGCGCCTGATGTGGAAGAACGCCTTGGCCATCGCTAACAAGAAAAGTCCGTCGAAGAAGAGAATCGCCGTTACCTCAGTGTTTCCGCCAATCGGATCTCTAAGGAGCCAAAGAGCCGAGAGGCCAATAACGACGGAAAGCGTCATCAAGAAACGGCCGATCCAGCGATGCACGTCCGGGTGTCGGGTGCGCAAGGTCGCTGAAAATTGCAAGGGAACAAAGATGATGAAAAACATCGCCGGTACGATGTGAATCAACGTGAGGACAGGCCTCCTGGCGAAGGCTGCATCCAACGCGGCGACCTGGGCGGGCAAATCGTGGGACGGATAGGCGAGAGCAACCAGTCGATGGACGACAGCCGCAACCGCAATAGCGCAAAGCGAGAGCATACCAGCCCAAAGAATGCGATGGGTTCGCCTGCTTGAACGTGGAGATATACCAATCGGCAGCATAGTTTCGGGAATCGTGGGGACGCTCACGATGTCACCTCTGCCTCGGACGGCTCAGCGATTCGGGTTACGGAAGCCGGCAGCGCGAATCCTGCGGCAATCAGCCAAATGAATCCTGGAAATCTTGTCAGAGGAATCAGAAAGGTGAACGCTGGCATCATCATGGCAAACCAGCTCAATTCACCGACCACGGCGAGCAAAGGACCCAGCACAACGATCCACCTCGGCAAGAGTTTAAGGATTCCCGCGGTTACGGAAACACCGGCCATCAAAAGTCCAGTGGGCACGGCATACCCCGGACCGCCAAAATCGAACGCAAGCAAATGCAACGCGCGCACAAGCGTCCCATCCTGCGCCACACCGGACATCGCTAGAACAGAGAGAACAAACGCGGCCGCGGCTGAGTCAAACGCTGCGGCGAGACCTCCAAACAGCGCGGTGTGAGCTCCCGCCGCACGCACGACCAGAAAGCGCAACCGGCTCACCACGCAGGCGGTGAAGAGGCCGAGCGGAATAGTAGAGCCAAACTGAAGGAACGCCAGGAGCGAAACAGAAAACGCATGGGAGCTGAAGTAGGCGACAATCTGGTCTGGCGGGGCCGTCACGACCGGAAAGTACGGAGGCTTGAATCCACCGGCGACGCCGAAAATGGTTACGGGAAAGAGGCTGGCGTTTTTTAAGATCACGAAGACAACAGCTACGACGCCGGGGTTCGGACCCCGATGGCTAACTTCCGACATGGTCATCTCCTAGCCCTATTAGTTCATAATATGAATTATTCTATAATGGAATTGTAAGAGAGTGCAATAATAGGTTTTAGGTGACAAAGCCGGGAAAACGCGACCACTCTTCCCCTCCCCGCGAGCAGCGGTCCCCGGTGATCTTTCTGCTGGCCCAAGTCGGCGCCCACGCGGCCTCGAAGTTTGGGGAGCGTCTCAAGCAGATCGGATTAAGCCGCCCGCACAGCGGTATTTTGTGGAATCTTGACTTCGCTCCTTCGATCACCCAGCGGCAGCTCGCCCGCCTTCTCCATATGTTGCCCAGCCGCCTGGTGCCGCTCCTGGATGATCTGGAGTCGAAGGGGTTAATTGAGCGCCGTGCAAACCCTCATGACCGGCGACGGCATGCGCTCCACCTGACGAACAAAGGACGTACCGCTCTCGAGCAGATCCGTCAGATTTCGCGCGATCACCAGAAAGACGTTCTGACGGCGCTCTCTAACGAGGAGCAGCGTACGCTCGGCGAGATCCTGCAACGCCTTGCAGACCAACAAGGGCTCGCACGTGGTGTGCATCCCGGTTACGCGCGATTGAGCCAAGTTGAAACGGAACGGAAAGACTGACCGGCCCAGAGTCAGCCTTCAGTCAACGCGTGGTTTGATTATCCCTTCCCCGAAGAGGCACTTGACATTCGCCAACCTGCAACCATAGGCTACATATTATGCGTCACCGTTTGGTTACATATTCGTCAGACACGACGTTTACCGCGCTTGGCGATCCCACGCGGCGCGCCGTGCTTGACCTGTTGCGCGGCCAAAGCCTGGCGGCGGGCCAGATCGCTCGGAAGTTCCCCGTGTCCCGCCCGGCGATTTCCAAACACCTGCGGCTCCTGAGGCATGCAAATCTCGTTCGGGAACGCCGCGAGGGCCGCCAGCGCTTGTACAGCTTAAACCCGGCTCCCCTGAAAGCTGTCGATTCCTGGCTCAACCAATATCGAATCTTCTGGCAGAGGAGCCTGACCTCGCTGAAGGCCGCTATTGAGAGCGAGGGCGCGCAGAACTGTGGGGAGGCGTCGGAAGAAATCGCAGGTCGGAGGCATGAGTGATGGCAACGTCCAGTATCGCTCCAGAAGGTACCACCCTGATCAGCGAAATCCGCATCGCCGCGCCGCCGGAAAGAGTATTCCAGGCCTTAGTCGATCCTGAACTGGTGGTGAAGTGGTGGGGAGGACGAGGCGAAGGGCAGAGCTTTCGATGTGCGCAATTTGAATGTGATTTACGGCCCGGAGGTAAGTGGCGGAGCGCGGGAGTCGATGCCCAAGGTCACCCGTTTGAGGTGGTCGGCGAGTATCTCGAAATCGATCCACCGCGCCTGTTAGTGTACACGTGGACCGCGAGTTGGACGGCCGAGGTGCCGACAACGGTTCGCTGGGAGTTGGAACCGACGGACCAGGGCACACTGGTCCGGCACTTGCATAGCGGCCTTGCCGCCCACCCTGAACTGGCCGGGAGCTTCCGGGGCTGGCCAAGAATGTTGGGCTGGCTCCGGGCGCTGCTGGAAAGGGGCGAGACTGTGGACGAACGCAGGGCAATTACCTCGAGTTAGGGCGACACACAGCGGCAATAAGTCTCCGTTTCAGCAGAAATGACGAAGTTAATCAGAAGAACAGGTAGCAAGCGAATCATACTTATTAAGCCGCGCATAAGTAAGTAGAGCTAACAGGGGGCTATCGACTATACTTCCGGCATGTTCAAGCGAGACGCCCGGAAGTTGGATCACAAGACGCTGGAAGAGATTCGGACGCGCGCGGTGGAGCGCGTCCAGGCTGGTGAAAGTCCGGAGGTCGGGATCCAGACCCTGGGTTTCAGCCGCGCGTGCATATACAACTGGCTGGTCCGGTATCGAGCCGGTGGCTGGGGCGGGCTGAAGGCGCGGCCGTTGGCCGGGCGTCCGACCAAGATCAGCGGAGCCCAGAGGCGATGGCTCTACCGAACGGTGGTGGGGAAGAATCCGTTGCAGTTTCGGTTTGAGTTCGCCTTGTGGACGCGGTGGATGATCCAGGCGCTTTGGCGAGAGCGGTTTGGGCTGAAGGTGAGCGTGAGCCGCGTGGGGCGGCTGCTGAGACCGTTGGGCTTGACCTGCCAGCGTCCGCTGT
>JAKAWG010000121.1 GCA_021817045.1 Acidobacteriota bacterium
TATCTCGGCCCTCGGCTGCGCAGCCTCCAGAAATCGCCGGGCGTGGTTCAAAGATTCTTTCTCATGCCCGATCCTCAGTATCCGGCCCTGTAGCTCGGTTATGTCTACATACTTCTGGCCTGATTAGCAACATAAAGTGGAGGGTTGACTCGTGGCAAACGAAAGTTCTTTATCCCGCCGGCGCCTGCTGATGCTGGGGGCCGGGCCGGCCGCTTTCCTGGGAATCGCCGGGAGGTCACAAGCTGCTCCAACTCCGGACGCGGAGCCAGCCTACCCGCAGGAGATGAAGCTTGCGCTGCTGCGTAACTATCGCACGGCGAAAGCGTCCAGTTACGACCGCACCGGCGGCAACGCGGATTATCGCCGGCTAGAACCTGGAGACACTCTGACCTTGCTCAGACACGCCGGGCCGGGCATGGTCAGCCATATATGGATCACGGTGGCATCTCCAGACCCCCAGCATCTGAAAAGATTAGTCGTTCGCATGTTTTGGGATGGGGAAGCCGCGCCCAGCGTGGAAGTACCTCTGGGGGATTTTTTCGGCTTGAACCTGGGAGAATACTTTCTTTACAAATCTGCCCTGCTGACCGTCGCACCGGTAAAGGCCCTCAACGCCTATTTTCCAATGCCGTTTCGGGAGGCAGGGCTGATTACGGTCACAAGTGAAAGCGAAAAACCGGTGGAGGCTTTCTACTGGAACATTGACTATCAAGTTCTCCCCAGCCTGCCGGCGAACATCGGCTACTTCCACGCTCAATACCGGCAGGCGGCGCCGTGCCCGGGCTGGACAACCGCAGTGCAGAAGAACCTTGACGGAACAAATAATTATGTCTTCATGGAAGCGACCGGACGCGGGCACCTCGTCGGCGTGACGCAGGCAGTCGTTTTGAATCAGAACGGCTGGTGGGGCGAAGGCGATGACATGCTCTTTGTCGATGGAAGCCCGAATCCCGTGACCAACGGCACAGGCTCTGAGGATTATTACAACGGCGCCTGGGGCTTTGACGGCAAGCCGTTTCACTATCCTTATAACGGAGTGCCCTTTGTGGTGAATCCATTTTCGATCGGAGGGCGGTGGTGTTTGTACCGCTGGCACCTGGATGCTCCGCTGACCTTCGACGAATCAATCCGCTTCACCATCGAGCACGGCACCGGCAATAACCGCTCGGACGATTTCTACTCCGTTGCCTATTGGTATCAAACGGAGCCGCATGCGAAGTTTCCGCCCCTACCGCCGGCATCGGAACGAATCCCGAAGGTGTTCGCCGTCCCCGGAGGCGCGATTCCGCTCTCATCCCCATCCCCTCTCCCAAAGGCAGAGGAGGAACCGCGAAGCGGTGGATCAGGGAAATAGATCGAAACCTTCGGAAGAAGCTGAATTCCGATGAAGGAGTGACGCCATGAAACTGGGTCTTGGGCTTTATCGTCACATGCTGACGAACGAGAATCTTCGCTTTGCCAAACAGGCCGGAGCCACGCACATCGTGGCGCACTGGGTGGATTATTTTCACGAAGGGCCGAGGCTTCCAGCCACGGACGGGCAAAAGTGCTGGGGCGTTTCCGACAATCGTGACCATCTGTGGTCCTATGAAGATCTGGCAGGGTTGAAAGCGGCCGTTAACAAAGAAGGCCTGGAGCTGGCAGCGATTGAAAATCTCGACCCTTCGCATTGGTATGACGTTCTGCTTGATGGGCCGCGCAAGCGCGAGCAGATGGAGAATCTGAAAACCATCATCCGCAACATGGGGAAAGCAGGAATTCCTGTGCTGGGATACAACTTCAGCATTTCCGGCGTCTGGGGACACGTGGTGGGCCCGTTTGCGCGCGGCGGCGCCGAAACCGTCGGATTTCTCGGAAAAGATGGGCCGAAGGAGACGGCCATTCCTAACGGCCAAATCTGGAACATGATCTATGACCCTGACGCGCCGCCCGGAACTATCGGGCCCGTGACTTCCGACCAACTCTGGCAGCGACTGACCGGATTTCTCCGGGAAATGGTGCCGGTGGCCGAAGAGGCAGACGTGCGGCTGGCGGCTCACCCAGATGATCCGCCCATGCCCGCTTTGCGCGGCTATGGGCGGCTGGTCTATCAGCCTCATCTGTTCCAGCGGCTGCTGGACGTCGTGCCCAGCTACTACAACTCGATTGAGTTTTGCCAGGGAACCACGGCCGAGATGAGCGAAGGGGACGTCTACGAAACCATCGACCGCTTGAGCCGCCAGAAGGCTATTGCCTACGTTCATCTTCGCAACGTGCGCGGCAAGGTACCGCACTATCACGAAGTTTTCATCGACGAAGGCGACGTGGACATCGTGAAGGCGCTGCGCATTTATCATCGGAATGGCTATGACGGTGTCATCATCCCGGACCACACTCCTCAGATGGCGTGCGCGGCTTCGTGGCACGCGGGCATGGCCTTGGCACTGGGCTACATTCGCGGCATTATCCACGCGATTGAAAGAGGCTCCTAAACGCGCTGACACCGGATATTCCGGTTCACGTAAGGGACCAGGCGGCAGGGACCAACCCATCCGTCGCGGTCGATGTATTCGAGGATTTGGTGATAAATGCCCGCGGTGCGCGCGTTGGCGGCGGCGTTTGCGATTCGAAGCTTGATGTGATTCGTTCCGGGGCGAAGGTGCCGGGTCACATCGAAAACATACGGCGGCCACGGACGCGATCCCACCGAATTCCCGTTGATCCACGCCTCGGCGACGACCCCAACCTCGCCGCAGTCGAGGAGCACGTCCTCGGAAAGCAAGCTTGACGGCACGGAGACAGTCCTTTCGTAAATGACGCGTCCCGAAAAATATTCCATACCCGGCACTTTCCAGCTTCCCAGCGGAAGGGATGACGTCCGCGTGGAGAAGGCGAAAGGAGACTCCAGCGGCTCACTGGCCGCCACCCGCAGGGTGACGCTCTTCGCGCCGTTGGGCAACGGAATTTCAGAAGACGAAGCCACTCTCGCGTCGTCCACAAAAGCGATCCATGGAGATCGCATCGCCGGTATTCGGAGCGCGCTCGCCACAACAGGCACTTGAAAGCGCAGCCAGCGATATCCGGTCCGGTCGTCTGCGGTATTCGAGACGCGCGAGGACGCGATCAAGCCCGGAATAGACGATCCATCGGAGCGGTCGATGCGGCAGGTAAAGCTGCCAGGCTCCGGATCATCGGGATTATGGAGGAACTTGAGCAGCAGGCTGTTCCAACCGGATTGCAAATGGATGGGGATGCGAGCAGCAAACCCGTCCGTGAACTGGAAATACAAAGGCCGGAGCCAGCGCGAATACACTTTTGCACCGTTCAAAAAAACGGCGCGTGGGCTGGCAGTCCCCAGCACCATCACAGCGTCCGTTTCTGCAGGGCTATAAACGTTGGTCTGAGCGTAGATTGTGCCTTCGAGCGGCTCGACGCGAAGCGGCTCAACATAGTCAACGATGAAGTTTTCCGGCGCGTAAGGTCCGCCGACAACCTCGATGGTTCCTAAGGTCCAGTTTCCTCCATAGTGTCCAATTCTGTAGTCCGCCGCGTTGATTTGCCTCCATTGAAGCAGCCGGTCTTTGTCTCCATGGTACACTGCGCCGTAATCAATCGAGCGCTCGGGCGGATAGGTCCGATCGAGTCGTTCATCTGCCGGAATGGGGAACGGACCCATCACGTTCCATTCGCGAATCGACCGGTTCATCGGTGAAAGCCACGAGAGATTCCACTCCAGTCGGCCGGCACTTTGACTGTACCATCGCTCGCGGAGTCCCCGATTCTTCGGATCGTCAACGACGAAAGCGTAGGGAAGCGAAATCAGCGGGTCCTCGATGGTCACATTCCACTCGCCGCCAAGCTCCAATGGCTTCGCCGCGTTCGGCGTGTACTCGCCTCGATATTGATGCTGCCCGCCGCTGAGGACGACAAACAGGGAATCATTAGGTTTTGCAGGCGCCCGGCCATGGACGGTGATCTCGTTGTCGTTGGCCGCAGAAATATAGAGTTCCTCCAGGTTGGTGGACGTCAGCGCCAAAGGCTGCACCGGCCCTTCGCTGTCAAACGCAACGTAAGCAGCATCCCAAGGCCCAAGACTTAGCCGAACCGCTGTCCGCTCTCCCGCCGTCTGGTAAAAGAGCGGAGAGCTCTGCCCGGTATGTGCATCCCATCGTTCCGGCCGGCCTTTCGCGCGAAGTCGCAAAACATTGGCGCGAGGTTTGTCCGTGTCGTTAACGACCCAAAAGAAATCGATACCGTCCTTGATCTTGTGGAGGACGTAAAGGTGATCGGTGGGACCATCAATCACCTCGACGTCCGGGTTTACGATCACTTCGCGAACAGCTTCCAATACATCGGGAACGGAACCCGGCACATAGTACGCCCTGCCGCCGTTGGAATTCTCTTTCAGCCGGTATGGTTCCACCGTGGGGCGGCTATCGAACGTCTCCTTCCAGATTGCTTCCAACTCACGATCATTCCGGCCTGATTCTGCCGAGATCATCGGCAGCCGCCGATGCGCGATCACCTTTCCGCCGGCTTTGAAAAAGTCCCGCACGCGTTCCGCCGTAGCCCTTCGAATGGTTGACATCGGCGGCAGGACCAAGACGCTGAATTGTGAATCTCTGATCTGCAGCAACTTGCCCTCACTCCGGCTTTCAGCCATGTAGTGGTCATCCGCCACCTTGAAATCCAGCCGTTCCTCGGTCAAGCGGAGCTTGAGCATCGCGTATTGTTCGTTGGTATCAACCGCATCATCGCTCCAGAAAGAGTTGTTCAAGAGCTGCCTGAAGTTCTCAGTCCGGAAAGCCGGGGCGGATTGACCCCAAATGGAAACCTGCGGATAAAGGAGAAGGACGTCCGCGACGTGATGGCTGTCGCAGTTCATGAAGCTGATCCGCCGCATCTGGTCCGCATACGCCCGGAACCAGGGCAAATATGGCTGGCTGCGAAACCAATCGGGCGGGAAATTGATCCTCGATAGGTCGTAGTCGAACGCGTGTGGAATGAACTCGCCGATGTTCCAGGCGCCCAGGCAGTTGGAAACGCGCCTCATCTTTTCAGGACTCAGGTAGGAGCTCTCGCCCTGAACGCCCTGGTTCTCGCACACGACATGGCGGCCCTCGAAATCCGCCACGGAAGCGTCTTCCTTAAGCCACACGGACTGCCTGCCCCACTCCACCAGCGTGTCGCAGCCCGGGTTCGAGAGCGAGCGCAGGATGCGGAAGAAATCGCCTTGCTCCGCCGGCCCGAAGATCAATGATTCCTCCCAGACGTGCCCCGAGTGCTCAATCTTGTGCTGGTGGCACCAATCCGTGACCTGCTTGAAGAAACTGTCGGAATAGAGCGCGCTCACCGTGTCGAGGAGGTCGCACCGCACCTTCTCGGTTTTTTCGCCGATGTCATAGGTCAGCGCGGGGAGGTAAGGTTCCAGGGAATAACCCGCCTGGCGCTGGAAGGTATCGAACAAAGCCGGCGTCCACGGGAGCTTCGCTCCGTAGTCTCCCTCGTGGTCTGCAAAAGTGGCGGGCATGGCGTTGCCGAAGTATTCTGCGTAACGGCGGTAGAATTCGTCGTAATAAATCTTGATGAATTCCGCGATTGCTTCACGGCTCATCAAATCAACGGTTCCGTGATCCGGCTGGCCGATGGCCTTTTCCACCGCATAGGTGAAAACGATCCAATCGCCTTCCGGAGCGTCCCACTCAACTTCCGTGGCGCCGCTTTCGGTTGGTAACTTCTTCAGGCTTTCCCCGTCGAGCGTTTCCTGGCCAGTTTGCCGTCCAACTACCACGGCTATCGTTCCCTGCGGCAGCGCCACGCGAACGCGCTGAGGGCCGCGAACGGTGGTTTTGCGAGCACGCAGCCGGCGCATGTGAAACTCCGGGTTGGCCGCAACGACCCGGCTTTTGTTGCTCCCGGGCAACCAATAGTCACGCGCCTCGCCGCTGGGCCACTCGAACTCATCCACCATGCAGAGCGAAAACCCGTACTCCCGCGCCGCCTTCAGCGCTTCTCCCACCGCCTGCCACCAAGCCTCGGAAAGATACGGCGTTTCCAAGCCGTCCCGGTTGTGAGCGTAGGCGCCATAGACGCCATGATCGACCATCTGCTTGATCTGCCGCCGCAGTTCCGCGCCCTCGAGCTTGCCGTTCCAAAACCAGAACGGACGGATGCTGTAGCGACGGTCAGGATTCTGGAATTTCTCATGGAGGGCCTGCAGGCTTCGGTGGGTTCCAGCTTCCCCGCTCTCAAGAGGCCACGCACGGTCAAGCGCCAAGCCGCCGAGTCCGGCGGTCGTGGCTTGCAAGAAGTTCCGACGACTTATTGGGTTCACACCACCCTCCTTGCCCTCGCACCTGTCCCCGCTTTCGGCGGGTGCCCTCACCCACCGCTTCGCGGTTCCCCCTCTCCCGCCCAGCGGGAGAGGGGACGGAGGTGAGGGTGGTAAGTGAGGGCTGTACCTTGCGGCGCGGCTAAAGCCGTGCCCTGATACCCTACAATCACGACTCTAAGGCAGTCAGTATTGATCGTCATACAGATTGTTCGCGTCTTCGCTCCAGCGATTGCCGGTAGAGTTCGTTAATGGTCTCCACCACCGCGGCCCGCTTACCACCGGCTTGAAGGTATTGCACAACCGGGATGCCGGCCCCCACCTGGAACTCGATATATCCCGGATAACGAGGGCGCAGATATGCTCTTTCGATGCTCTCGAAGGTCCGCTCAAAGAAACCGTTTGTGATGCGGTTGAGAGTCTCATCCTGCCACGCGCTGCGGCGCCCGGGCTGGCCGCCACTCAGTCCATATAGGGTTCTCTGCCACTCGGCGCTCACGACTTGAGCTGAATACTCCAGGGCCACGTCCCTGGCTGCGCAGCGCGCCGAAATCGCGAGGCCGGCCCCGCCCAGCACGGTACGGAGAGGGCGGCCATCGTTCAGCAGAACTGGATTTGCAAATAGAATCAGATGGCTTCCGAATCCGTTGCGGGAATAATTGCTGTAGGTATACGCGAACGGGCAGTACGCGTACCGGTCGCTCGTGGCCAGGTGTTCGTACACGGCGATCGGATTCCACTCGTAAATCTCGGCGGGCAAGTAACCGGCAAGCTCCCGCAATTCTTCCAATCCTCGCTCTCCCATTTGTGCGTCTACAAACTCCTCGGAATTTGTGGGCACCGATCCACCGCGGGAAACGCACAGCGCGACAAAGTTCAGGAAGACGTCCCCGGGAATGCCCGGCATCACCACACAACCCTTCCGCGCCAGGTCGAGCACGTCGCGCCATGTGCGGGGCTGGTTCACGCCTGCTTGCTTCAGCAGGTCAGGACGAAAGCTTGCGGCGGGCGCCGCCGCATCGATGGGAAGCGCGTAGAGACTCCCGTCGTACAGGTAGCTTTCATACGAGGGTCCCGCCGAATCCGAGGCGAGCTCCTTAAGAAACGAGTCATCGAGCGCCGGTGCGAGGTCGACGAGGCACTTGGATTCGCGGGCAACGCCCATCATCGGGTGATCGATCACTAGAAGATCGTAGCGTTCCGCGAGTGGAATCACGCCGGCGTAACCAAAATCGTTCAGGCTGCGCTTTTCCCAATGGATTTCGACGCCCGGGTGCAGTTCCTCGAAGCGCTGCGCGGTGGCCACCAAAGGCGGCACCGCGCGGCTATGATTCCAGGCAATGCCGCGAAGAACGGTCGTAGCACTCATTCATCGATCCTCCATGAACTAAAACGAACGCCCTGAGCGAGCCGGCGAAACCCGTCGCGGCGCACAAACAAGTCAAAAGTCAAAACTCGCAGGCTAAAAGTTGCGACCATGCTTCGCTTTGTTTTGGCTTTTGACTTGCTTGTGAACACCGGCGCTCTACGAGCGCTGAAAAGCCTACGGTCCAGAGATCGCCGCTACAGTATCCGTGTGCCGCCGACTTATCAGCCCGCGTACGGCTCAAGATAGTCCGGGTTCAACTCAACTCCGAATCCGGGCTTATCTCCGAGCGTCAGCCGGCCGTTCTCAGGCAAGGGCTCTCCCACCACCGCGTCAAAGATGGGCCGAACCTCGGTCCCTTCAGCCACGGTTAAATACTCGGCATACGGCGAGTTGATGTTCGAGATGACGAAATGATAGTTATAAACGCCCGAACCGTGCGGCACAACCGGAATATCGTAGGGCCGCGCCATGGCTGCGATCCGCCGGACGGCGGTGAGACCTCCGCACCATTGCAGTTCCGGCTGGATAATATCGCACGCCCGCCGCGAAAGGATGGAATAGTACGCTTTGTAGTCAAACTCCAAGTTGCCGATGGCCACCTGAATCGGGCTGATGCGGCTGCGCAACTCGGCGTTCAGCGGCTCCGCCCAGCCATTCGGCAGCGGGTCCTCGAACCACTTCACGTCACAGTCGCGCACCCGCTCGGCCAGCCGCGCTGAAAATTCCAGGTCCCACGACATGTAGCAGTCGATCATCAGCTCCATGTCGTCTCCGATTGCCGACCGGCTTTGCTCCACGCACCGTTGCATCTGCTGCAATCCCTTCCGGCCGTCGGCAACTCCCCACGGCGCGGCAATCTTCACGCCGAGAAAGCCTCGATCCTTCCAATGGCTGGCCAAATCCGGGTGCGTGGTCACGTAACAAGGAATACTCTCCTTGGTCTTCCCGCCGATGAGCCGGTAGACGGGCTGCCCCAATGCTTTGCCCACCAGGTCCCAAAGCGCCAGATCCACGCCGCTCATCGCCATCGAAGTGACGCCGCCCAAGCCGTAGGGCATTACCGAGCGATACATCTGGTCCCAAATCAGCTCGATGTTGAAGGGGTCCTGACCGAGCAAAAAGCGAGAGAAATGCTTCTGAATCACCCCGCAGGCGAAAGGGCCGCCGCCATAGTTGGCTGCTACTCCCGTGACGCCTTCATCCGTGTGCAGCTCGATAGCGTAAGGGTCCTGGCCGGGCCCCATCCATAGGGTTCGCACCCGCGCGTACCGGGAGTAAAGAGACATGGGGTTGGCAATCAGCGAATTCGTTTGCCATCCTCCGCCCCAATACTGCGACTCGCCTACCTCGGCTCCCTTCTGTCCCTCAGTGCCGGAACGGATTCGATAAAGCTTAACGGCTGTAATCTTCATGGTGTCTCCTCCAGCCGGAAATTATACTCTGGCTGGCACGATTCGATTGCGGATTTAAGCGGGTTGCCGAAAACGGTTTCTAAGCCTGCCATCCCGAAAACTTCGGATCACAGACCCCTCACCCGGCTCGCGCCGCTCGCCACCCTTGCCCTTGGCGAGAGGGTGCCCGACGTAGGAGGGCGGCTGAGGGGCGTTTTCTCAACAGCATGTCACCGTCTCTGCGTCGCCGTCCTTGCTGGGCCGCTTTATCGCGTGATCGACCAGCATTTCGAACAGGCTGGGCTGTTCTTCGCGGTGGTTGCGCCGGAAAATTTGAGCCAACGCCGCGCCGTAGACCGCCTCCAGCCAGCGGGCAAGGGCATCGTGCAGCTTGCCTGCCGCCTGCCGGAACACTGCCCAAAGCTCGTGTGGAGTGCGGAGCAAGTCGAGCAGTTTTTCCATCCATTCACGCGTCGTGGCGTAAGAAGACGATGACGGCGACTCATTTGTGCGTTGCTCACGAACTCGTTCGTTGTCCGCAGACAGGAGCGGTGCCGCAGAGCCGAGCAAGGCTTCGAGGTACGCGCATTCTTTCTTTGGCGCTTCGGCCATCAGCCCGAGCCGCTCCCAGCTCAGGCGGGCGATGAGATCGACCAAGTTGCGAATGGCTTCCGGGGTCTGCGCGTCGCAGTGAAACGCTGCCTGCACGCGCGTGAAGTGCTCGTCGTAACCGTGGGGCAGGGTGACGTTGGAGTCGGCAAGCATCCAGGGCGGGGGCGCAATGCGAAACGAAGCGGCGCTGGCATGCCGGAGACGCTGGTGCTCGTCACTGGTCACCGAAACGGGAATCGGTAGTGAAAAGCCACGACCGATTCTGTTCTCGACTTTGCCGGAAGAGAGAAAGGGATTGCCCATGGCCTCGCCCGGATGGGCGAACAGGGCAATGGTGCGCGCGCTCACCGCGTTCGCGTCAGCAGGATTAAAATCCCCGAAGCGAGAAAAGCGATAGACCTTGAGGAGGCCGGCGGCGCGGCGGAAGAGGCGCTGCAGCGTGGGATCAAGCAGGACGGCGCAAGAGAAGATGTGGATCAGGTCGGAAGCGAGTTCGAGAGCCTGGTCCTGTGTGAAAGGCCCGGATTGACGGGCGGCGGCGGAGAGCCGGGTATAGAAGACGCGGACTTCCTTTCGATGGCCGCCGCGCCAGACGCGCTGGCGGCGCCAAGTGAGCTCAGCCAGGGCTCGCGACATCCGGCGGTCCATGCTCCCAGGATTCGTGCCGTTAAGAAGACGCTCGAATCGTTGTTGGTGCTGCTTCCAATCGTTGGCGTCTTCGCCCGCCCAAGCAAGGCTGCGCTCAATGGAAACTGCGCTTAC
>JAKAWG010000032.1 GCA_021817045.1 Acidobacteriota bacterium
GGGCGGTCCGGCTGGTCGAAAAAGTAAGCGGCGACCGCTTCCTTGACGTTCTGCCGCAGCTTTTCCCAGTTTTCGGCCTCAGTGAAAATGCTTTCCGTCAAACATTCGGCTACAAAGCCTCCGTCGGACTCCTGTGTCACTTCGAATACAAGTTCCCTCATGGCCCTAATCGTACTCGACGGGGCCTTCCGAAACAAGGTGACCACCCACTCTTCACTATCTACTATTCACTTCGTTTACGGGCAGCAAGCGCCGCGAGGGATCGGGTCGCCGTGAGGGCAGGTGCGGGGATGGTGAAGGAACATGCAGATCTTCTCGGTTACGGCCGGAGTCCAAAGCGGCTCAAGTTTGAGGGCGTTTTCGTGCAGGTGGTCTTCATCGAGCGCGAAGGTTTCGTAAAAAAGCCGCTCGGCGAGGCGATGGCGGCGGATGAGCTCATCGGAGCGCCGCTGGCCTTTGCCCGTGAATCCGATCTTGCCTTCTTCCAGGGTGATCGAACCTTCCTGCGCCATGAGCAGGAACGTTGCTCGATTGGCGACGAATTCCGGCAGTTTCTCGGCGGGAACCAATCCGCTGCCCACGTCTTCCTGCTTTCGCCAGACAGCCTGTAACAGCTTGTCGGCCAGCGCATGCTCTTCGACGGCCACGGTCGAAATTTCCTCCGTCAGCCGGCCATGGTGCAGGCTCAGGCGCCGCTCGGCCATTCGCCCAATCTCCGGATCATGCGTCACCATGAGGATGGTATGGCCCTCGCGGTGCAAGTCCGTGAGCAGGCTCATCACAATGGCCTCATTGACCTCGTCCAGATTCCCGGTTGGCTCGTCGGCAAGGATCAGGTTGGGCTGATTGATGAGAGCGCGCGCCACGCAGACCCGCTGTTGCTCGCCGCCCGAAAGCTGCGAGGGCAAATGATGCAGCCGGTCGCCTAATCCTACACGCCGCAGCGCTTCCGCCGCTTCGCGCTCTTCGGCGAGGCTGTGAAAATACTGCGCGAGCATCACATTCTCAACCACAGTCAAATAGGGAACCAGGTGAAACTGCTGGAAGATGAAGCCCACCTTTTCGGCGCGAAACCGGGCCAGCTCGCCCGGCGGAAGCAGCGTGAGACCCTTGCCTTCGATAGAAACCTTTCCTTCGCTTGGTGAATCCAGGCAGCCAAGGATGTTAAGCAGCGTACTTTTGCCGGAGCCCGACGGTCCCATCACGGCCACCCATTCGCCGCGCTCGATGGTGGCTGAAACGCTGCGAAGCGCATACAAGGACGGTCCGTATTGCTTCGTCAAATCCTGAATTTCAATAAACGGCACGCCTCAAGCTCCCTTCAGTGCGATGGCCGGCTGAATACGCCTCACAATTCGCGCCGGCGCGACCGTCGCGAGGACGGCAAGCACGGTCGTTCCAGCAATAATCGCCGGAAACACCCACCAACTCGGCGCCAGCGCCACGGCGAATAAGCGCAATGCCAGTTCGCGCGCCGCCAGCGCGCCGGCGAAAAACCCGAGCAGCCCTCCGGCGAACCCTTGCACCGCGCCCTCCGCGAGGAACAGTTGCACCAGCGTGTGATCGTCCGCCCCGAGCGCCTTCATCACTGCGACGTCCTTGCGCCGCTCGAGCACGAGAGCCGTCATCGTGGCCGCGACACACAGCGCGATGATGACCAGGATTAAGCTTGCCAGCGCCATCGTTAGCCGGCTAACCGTGCCCAGCACCTTGCCCTCGGAATACACAATCTGCCGCACTGGCCGCGCTTCAGCGCCTGGGAAAAGGCGGTCGATCCGGCGGATCGTTCCTTCAATCTGCTTAGCCCCTCCCGGCGCGTGTACCTCAACCACGCTCACTTTTCCGCCAGCGATTGCCTGGCGTTGCAACGCTTCGAGCGGGACAAAAACCTGGTGATCTTGCGAGGAGCCGGTCGTGACGATGGCGGCGATTTTGAACGTCATCCCTCCTGCCGACTGCCCGGACGAAGTGCGAACCGGGGCGAGCTCGATTGCGCCACCCATATGCGCGCCAAGCTCCGCCGCCAGCCCGCTGCCGACTGCACAAGCGCCAGATAAGCGCGCTTCCTGGCCCGGCGCCCGCCGCAAACGCCACCCTGGATTCATTCGCCAAAGCGCGCGCAAATCGGCGCCTGCCACTACAGCTTCCCCGCCATCGGGCATACGCGGATCGGGCGGTACGGCTGTCACCCGCATCACCGCGTAAAGCACCGGGACCGCTGAAAAACCAGGGCGTGAAGATGAGATCTCCGCGAGCCGGCCGGAGTCCGGACCCTGCATCAAACCGGGAAGGTCACGCTGCCCGGCACGGCCCGAGCGCGGAGCCACGATCACATTCGGCCCGAAGGCGCGAAAGGATTCCGTCATCTTTCGCTGCACGCCGCCGTAAAGGTTCAACAGCATCGAACAGACCGCCGCACCGGTGGCCAGCACGCCCACGCAAAGCGCCGTCTGCGGTCGCTTCACTTGAAGCGAGCGCAGCAGCAGCCGCCAGAAGAGGGAGCGAGAAGCTGGCCGCTTTGTCGAGTTTGAAACCACGGGAAAATAGTGAATGGTTACTTACGAATTAAAGCAGGCCCAAGCCGCTCTGAGTTCTGCGTTCCGTAATTCACCGCTCCTTTACTATTCGTTCCTCAGCGCCAGCGCGGCAGGCATCTTGAGCGCGCGCGCCAGCGGAACGGCGCTGCCGATCAACGTCACCAAAAGCGCAAGCGCCAGCGCGCCCGGCAGAATCACCCAATGAACGCTCACCGCCGCGCCGAATACCTCGCGTGCCAGGCGCACGGCGAGCGCCGAACCTAGGGCGTAACCGGCCACTCCTCCCGCCAAGCCCACCGCAGAAGATTCGGTCAGAAAAATCATGGCCACGCGTGCGTCGCTCGCCCCCAGCGCCTTGAGCAGGCCGATTTCCGTGCGCCGCTCGAGCACGTTCGCCAGCATCATGGAAGCTACCGCCAAGGCTGCTGTCAAAAGCGCCGCTCCCGCCAGCAGCTCCATCAGCGCGTCCACGCGATTCATGATCCGTCCCTCGGTCTCCGTAACCCGGTAGACCGGTCTTGCCGACGAGCCGGGAATTGCTTCCTGAATCTCGTAAGCGACCGTGCTCGCATAATTTGAGCAGCTCCAGCGCTCGTACTCTTTCGGCGTCATTCTGGTAACGGGCGTTCGCGCCAACGAGTCAGTGGGCTTCGTCAGCGCGCTCACCTCAACGCGCCGCACTTTGCCGGCAAGTCCCGCCAGTTTCTGCACGGCGGCAAGCGGAGCGAAAACTTCGCTGTCCTCGGTGCCGCCCGCTTCTAGCACGCCGCGAACTAGCCATTCCACCGGTGCTGCGCCGCGCACTTCAATGCTCAGTTTGCCGCCCGGCTTAAGCCCGAGCACGCGCGCCAACTGCGATCCGACGAGGCACACGGCTCGTTCCCCAGAAGCCGGCCACGCACCTTCCACTTTCCAGGCGGGATGAAGAAGGCGAATGCCGGTAACAAACGTCTGAGAAGGTCCAAGCCTGTGGCCGAACCACGTCCCGATCAGCACAAAGCGGCGGCCGTTTGCGCGCGCCGGCGTGTAAACGAAGGGAGCGAAAGCCACAATGCTGTTACGCCAGAATATCTGCCTGATGTTGGCCAGGTCTGGTTCGCGCAAGTAAGCGCCCGTACCCGCCGGACGAAAATCAACCCCGCCCACCGACACTGGAAAGCCGTCTGCCGCCGGCGTCACCACGATATTCGCGCCGACCGAGCGTAACTCGCGGTTTACCTTGTCTCCAACGTCCACTGACATCGTGGCCACCGTGGTTGCCACGGCGATGCCCAGGCACACCGCGGCCAGGCTCAGCAGCTTGCGCCGGCGTCGGCGCAGGAGGGATTCACCCACAATGCGGCGGATCATCGAAAAACCTTGACGGCAGCCACGAGCGCGCTCTTCGGGATCACAATGGCGCCCCCGGAAGAAGACCGGCTGAAGGCAATGGCGATCGGGTTACATCCGCCTCGCTGGCCGATGGTGGGCACGTAAATGGCGGCCGCGCAGTTGCGGCAAATCACGTTGCGGCCGTTTTGATAATAGCCTTCCGTCCCGCAGATCGGGCAGGCGTCAAGCGCCACGTGGACCTTGTTGGAACCATCCATAATGGCGATGAGGCGAACCGGCACGCCGCCTACATCCACAACGTAGTGGTGCAGTTTGTAATCCTTCAGCTCCGCCGCCGGAATCCTGGCCCCGCCCGCAACCAGCTCCAACGGCTCAGGCGGAGTCACCGCCTGCGCCACGCGTGAGTCAATGAAGTCCGCGGCAATCAGCACGATGATCAGCAGGCTGAAGGCCGCTGCCGCCTTCTTCCAGAAAGCCTCGCGCCGCGCTTCGGCGATCGCCTTCCGCCGTTCGGGCGCGGATAACTCCGCGATCTCAGATTCGGTCTGCACTCGGCCCTGAATGCGTTGGGCGAGAACCATGAAAAGACACAACGCGATGATGACAACGAAGAAGAATGCCTCGTTATTAACGATGGGGCCGACTAGGGCCATCTCCCGGCGGCTGGCTGGCAGGATTTCGGCTTCGGAAAGCTCGTGGACGCCGGAAATCAGAAGCTGCACGGCGACCGCCAGCAGTACCACCGTTGTGACGTTGAAGAACTTGCGCAGGTTCACCTTCAAGCTCCCCTTAAAAAACGCCACTCCCAAACCCACCGCAAGGGCGAGCCCGACGATGCCTCCGAGGAAATTCATCAGCGCGGTTGTGTTCAGCGAGACCGCGGCCAGAAATAGCACCGTCTCAGCCCCCTCGCGGAAGACCATGACAAAGACAAAGAAGAAGATTCCCCATCCGGCCCGGCTCTCTGATGCTTCCGAAAGGGTCGCCAGCTTCTGCTCAATTTCGCGCCGCATGTGCTTGGCTGTTTTGTACATCCAGACCACAACCGAAGCTACAAACACTGCTCCCACGAGCATCAGCCAGCCCTCGTAAGCGTCTTCGGTGACGCGCAGCAAGCTGACGAAGTATCCGGCCACGCAGCTTGCCGCCACCGCCGCAGCCAAGCCCCAGTAAACGAAACTCATTAGTTGGGTTCGGCCGGTCTTTCGAAGATAGCCTGCGACAATGCCGACGATGAGGGCCGCTTCAACGCCCTCTCGGAGAGTAATGACCAGGGATTGAAACATATCGGATTCTTAGACGGATTCCCCCAGTGCAGGGCCAATCACACGCCTATTAAAGCATGTTATGGTGCACGCGCTTGACCTGTCAAACCACCCGTACTGATGGCGTTCCCTCGCCTTGAGCCGCCGGGATAATTTTGCTCTTGCGCCACCAGACTGCGGAACAGGTGAGCACTGGTCTCGAACGCCGACAGTTGCGCGAACCAAGGAGTTGACATCTAATAGTACGTGGAGGGCTCGAAAGGTGTGTGTTGGGCACCGTGGTCGACCTCCCGAGATGACCCGTTCATTTGTTCATTGACTGAACATTGATCGACCGATGAATCAATGGTCCGGCAACCCAGAATCAATCTTCCCTACAGTTTTTGAACAGGCGATGACGCACCCATCCCGTCAGGGGGAACGAATGAAGAATTCGGATTTGGGCCGAGTGCCCCGGCTAGGACTGGTCGCAGCCTTCTTGCTTCTCTTTCTGGCGGTGGCACCGATGTGGTCGCTTGAACCCGTTGTGTGTGTGGGAAATACAACTCCCCTCGGCGCTTTTAATCTTCAAGTCGCTCCTCCCAAAGGCGGTCCTCCGCTACCCATTGGCACGCTCAACCGGATTCAGGCTCACGATAAGCTGCTTTACACGCCCGCTAACCTGCCACCGGAATACAAGAATAAGGCAAAGGTTGCGATCATCGTTGTGCCGGCAGATGGAGGCGCCAAATCGCTCGGGCTTGTGCTGAAGCAGCATCCGGCCAATCAAGCCGCGCAGTGGACGGTGCCTGTCGATGCCTCGATTGTCGGCCTGGTCTTCGGCCCGCACGGCTTTGACCAGAAGAAGGTTGAGAGCCTTGTCCTGAAGAATCCGGACTTGCTGGTGGAACTGGCTCATTACAGCCGGCAAACCAACATGGTGAACGCGTTGGTGCAGACGATTTCCCAGTACGAGCAATCCGCGCCTGGCAGCGAGGACTTAAGCGCGGCTCTTGAGGGGTTTTCGTCACGCTATAATGTGATGCTTCCCACTCTGGCCCCGGGTATGGCGACTTCCCAACAAGCGACTGTGCTCCTTCAGTCGATGGTGCCGTCGCTCTCGAGTTACGATCCGCGTCTCTCAGGAAAAGCGGCGGCGCTTCAACAATCCACCAGCCTGGCTACCACGCTGGGGATGGTGTTTTATGGAACGCCCGTAGGCCTGGCGGCGGGCGGCGCGGCGTTGGTACAAAATCTGGCCACCGCTGCCTTCCCAGGAACTGCTTTCCGCGCCGCTTTCACTGAAGCCGCCGGAGGCAACCTGAAAATGTGTACGCCCAACCAGCCGCCGACTCCGCGCAAGCGGCTCGCCTACCTTTGGATGCTGAAGGTTCCCGGAGCCAGGCCGCCAGAGGGATCGGTGGTTGGGACGCCCAGTATCGCGCTCGGCTCGGTTTCGCCCATTAAAGTAACTGCCGCCACCCAAGAGCAGTTAGGCTTGCTCAACCGGGCCCGCTCCTGGCAGCTCATTTCCGGCCACGATAAAGTGACGATTCCCGTTGAAGTCAAGAACGGGAAAGCGACCGATACTCTTTCGCTCGACCTGACCCACGCGAAGCTTGCTCCCGGCTCCTATCACTTGGCTGGGCTTTGGGATTGGCATTGGTTCAAGTTGGACGGCCAGATCGCCCTGCACCCTTACGCCGATTTCTCCCGCGCCCGGCTCACTTCGGATTCCGCAGATAAGTTGATGGCGGGCTCGGGCCCCCTCGTCGCGCAACTGACGGGCGCCGACTTCGAGTTTGTCAAACGGGTGGCGATCCGCACGCCTGGTGATGACCCATTTACCGAGCCTCAGAAGGTTCCCTTTACGCTTACCAAAGGACTGGATGGAGGCATCCAGCCGAGCATGACGCTCGAGTTAAACCCCGAGCATTGGCAGCCAGGACCTTACTCGCTTCTGCTCACTCAGACTAACGGCAAGACTCAAACCGTTCCTGTGACCGTCCATCCGCCAAACCCGGTGGTCAGCAATCTGCCATTGCGCGCAAACCTGGGTGAGACAGATCAAACAATCGTCCTTGAAGGAACC
The DNA here is from genome assembly GCA_021817045.1 of Acidobacteriota bacterium. GTDB lineage: Bacteria > Acidobacteriota > Terriglobia > UBA7540 > UBA7540 > RH2-MAG17b. Next base: position 7,206 of record JAKAWG010000032.1, read on the forward strand.
AACCTCGACCTGATTCAATCCCTCACGAGCCCCGGAACGACGTGGGCACTGGCTCCGCCTTCGCTGGGAGCCCAGGCCTCTTCCGAGCGTATCGCCACGGTGCGGTTGCAGCCGGGAGTTCACGCCGGGCAGGTGCTCGACGCGCAGATGAAGATTGCAGGCATCGACCAGCCCGTCGACATTCCACAGTTCCTCCACGTCGTCGGGCCGCGGCCAAAGATTTTTAGCGTCAAGGAATCGTTTGGCCGCCAAAACAGCGTGGAACTCGATCCAGGTGAAATTCCCGCAGGGAATGCGGCCAGTTTTGCGATTCGCACAGCGAACGTGGGCGCGCGCCCGGTGCTGGCTCTTGGCTGCAAGGATAGCGCCGACACGTTGCAAGCGCTGCGTCTACAACCAGGAAGCGATAGTGACGGCGCCCAGCTCGATTACGCCGGCAGCGGGACGCTCTTCCTCTCGCTCGATCCCGGCACGGTTGGACGCTCCGGCTGCGTTCTTACCGCTCAGCTCATCAATCCCAATACGGGCTCGTCCGATCCTTACGCGCTGGGCCGCGTCGTCCGCCTGCCGCGCATCGATAAATTTTCGATCAGTGATCAGAAAGCTGGCCCGTCCCTTTATGAGGGCACGCTGACCGGCCAGGATCTGCAGACCATCGAGAAAACCGGCTGGAACTCGCAAACCGGCTACCCGATCGAAGGTATTCCCACACCCTTGCCCGGAAATCCACAGGAGCAAACGCTGGAAATCGCTCTTCCCTGGCCTCCCCCGGCTCCGCACGCCCCGGTTTACGTCTGGGTGCGCGGCGAAAAGCAGGGCCGAAAAACCACGGCAAAATATTACTGATGTCTAGCCCAGGCGTGTACATTTAGCCGTTCGCGGTTCCCGCCCGCGCCAAACCCTGCCACTGCATCGAAACCCTCGGAAGCTTGCTTAGGGCGAGCTAATCACCGAGAACAGCGGCTCAAAAATTTGAGGATAATGTAAAAAATATTTTCATCTTATGAAAATGTACTTGACATTTCCATCCTCTGGCGATACCCTTCGTTCCATAACATGTTAGTTAACGACCAAAGTCGAACTGGGAGGGGAAATGTGGTGCCGAATGCTCTTTCTGAGGTTACTCACAGCGAGCATTGTGGCAGTGGCATTCACCGAAGCGCCGGGTTTCGCGCAGACGGCGCCTGTCCGCAACCCGCAGGCGGTTCTTCTCTTGGGCCAGGCCATATCACGCCTCAGCAGTCCCTCTCCGCCGGTAAGCGATCTCAGCCTCACCGCTAATGCGGCCTACACCGCCGGCTCAGAGACCAGGAAACCGGCACAGCCACACTTGAAGCGTCCGGGTTCTGCTATCGCGCGTTGTCCTCAACCTCAGTAACGGCCAGCGGGAAGATATTCGCAACGGTTCAGCGGGCGCCTGGGTGGGAACGGACGGCACAGCCCCCACGCTATGGCTCTTCACAATTGCTGGGTGGATGCAGCCTGGTTCTATCCGCTGCTATCGCTCGAAGCCGCATCGTCCGACGCAGCGGCTTCGGTAGGGCCCGGCATCCAAACCACGCTCAACGGCGAGGCCGTTGACGAGTTGATCCTCTCGCGGCTCGTCTCCGCCACCACGCCCGAATCGGGCACGACGACGTACTCGTATTCTGGGTGCTCAGGAGATCCTTCAAACGTCTGCTCGCGCACCGACGCCCGCAGCGTCACGACCACGTATGCTTACGATGCCCTGAACCGCCTCACTTCCAAGAGCTATTCCGACGGCACGCCGACAGCGAATTTCTGGTACGACTACAACGCCGCAGGTTTCGGGAATTGGTGGGTGTACAATCTCACCAACACGAAAGGGAGACTGTTCGCCACATGCACCAGCAACGCTCCTGCGGCCTGTCCGGCCGGTTACACGGGAACGGTTTACAGCTATGATTCGATGGGCAGGATCATAAACTACTGGCAGGCCACGCCGTACAACGAGGGCAGTTCGGCCTGGCAAACCACGTACAGCTACGATCTCGCCGGCGACGTGACGAGCTATACCCAACCGGCGAGCCCTGGCATCACGATCACGAACACGATCGACACTGCGCAGCACGTCACCCAGATTCAAAGCTCGCTGGCCGATTCCACTCATCCGCAGTACTTGGCCAAAAGCATCACCTACACGCCCTGGGGCGCGGAGAGCACGCTCGAAAACGGCTGCGCTTCAGCTTCAGGCCAGGAGCAAGGCTGCACGGACACGCTGGAAACCTATGCTTACAACAACCGCCTGCAGCCGGTGATGATCGAGTTGGGGAACTCGTCGAACCTTTCTGCCGACTACTGCCTGGTGTACAATTACTATCCGAATCAGGCGAATCCCACGAGTTGCTCGACGCCGGGGCAATCGGGCGGCTACAATGGCGGAAACGTGGTAGGCTATTATTATCAGGACAACGTGAATTCCAGCCTTTCCCACACCGCAAGCTACGGCTACGACGCCTTGAACCGTCTCACGAGCGCCGTCGCCACCGGCAATTCGACCTATAATCTGACTTTCAGCTACGACCGCTACGGCAACATGACCTGCACGCAAAACCAGCAGACGCAAGGCCTTTGCCCTCAATACAGCTTCAATCCTGCCAACAACCAGATCACCAATTCCGGCTTCACTTACGACGCCGCCGGGGATTTGACCGGCGACGGCACGAACACCTACCAGTATGATGCCGAGCAACATGCGATCAGCGTCAACGGCGGCTCGGCGGTAGGCTTCACTTACAACGCGCTGGGCCTGCGTGTTCAGAGCAGGTGGCCCTCCGGGACGGGGGACTTTCTTTATGACCCGAACGGTACATGGCAAGGTGTGGCAAACGATATGTCCGAGGTATATCTTGGCTCGCGGCTCGTCGCTGTACCCGATCGATTCGGCGAGGCCCTATTCCCACATGTGAACCTGCTAGACTCGATAACAATGGAAACTTACTACAACGGCGCGGTGGGAACGGACGCAACGATCTCCCCGTGGGGCAACTGGTGGCAAACCGCCGGCCTGCTCGATTTCCAATTTGCCGGCACGATCTGGACCGATACGACTGCTTCCGTCGATTACGCAAGCTATCGGCTCTACCGCTACGACCTAGGCCGCTGGCTCTCGCCCGACCCGCTGGGCGGCGACATCACCAATCCTCAGTCCCTCAACCGCTACGCCTACGCCCTCAATAACCCCACCACCCCCACCGACCCGCTGGCGCCACCGCAATCAGGCCCCGCCGTGTGACGAGGAGGAGACGGTAATAGACCTCGTGACGGTCCCGAAGAGCGGCGGGTGAATTCCACACTCGGCCAGAGCGCGAGATGCCACCTCCGCTCAAATGCTTGTAGTCAGGACCCTTAATGTCGGCCGAGAACAGCAGTAAATCTCCGCTTCGCAACCGGGGAGGGCCCGGCGATCCGCCTCAGCCTCAGCGTCGATCTCATTGGAACTCCATAAGATCAAAGAAAGGCTTCGAGACCGTAGCGGGTAGCCACGGCACCGAGTTTGTGCCGTGGGCTTTTGGGTGCTTAAGATTGACCCGTGTCGCGCGTCCACCGCTTGCTCACCGCGGATCGGATTTTTTGTGACAGTCAATCTTCGCGTCGCGCTCCAGAAATTCAGGTCGGGGCAACTGGCCTGACGAGGCATGCTTCCGATTGCAGCCCAAAGAGCCGAAGACATGGCCAACTGCGCCATGTCCGCGCTACCCCGATGTCCAGCCTTTTGGTGACATGATCCCCTGCCGCACATACCAGGAAGGTTGGCCACGCCAAAATAAGTGTCTCATTTGTCTCACCCGTCTCCACTGTCTCACTCGGCTGTGGCACGATGAACGCCATGGACGCGTGGGGCAATCCGACTTTCTGGATGGCGCCAGCCAGCGCCTCGTTCGGTCTGTATAGCGTAGCGCGGACCTTCAGAGCCCGTTCCGAAGATTCAGTTTCGGTTGGGAGTGGCGGACGCGGAGGATCAATACTTTTGTCACCGCCTCCTTGTTCGTCCTCCTCAGCGAAAAGGGGACTCGCAATCCGAATTTCCGTCCCTGTCGGCCAGCCCGGAAGGCAGAAAACGCGAAAAAGATTGTTTTATTGTGGAACGAACCTCATCCAAGCTATTGAAAACAAAGGGTGAGAATTCTTATCTAATGGGAACGAACTCCCGCGCTCGATCTATGTTGTTGATTCTAAATGCAAATCCTCCGAGTTCGTTCCTAAAGATTAAAGTCATACAAAACGGGAGGGTTAAACGAATTTTTCGATAAAATATCGAGTTCGTTTTACAAAGAGCCGAGTTCGTTTTCTCAAAAAACGCTCCCTTGTGAGCAAGCGTTGGGCTGGCCTGGATTCCTCGGCAAGCCGCTCTCCCAAGCGGGTAGCCACGGTCAGCGTTTTTCTGACCCTCGGCGGAAACAGTCCACGGTCAATCCCGCAGGTGGGATTGACCGTGGCTACCAACCTGTCACGCTTCGGGCGATTTGACGTATGACGGCACGCACACGTACCAACGCGACGCGGAAGGCCGAATGATCTCGGTGAACGACGTCTTGTTGGCTTCCCGAATTGTTGTTAGACTGAAATGCACCCGGGCGGTGGCGTCCACTCCCCGGTTTTGTGTACCCCGCATAGAAGACGACGAGGTTGTTTATGGCTGAGAATACGCAAGCAGAGTCCGGCTTCAAAGTGGTAGACCGCCGGACGTTCACCGTCGACGGCGCCCGCCGCGAAGACGCTGACGTGCGTGAAGAAACGGAAGAAGCTAAACGGCCTGCCGCGCCAAGCCCGCAGGACGACCGCCTGGACGAGGGCTTCGCCATGCTGGTGGAGTTTTTGGCGAATAGCGCGCTTTTACACTTGGGCGTCGTGGGCGCGCCAGGGGGGCAAGCCGTGCCGGTGGATCTCGAAAGCGCTCGCACCATGATTGACCTTCTATCCGCCGTTGAGGACAAGACGAAGGGCAACCTATCTGCGGTGGAGCGGAAATTCCTCGGAGACGCCCTTTATGAGCTGCACACGAGGTTCGTCGAAACCCAGAAGCGCGCTGCCGCCAAACGAAAATGAAGTTGACATTTCTGGGCACTGGCACTTCCACGGGGGTTCCCCTGCTCGGCTGCCACTGTTCTACCTGCCGCTCGCAAGATCCTCACGATCAGCGCAGCCGGTCTTCTGTTCTCCTCGAGTTCGATTCGCGGGTCGTGGTGATCGACACGACGCCGGATTTCCGTCAACAGGGTTTGCGCGTGGGAATGGAGCGGCTCGACGCGGTCGTCTTCACTCATACACACGCCGACCACGTCTTCGGCCTGGATGATGTGCGCGTTTTCAACCTCCGGCAGAATCACCCTATTCCGATTTACGCCGACTCGCGCTCCCTGGAGAGCATCCGCCGCATCTTTACTTACATCTTTGAAGGAACTTACCCGGCGGGAGGAATTCCCCGGCTCGATCCGCGCCTCATCGACGGTCCGTTCGACTTATGGGGCATGAAGATGGTTCCGCTTCCCGCATTCCACGGGGCGCTGCCTGTGCTGGGTTTCCGTTTCGGGCGGGCGGCGTACGTGACGGATTTTAGCGTCATTCCGGAAGCCACGCTTGCGCAACTCGAAGGCCTGGATGTGCTCATCCTGGCGGCGCTGCGCCATGTGCCGCACCCGACGCACTCGACCGTTGAGCAGTCGCTCAAGTTGGTCGAGCGCCTGCGGCCCCGCCGCGCCTTTTTCACTCACATCGCTCATGAGCTCGGTCATGAAGCGACCAATGCGACTCTGCCACACAATGTCCGTCTCGCTTACGACGGGCTGACTTTGGAATTGGAGGAAGGCGGTTGAGAATGCCGGGGGCGTTTTCCCTGATCCGCACGGTCAGCACACCAGCGCGGCGGAGGGCTTCGTGACCCGCTGAGCGTCATGCAGATTGTTCGTGATTTGCAGGAATTGCCGGATCTCGCGCGGGGAAGCGCGGTGACCATCGGCAACTTTGACGGCGTCCATCTTGCCCACCGGCGACTTCTGCAGCGCGTGGCAGCCTCGGCCCACGCTGGGCGTGTCACTTCCGTCGCGGTCACTTTTCACCCTCATCCAATTCGCGTCCTTACGCCGCACCGCGCGCCCCAAACACTCACTTCCATGGATCAGAAGATAAAGCTGATCGCGGAGCTAGGCATCGATGCGCTTGTCGTATTGCAATTCACACGAGAGCTGGCCCACCTGTCGCCTGAAGAGTTTGTCCGCCGAATTCTGGTTGAGCGGTTGCGCGCCCGGATGGTTTGGGTAGGCTCCAATTTTCGTTTCGGATACCGTCAAGCAGGGGACGTCGAAACGCTTTCCAGGCTGGGCCGGAAAGAGAGCTTCGACGTCGATATCGTTTCCACGGTCCGCATTCGCGGACAGCTTGTGTCCAGCACGCGAATCCGGCAATTGCTCGCGGCCGGCCGCGTTTACATGGCCGCGCGGTTGCTCGGTCGACCGTTTTCAAATTCCGGCTGCATCGTGGCTGGGCTCGGCGTGGGCCGGCGTCACACCGTCCCCACCCTGAACCTCGAATCCGCTGAGGAACAGCTTCCCGCGCCCGGCATTTACGTCACATGCACACGCCTCGCCGGCGTTACGCATTTTTCGGTCACCAACGTGGGCCATAAACCGACCTTCGGCGAGCATCCTATGACTGTGGAAACTCATCTGCTCGACTTCGAAGGTAGCGTGCGCGAAGAGGAGATGGAAGTGGAGTACCTCCACCGGCTGCGCGACGAGATCAGATTCCAGAACGCCGCCTTGCTAAAGCTTCAGATTCAGGAAGACATTCGCCGCGCGCGCAAGTTTTTTCGCTTGGTGGACAACTTCCACATCGAGAAGTCCGCGTTACGTTAGCCAGCCTTCCCTAGCCCGCTCAGCCTGGCCAACTTGCGGCCTTCGGTTTTACCATGAAGAGGGGCAGCAGATTATGAACTTCAACCTGGCCTCGACCTACGAGCCGCGCGGCGACCAGGTCTCCGCGATCAAGAAGCTCGTCTACGGAGTCAAGGACGGAGAAAAGCACCAGGTGCTGCTGGGGGTGACAGGTTCTGGCAAAACGTTCACGATGGCGAAGGTTATCGAGGCCGTGAACCGCCCGGCGCTGGTGCTGGCGCACAATAAGACCCTTGCCGCGCAGCTCTATCACGAGTTTCGGGCCTTTTTCCCCGAGAACGCGGTCGAGTACTTTGTCAGCTACTACGACTACTACCAGCCCGAAGCCTACGTGCCCGCCAGCGACGTTTACATCGAGAAAGAGGCCACAATCAATGACGAACTCGACAAGCTCCGCATGTCTGCCACGCGCTCGCTCTTCGAGCGGCGAGATTGCGTGATTGTGGCCAGCGTGAGCTGCATTTACGGCCTGGGTTCGCCTGAAGCGTACTACGGGATGTTACTCTTGCTGGAAAAGGGGCAGAACATTTCCCGCCAGGATATCCTTCGGCGCCTGGTCGAGATCCAATACGAGCGCAGCGAAGGCGATTTCCGCCGCGGCGTCTTCCGGGTGCGCGGAGATGTGATTGAGATTTATCCGACTTATGAAGACGACGCCTTCCGCATTGAGCTTTGGGGTGATTCCGTCGAGTCAATCAGCAGGATCGATCCTCTCTTCGGGCAGGTGAAAGAAACCTACGCGAGGCTGCCGATTTATCCTCGAACGCACTACGTGATGCCAGCCTCGCAGCGGGAGACGGCCATCGAACACATTCGCAGGGAGCTTGAATGGTGGAGCGGAGAGTTGGAGAAACAGGGCAAGCTCGTGGAAGCGCAGCGATTGCGGCAACGAACGATGTTTGACCTGGAAATGATGAAAGAGATGGGTTACTGCCACGGCATTGAAAATTACTCGCGGCACCTTTCCGGCCGGCTGCCGGGTGAGCCGCCGCCGACCCTGCTCGACTATATTCCCGAAGACACGCTGATCTTTATTGACGAGAGCCATCAAACCGTGCCTCAGCTTCGCGGCATGTATCACGGGGACCGGTCACGCAAGCAGACCCTGGTTGATTACGGTTTCCGCCTGCCCTCGGCGCTCGACAATCGCCCGCTCACGTTTGAGGAGTTCGAGCATCGGGCCGGTCAGGTGATTTACGTGTCGGCCACACCGGCGCCCCATGAGCTCACCAAATCGGGCGGTGTCGTCGTGGAGCAGGTGATCCGGCCTACGGGACTGACGGACCCGGAGATCGAAGTCCGGCCGACGCGCAACCAGATCGACGACCTGCTTGGAGAAATTCAGAAGCGCACGACAGCCGACGAGCGCGTGCTCGTGACCACATTGACGAAACGCATGGCCGAAGACCTTGCCGAGTATTATACGGAGGTCGGCGTTCGCTGCCGCTACCTTCATTCGGAAATTGACGCTCTGGAAAGGGTCTCGATCCTGCGCGATCTGAGGCGAGGGGAATTCGATGTGCTGGTCGGCATCAATCTGCTGAGAGAGGGACTAGATCTGCCCGAAGTTTCGCTTGTCGCAATCCTGGATGCCGACAAAGAAGGTTTTCTGCGCTCCGGCGGCTCGCTCATTCAGACCATCGGGCGCGCCTCGCGCAACCTTCACGGGAAGGCAATCCTTTACGCGGATACGGTAACGGATTCCATGCGCTATGCCATCCATGAGACCGAGCGGAGACGCGCCAAACAGCTCCGCTACAATCAAGAGAACAACATCACGCCGCAGACCATCATTAAGCCTGTTGACATGGTCCTGGCGGCGGTGACGCAAGCTGACTACGTGTCCGTTCCGGCGATGGAGGAGGACGAACAACCGCTTTCCGAAGACCACATCGGTGAAAGCATCGTCCGTCTGGAGCGCGAGATGCGCGAAGCGGCGCAGCAGTTCGAGTTCGAAAAAGCTGCACAATTGCGCGACCGGATCAAGGCCTTGAAGGCCAGAGAGGCGGGGCTATTGACCACCGAGGAGAGCGCCAAGCCGTAAATGGAGCCCGCAGCACAGCCCTTGGCAGTTTCCGGATGGAGGGAAAACTGGCAAGGGTTCAAACGACGCCGGACTTGCGCGGCACACCGCCGGCAACTGCCGGGGGGCTTTCCGAGGGCTGCTGGATGCGCTCCGCCTTTCGTTCTACGCACGCTGCCTTGTACCCAATCCCGAGTACCACGGCCAAGACAAAAGCATTTGCGGGAATGTGCAGGTTAAAGTCCGCGACGCTATGAATTAGCAGCCCGAGCGTACCGCCGATGCACCCCAAGGTGACGGCCGGGCGGTATCGTCGCGTATCCGTAAAGAACGACCGAACCATTTTGATCCATAGCCAGAAGATAGGCACCCACAACAGCAAAGTCCCGATCCATCCCGTTTCCTCCAATACTTCCAGGTAATCGTTGTGGGCGTGGGTGAACGTGTACGTGACCATGTAGGTCTGGTAACGGGGAAATATGGTACGGAAGGTTCCGAGACCCGTGCCGAACACAGGAAAATCATGGAATGCTCCAAGGGTGGCTTGCCAGGCGCGGAGTCTTCCTTCCGCCTCGAGATATTGAATACCTCCCTGAAGCACTTCAAAACGGGAAAGCACAGGATTGAGGCCGATCCATAAGCCGTAGCCCACGGCGGCTAGCACGAAAGCTCCAAGGCCCGCCATCCAGATTTTCCGTCGGGTCTTGAACTGCGCGAGCAGGACAAGGAACATGAGCGAAAACAAGGTTGCGACAATACCCGCTCGAGACCGCGACATAATCACGGCAACGATCTCTACGAGCAGGAGCGCGACGAAGAACAAAACGCGGAAACCGGCCGACGCGGTGGCTTCCGACCCCGCCCGGCCGCGCCGGCGCCCCTGCTGCCAGATCTGAAAATAGTAAAACGTCGAGGCGACAACAAAGGGAGAAGCCAGCTCGAGGAACCCGGCAAAGTGATTGTGATTGATGAAAGTTCCGGTAGCACAGTTGACGTAATTAACCTTCCTGTACGTAAAGATCTTCTGCCAGCCCGTCAAATACTGAACCAAACCGTAAGCGGCTTCAAACAAGCCAAGAAAAATGAGGATGGTGACCAGCATGCTCTTTCTCTGATGAGAATCAAACAGGTATGCCGCGAGCAGGAAGGCAGCAACATAGGCGAAAAACTTAATGAGGCTTAGAACCGTCGCGTGAGGGTACACGCTGAGCGTCAGGAAAGAGCCGTGCGTTGCCGTCATCGCCATCACCGCGGACGGCAATACGCGGGCTGGGTCGAGCTTGGCTACCCAGTCGGTGGGCAGAGGAACAAGCTGGAGAGCAACGAAGCCGCCGAAAAGCAGGGGCCATACAGGCAGAGGTAGATCAATACTTCCCCGCCGCGTTTGCCACACCAAAATTACCAACACCAGCGCAAAGACGCCAATTTCCATCAACGAGTAAGCCAATGGCAGCACGCCGCCGAAATCGAGCGTGACGCCGATAATGATCAAGCCCAGAATGAGTTCAATTCGATTCTTCATTAAAGAACCATGCAGATGGTGCGCGTCTTGGCCGGCAAGTCCTTACCGAAAGCACGCGGTTTCAGTTCCCGCCTCCGACGCTTCCGCCCAAGATTGGTGAACAACCCGCCTTCCCGGCCGGCTTTCAGAAAAGAAAACAGGATTATAGCAAATGGAGCGGGGCTACGGTCCGGCGGCGTTCAAGCGCGGTGGTCACCTTCTTCAAGAACGAGACTTACGGCAGAACGAAGATCCGGCACCACCGTTGGTAGGCAGGAAGCCCATTTTCCCCGCACGCGTGCCGGGTTCCTGTTAATCAATATGGCGGGACAGCCGACGGTGCGAGCGGCCAGCAAATCACTTTCAGAGTCGCCGATCAGATAGGTCTTCGCAAACTGAAAGCCGTGGTCTTGCTGGGCCCGCAGCAAAAGGCCGGGCTTCGGCTTCCGGCACTGGCACCGTTCTTCTTTGCGGTGGGTGCAATAATAGACCTGGAAAATGCGGCCGCCATGGGCTTTAGCCTTGGCCATGAACCGCTGCGTAATTTGCCGCAGGGCTGCGGCAGTCAGCACGCCCTTCCCTACCCCCGCCTGGTTCGAGATGACCAGGGAGACATACCCGTTCTCCGCAAGCAGCCGGAGAGCTTCCAGAGCGCCGGGCAAGAACACAAACTCTGGCCATGAGGCCACGTATCCGTTTTCAACTTTACGGTTGATCACCCCGTCGCGGTCCAACAAGACGTACTTTGTCATGCGTACGTTTTTCGCTCTCCTCGCCTTTGTTTCGAGAGCCGCGATTCGACTGAAGGCACGCGTGCTTCGGCAGAAGAGACCCACCTTCACGCAGTGGCCGGCTCTCTTATGCCCGCTCTGCCGATAATTACGGGCCATTCGCGGAGCGCCCTGAGGTAGTTCTCGTGAGTACCGATATCGAGGAGGTAGCCTCCCAGTTCCTTTCCCCAAATCCGTCCAATTAACTTCGGGATGACATCCTTCCCAAAGTCCGCGAATTGCCCCTCAGTAATGTAATCAAACAGCGCAGACCGGGCTACAAAAATCCCGGCGTTCGCAAGGTTCGACTGAGGCGCGACCGGCTTTTCCTCAAAACTCACAATGCGGCTGGAGACATCCAAATCCACAATTCCGCAGTCGCGCGGTCTCGAAGAACGGAAGAGTCCAAGGGTCAGCACACCCGGGTGCTGAAGATGAAACAAGCTTAGCTCGCGAATGTCCGCCCGCACCAAGTTGTCGGCATAGAAAATATAGAAATCCTGCTCTCTCTCGATGAACGCACGGTTGGCAGCAACCGTGCCCGCGCTGCCGCGCAGTTTCTCCTCGTGAGTCAGATGGATGGTGACCTGTGAGGATCTCGAACGTGCCCACGAGCGGACTTCATCCGCCAAGTGGTGCGTATTGATGAGGACTTCTCGAACGCCGAGCTCTTCGCAAATATCCAGCCAGATGTCGAGCAACGGTCTTCCGTGAATAGGAACCAAGCATTTGGGAACACGCTCTGTTAGCGGTCTCAGCCGGGTTCCCAGGCCCGCGGCGAGCAAGAATGCCTTGGTTATCGCGTGAGACAAGTTGGCTGGCTCCCTGCTGAACGTACCCTGCTAACTCGATCCGACGACTCTTCTCAGGCCTTCGAGATCGCGGGAAAAAGCCCATTGCATTCCCCCACGCCCGTTCGAATCAAAGAAGGGATCGTTATATACAACGCGGCTTCCCCCCTGGTCGAAGTGGAATCGCATCTCTTTAAGTCCGAATTCTCTCAGCTTCGCTCTCACCGCCGGCTGCCGGTCTTGCTCACAATACAAGAGGAGAAAGCCACCGCCGCCAGCGCCGGTGATCTTGCCTCCGAGAGCTCCGCACTGCAACGCCGCTTCATAAATCTGGTCGATCCGGGAGTTCGAGATCTTTTGGGAAACTCTCTTCTTGGTGGTCCATCCGTCGTGGAGGAGCGACCCGAACTTCTCCAGATCACCCCCCAGCAAAGCACCACGCATCCTGGGGACGAGACCCTTTAATTCGTCCAAAGCGTCCAAGACCGTCTCTTCTCGTTGCTGGACGGAACGATCTTGCCCCCTGAGAATTTCCGAAGAGTCGCGCGAGCTGCCCGTGAAGAACAGGAGCAAGTTCTGTTCGAGGTCGCCTAATATCTCGGGGCTAAGCCGCAACGGCTCAACTCGGACGCCGCCAGCTTCGAACCGGAGTTCCTTGAGCCCACCGATGGCAACCCCGTATTCGTCCTGCTTGCCCACAGGCCACCGCAGGACATCGCGGGCAATGTGAAATGCTTCCTCAGCAAGCTGCAGGTTCTGGTCCTCAAGCTCCAGGCAAACTCGTAGCGTCTTGAGCACGTTGACGCAGATGGCTGCAGAAGAACCCAGGCCGGTGCCTGGGGGGACTTCGGAAGCCATAAAAAGGTTGACGCCGACGTTGCAGCGGAGGTGCTTCAGAACTGCAAAAGGAATTTCGAGGTCCGTGCCCTGGAGCTCCATCTTTTCGATCTGCTCACACGATTCGAGCGCTTTCAGGTCCGAGGAGATAATCTGCGTCTGGCGGTCGTCGCGCTCGGTAAGAATCGTGTAGACATACTTGTCGATGCTAGTGCTCAGGACCGCTCCGCCGTACTTTTCGTAGTACCCGGGGAAATCCGTTCCTCCTCCCGCAAAGCTAATTCGAACCGGCGTGCGCGCGATAAGCATAGGTGAGCCGCAGTCTCCTCGGGGATTACGTCAATGGGACCCGCGGCGCTTGGGTCGTCATCCAAGACGGGAGGCTTGGTCCCGGCCCGGAAGCCTTGCGCCGGGCAAGCAACGTGTTAAACGTCGCTAGAACAAGGGCCAAGTCAACGAGCGGAGAATAATTCGCGGCGTATTCGAGGTCATATTTCGTTTTCAAGTCCACGGAGTCGGTTTCTCGCAAACCCTTGACCTGCGCAAGCCCGGTGATGCCAGGCTTGAGTTGCAGCCGGCGTTTGTGCCAAGCCGAATAATGCCGGACGCGCTCCGGGCTCTCGGGCTGAGGCCCTACCAAGCTCATGTCGCCCTTCAGCACGTTCCAGATTTGTGGCAATTCGGAAAAGCTGTAACGAACGAGAAAGCCCGCCAAACGCTCTTGCCATGGCGCTGACCGGTGCCCCTCACTCGGAAGATTCACGTCAAAGCGGTACAGAAAGAACGGCGTGCTTCCCTTACCAATCCTAGGCTGCCGCTGAAGGACCTTCCTTGATCCGAGGTATAGGATCACCGTGATGATGGCGCAGGCCGGAATAATGAGAGGCAGCATCAAGAATACCGCAAGCAAATCGACCACGCGCTTCATCATCGCCTGTGGGGCCGGGAGCGCCGTGTCCTTCAGTTCAAAAAGCGGGATGCCATCAATGCTGAAACTCTCGATCTGGCTCGTGTGCAGATCGTAATATTCGGGAACCGACTTAATGGTTATTCCCCTCCTCTGACAGTGAGCAATGAACTCCAGGGTTTCCGTTTCCCGCCGGATTGGAATTGCAAAAATCAGCTCGTCTACCTTCCGGACCGCAAGCTCCTGGGCCATGGCTTCGGACCCATGCACGACCGGTTCCCGGTCAAGCCGCTTCGAAACACCGTTGTTGTGCGCCCGGCTTGAGGCTGGCGTCAGAAAGCCTGAGAAGGCATAGTGAAGGTCCAGGTGGCGCTCAATGCGCTCAGCCAACTCCGCAGCCAGATCCGATTGACCCACAATCACGACGCGCCGCACTCCGATCCCGTATTTCCTGAGCCGCTTCAAACAGAATTGGTACAGAAGGCGCGTAAGCACCAAAAAGAAGACGACCAGGATCGAAAGGAAGAAAAAGAGCAATCGCGAATAAAAGACCCGCGCCAGGTACATCCCGGCCAGCAGGGAAGCGACCAGAAACACGCATGATGTGACGAGCTTAGCGACACCAACCGAGGATTCTCCCGCGGCGGGAAACTGGTTTGCGCCATAAAGCAGAAAGAGGAAAAGCCACGCTCCTAAACAGAAAAAAATGGCGTAGGAATAGCCGGAAAATGGCAGTTGCAACGCTTCGGCAACTCGGGGGAACAGCCCGGACTCATAGCGCAGAAAATAAGCTACCCGAAAGGAAAGAATGATGGCCGCCAGATCCGTAAGCAACAGGAGATACTTAGGGAGTGTACCTTTCATAACCGGCGACTCTCTCCCCCGCCTTCAAAGAGATTATGAAATGGAATTCGCTCGAATTAAGAAGACCGCTGAGAAGGCTGAAAACGGTTACGGTCAGCAGCGCCTCCCAGCAAGCCGGACGGTTTCCTCTGTCGGCAATCGTCCAAAAGCTCGCGCAAAGTGCGTTCGAGCGGCACGGTCGGGCACCAGTCGAGCTCCCGAAAGGCGCTAGACGGATCGCCAATGAGCCCGTGCCACTCAGCCGGACGGTTTTCAGAAGACGCTGAGCCAACTTCAACCTTCTCGCTGGCTTCGGAACTAAGAAGTTCCGCGATCCGTTGGATCGTCACGCCCCTGCCGGAGCACAGGTTGTAGACTTTTCCAGCAACACCATTTACCAAAGCTCTATGATAACCCTTTACGATGTCCCTCACATCGGAAAAATCAAGCCAAAGAGCCGAGTTGGAAACTTCTAATCTGGGAGGATGGAGGCCGCGCTCGATCTCAACCACTTTCCGTGCGAGATCGGGGCATAGGAAACCTGCGCCCTGTCCGGGCCCTGTGTGGTTAAAGGCACGCACCCTCACGACATCGAGTCCATAACATCGCCAATACGGATGAGCCGCCATCTCCGCCGCAGCCTTGCTTGCGGCATACGGAGTCTCAGGGGCCAGCGCTGCACACTCCGTTGCCTTGGCGGCATCCCGGCGCGTTCCATAAACATGGGATGAGCTGACCAGTAAGATCCGGCAGGGGACTTTCAGGAGACGCAGAGACTCCAGTAATGTCAAAGTCCCCCCGAAATTGACGTCAAACGTCTGTGCCGGCTCGTTGACGGACTGCGAAGGTGAGCTCGAGGCTGCCAGGTGGAAGACCAGCTCAGGACGGACTTCACTCAAGAGGCTTTGAACTCTAGTGGCGTCGCGTACGTCCACGGAGTGATATCGGACAGCGACAGGGTCCAAGTCTAAGAAAGGCTCAAAGATCTCCTCTCGCGAAAACCCGCAAACTTCCATGCCCTTTTCCAACAGCAGCTTGGCGAGGTAATTCCCGGCAAAGCCCGCGACTCCGGTGACCAGCGCTCTCATCAAGCCCCCGATGCTTGGAACGACTCGCTGCGGGCGTTCCTTTTCTCCAATTCCATATCCGCCTCGACCATTTCAACGACGAGATCACGAAAACAGACTTTGTGCCTCCAGCCAAGCCTGGCGCGAGCTTTGGATGAATCCCCAAGCAGAAAATCGACTTCGGCTGGCCGTAAAAACGCCGGGTTTTGCGCCACGTATTTCCGCCAGTCCAGGCCAAGGTGGCCGAAAGCAACGTCCAAAACATCTTTAACAGAGTGGCTTTCGCCAGTTGCAATCACGTAATCGTCTGGCGCGTCGGCCTGGAGCATCAGCCACATGGCTTCGACATAGTCTCTGGCGTGGCCCCAATCCCGGCGGGCGTCCAAATTCCCGAGCACGAGCTGGACTTGCTTGCCTTGCTTAATGCGGGCCGCTGCATTTGTAATTTTGCGCGTCACAAATTCGATTCCTCGCCGCGGGGACTCATGGTTGAACAGTATCCCTGAACAAGCGAACAAGCCATAGCTCTCCCTGTAATTTACCGTAATCCAGTGGCCGTACAGCTTTGCCACGCCGTACGGGCTGCGCGGGTGAAACCGCGTCTTTTCCGTCTGCGGGGTTTCCGTCACTTTTCCGAACATTTCGCTGCTCGAAGCTTGATAGAAGCGAATCTCAGGATTTACCTCCCGGATCGCTTCGAGCATTCGGGTGACGCCCAAGGCAGTGAATTCGCCCGTCAGCACCGGCTGTTCCCAGGAGGTGGCCACGAACGATTGCGCCGCCAGATTGTATACTTCGCTGGCTTCCGCAACCTCCAACGCGCGATGGAGAGAATTCTGGTCGAGTAGGTCGCCCGAAATCAACTTCACGCGGTCGCGCAGGTGCCCGATACGCTCGAAACTGACGGTGGAGGTTCGTCGCAAGAGCCCAAACACTTCGTAGCCCTTTTCAAGCAGTACTTCAGCCAGATAAGAGCCATCCTGTCCTGTCACACCGGTAATCAGTGCGCGCTTGTTCACTCTGCCTCCATCCTGCCTACCGGCAGTTGCCCGCATAGCTAGGCGGCGCCGCGTCCTTCCCGCTCAACACAACAATTATCGTTTTCAGCATGATACGGAAATCAAACCACAGCGACCACCGGTCGATGTACTCCAAATCCTTCGCCACCCAAACCTCGAAGCGGGTATCATCGCGAGCCGTCACTTGCCACCAGCCAGTAATTCCGGCTGGCACGCTCAGCCGTCGCCTTTGTTCGATCGTGTATTGCGCGACTTCGTTCGGTGCCTGAGGCCGAGGTCCGACCAGGCTCATGTCGCCACGGATCACATTCAGAAGTTGCGGAATTTCGTCCAGGCTGTATTTCCGGAGGAACCTTCCGGCTCGCGTGACGCGCGGATCGTCCGGGATTTTGATCATCAGCAGGCCGCCGTGATTCAAGTGGGCAAGGTCCTGGAGCCTGGCTTCCGCGTCCGCGACCATCGATCGGAACTTGTACAACCTGAAAATCCGTCCTCCTTCACCAACGCGGTCCGCTGAGAATATAACGGGCCCCTCGGAATCGAGCTTGATCCAGATTGCAAGCACACAAGAGAAAGGTAAGGCCGCGATGGCGGCCACCAAGGCAAGCACAAGGTCCAGACCGCGCTTCACGACGCGCTGGACCGGCTGCGGCTTAGGCCGAGTCTCCGCGCTCTCGCGCGACAAGCTGCCATTCGTGTGAAGACTCTTCTCACAGTGTACGGAACTGCCAGACATTGAAGATCGAAGGCCAGTGTTCTTCAGGACTTGACTGTGGCCCGGCTCGACCCACACGGGCGAAGGGCCACGCGCCGCAGACTCGCGAAACTTCTCTTCTACAAATGCCCCTATATTTCGTCTGAACTCACTCTCATCGAAGCGAAGGGCGTTCTCCTGAATCCGCTCGGGATCGAAAGTCAGATCGTCAAACCTCCTCACCGTTTGGATCAGCGAGTCGGCCGTTTGGTCACCGAACAGGACGCCCGTTTTACCATCGAGGACTATCTCCGACGCCCCGCCGCCCGCGCACGCGATTACGGGCTTGCCATACGCCTGGGCTTCCACCATGACGATTCCGAAATCCTCGATGCCGGGAAACACCAAGGCGCGGCAGCGGGAATACAATTCAGCCAGAGCCGAGTCGCTCGCCGTGCCCAAGAACTCGATATTCGACCGGCTTGCGCGGCGCAACTCAGCTTCCTGCGGACCTGAACCCACTATTTTAAGCGGAAGGCCGAGTTGATTGAAAGCCTCAACCGCCAGATCGACCTGCTTGTAGGGCATCAACCTCGAAACCACCAGGAAGAAGTCCTCCGAAGTTCTTGAGGGAGTGACGCCAGCAACCTGGACAGGCGGGTGGATAATCGCCGCATCACGACGATAGAACTTGGCAATCCGGCTCGCCGTCGTCTGGGAGTTTGCGATGAAATGGTCTACGCGGTCAGCCGAAAGCCGGTCCCAGAGCCGCAGGTAGCTGAAGAGAGGGTCTGTTGCCAGCCGCTTCCAGCCCTGACGAACGGCGGTCGAGCGGGAGTGGTATTCCGACCAAAGATACCGCAACGGCGTATGACAGTAGCAAATATGGCAGGCTGAGCCCGGCGGGAGGACGCCCTTGGCAAACGCAAACGAGGAGCTCAGAATCACATCAAAGCCGTTAAGGTCAAACGATTCAACGGCCATCGGATAAAGTGGGAAGTAAGCCCGGAAGTATCGCGCCGACCACGGAAGTCGCTGGGCGAACGAAGCCCGAATATCCGCTCCCGGGAACATTTGCCGGACCACGCCTTTGTCATACACGAGCGTGTAAATGGGTGCGTCCGGGAACAAAGCGTGTAAGCTCTGAAGCACCCGCTCCGCCCCGCCGACGTGAACGATGCAATCATGAACCAGCGCAACCCGCATGGGCAAAAGGCAGTGGTCGGTGATGAGTGACGAGCTAGCGCCCATCAGCAGCCGGCTATTGATTCTAAAGGGCGATTAGGCTTCGTTCCGAAGATTTGCGTGCATATCTCCCCGAACTCGAGTGCAGCGTTCATCTGGGAACGCCGTGATACGCATCCGCCCCCGAAAAGGCGCGGCATTAGCAAGCGAACGCCACGCCGCAAGCGTGATATCAGCCACCGTCTATTGATTCTAAAGGGCCGCTAGGCTTCGTTCCGAAATTTTTTCGTCTCATGACCCTCTCCGGCTCGCCGCGCTAACAAGCCTCATACGACCTTATCACCATCCGGTGAGACAGTGGAGACAAATGAGACAACCGAGAAGGCATTTTCGGCGGTGTCCGCCTTGGCGCGCCGGTGAGAACTTGCCCCAAGCGAAGCGACGGCGACTGCCGACTCTGCAAGACGCGGCCACGTCGTACCAGCCCCGTCCCGTCCGGGCGGGACTCCCTCTTGGGTAAGGAGGGGATTAGGTGGTGGTTCGCTGGAGCGCCGCAACGCGATCCGGATGCGTGAAGTCACTGCCCTTTAACAAGATAGGCTCGCCGGTGGCCTTCGCCAAGGCGTAGGCGAAACAATCGCCGAAATTCAAGCTCGCCGGATGCCCGCTGCCTTTTCCAAAGTCCCTGTAAGCGTCCCGAGCGAGCCGCGCCCGCTCCTCAAACCATGCTTCCTTGATCTACCCTCTCAACGCCGCGCGATAGACTTCCAAATGCTTCAGCGCAAACTCTGTTTCCGAAAACGGCACCCACGTGCCCGCGTGCGCTCGCCGAGTTTGCGGCCCGGCATCCTGCTAAGTTAGGCTGGGCGCTCAGCACGGTAATGCACCTGGCTGTTCACGAGCGCACCGCCGAAGTTGAAAGGAGAGAACCCTCGCGACTTCAGGACGAATCCCGCTTGGATCAGGCACGGCACGATCCCACGGTAGTCAAAGCCCACGTGGCTATCGCAGCGCGCTATTGAGGCCGTGATGCCAAGTAGGCTGAGGAGTACGTTGCTGACCGTGGTATTCGGAAACGCGGTTCCGGAAATCAGCCGAGCAAGGTTCTTCGCCAGCGACACTGGCCCGATTTCGATAGGCACGCTCAATACGACTGCCCCGCCTGGGCAAAGCAGGCGGTAGATATCCGCAATCACGTCCCTGACCTTCTCGACCGGGACGTGCTCGAGCACCTCCAGGCAAGCAATCTTGGAAAACGATCGGTCCGGTAGGGCGCTCGCTTGCTCGCAGAATGCCACCTCACTAAAGCCGGCCAATGTCTCTCGGGCGTCGCGGAGAAGATGTGGATCATAGATGGCGAACTTTCCTCCGAGCCCTTGAGATATCGCGGTTCTGATGAGGTGTCCGTCACCTCCTCCGTAGTCAAGGAACACATCGCTGGCTTTCAAATCGAGCATTCCTAACGCGCGCTGGATCCGAGCGTTATGGCTGAAACGTTTTATTCGCCAGGGCGACCTATACGTTACCTTCTGATACCAGGATGCTGTCATGGCTTCGTTACGCAAAAAGGGGCGGCGTCCTCACGCTCTACCGGACTGCGACGTTGTACGCAGTGGGCGCGGGGGCAAGCGGCTTAGAGGTAGTGTTACATACTTGAACTGTCACCGTGTCCTTCGCGCTCAGGTACGCGCGATTCCAATCAAACCCCGTCCCGGGAAAGGTCTTCGGCGTCACGCGGATGGTGGCGCCGTCGGCTATAGCATCGCTCGCTCCGCCGAGGCGTAGCGTTCCACTCGTACAATCTCCTCCACGCAATGTTGAACCACCAATTGGCTTTGTAACATCCTCCACGCGCGGCAAGGTTACAGAGCCCTGCCCGCGGTTTGCCGCCCAGTGGAGCGCATAGAATACCGGCCCGTAGTCTGCCTTGAGGCTGGCAGCTCCTGTGAGCACGGCGAAGCTTTTGGTGCTAAACGTCGCGGCTTGGTACAGGAGGTCATGCAGGGAAACCAGCCCCGACGAGGCGGCAATCTTAGCATTGGGATAGTTCCTAAGGTCCTCCGCAAAGGTGCAATCGTCCAGGGAGATTATTGAGAAGGTGTTCGTCCCAGTTATCTGAAGCCACGGTGAGTACCCGGTTCGAATCGACGGGTCCTCGAAATGGCAGGCAAAGCACCGAAACTGGGCCCCGTTCGTGACTGTGACCTGCACGGAATCAAACGAGACGGAGTAGAAGTCAAATTCTCCCAGAGGTCCCGTCGTCAGGTAAACGTCATCGTCTAGACTGCCATTGCAGACAACACCAGCGAAGAACGAATTGTTCTCCCCGAAATTGGAAGTTCCTGGGGCGACGACAATCGCCTGACGATTGCCTTGGATAATGAAGTTGTCGAACGTGTTGAAACCTTCGTTGTCCCCTGCGAACTTCAGCGCGACATCGCAGTGGCTGATTCTGAACCCGGAAAGGCGTAGACCCCACGCACCGAAATTTCCCTCGCCCAGCGCCACGCATACCGTGGAACTTTTCGTTCCGGGCCCTTGCACATCGATCCCTCGTAGTCCTGGTGAAAATCCCCAGAGCGCGCTGTTGGTAAGATTCAGGCACACGCCACTAGTCATCCTGCAATCTATGCGCGTTGCCTGCGCGCCCGCTCCCCACAGAATGCTTCCGGTGCTGTTTTGCCCGGCCGCCGTCGTGATCGTGGACGAAACCTCGTAGCGCCCTTGCGGAAAGAAGACGATTCCACCCGTATCCCCCAGCTTCCAGCTTCCACTCGCTTGCGCCGACCGAATCGCCGCTTGAATGGCGGCGGTGTCATCCGTTTTGCCATCGCCCTTAGCGCCGAAATCCTTCACGTTGTATTCCCGAATGCTTCCGCTGTCCCTGGGCTCGGCGACTGCACCCTGGCCTGTTGCGGGCGATGGACCGGAGTGCGCGTTGCCCATCCCAGCGACCGTGGTTGCAGAAACGAACACGAGAGCAACGGCGAACACTCCCTTGAAAGCCCTTGGCCACGCTGGTGTCGGTGACCGTCCGGGCGCAGCAGCGGCCACAGGCGTCGCAAGCCTCCTTCGGCTTGAGGCCTTCCCAGCCTTCTGAGAGTCGGATTTACCCCTGCGAAAATAGGCACTCGCGTAGAGGTAGGCCAGTGCGAGGAAGAGTGATTCTGTCTTCCAGCCCTCCTGGAACATGTTCGCCAACAAGACTCCAGCGAGCGCACTTGAACCCAAAACGAGCCCATATGCCTTTATCGAGCTCTTTCCGACTAGGAATACCCAAGCGAGGATCAGAAGTGTCCCGGGAATTCCATAGCCGAACACCCACGCGACCGGCGTCACGCCCGGAACGACGGTGTTCGGAAAAAGTCCCGTTCGCTCGGCATATTCGCCGTATCGACCGGGTCCGAGGCCCGTAAGCCAACTCCATGGATTATCCTCAAGCGTTATCAGTGCGTAATGGAGATGGAAGGTGCGCTCGGCCTCCAGGCCGCGAATCGGCGTGTTCAAGCCCGGATTCCACCCCGGTTGTGACTGTTGAACCTGCTGCATCAGCCGGTTGCTCACGTACGGAACCATAATCAAACATAGCGCAACGAATCCTAACCGCAGAGCCGCTCTCCCCTTCTTGGCGGCCAGCACCAGCCCCGCCGCACACGGCAGAAAGCCGAGCAGGACTTGCTCTGAAAGTGATGCGAGAACCGCTGCAGCCGCACCCAAAATGCCCCAGAAGACCACCCTTTCGCGAACCCCATCTCGCAGATATCCCAACGCAAGTATCACGAGCGCTGAGAACATGAATTCCCCGAACGGGGGTGATTCGAAAAAAGTGCCACACATTCTCGGCACATAGAGGCCGCCAAACTCAATCCACTGATTGAGCTTATGCAGTTCTACGAATCGGTCTAAAAGGTCCGGGTACGGGGCCTTGCCTAGGACCGCGAAAACCAGGTAGACGCCCAGGGCAAGCTGAACGAGTACGCTGAGAGCGAGCCAGCGCAGGACGAATCTGCGGTCCTCGATCATCAACCGAACGCTCACCCAGAAAAGAGACATCGCCAAGAGGAGACGGAGCGGTTCCTTGAATACCCTGTAGATCGTGATGATGTCAGAATAGATGGGCGGCATGAAGATGGTGCCCGCATATGCGCTCACGAGAGAGAATGCAACGATCGCAACAGTCACTAAGGGACGTGGACGGCTCCGCCAAAGTAGAAACAGAATCATCGCCAGAAACAGGGTTGGGTCCAGCCAGTATCGGAGTCCAAACATATGCTTAACGCCGAAACCGACGGGAATCAGCATGAGGGCGAGGGCGTACAGTAATCGATCAGGCTTCATCCGACCCAGCCCCTGATTCTTCCCTTGAAATTTCCCCAGTGAAGATTAGCCTGGGCTGGGTCTAGCCTGGCCAACGACAACACGGTGCCGGCCAAGGAACGCGCCCAGTAATACGAAACGATTGGGAACGGGTAAAGGTGCTTTCGCTGGACTCGGCCGAATCCCTGGCCGTATGAGTAGCCCCTCTTGCGTGCGGTTTCCCGTTGGAGTCTGGGTTGAGGGTGAAAAACGGCTATGGAGGGTTCGTAATAAAGGTGAAAGCCGGCGTTCAGTGCGCGCAGCAAATAGTCGGTTTCCTCACCTGATTCCCAGCGGGTCCCGGAACCTACGCCTAAGTTTGGGTCGAAGCCTCCCACTGCCGTAGCCACCCTGCGACGCAGGAAAACCGTATAGGAAATAGCGCGGCGCCACACGTTGTTGCGGTTGATAGGACCGCCCTGCCCATCCCATCGTAAGTTCGACGCGCGGTCTTTCTCGTCGCGCGAAATCACGCTGACACCATCTATGTCCGGATGAGCTTCGAGCCATGCACTGAGGAGAGAGAGGAGGCTCGGGGCATACCAACAATCGTCATCCGGAAAACCTACGACGTCCCCAGTAATGCCTTGCAGTCCCACGTTACGTGCCCGTGAAAGGCCAGGCGCAGACCTCAGATGCAAGATCGAGACGCGTTGCTCATAGGCCGCCAGAAGAGGAGCCAGCCGGTCATCAGAATTCTGGTCAATGACGATCAACTCGAATTTCATATAACTCTGCCGCGCGGCAGCCCGTAAGAATCTCTCAACTTCTCTTGTCCGACCGACAGTTCCCATGATGAGGGAGAACTTCACTTCGCCGCCTCTCTGAAAATTTCCAGATAAGCCGTTGCCGCGGTTTCCCAGGAAAAACGAGCGAGGTTGCTGCTTCCCTTGATGCTGATCTCTTGCCGGAGGGGAGGAGATTCCAGGAGATGTCGAATAGCTTCCGCCCATGCAAAAGGGTCCTCCTGCAAGAGCCAAGCCGCCTCGCCGCCCACTTCACGATTAATTGGCGTGTCGAGAGCGAGGACCGGACAACCACATGCCATCGCCTCTAGTATGGGAAAGCCGAAGCCCTCATATTGCGAGGGAAACATCAGCGCGACGGCGTCTCTAAGCAAGCGAAAGGTATCACTTCTCGGCAGCACGCCAGTGGCCACGACTGTCCCGGAGAATTCGATGAGCAGCGGCGCAAAAGAGTTATGTACGTCTCCTGTCAGCACGAGACGCACATTCACCCCCGACTTCTGGAGTCGCCAGACAGCGAGTACAGCGAGGCGGAGATTCTTTCGCGGGTGGTGTGCCCCGAGCATCAGCACATAAGGTGTCTCTTCTCTTCGATCACGCTGCGGCACCTCGTCATCAGAGATTTCGAAGCCGTTCAGGACGGGTACCACCTTTGATCCACACTCAGGAAAACGCTCCACTAGGTCGTTTGCCGTTGTTTTGGAAACCGTGACAATCTTTCGCGCCCGGTGCAAAGATGAGCGCAGCCTCCACGACATGAAACCCGCGCCCCTCTCCTGGTCCATTCCATTGATGAACATCAGGTCGTGCACCGTCACGACCGAAGGCTTCCGCAGGTTAGCGGGAAGAAACCCGATGCTGCCCCAGAAGATATCGAAAGGACCTGCGAGGAGCGGGCTGAATTCGTAGAAAAGCGCACCGGTCTTAGGTAAGGCCGGCCACGACGATATTTCAATTCCTGAAACCGGTAAGAACCTTGGTGCTACTCCCACAAAATGAAATTCCGACGATAATCGGCTAACAATGTTGGATACGAAGACGCCCGGACCCCAGTGTCGCGTCTGGGGTTTCAACGGGCGAGCGTCGAATGCAATGGTCATCGATCAATCTTTTGTCAAAGCTACGCCGCACGGTTTTTCCGCCTGCAAGACCATCGTCTCGAATCTGTTCGCCCGTTCGCCTATCCACAGGCCGTGTCTTTCGATGCCGCTCAAGTTTGGATCGTCGCTGTCACCGGGTTCAAAACGGCGCACATTCACAAAGCCCGCCTGGAGCAGAGAGTTTGTCAACGTGGCTTCGTCATAGATGAAACGGTGTCCCCAGGCGCGCATGAAGTGATTTATTATGAAGCACTCCGCTCTGGGCACTCGCGGAAGATCATTATGTTTTAGGGCCCAACTCTTGTACTCGCGCTGGCCGTCTTGTGTGACGAAGTACAATGAGAGAATCTTTTCCAAATCGGGAGTCGTCACCCTTATCTTTCCTCCCGGTCGGAGCGTCCGGAAGCATTCCGAAAGCATTGTCATCCCGGATTGATAAGAAAGATGCTCCACAACGTGCTCCGAGAAAACATATGTCAGGCTGTTATCCCGAAATGGGAAGCGCTTGCCAGCGTCCAAGAAGTACAGCGGCCTTAGGTTCGGCGAAATATCTGTATTCAGCCAAAGCGGCAAGGGATTGCGTCCCGCTCCGATGTGAAGCCTGCAGGGATCGCTTGGCGAACATGAGCGAGCTTTCCAGTTTAACAACTCACGCGCCGCTTGCCTCCAAAGAACAACGCCAATCTGCCTAACTGGAGGCGGCAGTTTCGCGAAAGGCCTCGAAAGTACACCGTACCACGAGTCCAGCGTCTTGAGCGTCAATTCACTGTTTCCGTTTCGCGTGCAGCTCTCTCCTGACGATCACCCATAAATGCCGCGCTGGCTGAGACAGTAGTTACCTCACTTAACCCCAAAAGCCACAATCTCCTCGCCCAGCGTTCTCCTTAAACCCAGCCCGATCCGCTCCGCGCAAGCCATGAGCCAGCCATAGAGGCGGAGCGTGTTTGACTGGGGCGACCCCAGCTCATAATGCCCTGAGCGGCGAACCGCGCGGCTGGCGATAAAAGCTTGGTCAGCCCATCGGGGCTTTGTCGAACAAAAAACCTGGCTGAAGCCAGCCTTTCGAAGGATTCTGGCAAGAGTAGGAGGATTAAAAATAAACAGGTGGTAAGGCGTCGCTAGCGAGACCCAATCGTTCCTCCATATCTTATGTCCTAGGCTCCACGCATTAGGCGTTGCGAGGACAACGCGCCCCCCTGGTTTCAGCAAACGATTCGCGTGTTTAAGGAAGCCGATCGGGTCGTGGACGTGTTCGATAATATGGCTCATTGTTATAGCGTCAAAGGATCCGTCCGGGAGCGCCAGGTCCGCAACAGATCCCTGATGAACGGTGAGACCCTTGCTTCTGGCATTTTGAATCGCACCGGTGTCAAAATCAACGCCCTCAACCTGCCAGCCCCAGTCGTGCATCAACTTCATAGCAACTCCGCCGCCGCAGCCGACATCAAGAAGGCGTCCCTTACTATGGCCCGGCATTTCTGCGAAGGGAAAATCCGCGTCCGCCCGCCAAGCAGGGTGAAGATACGCCAGCATTCCCATCCAACGTTCCCGTGCTTGCGAGCCATCTGGAAGAGGATAGCCATATTTGAGCGCCAAATAACAACGTCGTGCCTTTCTGAGGCTTGCAAGCCAACGACCTGGTTCTCTCGAAGGATCGTCGTGCGTCTCGCGAAAGTAGCCGTAAATCCTCGCAACGTCCTCTTCAACGGGAATTGGGTCTAGCCAAAGGAGACCACACCGACGGTCAGTGCATCTGCGAATCATCCAAATGCCCGGGCATCCATAGCGCACATCCTTAGCGTTCTGGTACAACAGACTGCCAGGGCTTCCGCAGAGATAACACGCCGGCTGAACGGCAACCCTGACCTCTCCGTAATCTGTGGCAACACTGGAGCCCATGACACCTCGATTTCCTACCGTAGCGACTCGCATTCCGGGTCGCCAGGGGCCCAACCTAAGTGAGTCTGTGCAGCAGCTTCCTCAAAGGCTCAGGTAAGCTTGTGGGAACCGACCACCACAGGATGAGGGGACGAGCAAGTCTCGCTGGTAACAAAGCTACCCACAGGCACCACGCCGTCCAAAGCATCCGCCTCCGCCAGTTGCTAACTTCGTCCCATCGCCAGAGACTCTCGACACAACAGACGGCGAGCTTGAAGGCGCTGTCTCCCTCAACGGGATGCTCCTTTGGAGCCAAACGCAAGGATACCAATCTTGCGCAAACATGGTGAAACTGCCGTAGAGCAAGGACTTCCTCGTCCGGAGCCGGCAGCCCCAACCTCGTAGCCGTCGCAATCAGCGCTTTGAATTTGTTGGAGCCGTGCTCGATGTACCAGTGAAGTCTCCTAACGGATACCGAATCCTGATGCCATGCGTTTGCGCCGTGGACGCGATATAAGCCCAAGACTTCTCTCAAGGAACCCACAGTGCCATAAAATGGCGTGACGGTCACCAGATATCCATCCGCCGAAATGCGGTACCTGATCTCGTCAATCGGAAGCACAGCAGCCAGCGCTCTGCGAGAGAAGGCGTTGCCGCTTGTCGGCGGGGAACTATACGAGCCACAACGAAGCAGCAGTGGCCGTACGTCGGCAGGAGGGGAAGGATCACGAAGGCTGGGATAGAAAAAGCCCAGCTTTCTACCATCGGCATCCACACACGCCAGGTGGAACTGCGCCTTCGCGAATTCCGGTCTCCAGCAGCTAACCACTCGCTCGACCGCGCGGCCCAGCAGAACATCGTCAGCGTCAAGGAACATGACGATGTCGCCGTGGCTTGCAGCGAATCCAGCATTGAGCGCCGAAGCTTGGCCGCCGTTCTCTTTCAGAACCGGGAGCACCCGCTTACCGTAGCTGGCAATTACGCCACGCGAGCCATCTGTCGAGCCGTCATCGACAACGATTACCTCCAAAGGATTGTAAGTCTGGACTAGGGCGCTGTCGATCGCCTCCGGCAAAAAGCGAGCATAGTTGTAATTATTGACGATAATGCTAACGAACGGCATCTCCATGGAACAGCGCTCTCTTAAGGCTACTTGCACGACCTAAAATCCAGCCCTTGCGCACGTGGGAATCCCGAACCAGGTACGGCCATGCGCCGAAAGGCCGTCGTGCGAGTTTCTCGTACTCCGAAGGCCTGAATAGCGGGTCCCGAGAGTACCACGATAGCGCAAGGTCGTGCTTCAAAAACAGGAACGGAACACGGCCCGCATACCTTAGATTATTTGATAGGTGCGTTGGGAAACGATCCTCGATCAGAGCGAACGATTCGGTCACGAGAGCGATACCACCGACCTTTAACATTCGGCTGATGTCGCTAATCGCATCGAGTGGCCGCGGCAAGTGTTCGAGGACTTCGAATGAAATCACGACGTCATACTGGGCGGACTGGCAGGAAGCATAATCGGGAACTACCCGAATACGTTCCTTTAGGTCCGGATAGCAGGCGAATCGCCTGGCCGCGAAATCAAAGGTCCTGCTACCAGGAAAGTCGAAGTAATCTAAGTTGTACCCGTGGCTGGCGAGGTAGAGAGAGTCGCTACCAGCACCATCGCCAAGCAGGAGGATTTTGGTTGTGTCGCACGGGGCGTTATGGGCCTCGTGGTACCTGCGGATGCGCTCGGTCCCGGTAGCGATCCACCGTTGTCTTCCCGGACTAGCCCAGAAGACAAGCGTTTCGAACACAAAGCCGTCTCCTTCACGGTAGAGCCTTTCCATCTGGGCATCATACCTGTGGGGGGTAGCGCCTAATCGCTCGACATCCCGAGCTACGTTCCAGCCAAGCTGCAGGGCTTCCATCCAAACCCGGTGCTCAACCTCACTTTGCGAGAGGCCGGTAAGCCTGACAATCTCCTTGGTTATTTCCTCAAATGTCAGCGGCAACTGAGAGTCCGTAGGACGGGTTGCGCTGCTCATGCTACTCCTCCACGCACAGTGCGCAAACCCTCCTTTGCATAACCGACCAGATACCGAAAACTCGGAGGCCATAAAATAAGAAGCGCTAGGCTCATTAAAGCGATCCAGCCCACAAGGGGGTCAAAGAAAGCCGAGCCGAACGCGAACCACCACAGCGCGGCCACACTGTAATCGGGTCGGCCGACCTTCCGGCGCGTAGCCGCGTCAAGGAACGGATAACTGGCTAGGCCTGCCATCTCAGCCCATCCGTAACCTGCAATACCCAAACGGGGCACTAAAAGGAACGCCGTGCCAGCAAACATGAAGACGTGAATCACGTGAAAAGCAGCAACATCCCAGTTCTTACACAGGACAAAAAGCGCAGAGGAGGACAGGGTGTAGGCTGAATTCGTCATGTAGCTCAGAGCGATGAACGGGTACACCAGCATCACAGGTGTCCAGCGCGGTCCGAACAAGGCACGGAGGACAAAAGGGCCGGCTAACGAAAATGTCAGAAGCGGTGGGCCCACAGCCAACACCTGGAGACGCATTCCTTCGCTAATAGCTCTCAGCAGTCGTCCCGTGTCATTTTGCAATCGTGCTAGGGCAGCGATTGAAATGCGCCACGCGGCACTCTTGGCAAAACTGAGGACTTCTACAAGGCGGATCGCCAGGGCGACAAATCCCACCGCGGCGCCGCCAGCGTATCGTCCGACCACCAACGGGTTCACAAGACTGCGAAGCTGCCAGACCCATATGGAGGCTGAGTAACCAAGCCCGTAGCCCAATATCCGCTTGGTCAAGTGCAGGCTGAAGTGTAGCGAGGGGCGATAGCGCGCGATCAGGAAAAAGAGCGTAAACAACAGGGCTTGCTGGACCCACCAGCCCGTGACGGGCGCCCATACGTTTCGGTCCCGAAAGGCGAGAGGCAGCGCCACGAGGTAAAAGGAGGCCTGCCCGGACAGCTCAATTAAGGCTATGCGCTTGTAGTCCAACCCCCGCTCAAGCCGGGCTAGCGGGACCTGCCGCAACGTGAGGAACGGCAGCGTAAGGAACATGAGGGATGCAACCGGACGAAAGCCGCCGAGTTTCATCCATGAATTGAGAAGCGGCAGAACGGCTATACTTCCGCCTATCCCCAACAACGTTAGAACGATCAGGATTGTAAAGCCCTGGTGATAGACCTCCGGGCAATCCTCGCTCTGGGGATGCCGCATCAGATAGATTTCGACTCCCCACTGAGCCACGAGCTGGACATAGCTCAAGACGCTGAGTGCCGCCGCATAGAGACCGTAATTTCTGGGTCCTATCTCGCGCAACAGATAAATGGGGCCAAGGAGGCCTATCGCAAGGCCAATAGCCTGACGGACTCCGAGGTAAAGTCCCCCTTGAAAGACCAACCCTCTCAACGATTTGGGTGTTTGCTGGCTCGGCTGGTTCAAGGCTGGGTAAGTCTTGCCCTTCGGGAATCTGGTGCCCTTAATGGAATTGGTCCGACCTGGAAACCTCGAAGTCGGCGAGGGCTCATCGGTGTGCGAGCAGAGTTGGCCGCTGGAAATGCCCAATAGTCAAACTCAGCCCTTCTTCCAGGCGAACGGTGGGTTTCCAGCCGAGGAGTTTGCCGGCGCGGGTAATGTCGGGCCGGCGCTGCCGGGGGTCGTCGATGGGGAGCGGCTTGTAAACGATTTCGCTCCGGCTGCTGGTGATCCGGCGCACAAGCTCCGCCACGTCGCGCACGGTAAGCTCAACGGGGTTGCCAAGATTGACCGGGCCGTGGATGCCGTCCAGGTCATCGGCGCTCGCGGTACGTTGGATTCCCGCTTTCGCGGGAATGAACCCGCCGCTGACAGCACCTGGGTGGCCGTTTTCACCGGATGCCGGGCTGAAGTCCGGCGCTACAGTTGACTCCGCCAGCAGAAGACGAGCGAACCCCTCGACCAAGTCGCTGACATAGCAGAAGCTCCGCGTTTGGCTCCCGTCGCCGTAAACCGTGATCGGCTCGCCGCGCAGCGCCTGAACCACGAAATTCGAGATCACGCGGCCGTCGTGCGGCCTCATGCGCGGGCCATACGTATTGAAGATGCGCGCGATGCGCGTATCCAGCCCGTGATAACGGTGGTAGGCCAGGACCATTGCCTCCGCGAACCGCTTGGCCTCGTCATAAACGCCGCGCGGGCCGGTGGGATTCACGTTGCCCCAGTAAGTTTCGGGTTGCGGATTCACCAGCGGGTCCCCGTACACTTCCGAAGTGCTCGCCAGCAGGAATCGCGCGCCCTTGGCCTTGGCGAGGCCCAGCGCGTTGTGCGACCCGAGCGCTCCCACTTTCAAGGTTGGAATCGGCAGCCGAAGATAATCCGGCGGGCTGGCCGGGGAGGCAAGGTGCGCGACTGCGTCGATGGGCCCCTCCACGTCAATGTATTTCGAGACGTCATGCTCCCGGTATTCAAACCGCGGGTTCGCTTCGAAAGTTCGAATATTTTCGCTGTTTCCCGTGGCAAGGTTGTCCAGGCACAGCACGGAATGCCCGAGAGAAAGCAGCTTCTCGCAGAAATGGCTGCCCAAAAAGCCCGCGCCGCCCGTCACAACAACTCGCACTCTTTCCTCCACCAAAGAAACCGCAGTTTAGCTTCGCCGGAAACTACGAAAGCCGAGCAATCCTCCGCGGCCTCGATGCTGCCCATTCGCCGCGTTGACGACTAACTCCATCAGTGCGCCGCCGGAACAGGCGCGGACGCGCCTCGCCCGATGCCCACGTACTCAAACCCGCGCGAAGCCATCTCCTCGGGAGAGAACATATTGCGGCCGTCGATCACCACTGGCCGGTCCATCAGAGTTCGCACCCTGTCCCAATCCGCCCGCGAAAATTCGTCCCATTCGGTGAGGATCAACAGGGCTTCAGCGCCATTCGCAGCATCGTACGGGCTGTCGCAGTATCTAACTTCTGGGAGCTCAAGTTTTGTCTTTCCCGCAGCCTGCGGATCATACGCGGCCACCTCAGCTCCCTCGGCCAGCAAGCGCCTGATGATGGCGAGCGAAGGGGCGAAGCGGATGTCATCGGTGTTGGGCTTAAAGGCCAGTCCCCAGACCCCGATCTTCTTTCCCCGCAAAACCCACAATTCCTTTTTGACACGGCCAACGAATTGGTGGATGCGTTGCAGGTTAATCTTTTCGGCTTCCCGAAGCAGGGCGAAATCGACGCCAAGCGTTTCGCCGATGCGCACGAAAGCCTGAAGGTCTTTCGGGAAGCAGAATCCACCGAACCCGATTCCGGGTGCTAGAAAGGCCGAGCCGATCCTCCGGTCCAGCCCGATTCCTTCCGCCACCTTGGTAATGTCAGCGCCTGCGGCTTCGCAAAGGTCGGCGATAAGATTGATGAACGATATTTTCATGGCCAGGAACGAATTGGACGCGTGCTTGATGATCTCGGCGCTGTTGATGTCCGCCACTAGCAATGGGGGCTGTCCTTCTACTCGGCAGGGCGAGTGAACGGGACAAACAAACGTGCGGTTGAGTACCGGGCGGTAAATTTCCTCCAATATTCCCGCCGCCTTCTCGTTCTCAACACCAACGACGATCCGATCCGGATGGAAGAAGTCCTCCACAGCGCTGCCCTCGCGGAGGAACTCCGGATTTGAAGCGACGTCGTAAGAAAAGCCGGCCCGATTATACAAGCCGAGGTGCTTGCGAAGCTGGCGGCCCGTTCGCACGGGAACGGTGCTCTTCTCAATCACGAGCCTGTAGGAACGCGCGTGTTGAGCAATCTCCCGCGCTACGCCCTCAATGGCCGAAAGGTCCGCCTCGCCGTTTTCAAGCGGCGGCGTACCCACGCAGATAAAGATAGCGTGGCCGCGTTCAACCGCCTGCGCAGTGGGACAGAATGAAAGCCGGCCGGCTTGCCGGCTACGGGCCACCAGTTGATCCAGGTGCGGTTCGAAGAACGGCAAGCCGCCACCTTCGAGCATGCTCAACTTTTCCGCATTACTTTCTGCACAGGCCACGCGATGGCCGATCTCGGCCAAGCACGCCGCCGTCGTTAACCCCACGTAACCAGCACCAATAACAGCAATCTCCATAATCTGAATCCTAAGCCCCGGTGTAGCGCGTACCCCGCACCCGGCCAATCTGGTGGTCATCGAGGGCGCCAGAGATCAACCGGCTCACACTTAATCAATTTTCCAAGCGCAACTGGGGGTTACGCGTGATCGTCTGCCCGCTCCTGTCCGTTTGCTCCGTAGCCGTATCCGTAACCATAGTTCCCGCCCACGTATCCGTAACCGTCCCGCCTCAGATCAACGTCGTTCAGCGCCACGCCCAACAGACGCGCGCCAGCTCCATACAGCAGTGACCGCGCGCGGCGCACCACATCGTAGGGCGTGGAGTGGGCACGGGTGACCAGAACCGTCGCGTCGGTAAGCGTAGCTAGGATACGGCTGTCCGCCACGCTCAATATGGGCGGCGAATCCACGATAACAAACTCAAATTCCCGGCGCAGCTTGTGCAGTAATTCGCCCGTCATGCGCGAGGAGAGCACCTCCGCCGGGTTGGGAGGAATCGTTCCACAGGGAATAACGCTGAGGTAGGAGATGCCTGGAACCGGCATGATCGCCGCGTCGAGCGCGGCGTGGCCTGTCAGACACTGCACGAACCCCGGTTTGTTCTCAACCCCGGTAGCGCGGTGGCAAGCCGGGCGGCGCATGTCACAATCCACAATCACCACTTTCGTGTTGAGGCTCGCCAGAGTGGCGCCCAGATTCACCGCCGTAGTCGTCTTTCCTTCGCTCGGAAGTGCGCTCGTAATCAAAAGCAGCTTAGGAACCGGACTGGCCGAAAGCAGAATGGACGTTCGCAGAGAACGGAATGCCTCGGCGACCTCGGGAGCCGTCTGGATGGCCGGCGCCAAGTGGCCGTTGCCATTGGTCGGGACCGGCAGCAGGTCCGCTTCGTCTCCGTCTTCGATTTCCTCAGCGCCATCCAGCGAGAACTTGGGAAGAACGCCCAGGGAGGGCAGACGCACAAGGCGCTCCACATCGTCGCTCGTTTTCAGGGTCTTGTCGAGATACTCCTGGAAAAATGCCAATCCGACGCCCAACGCTCCACCCAGGATTAACCCCAACGCCAAGTTTAGAACGACCCGAGGTTTGACAGGCCCTTGGGGAACTATCGCATTGTCCACAATCCTGATATTGCTCGCGTTCAGGCCCGCTGACACCTGGGCTTCCTTCATCCTCTGGAGCAATCCCTGGTAAAGCTCGCGGTTAGAGTCCACTTGCCGTTTCAAAATACTGTACTGAACCATCCTCTCGTTCAAAGCTGTCATCGTCCGCTTTTGCTCGTCAATCGCCCGCTGGAGATAATTAACGCGGTGCCGTGATGACTTGTATTCTTGAACGATGTTCTGAATGACGGCGCCCTTTTCCCGATCGATCTCTTTTTGAAGAGCCTTGATTTCCCGCCGGTACTGGCGTGCCTTGGGATAGTCCGGCTTAACCCAGGACGTGATCATGGCGTACTGCTGCTCGTCGTCCGCGAGCTTTTCCTCCAGGCCCTGAACCAGCCCGTTATTCAACACGCCGGGCAAATCCTCCACCTTCCCGTGTTTCACTAGGCTGTAGAGCCCCTGCTTTTGGAACAAGGCTCCCTGGGCCTGTCCATATTCCTGCATCAACTCCGCCATCCGGGCGCTGGCCAGGCTTTGCTGGCTGTTGTTCGTGGTCTCCAGGTAAAGAATACCGTGCGCCCGGGCATAGGCTTGCAGGGCATCTTCGGACTTCTCGAGCTTTGCCTGTAGGCCCACCAGACGGTCTTGCAGCCAGTGGGATGCACTGATCGTTTCGTCCCACTTTACCGCGAGGTTCTCGTTGATGTAGTCTTCCGCGAGTTTGTTAGCCACCTCCGCTGCCAAAACTGGGCTGTGAGACTCGAAAGAAAGCTCAACCAAGTTGCTCCGCCGCACGGGGCTAATGTCAAGGAAACCCTGCACGTGCCGGACACTGTTACGAAAATACCCCGCGTTAGGACTCGGATTAGGATTCGACGGAGAAGGCAGCACCTTGGGAGTGGTTTGGATCAACCCAAAGAGCATGCGGTTGCGATAAAACTCCGGAATACGCCATAAGTTCAGGTCGCGCACCACGCGGTCCGCCAGCGTTCGGCTCTTGAGAATCTTGTACTGCGTCTCAAGATAGGCATCGGGGTCAACTGGATTGACGCTCACAACCTCCTTGAAATTGACTACGCTCGGCTGCTGTGGGTCGATTTCCATCAAAACCTTGCCTTCATAAACAGGCTTCTCTTTCAGGGTTCCGATGGCAACGGTTGCGAACACAATCACCAGGCACGACAACACCACCCAGCGTCGCTTGAGGATGATTGCCCAGTAATCAAGCAGGTGCGGGACCTCTTCCGAGGACACATCCAGGATTGGTTGCGCATCCAGAGCTTGAGGTCCGGTTCCCGCCAAAGCGTCTGGAGGGTATGACGCTGGGCGCCTTTCAAGTTCGTCCATGCTGCTCCCGTGACCAGGCTGGACTACAAGCCTCGCCAGATAATCAGGCCGCTGACTGTGGCAAGCGCGGTGCCAATTCCCGTTGCTCCAAAGGTCTTCAGACCGTTTCCTGGAACTACCAGGATGTCATCGGCTGTAAGGAGCGGATCCTTCGCCTTGCCCTTCATGATCTTGCCAAGGTTGATGAACGACACCTTGCGCGTGCCGTCCGGCAATTGATGAATGATCTCGTCGTGGCGCTTGTTGGGCGAGGTGTCAAATCCCAATGCCAGCGCCAGTGCTTGCAGCGCCGTCAGACTATCCCGGTCCTCCAGCGTGAAGCCGCCCGGCCTTTTAACGTCACCTACGACGTAGACGATGCCGGCCTTGCTTACCGTGACGACGTCGAAGGGCTCGATCGGAACATTAAGGGCAGTATCGTCCGAGTACAGTAGTTTCCCCAAGTCCACCTTGATCTGGTTATGGGAAATCACTTCGAGGCCGGTCATAGGATGGAGAGTTCCGAAATTGGTCTTGCGGGTGATATAAACCCAGCGGCCGGCGGGCGCGCCTCCCGACGAGGCTGACGTGGTTCCACCGTTCGCGCCGCTTCCCTGCGGCGTATTCACTCCACCCGCCATCGCCAAAACCTGGATCAAAGAGCGAGGCCCCGGCAACTGGTATATCCCGGGCTTGGCAACCGCACCCACCACGGAAACCGGCTGGGAGTGGAATTGACGGATGAAAATCTGCACGTGCGGGTCCTCAAGATAGCTTTTCCCCCAATCTCTTTGCAGCTCGTCCCTCAATTCGCTGGTTGTTAAGCCCGCAGCTTGCACCTTTCCAAGAAGTTTTACGGTGATCGTGCCGTCGTTTTCGACGCGGACGGTTTGGGTCATTTCCGGCAGATTGAAGACGGTGATGGTTACAACATCTTCGGGACCGAGAACATAATCCGGGCCCTCCATTCCTCCGCCGGCAATGTCCTGACTTCCGGAGGTAGGAGCGTTCGGCTCCATCGTCTGGATGCCGGCCCCGGCATCTTGATCCTGCGCGGCCTGCTTATCTTGGTTCAAGCCCTGACCCAAAGCAACAGGTGCTGAGAGGGCAAAGACCATGATCAGCGCCACCAACCCACAAGCCAATTTGTAACAGTGCCTCATGGTGCGCTCCGCGGTTTCGGAGGAGTTTAGATTCACATGTTCACCGGGAGATGACCGCCGCGCGCGGCCTTTTTAAGCATCGGTGCTCAAGACTCGTAAGATATTGACGTTAAACGAGACATCCTTCGTTGTCAAGGCGGCTGTTATTAACGTATTATCGAAGGGGTTTGTCGTTTGCGCGTGGCTCGACCATTCGGACGAGGACAGCGGGATCAAACAAACCGCTTAAAGCTACCCGGAAGAGGTGGATCGATGAATGTTGCGGCTGTAGATCAGGCGTCGCGGTTGGCCAAATTCGAGAAGAAACAGGCCAGAGTTGGTGTTATCGGCCTCGGGTACGTAGGCCTGCCTCTTGCGCTGCTTTATTCCCGCAAGGGATTCAGCACCACTGGTTTTGATACCGATCCAACCAAGATTGAAAAGATCGAAGCCGGGCAAACCTACATTCGGCACATCCCTTCGGAACTGATCGGCGCCGAACGCGCGCAGAATCGATTCCAGGCTACGACGGAGTTCCGGCTCCTCCAGGAAATGGATGCCCTGATCGTTTGCGTACCCACCCCGCTCGACGAGCATCGCGAGCCCGACCTGAGCTTTGTCCGCAACACCGCCGAGACGGTTAGCCAGCACCTGAAGCCAGGACAACTGGTCGTGCTCGAGAGCACGACGTATCCCGGAACGACTGACGAACTGCTGTTGCCTATTCTCGAACGCTCGGGCCTCCATTCGCCCGTCATGTCCTACACAACCGACGGGGCCGCCGTGACCAGCCCGGATCCGAGCGGCGTAGATTTCCTTCTTGCCTTTTCGCCGGAGCGCGAAGACCCCGGGAATAAATCCTTCCAAACCCACCAGATCCCAAAGGTGGTTGGCGGCGTGAACGGCCCCAGCGCGCAAGCTGCCTTCACCCTCTATAGTCAGGTTTTTGAGCGCGCAATTCTCGTCAGCTCGTCCCGCGCCGCCGAGATGACCAAGCTCCTTGAAAACATCTACAGGTGCGTTAACATTGCGCTCGTCAATGAACTGAAGGTTTTGTGTATGCGCATGGGCATCGACATCTGGGAGGTGATCGAGGCTGCCAAAACGAAGCCCTTCGGGTTCACGCCGTTCTACCCGGGACCGGGCTTGGGCGGGCATTGCATCCCAATCGACCCGTTTTATCTCACGTGGAAGGCACGAGAGTATGAGTTCCCCACTCGCTTCATCGAACTGGCCGGTGAGATCAACTCGGCGATGCCGGAGCACGTGGTTTCGACCCTGGCGGAAGCTCTCAACCAACGGCGGCAATGCCTTAAGGACCAACGCATTTTAGTGCTCGGCATCGCGTATAAGAAAGATATTGACGATCTGAGAGAATCTCCTTCCCTGCGGATTATCGAGCTGCTCTCGCAGCGCGGCGCGGAGGTTGATTATCACGATCCTTACTTCCCGCAACTTCACAAAATGCGCCATTACAACTATCAGCACATGTCGTCTGTGGAGCTCTCAGCCGAAAACCTGGGTCAATACGCTGCCGTCATCATAGCAACCGATCATTCGAGCTATGATTACTCCTTCATCATTCGCCACGCCCGGCTGGTGATCGACACGCGAAATGCCACCCGCAACGTCAAGCAGGACAATGAGAAAATTGTTCGCTGCTGACCTGTGCCGCATCGCTTCCAGTCTCCTACCCGGGGCTAGCCTACATATTCAGGCACTATCCAAAGCCAGCGCTTCCCAGCCGAGTTGCAAATTTACGTTGCGGGTCTGCAGCCGGTAAGCCTCATCCAGCCCGTGTTTCAACCGCTCCACCCCGTCCAGTCCCAGGCGGTCGGCCCACTGCCGCAGGCGAGGCAGAAGATCAACGTTAACGACCCGGGCTGTGTCCCCTGTCTCGATGATCTGCACGAGGTCGCTCAGCAACGTGTAGCCCGTCTTGAGCCGCTCTTCGAGCCGTTCCCGATTTTCCGCGAGCGCCTTCGTGGCATCGAAGAGGGCTTTCCATTCGCCGGCGCTCGCCGAGCGCCAATCTTTGCCCGCAAGCGCGCCGATGAAATCGATCCAAGGCTGGCGGCTGGCTTGAAAAGACGCCAGATCAAACTCAATGGCAGCCGCAATACTGCCCGCCGCCCAGCGCGTGGCCAGATCGAGCTGAGCGGCCTGAATCCGTTTCTGATTCTGCAGCACTTGGCGGATCACGCCGTCTTCGACTGGGCGAAACTGAATCCTCCGGCAGCGCGAGCGCAACGTGGGTCGCAGTTCGTAGGCGTTCGGGCAAATCAGTACAAGTGTAGCGCCTTCGGGCGGCTCTTCCATGACCTTGAGCAGCAGATCGACAGCCTGCCAGTGGACCGTCTGGGCTTGGTTGAGGATGAAGACGCGCCGCTGAAACTCAAAGGCGCGGGCGTAAGCGGCGCTGCGTAGCTGGCGGATCTGCTCAATCAGAATAAAGCGCGTAATCGGCTCAATGAACTGCACGTCAAAGTAAATTAGCCCTTCAACGCGGCGGGTCGCGTCCTTCATCTCCCGGCGGCGAGCCAGATCCTCGCGCGCGCGGAGCAGCATTTCCTCGGTCTTGACGCAGTGGCTACAGTTGCCGCAGAAATCGCCGTGCAGGCGCTCACAATTCAGGGCTTTTGCCAGCATGAAGGCGAGCGATTTCTTGCCCACACCGTCCGGGCCCGAGAAAAGGAACGAACCCGAGAGAGCCTCGCGCCTCAACAAGTCGCGCAACGTCAAGACGGCTGCCGGGTTGCCAAGAAAACTTTCAAAGCCCATACTCATCCTCGATCATGGTTTTCAGGCCTGCCGTATCCGGCGCTCCGTTTCAGCGAGAAACTCGCTGACGACCGCGCGAATTTCTTCCTGTACCTCATTCACCGGGCCGTCCGCCCGCACCACTTTCACCCGGCGCGGCGCGCGGCGCGCCACTTCCAGATAGCCCTTACGCACCCTTCGGTGAAATGGAAGCCCTGCCGTTTCAAATCGCCTACTCCGAACTCCGCTCGCGCGACAAGCGGCCCGTTTGAACGCAAGCCGCGGCGGAGCATCCAGAACAATCGTGAGATTTGGCTGGGTCGGACCGCAAATCAGCTCATCTAGCACCCGTACCGGCCCCTCGCCCAGCCGTCGTCCGTAACCCTGATAGGCAAAGCTGGCATCGTTGAACCGGTCACTGACTACGATTTTGCCGCGAGCGAGCGCCGGGCGTACCACCTCCTCCAGGTGCTGCGCCCGCGCCGCGTACATCAACGCCAGTTCCGCAAGCGGAATCAGTCCATGGTTGCTGGAAGAAAGCAGGATGCCGCGAATTTGTTCGCCCACGCGTGTCCCGCCCGGTTCGCGCGTTGCGAGAACCTCGTACCCTTGACGCCGCAGCCAGTTCGTAAGCAACCTGACCTGCGTGCTCTTCCCTGTTCCGTCGATCCCTTCCAGAGTGATGAGCAAACCCGCTCGCTTCAACGTGCCTCCCCGCCTGCGGATATGGGTCCCAGTTTAGCCGAGAGGCGCGACGAGGACAATTGTCGCCATTTCTCCCCTGGCAACTCAAGAATCGAGATTGAAGCGAGCGAAAAAAGACGCAGAAGGAGCCAAGCAGGCGAATGAGCTTCGTCGGTCCTTCGTCCCTTGTCATTCGTCCTTCGCAAAGGACGAGGGGCGGGGGCAGTGTTTGAAAGGTGCGTTGGCGGAGGGTCTTTCCAGGGAGAGTTCGCAGTTGCCCGGGATCACCTGAGCAGTTCTAGCGCCTTGCGGATTTCGGCGAGTTCCGCGTCCGTCAGGCCCCACAATTTTGCGGCAACGCGGTCAACTTCATCCTCGACCCTTTCCAATTCGCGCTTGGCTGCCTTGTCATCGGGTCTGGCGGCCAGCCGCCCCGCGTGAAAGAAAGCATCCTGGGCGCGTGGGAACAGCCGTACGGGGCCTAGACGAAGGAGCCTCGATCGAGAGCTCTGGCGGGGTCATACCAAACGGCCTCCACAAAGGCCTGAATCTCCTGACAGAATCTCCATACTACATCGGAATCGACGGGGCTCGTTCGATGCTGCGCCTTGACTTCTTCGTAGTCGGTTCGCTTCCCAAAAGGCAATCGCTTCGCATGTCGTAGAAGAAACACATTGTCAATGGCGGTCAACCTGCAATCCTCAGGCTCCATGTCCAGATATTCGACGAGTACGTAGTAGCGGGCCATCGGGCAGCCTTGCTTCAGCCGGGCAGCCGTCCCCGCGGCTTCCTGAAACATTGTTTTGTCCAGGTTTACCTTGCACTCTGCCGCCAGCACGGCCAGAACAAGCTTGCCTTCGGTCGTCTTTTCAGCCGTGAAGACGGGGTCGGACGAAAATTTATAATGAATTGTTTTCCCGAGTGCAAAGTCAGCGTCTTTTTCCTTCACCTCGACCGGCGGCTTGCCACCAAGGGCGCCGATATTAGCAGGGGTAAAAGCGAGGGACATAAATGCTGTTTGGGGTCCAATCTCCAAGCTGAATTTCGGGAGGCCATCTATAATCTGTGGGTCCACTAGATAGATCAGGAATTCCTCGATTATCGAGTTGTCGAGCTTGAGCTGACCCTTTTGCCGGATCAGAAAGGGTGATTGAGACTTCATGATGAGCTCGACTTCGAGGTCGTCCTTATACGCGTTCAAGAGACGGGTGAGTTCCCGCACCCGTTCCTCTCCAGTTGAACTAAGGCTCTTCATATCGCGGACCCAGGTTTCGTATCTCGCTAGGCAGTGCTTTAGGATTTCCTTGTCAGCCGAGGCAGACTTGGGATTGCTGATTGCAGCTAAGAGCTTATCCTTGTGGGGCGTCTGGGGTGTCAAATCTGGCCCTTTCTCGTCAGTATGGGAGATGGATTTATTGTTGAGACTTCGGCGAGGGCCTGTGAGATGTCGTTCCGTCGGTCACCGTCCGCGCCACGAAACGCATCCTGAAGGTGTTTCATTGCAACCCCACGTGCCTCTCCCGCAAGCGGAGGTATGCGGAGCAGACTCATGACGAGTATGTCTTCTCTGATGGCTTTTCCAAAACGATTTGTGAAGACGCGATAGCGCTCACCCTCCATTTGGAAGCAATTAAGGGACGACGCAAGGTCCCGGATTATTGCTGAATTGCTAAAGGGAATGCCCCGAACATTTGATTCGTGCCCCACGACCATAATCAGGTAACGCCCAGGTTCTAACGCACGAGCGAAGCTTGCCAGGGACTGCTCCATATCAAGAGCATACTGAATGACGGTACGAAAGCGATTCCCCCTGTTCTTTCGGTTCGACCCTATCTCGCTTTCGGCAACCTTTAGCAGATCGAATCCGAGGACTTCCAGCAGCGCGCGGTAGTTCTGATGGTAGTTAAAAACGTTGATATACGGTGGACTTGTGATTATCAGGTCTGCCAAGCCCCCGTAGGCCGTGTGCGTCTCCCGCGCATCGCACAGGCGCGCTGCAATTTTCTTTTCAGCAAAGGGTAAGTTAATCAGATCGCTTTTGATTGATGAGGATGCCTTGTTAATTGCTTGGAGCAATTCGCCGCCCCCGGTTGCTTCAGCCCTCATAAGGACAATGAGAGCAAGCAGCACTTCGTTCTTTTCTTTCATCGCGGCGAACATCCACTGAGCGAACTCGATAAAGGTAGTGCACTTCTCCCGGTAGTCATCGCTTTCGCCAAATAGAGGCAAACCTCGGAAGGCGTTCGCGAATTTGTGGATTTCGTCGTTGACCCGCTCGAACAGTGCAAGTCGTTCCTCAATGCGTTTGTTGGCAAAGCAGGTGAACTTTGACATGGCGTAAGCCGCTGGGTTTATCTCACATCCTACTGCCGGTAGGCCCTTCGCGGCGGCTTCAAGCAGAACCGTTCCGCTCCCACAGAAGGGATCAATGACCAAGCCCTCCGACTGCGCAAACTCGTCTATTAGGTATTCTATGAATTGAGGAGTAAATTGCCCGCGCCAGTTAAAGATGTTCGAACGCGTCTTCTCTGCAACATCAAGTTTAGTCTGGTCAAGAAGCTCGCACCGCATTCATAATCCTTCCACGCCGAGTGGCTGTGTCGGCCTCTGCGCATCCGGTTCAGGACAGCCATCCACGCCGAGTGGCTGTGTCGGCCTCTGCGCATCCGGTTCAGGACAGCCATTATACACAGACGCGCTGCTCGGCGCGTGGTCCCGAAGACGACGGCCAACACATGGGTGGGGGAGGGGGAGACAGGGTCCCGGCGAATCCCTTGTCCCACAGGCTCAGGTACCAGGAGAAGAAATCGCCTTCGAGAAAATTGTTGATTCCCTGCCGCGAAAACAATCCGCCGTCCTCCAGGTCCTTCAGGGCTTTGCGGAAATCCTCCGGCGAAGCCGAGACGAGCGGCGCGATAAACGACTGCATCATTGCGCCCCGCTGCAACGTCATCACCTCGGCGGCGAGCAGCTTCATCAGCAGCGCGAAATACGTGTGAACGCAGAAGAGGAATTCCTTCAGCTTCGGCACCGTTGAGACGCCAAATTGCTTCGCCAGCGCGCGGGCGTCATCTTCGGCTTTGCTGATGTCCTGCCCGTAAACGATTCCGAAGATGCGCTGCCATTCGGCGAAGAACGTTTGAACGCGGCAGTTTTCGGTCCTTCGCAGCTTGTCATAAAAGCTGCCTATGACGCCTTGCGCGATCTGACCTTTCGGTCCGAAGGTTTCAGCCAGCGCTTCGGGCGTGAGCGGCAAGCGGGCGAGCGAGTGGAGGTAGCTTAGAAATGTTCCGATACTTTCTGGCGTGACCGGGTGGGGACCGTCGCGGTAGAAGTCTCTAACTTCGGATTCCGGGAAGAATGCGAGTTGTGAGGACAGCTTCGCAGGCGCAAGGTATGTCGCAGCCTCCTTGCTCCGGTAACGAACGAAGACGATCTCCCGCCCGTCGAGGCCGATTCCGGCCATTCTCTTGAGGGCGGCGGTCGCTTGGCGACCGTGCCGGTGAGATTCCTGCGTGAGGTAGTCTCGAAGCTGGCGCAGGCACTCATCGAGGCCCGCTGCCTTGGCGAGCTTGCCGGGACGCTCGTACTCGATGATCACGTTGCCGTGCAGCGCGTCTTCGATGCCGCCCAGTTTTGTCGCATGCCCGTAGTGCTCCGGCGCGCCGGGAATTTTGGGCAGGAAAGGACCGAGCAACTTCTCGACCTTAACTTGCAAATCCAACTCGCTCTCGGCGAGGGCGACCGGGTCGGGAGCATGTGTCTGCGTCACGGTGGTCTGGCGAGATTATACACGACAACCGGGCCGCCAATGCACTTTTCAGACACTACCGGGACGAGGGACAAAGGACCAAAAAAACTGTCTCACGCGTCTCATTTGTCTCCACTGTCTCAACGGCTCATGTCATGATGGGCGAGATGGAGAGGAGATCCGAGGTCGTTCGGAGGCAGGGAAGGAAGGGCGTGGAAGCTTGGGAGGGACAAGAAAAAGTGAGACAAAT
>JAKAWG010000033.1 GCA_021817045.1 Acidobacteriota bacterium
TGATCTGCTGCTACAATGCGGCGCGGAACGACCCCTATAAAGAGTCGCACCACCCGCGCTACACGCCTCTGCACAAGGTAGCGGACTCGGCGATTAAAGAAGCGGGATTGAAGCGGTTCGCCGACTCTCACTCTGATGTAGGCTGGCTGGAGGTGGCAGCCGCAAAACACCACACTGCACAGAGCCTGAAGGACAAGCAAACAGGCTCGGCATGACGGATTCCAAGGCGTCTTTGAGCGGCCGTTAGACCCTGAGAACCTGGATTCCCTTTTCGATGAAGCCTGCCA
Organism: Acidobacteriota bacterium; assembly: GCA_021817045.1. Lineage (GTDB taxonomy): Bacteria > Acidobacteriota > Terriglobia > UBA7540 > UBA7540 > RH2-MAG17b. The sequence continues at coordinate 288 of JAKAWG010000033.1, forward strand.
CCATGTCATCGGTGGCGCAAACGTCGGTAATCAGGCGATTGAGACTGAGGACGGGGCAGAACAGGTGAGTGGCCACAACGCCGAGCTTGCTGTGATCGACGACAGCGATTTTCTCCCGGGCCTGATGCACCATGACGCTGTTGAGGGCGGCTTCTTCGGGATGGTAAGCGGTGGCGCCGTGCTCGGAGTGCAAGCCGTTGGCGCCGATAAAGAGCTTATCCACAAAGATGCGCCGCAAGGCGTCGCTGGCCGCTTGTCCGACCAGAGAAAACCATCCGCCGTGAAGAAACCCGCCGGTTACAAACACGTTGATCCCGGGCCGGTTGCTTAGCTCCATCGCGACATTGACGGTGTTCGTCACGACGGTGATGCTCTTGTGCGGAGGGATGGCGCGCATGATCTGAGTGGTTGTGGTGCCGGGCGTCAGCGCGATGGTATCCCCTTCGTCAATCAGCCTGGCTGCGGCAAGCGCGATGCGGCGCTTCTCATCGGCAAATCGCTCGGCTTGTTCCTTGTAGCTCGAGACGTGGCTAAAAGCTTCGTAAAGAAGAGGCTCGACGGAAATTGCGCCACCATGGGTCCGGCGCAGCCGGCCGCGACTCTCCAGGCCTTCCAGATCACGCCGCGCTGTCGCTACCGAAACCTTAAACTCCGCGCAAATCTCATCCACCGTGAGCGCGCCCTCGCGCAACAGCCGCTCCAGAATCCACTGCTCACGCTGATTGATCTCATCTTGCGTGGCCATTGTTGGCTTACGGGTTCGTCCTGACGTAGGCTTTGATCGTGGCGCACTGCCCCGGCCGGGTGGAGCGAATCGTGTACCGTCCCACGGCCGCCGGCACGATGAAAGTTTCCGCGTAGTGAACCACGAATGGATCGAATTTGCCCTCCGGGCTTTCGACGACGGCTTCAGGACCCTCCACCAGGTTGAGCACGTTCACTCCACCGCCGGTGTTGTGCTCGACTTTTCCTGTGAACCAGTGCCGCCGCGTCTCGATGAACTCGCGCTCGTGCAAACCGGTCCGCTCTTCGCGCCAATCGTCTGCGGTGGCGACGATCCGGTTGCGCTTCACCAGATTCTGCCGGACCCATTCGGTTGTCCGATACCACTGGATGTTTTCTCTCCCGTGTTCCAGGTGAATAGGCCTTGGCTCTCCATCGAGGCCCAGCCGGCCCCAGTCCCATAATTTGAAAGTGAAAATATAGGGTGTCGCGCTGATCTCGAGAACCATGCAGTCCTTGCCCGAGCAGTGAACCGTGCCGGCGGGAATCGAAACATGGTCGTGCTTCTTCACCGGCCAGCGGTTCACGAACTTATCGGCGGGAAAAGGCGAGCCACCTTTGTCGGCGTGCTCAAGAGCGCGCAACATCTCGGCCGGGCTGATTCCTTCCTTTAATCCCAGGTAGACCACCGCGCCCTCGCCGGCGTCGAGAAGATAATAGCTCTCATCCTGGGTGTAGTGCATCCCGAACTTGTCCTGGATATACTCCGTCAGGGGGTGAACCTGCAAAGACAAGTTCCCGCCTCCCATTGTATCGAGCATGTCGAAACGAATCGGAAATTCGGTTCCGAAACGCCCGTGGACCGCCTCGCCGAGCAGCTCGCGCGAATGAGAAAAGACCAGGTCAATCGAGGGAATCTCCACGCGAGTGCCGCCAAAGCCAAGCAGAAGGCTGTTCTCCTCCGGCACGCAGTCAAAACACCACGCATAGTTTGGAGGACCGTCGGGAAGGCCGAAGAGCCGGCGCATCCATTCGCCCCCCCACGGTCCCGGATCGAAAAAAGGTACCACGCGAAACGGCCGTCTGACCGCGGTGTCAAGGGAGCGACGGAACAGGTCTCCCGAGATGAGCTTGGGAGCGCGCCGGTCATTGGTATCGAGCAAAAAATCGAACCTGTTGAGCAATCGCTTCTTCAGCCTGTCGGCAGCGCGCCAGTCCACAAAAAACGAGCGCTTGTACTTGAGCGACGCGCGCTCCGTCAGATTCTGCGCTCCCAAGTTGCCAATCTCGTTGTTTCGTTGGCGCGTTTGAATTTCCCAACGCGCCATATCCGCATAAACCAGGAGAGCGCCTTCGGGAGCCAGGAGAGAAGCTCCGGTCCCGACGATAAGAACGCTTTCCTGGCATTTCGAGATTCGTCCTCGTGCAGCGTTTGATTTGCTCGGGTCGAGGAAGTCCGCGATCTCAAGACCGTTCATCCTGGCGAAGACCGGGTCTTCCCCGAGCTGAGGCTCCAATAATGCTGTCAATTCTCCGGGCGCTTTCACGCACGCGCTGGCTCGCACCACTTGAGACGGGCGGAAGCCGGCCGCGACAGCCTGCTCGATTTCCTCAACGTTTGCGCCAGGGTAACACTCGATACATATGAGTCGCGCCTTCGACCCATGGAGTCGCTCAAGCACGCTGGGCCATCCCACTGCACAGTCTTCCGAAGAGGAACTGATCTTCAGCACAGGATACCTGTCGTATTCGCAACCCAGTTTCATAGCAAAGTCGGACCCTCGAATCGCGGAATGGCTCCCCTAAAGAGCCGCACGATTGCCGAGTTAAACAGACCACGAGTTGACTTTTTCGTGGAGCCAGCCGAGACGACGCAAGTCATGCTCGTGCTACAGAGACAGGGCATTTCATGATCTGTATGACCAGATTAATGCAGCATTTTAGCACTATCGGGCAGCGAGCCATCATAAATTGTGGATGCGGAGGCTTTATGGTGATTCTCCACGCGGGGGACTAGCCGAAATGCGCGTCGGAGTTTCCTGCCTGTGATATCGTTCATGCACTTCGGTGCCTTGGAATCAAAGCTTTCTGTTGCGCTGTGATAAAAGTTATTGATTTCATTCCTGGCGTTTATTAAATATTGACTACATAACCTAAGTCAGGAGCGAGGAATGATGATGGCTGCAAAGCCGAAGCGGGCCCTGTTGGTTTCAAACGGATGGGCGCAAGCCGTGATCATGGTTATGCTGTTTGGGTTCTTCGTGCTTGGCTTTCTTGCCTATCGCACCTATACCGATGAACCTCCGATTCCGGTAAGAGTCACGGATCCAAGCGGCCGCACACTCTTTACGCATGCGGACATTCTGGACGGCCAGGAGATTTTCCTGCGTAACGGTCTGATGGAGTTTGGATCCATTTTCGGCCATGGCGCATACCTTGGTCCCGACTTCACAACGGACTATCTGCACCGCGCCGCACTTTTCGTCCTCGGCTTTTACCGCCAAGCCGCTTCAGCGGACGCGCAAGCCCAAACCATCGCCGACTTTAAGACGAACCGCTATGATCCCGCCTCGGGCACGCTGACGCTCAGTCAGGCCGAGACGGCGGCGTACGAAAAGCTGTGCAGCCACTATCAGACATACTTCGGCCAAGAGAGCAGCCACTACGGCTTGCGCCCATATGCCATTAGTGGGACTAAGCGAATCGACCGTCTTACGGCTTTCTTCGCGTGGTCGGCCTGGGCAGCGGCGGCGCTTCGTCCTGGCAAGGCTTATTCCTACACCAATAACTGGCCGCCGGAAGTGTTGGTGGGTAACCGCGCCACGGCGGACACGGTGGTTTGGAGCGTGCTTTCATTGATCGCACTCCTTGGCGGGATTGGCATCCTGTTGGCTGTCTTTGGCCGGTGGGGATTTCTCGGCTGGCACGGAGCTGAGCAGCGAGCTATTTCCTTCAAGCCTCCCAGCGAGGTCACGCTGACGCCCGCGCAGCGGTCCACCGCCTGGTTCTTCCTGGTGATGGCACTGCTGTTCCTTGCGCAGACGCTCCTCGGCGGCTTAACTCAACATTACCGCGCAGACCTTTCGGGTTTTTTCGGGCTCCATCTCAACGCTCTGCTTCCGTTCAACCTGGCCCGCACTTGGCACGTCCAACTGGCCATCTTCTGGGTGGCGACCTCCTACCTTGCTGGGGGCATCTTCCTGGCGCCGATGATTGCCGGTCGCGAGCCGCGCCGCCAGCACTGGCTGGCCTACGCACTGCTCGGTGCGCTTGCTCTGGTTGTGTTCGGCAGCCTGCTGGGTGAAATGGCGGGGATTCAAGGGTGGGTATCGCATTCGTGGGCTTGGTTCGGCGATCAGGGCTTTGAATATCTCGACCTTGGCAGGTTCTGGCAAATTCTGCTGACGCTAGGGCTCTGCTTCTGGGTCATTATCCTCTTTCGCGGACTTCGGTTCAGGCTGCGCACCGAACACCGCGGCAACATGCCCTGGCTTTTCTTTTTCTCCGCGCTCTCCATTCCGGCTTTTTATGCGGTGGGCCTGCTGGCCAGACCGAATTCGGACTTCACCACCACTGACTATTGGCGGTTTTGGGTGGTTCACCTTTGGGTGGAGGATTTTCTGGAGCTCTTCACGACCGTGATGGTCGCCTACATCTTCGTTCTCCTGGGTGTGGTGAGGGAACGTGTGGCGCTGGCTCTGATTTATCTCGACGTCGTTCTTTACTCGGCAGGCGGCATCATCGGCACCATGCACCACCTTTACTTCTCCGGAGAGCCTTCCATCCATATGGCGCTTGGAGCCTTCTTTTCCGCGGCCGAGGTGATTCCGCTGACCTTCCTCACGCTTGAGGCTTGGAGCTTTCTGCAACTTGGGGCGCGGCAGGGATTGAGGGCCAGCGCTCCATTTCCCCACTATTGGTCCGTCATGTTCCTGGCAGCCGTCGGCTTCTGGAACTTTCTAGGCGCGGGCATTTTCGGCTTCCTCATCAACCTGCCGATCGTCTCTTACTACGAGATTGGTACGGCGCTTACGCCGAACCACGGCCATGCCGCCATGATGGGCGTCTACGGTATGCTGGCGGTGGCCCTGGCGCTGTTTTGCCTGCGGTACATCATTCCCGAAGAGCGTTGGTCCGAGCGAGCCGCGCAAATCAGCTTTTGGTCACTCAATCTCGGTCTTGCCTGGATGGTGTTCGCCTCTCTGTTCCCGCTCGGCTTGCTTCAGTTGTACCATTCCGTGCGCTACGGGTACTACAATGCCCGCACGCTAAAGTTTCTTACCTCTCCTACCAACGCGCTGATCGAATGGCTGCGGCTGCCGGGCGACGCGCTGTTTATCATTGGCGGCGTGTTGCCGCTGGTTTATTTGTGCTGGTTGGGTGTGCGGCGCATGAGACCTCTTCCAGATCGGGAAGTAGCGCAAGAGGTACTTTTCACCGACGTCGTCGAGTCAGGGGAAGGCTGAAATGCTGCGAGCTGTACCCATCGAGGTCCTGCTTTCCGCAGGCTACGCTTTGTTCCTTACGGTCGTGGCCGTGGCGCTCGAACGGCTGGCGCAGCATTCGCACCGCCACGCCGAACAGTACGAGCTTGCTGGATTCAGATTCCATGCCGACCTTGACCGCTGGGAGTGCCCCACCGGCGAGCACCTGCACCGGATTAGCGTGGATCAGCACCGGAGGCTTGTTCGGTACAAAGCCCCGGCACACGCTTGTAACGGCTGCCACCTCAAGCCTCAGTGTACGGACTTTGATACCGGACGCGAGATCGAGCGGCCAATGGATCCCTGGTTGGCATCCGAGCTTGGCCGCTTTCATCGGGGCATTTCACTCGCCTTGTTGATTCTGGCGGCGCTGTTGCTCGGGATCGAAGCGATCCGCTTTCCGCACCCACCCGCCGTCTTCTTGCTTGTGATCCCGCTTCTTCCTATCGGTATTGCAATTCTGCGATTCGCTTCATCGCTGGCTCATCAAGCAGTAGACGCAGGCGAGGTCCGGTGATAGGATAACGCGTTTGCCAGGCAGCAGGAATCTGCAGCCTGGGTTAGGAGGTATCCAAATGGCTGGCGATGGTATTTCCCGGCGCGACTTTATCCGAGGCTCTGCGGGGGCGGGTGCAGCGCTCGTCTCACGATCGTTCTCGCTGGAGGCGCAACCGATCGGCGATGCCAACCAGTCCGTCGGCCCGAGCGACAGGATTCGCTTTGGAATGATCGGAATCGGTATGGAAGGCTCCGGTGTCTTGACAACCTGCGTCGGGCTGCCGGGCGTCGAGTGCGTGGCGGCGTGCGACCTCTGGGACGGGCGCCACACGCTGGCGAATGAGATCATCAGCGGGGCGACGGGGAAGACCGTTCCCACCACTCGGCGGTATCAGGACCTGCTCGATAACAAGGAGATCGATTGCGTGGTGGCTGCGGTGCCGGACCACTGGCACAAGAAAATCATCGTCGATGCGTGTGATGCCGGCAAAGACGTCTACTGCGAGAAGCCAATGACTCACACCGTGGAGGAGGGCTTCGAGATTATTAACGCCGCCCAGAGAACCAACCGCATCGTGCAAATCGGCAGCCAGCGGCGAAGCTCGATCGGCTTTGCGAAAGCGCAAGAGTTGGTGGCGCAAGGCGCCATTGGCGATGTTTGCCTGGCGGAAGGAATTTTGGGCAGAAACGATCCGTGCGGCGCGTGGGTATACCCGCCGCCACCCGGCCTTTCGCCGGAGAACCTAGATTGGGACACATGGCTGGGCGATGCTCCCAAGCGGCCTTTCGACCCGATCCGGTTTGCGCGCTGGCGAGCCTTCAAAGATTACGGCGAAGGGTTGCCGGGCGATCTCTACGTCCACACGTTAACGGGCATTTATACCGCGCTCAACGTCACTGCGCCTCCTGAACGCGCGCAAACGGCGGGCGGATTGTTTCAGTGGAAGGACGGGCGCGAATTTCCCGATCTCATGACCACGCTCTACGATTACCCAACTTTTCGCGTCGCCGTTTTGATGACGCAGGACACGGACGAGCCGGAAGTGACTCGGTTCCTCGGCACGCGGGGCATTATCGACGTTTACGGCGAAGGCGAGCGTGTCGTGGTGACGCCGCAGGACGGGAAGGACCATTCCCCGTGTTATTACACCAGCAGCTACCCTGACGCGATGCGAAAAGCCTATGACAAGCAATGGCATGAGAAACACGACCCGAAACTGGGCGCATCGAAGCTTGTCGAAGGCGAGGTTTACACTTATCCGCCCGGCTACAGCGAGTTCAGGGAACACTTGTGGCATTTCTTCCAGTCGGTAAGGACGCGTAGCCCTTCGGTCGAAGATGCGGTTTTTGGTAACAACACTTCGCTCGGATGTCACATGGCGAATTACTCCTACTTTCACAAGACCGCCGCCGTGTGGGACGCGAGCGCGAAGAAGATTATAGGGTAGTCGAGGCGGCGTTACGCTGCCACGTGGCGAGATCAACTCGCCGCCAATTCAACTGGAGGTACACATGAACCGCCGAAAGTTCCTGACTGTTGGAGCCGCTGCAGTTCCCGCGCTGGCAGCGGGTTCCTGTTCGCGTCCGCAGGTGCAGCAGAAGCAATCTGCGGCGCGCGCTCAGAGCGCGATTACGCCGGTTTCCCGCCGCGCGGATATTTTTCTCTCTCACCGCCTTGGTACGGACCATGCAGAGGCCGTCTCCGTCATGGATATGAATGGGGACGGAAAGCTCGACATCGTCAGCGGCGCTTACTGGTATGAAAATCCCGGCGCCGCCGGAGTCAATTGGAAGAGACACCAATGGCGGTATGTGGAGGCAAAGCCGTTCCACGTCACAGGCGAGAATAAGATTGAGTTTGTGGCCGACTGCGCACAGTTTCCGGTCGATGTGAATCACGACGGCGCCATGGATATTGTCACGGCAGCGTGGCAGACCGATGGCGTCTGGTGGTATGAAAACCCAAAAAACGCCACCGCCTTTTGGAAATCATACTTCATCTGCCACTCCAAGGCGACCGAAGGAGGAGTCTACGCGGACGTAAATGGGGATGGAGTGAAAGATGTTCTTTGGGCCCATTACTCGCCGTCGAGTTTGATTTGGATCAACTTCGCCGGCCGTCAGCCGGTTGCACATTATGTGGGAGGCAAGAAGGTTGATGGTCACGGCGTGGGTGCCGCCGACATCACGGGAAACGGCAAGACGGATATTCTTTCTATTCATGGCTGGCTCGAAAATGTGGATGCCGATCACGATAAGTGGGTTTGGCATCCTGACTGGGAGCTGGGAGAGGCGGGCTTTCCCATACTCGGCTACGATGTGAACGGTGACGGCAAGATGGACCTCATTTACGGCCACGGCCACACCTTCGGTCTCTATTGGCTTGAGCAGAAAGTGAGCGGAGGAGGGCGGAAGTGGGTGCGGCACGTGATTGACGATTCCTTCTCGGAGGCTCACGCATTGAACCTGGCGGACATCGATGACGACGGCGAGCCGGAGCTGATTACCGGAAAGCGCTACCGGGGCGATCCTGACCCTGGCCTCTACGATCCGCTCTGCATCTTCTATTACAAGATCGACCGCAGAACGGCCACGTTCACTCGCTTTCCGATCAGCTACAACGGAACCGCTGAAATTGGAACGCAAGTGATTGTCAACGACATCGACGGCGACGGCGACAAAGACATCATCGTCGGCGGCAAGACCGGAGTCCATTGGCTGGAGAATCTTCGCGTGGACAAGGTGCCGGCCAAGGTACGCGAACAGGAACTGTGGCTGAATGTGAATTGGCCTTTTGCCGGTGAGACCGGGCCGCACAGCCCGGCGGGACACGAGCCCGATAGCGGCACGATTGTGAAGTGCGAGTGAAGGGCAGTCTCACGCCCTCAGCAGCCGCCAGCCCAGGCTCAGTACGCTGCGCGCTTCGAATGCGGACGGTGGCAACGCGCCAACATGCAGCGCCAGCAGGCGGGAGAAAATCAGAGGCTCCGCCGCCAGCCCTTGCAGGGCGCGGCGCCGGATCGAGGCGCTTTTGTCCATGTGGAGCATCAGTCGCGCCATGAAGGCAGGTATTCTGGAAATACGTCGGTGCGCCACTTGGTATATCGCCAGGTCGTCTTTCGCGAGCGCCTCCGCTAGGCAAATGGCTTGCTGAAAGGCAAGAGAGAGCCCCAGTCCGGTGACGGCGTCCACGGAGCCGGATGCGTCGCCCACAAGCGCCGTGCGGCCGCGCGTCACCTTTCGCAACCTTCGATTAACGGTGAGAGCGCCTCGCTCCGACAAGGCCGGGCGGGCGTTCCGCAAGCGATCCGCTAACTCGGGAAAGAAGCTCAATTCTTCAATCAAGCGAACGTGCCGGTGGCGCGAGATGAGCGCCGCGCACACCTCCCCGCTCGTGACCGGCGCAACGAAGATTTGACACCGCTCACCCCAAAGAACTTCAACATCGTCTGTCCACGATTTTATGTGGAAGTGGCGGCGGAAGCCGAATCGTCTGCGCGGCTGCCGGCGAAGTTCCAAGCCCGCCCATCGCCGCATCTGCGAGTTTTGGCCGTCCGCGCCGACGATCCATTGGGTTCGCACGGGTCTGCCGTCGATTGAAATTGCGCCGGAAGCCGAGCCCTGCACTCGCGCTCCCCAGAAAATAGAGACGCCTAGCTCGGCGGCGCGCTCCGTAAGAATGCGATGTAGCGTCGTTCGGCGAACTCCAAAGCCGCAGCCTTGGGGGAAAGGCGCGCGAACCGAAGCGCCGCAGCCGGTGAAGCGAATTCCGCGCAACGGAAACGAATCTGCGGAAGCGATGGGAATGCCAAGTTGCTCGAGGGCGGCGACGCCTTCAGGCATCAACCCTTCGCCGCAAGCCTTATCGATGGGCGGGCGTGCGGAGTCTGCGGCGGCGACCGCAAGGCCTTTGAGGCGCGCAGCAATAGCCGCGGCGAGGCCGGCAGGACCACAGCCGGCGACGAAAACGTCCGTATTAACCGCTCCGGAAACCATCGCCTACCACCGCAACAAGACCAACTCGGAGCAGAACCCAGGGCCCATGGCCGCGAGCAAGCTCAACGTGCCGGGATCAGGCCGGCGGTGCATCATGAACTCCTCAAGGACGAGGAGCACGGAGGCCGAAGATAAATTGCCCACTTTCCGCAAGCATTCCCACGAAGCATCGAGCGCTCCGGCGGGCACCTTAAGAGCGGATTCGGTGGCCTTGAGCACCTTGGGCCCTCCGGTGTGCAGGATCCACGTTCCGATCTGGTGCCGGGTGAGACCGTGGTCGGTGAGAAAGCTGTCCACATCGCCCGCTAGGTGGCGCTCTACAATCACAGGCACGTCGGGAGACAACACCACCTCAAAGCCTTTCTCGGAAATATCCCAGCCCATGACATATTCCGTGTTCGGGTAGAAGACTGAGCGCGTGGCGAGGATCTCCGGCCCGTCGGATTCCTTTTCCGCTCCCGCCACCAGCACGGCCGCAGCCCCGTCGCCGAACAGCACAGCCGAGATGACGTTAGCGACCGACAGGTCATCGCGCTGGATCGTCAGGGAGCACAGCTCGACAGAAAGTAACGCCGCCACGTGGCCGGGATAAGCGCGAACGTAATCCGCCGCGCGGGCGATGCCGGCAGCGCCCGCAACGCACCCCAGGCCAAAGATCGGCAGGCGCTTGATATGCGGCGACAGGCCCATGCAATTGATCAGGCGTGCATCGAGGGAAGGATTGGCAATACCGGTGATCGAAACTACGAACAGGGCGCTCAAGTCACGCGGTCCGAAGCCTGCCCGGGTGAGGGCTTTGCACAGAGCGTCCTGACCTAACCTCCGGGCCCATTCGATCCACTTGGAGTTCGCTTCTCCCCAGCCCGCCATGCGCTTATAGGCGTCGAGGGGAAGAGTGAGATAGCGGCCATCAACGCAGGCGCTGGCTTGAAGACGATCAAGCAACTGAAGATTTTTCAGTCTCCCGGCCCAGTGCTGCTTGAGCGCGCCAACAAGCACGTCCTGATTGTAATAGTGCTGGGGGAACGCGCTGGCGACGCTTGCGACTCTCATGTTTTGATCGACGGCTCGACGCCGACGTCCGCACTCCTCATTCAGAGCCGCGGCCGTTACGCTTTTCGACCCTCGCTAGTTCCCGGCTGTACAACGGATTATCCGGAAAGTGCTGCGTCAGCCATTCGAGCAGCCGCTCCGCCTCGGCCCGGTCATTCTCTCGCAAGGCGGCTATAGCGAGCAAGAGGCGCGCGTAGGGAAGCAGGTAATGACCTTTTTCCGCCGTCAATCGAAGCTGTTTGATTCCGTGGGCCCGATTCGTTTGGAGGCCGTCGAGTTGCAGCGCCCACCGGACAGGCGCCGAGTTCAAGCTTAGAAGGTAATTTTCGACCCCAACTGCCAGATAAGCGTCGTAGCAGGATGGATCGATTTTGACCAATTGGTCGGCCAGGATGCCTGCTCGTTTCACGGTGCTCAGCGAAGCAACTTCGCGCTTTTGAATCAGGGCGAGGTAGTCCGCACGCAGCCCAAGATCGAGGACCTTCGAGAAGAGCGCCCGTTTATTCCGGGGATCGTGCACCAGGATGGAGTCGGCAAGTTTCAGGCTCTTCGCCACTTTATCGTCGAAGGCGGGCTTAACGGCGGGGTCAGGTTTGATGTTAGGACGTTGCTCGAACCCTTTGTTGCTCACAAAGAATTGCGCGCGCAGCACGCCCAGCCGGTTGAACTCCGAAAACAGATACGCCGCGGCCGCCGAGGCCGGTCCAAGCGGGTCGGATGGATGCTGCCGCGTCCACTCGTCAAACGCCCGATGGGCCGCGCTGAAGCGCAGGTCATACATATCGAGATACCCTGAGTCGAGGAGGGAGCGCTGCGCAGGAGCGGTGCTGGCCAAGCACTCCGGCGTCAGGGCGAGGCCAAGGAAGAAAATGACGGCAAGAGTCAGGAAGAGAGCGCAGGATCTATGAGCCGTGAGATTGCCGCCACGCATTTGGTTGAACACGTCTCCCGGGCTTCGGCCCGTTGTGACCCCTACTTTCTGCGCGGGCGGTAAAAATCCGTTGCCGTGCCGGAAAAAACCTCTGCCGCCTGCATGACGGTTTCGGAGAGCGTCGGATGCGGGTGGATGGTGAGCTCCAGGTCGCTTGCGAGCGCTGCCATCTCGATGGCGAGAACCCCTTCGGCGATCAGCTCGCCCGCCCCGGCGCCGACAATGCCCATGCCAAGCACCTGCTCGGTTTCCGGGTCGATGATGAGCTTAGTCAGGCCGTCGGTACGGTCCAGCGTGAGAGCGCGGCCGGACGCGCCCCAGGGAAACTTGGCCACGTGGATGGGCCGGTTCTGCCCGCGCGCCTCCGTTTCCGTGAGGCCCGCCCACGCAATCTCGGGATCGGTGAAGATCACGGCGGGAATAGCCCGCGGCTCGAACGCGACGTTGCGGCCGGAGGCGGCTTCTACGGCCGTGCGTCCTTCGTGCGACGCTTTGTGCGCGAGCATCGGCTCGCCCGCCACATCGCCGATGGCGTAAATGCTGGAGTCGGCGGTCTGCCGCTGAGCGTTGACCTGGATGAAGCCGCGCGAGTTGGTTATCACCCGCGTATTTTCGAGGCCGGGCACGTCGGAATTTGGTTTCCGCCCGACGGCGATGAGCACCTTCTCGTAAGTTTGCGCGTTCTGCGGTCCGCCTTCGCCTTCAAACTTCACGCGAAGGCCCTTGTCGGTCTCCTTCATCTCCACCACTTTCGTCTTGAGCATGATGGAATCGAAAATCTTCTCCAGACGCTTCGCGAGCACGGCCACCAGGTCGCGGTCGCATCCGGGAATCAGACCGTCTGTCATCTCCACAACCGAAACCTTGCTGCCAAGCGCGGCATAGACCGTGCCGAGCTCAAGGCCGATGTAACCGCCGCCCACAACGAGCATGGTCTTGGGAACGCTTGCGAGCTCCAGGGCGGAAGTTGAATCGAGCACATTCCCATTGCCCGCGGGGACGCCTGGGATCGTTGCAGGCCGCGAGCCAGTCGCGAGGATGGCGTGACGAAATTCGAGTTTTTCTTCGCCGGACGCGGTCTTGACGCTCACGGTGTTTGAGTTCACGAAGCTCGCTGTGCCACGAAGGTAGCGGACGCTCCGCTGCTTGGCGAGCTGGCCGAGGCCACCGGTGAGTTTGGTCACCACGCCCTCTTTCCATCCACGGAGCTTCTCCACGTCAATCTTAGGATCGGAAAATTTCACACCCCAGTTAGCCGCCTGCCGCGACTCCTCAATGAGTTTGGCGACGTGGAGCAAGGCTTTCGAGGGAATGCAGCCGCGATAGAGGCAGACGCCGCCCGGATTAGCCTCCGGGTCGACCAGCGCGACCTTCATGCCGAGATCGGCGGCTAGGAACGCCGCAGCATAACCACCTGGACCACCGCCGATTACTGCCAGTTGTGTCTCGTCGCTCATGTTTGCACTCTACTCAGAGGATTTGGGCTGTCACCCTTCACCTGGCTCGCGGAGTTTACCCTGAGCCCCTTCGCTGCGCTCCGGGCCGTTCGCAAGCGGAAAGGCGAAAAGGCTTGCCGCCTTCTCTCTCCTTGCGCCCTCACCCACCACTTTGCGGTCCCCCCTATCCCTCGGGAGTCGGCTTAAATTCAACAAGCTACCTACCCTCTCCCTATGGGAGAGGGCGCCCGACCCTTCGGCTCCGCTCAAGGTAAACTCCGGAGGACGGTGAGGGGTAATTTTCATCCTTCGAGGGACAATAGGAAGGGCTGCTCCAGCGCTTCGGCGACCCAGCGCAGGAATCGGACCGCGTCCGCCCCGTCAATAAGCCGGTGATCGTAAGACAGCGAAAGCGGCAGCATGAGGCGCGGCTCAAGCTGCCCGCTCGCGTAAACCGGCTCGATACGCGAGCGCGACATGCCGAGAATTGCAACCTCGGGAAAATTAACGATGGGGGAAAAATATGTTCCGCCGATGCCGCCAAGGTTGGTGATCGTGAAAACTCCGCCCTCCATCTCTTCAAGCGAGAGCTTCTTGCTGCGCGCCTTTTCGGCCAGACGGGAAAGCTCCGATGAAATCTCCATAATGTTCTTGCGGTCGACATCCCGAATGACCGGAACCAGCAAGCCGCGGTCGGTATCCACGGCGACCCCGATGTGAACGTACTTCTTGTGAACGATCTCGCTGCGCGCCATATCAATGCTGGCGGCGAACTGCGGAAACACTTTGAGCGCCGCCGCCGCGACCTTCACGGCGATGGCCGTGACCGTGAGCTTGCCGCCCGCCTTTTCCGCCCGCGCGCCGTACTGCTTGCGAATTTCTTCAAGGCGCGTGATGTCCGCCCGGTCGTGCTGCGTGACCTGCGGGACATTTGCCCACGCCTGCGCCATGCGCTCCGCCGTCTTGCGGCGAATCTGGGTCATGGGCTGGCGGTCGATCGCGCCCCAGCGGCTGAAATCGGGAAGGACAGCAGGTGCAAGGGCGGCGGAGGCCGGCGCACGAGCCGATTCCTCGCTGTATCGCTTCACATCGTCGGCGCTGATTCTTCCAGCCGGGCCCGTTCCCGGAACCAGGGAAATGTCCACACCCATTTCGCGCGCGATCCTGCGTACCGAAGGCGCAGCGGGAACCGGGCCTGGTACAGGGCTTGGTTCGGGCATGCGAACAGCGGCCGAAACCGGAGCGGGAACCGCGGAGGCAGGGGCTGGAGGTACCGCCGCGGCAGGAGTTGGCTCTGGCTTCGCGCTGGGAACAGCAACAGCAGACTGAGCCGCTTCCGCCCGCTTGCCGCCGTTTCTCTCTCCTTCGCCGTCCACGACAAAGATGAGCTGCCCGACCTTGATCTTGTCCCCGTCTTTGACGAAAACTTCCTTCACCTTGCCGCTTACCGGAGAAGGAACCTCGATGGTCGCCTTGTCGGTTTCCAGCTCGAGCACCGGCTGATCCTCCGTTACTGAGTCGCCGGCAGAAACCATGATTTTGATCAGGTCGCCTGCCTTAATGTTTTCGCCAAGCGCGGGAAGCCTGAATTCGGTTGCCATAAGCACTCAGAAGCTAGGAATCAGAAATTAGAAACGGGAAATCTCAAATCACCCTTTGCAAATGAGAAACGATGACACATCTGGCTACGAAACCACAGGCTCGGGCTTGTCCGGATTGATGTTCAGATCCTTCATCGCTTTTCGCAGCGCGTCGACCTCGATCTTTCCGTCGCGGGCGAGAGCGGAAAGGGTGTTGAACGCGATAAAGCGCGAATCGACTTCGAAGAAGTCGCGCAGCGCGGCGCGTCCATCGCTGCGGCCGAAGCCATCCGTGCCAAGCGAGACAAGCGGACGCGGCACCCAGCGCGCAATCGAATCCGGCAACGCCTTGACATAGTCTGAGGCCGCAACGATCACTCCCGGTGTATCGGCGAGCTGGCGCGTCACGTAGGGAACTTTCGGCGGTTCACCCAAATGAAGCGCGTTCCAGCGCTCGACGGCATGACCGTCGCGGTAAAGTCCCTTGTAGCTGGTCACGCTCCACACGTCGGCCGCGACACCGTAGCGCTCCTCGAGGAGCACCTGGGCCTTAATCGCCTCGTTGAGAATGGCGCCGCTGCCCAAAAGCTGGGCGCGCAACTTGGCGCTCTTCTTCCCGGATGCACTGAAAAGGTACATCCCCTTCAGAATCCCTTCTTTCGCGCCTTCCGGCATAGGCGGCATGGCGTAGTTTTCGTTCATGACCGTGAGGTAGTAGAAGATGCTTTCGTGCTTTTCATACATGCGGCGAATACCGTCCTGAATGATCACCGCGATCTCGTAAGCAAAAGCCGGGTCATAGGCGACGAGGTTGGGTACGGTATAAGCGAGCAGGTGGCTGTTGCCATCCTGGTGTTGTAAGCCTTCTCCCGCCAGAGTGGTGCGGCCGGCTGTTCCGCCGACCATAAAGCCTCGGCAGCGGCTGTCGCCCGCCGCCCACACCAGGTCGCCGGCGCGCTGCAGACCAAACATGGAATAATAAATGAAAAACGGAATCGTGTTGATCCCGTGTGTCGAATAACCGGTTCCAGCGGCGATAAACGAGGCCATCGATCCCGCCTCGGTAATACCCTCTTCGAGGATTTGCCCGTCTTTGGCTTCCTTGTAATAGAGGAGCGTGTCCTTGTCCACAGGCTCGTAAACCTGCCCCTGGCGCGAGTAGATGCCGACTTGCCGGAAGAGCGCTTCCATCCCGAACGTGCGCGCCTCGTCCGGCACGATGGGCACGATGAGTTTGCCGAGGTCTTTGTCGCGGAGCAGCTTGGCGAGCATGCGGACGAACGCCATTGTTGTAGAGACCTCGCGCCCGTTAGTGCCCTCGTAAAACTCTTTGAATATGTCATCGCAAGGCGGCTTCAGGGCGGGTACAGTGACCGAGCGCGACGGGAGAAAACCGCCCATTTCGCGGCGTCTCGCGCGCAAGTACTGCGTTTCGGGACTGTCATCCGGCGGCCGGTAAAATGGCGCTTTGGCCACATCACGGTCAGAAAGTGGTATGCCAAAACGCACGCGAAACTGGCGCAGTTCGTCCTCGTTCAGCTTCTTCTGCTGGTGAGCGATGTTCTTGCCTTCCCCGCTCTCGCCAAGCCCGTAACCCTTAATCGTCCGTGCCAGGATCACCGTGGGCGAGCCGGTGTGTTCGACGGCGACTTTGTACGCCGCATAGACCTTTTCCGGATCGTGTCCGCCCAGGCGCAATTTGCCGATCTTGCTGTCAGGAATATCCTTGACTCTCTCGAGCAGGGCAGGATATGCGCCGAAGAAGTGCTGCCTGAAATACTCTCCCGATTCGACGGAATATTTCTGACGCTCGCCGTCCACGACTTCATCCATCCGCTTCTTGAGCAAGCCGTCGTGGTCTGCGGCGAGCAGCGGGTCCCAGTCGTTTCCCCACACCACCTTGATCACATTCCAGCGCGCGCCGAGGAAAACAGATTCAAGCTCCTGAATGATGTTGCCGTT
Organism: Acidobacteriota bacterium; assembly: GCA_021817045.1. Taxonomy (GTDB): domain Bacteria; phylum Acidobacteriota; class Terriglobia; order UBA7540; family UBA7540; genus RH2-MAG17b. The sequence continues at coordinate 16,951 of JAKAWG010000033.1, forward strand.
GCCGCGCACGGGTCCATCGAGGCGTTGCAGGTTGCAATTGAGGACGAAGATCAGATTGTCGAGCTTGGCTCGCGCGGCAAGCGAGATGCCCGCCAGCGTTTCCGGCTCGTCCACTTCGCCATCGCCGAGAAAGCACCAGACCTTCACGCCCGCCGTCTTCTTGAGGCCGCGGTCTTCGAGATAGTGCAGGAAGCGCGCCTGATAAACGGCCATAAGCGGCCCAAGACCCATCGAGACGGTGGGATACTGCCAGAAGGTTGGCATGAGCCACGGATGCGGATAAGAGGAAAGTCCTCCGCCTGGCTTCAACTCGCGCCGGAAATCCTCGAGTTGCTGGGTCGTGAGCTGCCCTTCGACGAAGGCGCGCGCGTACATTCCCGGCGAGGCGTGTCCCTGGAAAAATACGACGTCGGCGTCTCGGTCGGGTGTCGCACCGCGGAAGAAGTGGTTCCAACCGATTTGATAGAGCGTCGCGGCCGAGGCGTACGTCGAAATATGCCCGCCGATGCCTTCTTGGTTGCGGTTCGCGCGCACCACCATGGCCATCGCGTTCCAGCGCACGATGCTCTTGATTCTCCGCTCGATTTCCCGGTCGCCGGGAAACGCCGGCTGACGCTCAGCGGGAATCGTGTTGACGTAGGGAGTGTTGATGGCGGGGGCGACTTCGATCCCAGCCGCAGCCGCGCGCTCCCGCAAGCTTCCCAGCAGGTTTTGCACGCGGCGCGCGTTCCCCTGGCTGATGACGTAATCGAGAGACTCGAGCCATTCTTTTCTTTCAATGGCCTCGAGCTCTACAAATTCCTTTTCCATCGTTTCAATCATAAGTATTTATATTACGCCAAATGGGGCGGCGGCGGCGAGACTACCAGGCAAACCTATCGGGGTCGCGTCAAAGTCCAGGATATGGAATGCGGCGGCTTGCCGCCGCTTTGAGCCCGCCTGCTTGCAGGCGCGCGTCGGGCCGGAGGCAAGCCTCCGGCCCGAGAAAGCGGGAGTAAGCTCCCGCACTCCAAATGGCTCTCGTCATGTTGCGGGATCATCCACTTCTCAGACTTTGACGTTACCGTGGCAAACGATCGGGCGAACAGAGAACCGGTTGCGGATTGCAGGAGGGCTAGTCGGTTTCTACGCGAGGGCCAAGATCGTCAGCGCCGAGGGTCGATTTCAATTCCCGATTTCAACCCGTGCTGTCCAAATCCCGATTTGAGGCCGCTGAACTGATGGTGCTGCCGTCCAATTCCCGATTGAGGGCATGGCAGGTCTCGTTCCCGATTATTGGTATGACGTCTCCAATTCCCGATTTGTGGCGCTGGCCCTCATAGTCTCTGTGCTTAAAGAACTCTAACACGGAGGCCACCGAGATTCTCCGTGTGTTCAATCGTGAATTGTAGCGCTGCAGCGTTCTCCGGTGAGCGAGTCCGAGCGTATGTCCCGGGGCGGGCGGGACGCGCTGAACTGCTACCGGCGGTAACGCCAGCCTGACCCTGTCCCGAGGCGGCTGGGCTCAGGACGAAGCGGAGCGGCAACCAGTTTCAAACGCACCGCAGCCATCGGGCCGGGTGAGCCGCATCCGGGGGCGGGCCGGCTGCAGCAAAAATCGCCGGGGCGGGCGGCGACAAGAAACACTCTACACCAGTCAAATGAGACAGTGGAGACAGGTGAGACAAATGAGACAGTTTTTTTCAAGCGCGGGCGGGTACGGCGCGAGTGACCATGCTCGAGCGTTTCGTGATAATCTGAGGTGTCTGGATGGGTTAGGGCAGGCGACCCTTAAGGCCACCGGTGTCATGACCTTTGAAGAGTTCGAAAAGCCGTTGATTGCCTTGCGCGATAGTCAGGTGGTGCAAGGCGCTGCGCTTGGCCGCCTGGAAGTGTTGGTGGAGCGAAACGCAGAAGCGATTGCCCGAAACGCCGAGACCATCGCACGGAATTCCGAGGCCATTGAGAAACTGGGGGACGGATTCATAACCCTTCAAGCCGCAATGGAAGGTTTGACGAAGATCGTGGACCGAAATTCGGAAGCCATCAACAAACTCGACGAGGGGTTTGCGACACTCCAGGATGGGTTCGTGACCCTTCAGGCGGCGATAAAAGGCTTGACGGAGACCGTAGACCGCTTCATTAATTAAGGGGCTCGACCATAACGGACACCGCCGTAGATCGAAATGAGGTGGTAAAGGCAGTTGCAGTTGCAGTTCGGTTCGGGGAGACCGATACTCGTTTACAAGAACTTCTCATCCGTCGCGGAGAGGTGGCCGAGTGGCTTAAGGCGGCGGTTTGCTAAACCGTTGTACGGCTGAATGGCTGTACCCAGGGTTCGAATCCCTGCCTCTCCGCCAGACTCCACCTCTATAAGCCTCTTGCGGGTCCTTCGCGCCGCTCAGGATTTCGTGGGTGGACATCGTTTTTCGATGTCTGCGAGTTTTCCAGGCCGCATACATGCCAAAAGTCGGCATGCGCCACCCAGCGATAAACTCCGCGAAGCATCCCCGTATTTCCAAGCCAAACAATGCTGGGATTCTTCGTCGCCTCGATGCGCTGAATCGGGGCTCCTCGAAATGACAGCACCGAACTTTTCCGCAGCCTGGTTTGCTAAGCCCGAAGGGCGGCATTCTCTCGCGCAGGAACGTTTTGCAACTCCGCGCGCGCTTTCGGGAGGCATTGCGGGTAGCGTTCCTGAAGGAACTTAATCAGCCCTTCGCGCACGTAACAGCGCAAATCCCACAGCGTGCTCGAATCCGGAGCGTCCATCAGCGCGCGAAGCTGCACCGTGTGCTCGGTAGAATCCGTCACCTGCAGGACACAGCACTGGCCCAGCCATTTGTCCGTGGATTGAAGCAACCGGCGAAGCTCGGCGCGCACTTCGTCGACGGGCACGGTGTAATCAGTATAGACGTACACGTACCCCAGCAGGTTGGCACTGGTCTTGGTCCAGTTCGGAAAAGGATTTTCGATGAACCACGTCAGCGGCACGACCACGCGAGTAAGATCCCAGACGCGCACGACGACGTAGGTGGTGCCGATTTCTTCGATCCAGCCCCAGTTACCGTCCACAATCACGACGTCGTCAATGCGGATGGGTTGGGTAAGGGCGATCTGAATGCCGGCGATCAGGTTCCCCAGGCTGGACTTCGCGGCCATGCCGAGAACCAATCCAACCAGCCCGGCGGAAGCGAGCAGACTGGTGCCCACGGCACGGATTTGAGGGACGGTCAGGAGCATCACCGCGAGGGTGAGGGTGCAGATGATGAAGTACAGAACCCGCCGGAGCACGCGCACCTGGGTCTGGATTTTGCGCGCCACCAGATTGTCCCGGACGTCGGTGCGGTAGCGAGTCTCCATAAAGTCCACCAGCACATCCATGATTGCGATCGCCACCCAAGCGACAGCGCCGATAAGCGCGATGCCCAAGACGTGCTCAAGCGGCGATCTGACGGGTTTTGGAATGTGAGTGGCGGGCACGGCCACGAGGAGCGCAAATAACGGCAATAGCCATTTTGCTGGCCGGCGGCCGTGGCGGACCAGGGAAGCGTCTATGATGTGGCGGTCAAGCTGCCGCGCAATGCGTTTAAGAACCTCGAATGCAACGTAGTGAACGAGCAGCGCCACGCCAATCGCCGCCGCCAGAATTGCGGCGGAAATCAAAATGGCCGGCCAGTCTTTCAAGAAATAGTGCAGCATTAAGAACCTCCGTTTACGCTGGAGTTGAGGGGTGACCGCGGTTAAGTCGCAGTGGGAATTGACCCCGCGGCGCGCGGAGACGCCGGAAAAGCGCCGGCCGCGGCGACCTCTGGAAGCCTACCTCTCGCGAGCCACGAGCTCTGAACTTCATTCTCAACCCCGCGCATTCAAATTTTCAAGGACACGTGGGACAATGAAGGCTTGACGCTGAGTCTGAATCTCGAACAAAGAGAGGCGGTCGAGCACGGCGAGGGTCCGCTGCTGGTCGTCGCGGGCCCTGGCACCGGGAAGACGCGTGTAATTACTCAGCGCGTCGTCCACCTAATCGAGAGGGGTCCGGGCGATGCCGGGCCACTGCCGCCGCAAAACATCCTTGCGCTAACGTTCACGGACAAGGCGGCTGAAGAGATGAAGCGCCGCGTGGCCGAAGCGCTGCCCGGACTCGCGAAACCGCCCTTCATCGCCACATTTCACGCCTTCTGCCTGCACGTCCTTCGGCGGCGGCGGGTAGACCATCGTCTGCTCGATAAAGTCGACGTATGGATTTTCCTGCGCCGGCGCATGGCCGAGCTGGGATTGGAGTTCTATCAAAAGCTGGCCGAGCCGGGCGCCTTCCTGCACGACTTGAACGAATTCTTTGCACGCTGCCAGGACGAACTGATCGAGCCGGAAGATTTTGAGGGCTACGTCCGCGTGTGCGAGGAGCGGTTCTTTGAACGCTATCCGAGTTTGGCTGGAGCGGCGATCTCCGAACCACCTCGTCCCGCAACGGCGGGATTCCCCCCTTTAGAACAGAAGGGGTTAAGGGGTGGTGCGCCCGTGAGGATACCGGCGCACCAGAAGATGTCGCCCGAAGAAAGACTCGAATGGGAAGAGATCCTAAAGAAGCGGGAGCTGGAGCGCGTTTTCAGCAACAGCCGGCGTTTGATTGATGAAGCCGGCGCGTCGAGTCTGGGGAGTCTGGTGAGCGAAACGGTGGCGCTGTGGCGAAGCCGGCCGGCCGCGCTGGACGAAGCCCGCGCCGAGTTTCGCGCCGTCCTGGTGGACGAGTTTCAGGACACCAATTACGCGCAGGTGGAGCTGCTGAAGCTCCTCGTTCCGCCGCCTTATTTCATCACCGCCGTGGGCGATGACGATCAGGCGATTTACCGCTTCCGCGGCGCGTCGCACGGCGCTTTCGAGATGTTTCATCAGGCGTTCCCAGGCCACGCAACCGTCTACCTGAATCGAAACTACCGGTCTACAAAGAGGATTCTGCGTGCGGCCGGAACGGTGATCTGCCGTAATGACCGCTATGCTGCCAAGCCGCCCCTCGCCGCGCAGTGCGAAGAAGGCGTGCCGGTTCGCCTGCTCAAGTCCCATGACGCTGTCAGCGAGGCCGTATGGGTGGCGGAGGAGATCGAGCGGCTCGCCCGTCGCGACGCGAGCTACGGCAGCGTCGCCGTTCTTTATCGCGCTCATCATAACCGCGATCTGCTGGTTGAAGAGTTTCGCAGGCGCGGCATTCCCTTTGACGTCCGTGGCCTTTCGATACTCTCTGTAACCGTGTTGCGGGATCTAATCGCGTACCTCAAGCTGATCGCGTCGCCTCATGACAACATCAGCCTCACGCGGGCGTTGCTTGCGCCGCGCTGGAAATTTCCGGAGGAATTCGCGCGGGCCGTGCGCGCAGAGGCAGCGAAAGACCGCTGCTCGCTTTACGGTGTTTTGCAGAGAAACCAGCCAGCCGGGTTTCACCGCAGCCTGGCGGAGACAGGCTGGAGCGAGCTCGAAGAAGTTCTCGGCGACTTGGGCCAGACGGCCAGGCGTGTTCCTGTCACCGCCCTCATTGACCTTCTACTTGAGCGGCTTGGCTGGCGTTATCTGCCCGGCTCGCGCGAATTAGCATACCTCGAGCGCTTTCGGAAGTTTGCGGCGGATTGGGAAGAAAAGAGTGAGACACGGCGTCTGGCTGAATTCGTGGAATACTTCGATTACTTTGTGGAGGCAGGAGGCAAAATCGAAGCACCCGAAAGCAACGGCCGCTCCGACGCCGTGCAAATGATGACCGTCCACGCCGCCAAGGGCCTGGAATTTCCCATTGTGTTCGTAATCGGTGTCGCGGCCCGGCGATTCCCGGTGACTGACCGCAAAGCCGTGATCGAGTTTCCGGCCGAGCTGCGTAAAGGACCACGGCCGCCGACCAATATTCACGTCCAGGAAGAGCGGCGGCTCTTTTTCGTTGCTCTCACGCGGGCGCGAGAGCGCCTCTACGTCTCAGGCTTTGCGAAAACGCCCCGCCAGCAGTCGGCATTCGTTGACGACCTGCTTGCAGATGCGGCCGTCGCTGCGCGGAGCATCGAGATCATCGAAGTTCCGGATGCAGCTTCCGCGACGCGCGGGAGGGGCGTGACAAGCAACTCCCCACCGAGCCACGTGGCCGCTAAGGTCTTGCTGTCGGAGACGGTAGGCCAAGGCCGTTTATTCGGTGCGTCTAAGAACCCAGGACCGTTTCATGCCGTGCTTGCTGACTGGGCTGGCAGTCCCGCGCCCCTTGACGGAAAGCTCCGGCTGAGCGCGACGGCCATCGAGGATTATCGCGACTGCCCGTTGAAATATAAGCTCCAGCACGTACTGAAAATTCCGGCGGCACCGCAAGCCGCACTGACTTTCGGCAACCTGATGCACGCAAGCGTGCGCCATTACTTCGAGCTTCGCCGCACCGGGCTTCCTGAGTTCAGCGAGATTGAGCAATTTTATAGGGAACACTGGAAAAGCGCGGGATTCGACGATGCCTACCAGGAGGAGACTTACCGCAAGGCGGGCCTTGAGCAGCTTCGCGCCTTTGTCGAGCGCTGGAACGAGGAACCGATGGACGGCAACGAGATTCAGATGGAAGTGACTTTTCGCTTTGATCTAGGCGACGTCGAACTTGAAGGACGCATCGACCAGTTACGCGAACTTCGGGAGGCCGGAGAGCAGTGCGTTAAGGTGACCGACTACAAGACGGGACGGCCTCGCACGCAAAAGGACGCGGACAAGAGCTTGCAGCTCTCGGTTTACGCGCTCGCGGCCAGGCGAGCGCTCGGGTTGAAGCCGGTTCGCCTGAGTTTCTACAACTTGACGAGCAACGAGAGCGTCCCGACAGCGAGGACGCCCGAGGAGTTGGAGGAAGCCGAGCGCAAAATTCGCGAAGCGGTGGCAGAGATCCGAGGCGGCCAATTTCCCCCGAAGCCTGGATTCATCTGCCGCTGGTGCGCCTATCAAACGCTTTGCCCGGCGCACGAGGACTAGGTGTAGCTTCGCTTCAGCCTGACAAACTAGTGGAGGTTCAATATGAATCCATGGCTGACGCTTGTGGCCGGCCTGATTGCGGGGGCTGCTGTGGCGTGGCTTTTGGCGAAGGCGCGCGCGGAAAGAACGATTGCTGTGGCTCGAATCGAAGCGGAAGGCAGAACCCGAGGCGCGGAAAGCTCTCTGAACGAGCTGCGAGCGCAGCTTCAGGAACTCCCGAGATTGAGAGATCAACTCAAGAAGGAAGAAATCGCGCGCGTGGCGGCGGAAACCCGGCACGCGCAGGCCCAGGCGGAGCTTGAAAACGAACGGCGGCTTCTTGACGAAGCACGCGCCAAGCTCGAAGAAACCTTCAAGGCGCTCGCCGCCGAGGCGCTGAAGAGCAACGACCAGCAGTTCATGACTCTCGCCAAGAGTGCCTTCGAGACTATGCACACCGCAGCGAGAGGCGATCTCGAAGCGCGGCAAAAGGAAATTGGCGCGCTCGTCTCCCCACTGAAGGATGCGCTGGAGCGGTACGAAAAGCAGATCTTTGAGATGGAAAGGGCGCGACAAGCCGCTTACGGCGGTCTGAAGGAGCAACTCAATCAACTCTCAAGCGTCAACCAGCAGCTTCAGAAAGAAACCGGGGTGCTCGCGAACGCGCTGAAGGGCGGGCCACAGGTCCGCGGGCGCTGGGGCGAGATGACGCTGCGCCGCGCAGCCGAGCTTGCGGGCATGGCTGAGCATTGTGACTTCATCGAGCAGGAAACACTTTCGACCGACGCCGGGCGCTATCGCCCGGATATGATCGTGAATCTTCCCGGCGGGCGGCGGATCGCCGTGGACGCCAAAGCGCCTATGCAAGCCTTTCTGGACGCCGCCACCGCCACGAGCGAAGAGGTGCGCGCCAAAGACCTTGCCCGCCACAGCCAGCTTGTGCGCGAACACATGAACCAACTGGCGTCGAAGAGCTATTGGGCGCAGTTTGGCCAGGATGCGCCTGAGATCGTGGTGCTCTTTTTGCCCGGCGAGTCATTTTTCAGCGCCGCGCTCGAGCAGGACCGCGCCCTGATTGAAGACGGGATGGAAAGGCACGTCGTGCTCTCCACTCCCACCACTTTTGTTTCTTTACTCAAAGCCGTCGCCTATGGCTGGCGGCAGCAAAGCGCCGAGCAGAATGCGAGGGAGATCAGCGACCGGGCAAGAGAACTTTATGAACGCCTTGGCACATTCCTTGGCCACTTCGCGAGCGCGGGCGCGGCGCTCGCGCGGGCAGTGGAAGCGTACAACAAGGCCACGGGTTCGCTCGAAAGCCGCGTACTGACCTCGGCGAGGCGGTTCAAGGAGTTGGGCGTCACCGCCTCGGGCGACCTCGAAGAAGTTAGCCCCGTCGAAGCGACACCGCGCGAGCTTGCGGCGCCCGAACACACGGAAGGCGGGTCTGCTGCAAAAGCATGAGTTCGAGCACTTGTACTTGACAGGCTACGGCAAGACTCGCACGACCGGCGCTCTAGCGCGGTGTCGAGGGGACGGTCTAGGGATTTGTCTCGCTAAGCGAGGGCGGGCTATCTTTCACATTCGAACCCCACGACCTATTTGGCGTTGAAGCAAGCACAAATTGCAATCTGCCTCCCGAAGTGATGTCCTTGAACGGAATCCAATTCCGGGCGCGGTCATGTCCATTCAGCTGCACGTCATGGATGTAGGGTTTTGTCGTCGGCGAAGCTTCTATTGTGAACGCCTTCCCAGGATACGGATGACGCAGCCGGATCACGATCTTGCTAAAAACCGGGCTCGTCAGTTCGTAGGCCAAACTGGCCGGATCGACGGTATAAATTCCCATCATGGTCAACACCGCCCATGAGGACATTTCCCCGCAATCGTCATTGCCCGGAATCCCGTCGGGCGAAGTGGTGTAGTTCTCATTCAAGATTCGCCGAACCGCGCGCTGCGTTTCCCAAGGCGCGCCGGAGAAGTTGAACTCAAACGGCGCTTCCAAGTCGGTCTCGTTGTAAGGGTTATAGAACTGGCCGTACCACCCTGGCTTCTTGTAGTTGAAAAACGTGTTCAGCCGCTGATTGAAGCGATCTGCGCTTACGGCATGAATCAGCCACGCCAGGTCCGACGGCGCCAGCCACTGGTAATGCCAGCCAGAACCTTCGATAAAGCCGGTGGGAATCATGAGCTGACTCACTTTCAGTAAAATGTCCCGCTCATGCGGCGTGAAGGTCTTCTGAACCTGGGAACTTTGCAGGAACTGCTGGCGCTGAGCCACGGACATCCCCCGCATGTGGTGGAACGCCTCAAAAATCTCCCTCCGCCGGTTACGCTTCAACTCTCGCACCTCGCGGAAGACTCCTCCCCCGTGCTGCTCCCGAGCCGGATTGAAATTGGGCATCCACTTTCCATCGGAATTGCGCGGATGGAAGAAGTGGTCCTGGCGGTCAAAGACGTTGCGATAGTAAAGCGCGCGACCGTAAAGCATTTTCGCGTCCTGGGTTTTGCCCAAAGCCAGAGCCAGACGATAGAGTGAAGCGTAAGCAATACAATCTTCCTGAATCTGCGAGACGGAGCCGTAGCTCACTTTGTCATTCGGAACATAATGGAGCTTGTTGATCCACTTGATTCCCTCCTCGCCCGCGTAGGGGTGGCCGGACGGCGGAGCTTCAGTGGCATCCTCGAACATTCCTTTCCATGCTGTTTTTATGTCAAACCCATGCAGTCCATCCAGCCAGGCCATGCACAATATCGTGGTGAGCGGGCTTCCCGCCATGACGTTGGTGTACAGGTTGATTTGCGGCCAGCGGCCAATCCATCCGCCCTGCTCGTACATCAGCACAACTGATTGCGCCATGTCTTCCATACGCTTCGGCTCAATCAGAGCCAGAAGCGGCATCTCGCTTCGATAGATATCCCAGCCGGAATAATTGCAATAAATCAAATGGCCCGGAGCCACATGGTGAATCTTGCCATCGAAGCCAAGATACCGTCCGTCGGCGTCGCTGAAAATACTTGGCATCATCAGGCTGTGATAAAGCGCAGTATAAAACACGCGGCGTTCGCTCGCCTGGCCTCCTGATACCTGAATCACACTGAGCGCCCTATTCCACGCCGTATCGGCGTCACGCCGAACCTCTTCAAAATTCTTCCCGGCCGCCTCCACTTTAAGGTTGTTTTCCGCTCCAGCAAGATCTACATACGAGATGCCAATCTTGACCGTGATGCTTTGCGGGTGGCGAGAAGCCGCCCATCGTGCATAAGCACCAACCCATTGCCCGTGCCGGGTTTGCGATACTGATCGGCTGCCAGCCGAGATTCGTGCGGGCCCTCCGGATTCTGTTCCCTGCCAGGTGCCAAAAGAAGAAAAGGGATGGTTGAAGATCATCGCGAAATAGACCTTGTACGTCTGGCGGTTCCCGCAAAAGGCACGGTCTTCCACAAATCCTTCGATTTCACGGTCCCCGGCCGCCCGCGCCTGCGCGGCCGTCGTGTAATTGAGCGTATGGCTTATCGGAACAAGCACGTTGGACGTTTCACCTGCCGGGAAGGTAAATCGAGCGATGCCGGTGCGGTCTGTTGCCGTGAGTTCGGCGTCAATTTTCCAGCGCGACAGGAGCACTTGGTAATATCCCGGAGAGGCCGATTCGTGTTGGTGGGAGTATGGCGATGCAAAATCGCTCGTCTGGGTCAGAACCGGCCCGGTTGTGGCGGTAAAGAACACATCCCCCTCGTTCGGACAGCCCGGGCCGCTCATGTGCGTCATGCTGAATCCTTGAATGTCGCGCTGATAGTAGTGGTAACCGTATCCATGATCTTCGGTATCCGGGCTCAGTTGCACCATGCCAAAAGGCATCACGGCTCCAGGAAACAGATTTTCGCTGCTGCCAGGTCCTTGTCCCGTACCAATAAAAGGATCAACACGGGCAGTAAGTCCACTGCCTCCCGGAGCCTGGCCGGCCAGCGTACAGACTTGAGCTGGTAACAATCCAAGCAGGAGCACCGCCCACATTGTGGCTTGCACGAAAATCTTCCTGCTCTTCTGCTGGGCGAAAAAGGGACGGCCGATGTTCACAGATTCCTTCCTAAAATCTTCTGTTTTCATCGCATGCTCCTTAAGAGACCTTCTGGCTCGGTTATCGTGCACGTAGACGTGATTACTCCCACCATTTTACGTCGGCTCAAAGTAACCCTGGGCGTCAAGATCATGAATTCTTCCGATCGATGCCAAGATGACTCAGCGACGCTCGCGGTTCCATAGCTGACCGAAGTCACGGTCGCGAAGACGTTCGCCGATTCGTGGGCGGCCTCATAATCTAACACAACGGCGACTACCCTGGAGTAATTTCGAATCCCTACTTGACGTGCCAAGTGGCAACCACCGCTGGTATCATAACTTATTAATTTCATGCGGCCACGGGAGACACGCGCGCAATTTGCGGACGAGCTACCGGGCTGGGAAGGCAAGAGCACGTTATGAGCAGTCAGTCCCGGCAGAATCAACCCGCTCTCCACAACGCGATGTGGCCGGGAGTTGTCGGCAAGGGAACGGGTTCTGAACCCTGCATCGACCTCGATACCATGTTGGATCTTACCGCCAATGCGGTGGTCGATGGGACTAGATTTGATGGAGTCGATTTATTCTTGTCGAGTCCGCACGTCGACATCGACTCCAACGATGATGATCTGAAACGGCTCTCCGACAAGATTGCTTCCTACCACCTGGTTATAGGCTCGCTTGTGGCTCCCGTGTGGGAACCCACGGGTGGAGGCTCCGCAATGGGGACCGAAGAGGAACGAAAGCGGTTTCTTCAACAAGTCCGAAAGGCTTGTCGTATCGGGCGCAAGCTGCGTGACATGGCAATCAGGTGCTACGGGGTCGTTCGGATTGATTCTGCAACTAGCGTTTCGAAATGGGCGAGGAATCCAGATGTAAACACCAAGCGCATCGCGAAAACATTCCTCGAAGCGTGCGATCTTGCTGAGGCGGACGGGGAGAGACTGGCCGCCGAAGGTGAGATTTGTTGGGGCGGCATGCACAGTTGGAGACATGTGTTACAGCTCCTTGAGCTCGTGGATCGCCCCCAGACTCTTGGCTTCCAGGCTGACTTGGCCCACACGCTCCTCTTCACTCTGGGTTACAACGCGCCCGAGGACCGGCTCCTGCCGGAACGATTTGATTGGAGCCAGTCCAGCCAACTCGAAGAGGCTTTACGCGCGCTAACCACTTCTCTCCGACCGTGGACCATCGACCTCCATATCGCGCAGAACGATGGAACGGTAAAAGGGGCCGGATCGCACGATAAGACGGGGCACCACTGCCTTCCGAATGATCCTAATGGCAAACTCAACATTGTTCGCAATTCAGGCTACTGGATGAGAAACGATCGAGGAGAGCTGACGCGCGCCTTCCAGCATATCTGCTGGGATGGTTGTATGTTTCCCAACCGCGTGATGACGGATCCAAAGACCTGGAACGATATTCTCGCCACGATGATCGCCGTCCGCGAAGCGCACGGCTGGTCTTGAATCGTCACTGAGAGTCCCCGGCACATCAAGAGTGAGATGAGCAAAGCACGATTGAATATCGGCCTCGTCGGACACGGCTTCATGGGAAGAGCCCACTCGAATGCCTACCGCAAGGCAGCCAACTTTTTCGATGTACCTTACGAGCCCGTGCTCAAAGCCGTTTGCGGGCGGAATCGCCGGCGAGTCGAGGCCTTCCAACAAACCTGGGGCTACGAGTCCGCCGAGACGGATTGGCGGAAACTTGTCGAGCGAAGAGATATCAATGTTGTCGACGTTGCGAGCCCCAACGACACGCACGCCGAGATAGCCATTGCAGCCGCTCAGTCGGGGAAAGCGGTCCTGTGCGAAAAGCCACTGGGTCGAAACGCTGCCGAGTCAAAGGCCATCGTGGAGGCTGTCGAGAAGGCGGGCGTACCCAATATGGTCTGGTACAACTATCGTCGCGTGCCCGCAGTCGCCCTCGCCAAAGAACTTATCAGCGAGGGGCGGCTTGGGCGCATCTTCCACTACCGCGCCAAATTTCTTCAGGATTGGACTATCTCCAAAGACCTGCCTCAAGGAGGCGAGGCTCTGTGGCGGCTCGAAGTTCAGGTAGCTGGAAATGGCGTCGCCGGTGACCTTCTGGCTCATTGCGTCGATACGGCCCTCTGGTTGAACGGCTCTTTTGACTCTGTTATCGCCGTCAGCGATACATTCATCAAGGAACGTCGACATAGCCTCACCGGTGAAGTGCGAAAGGTCGGGATTGACGATGCGACAGCTTTTCTGGCACGCTTCGTAAACGGTTCGCTGGGCAATTTCGAAGCGACTCGTTATGCGCGCGGACACAAGGCTCTATACACTTTCGAAATCAACGGCGAGGAAGCTTCGATCATTTGGGACCTTCATGACCTTCACCGATTGCAATATTTCGACCACCGGGACGAAAGCAAACTTCGTGGATGGCGCTCGATCCATGTTACCGACAGCGACCATCCTTATATGAAGCACTGGTGGGTGCCTGGATTGCAAATCGGGTACGAACACACGTTTGTTCATCAGGTCGCAGATTTCCTGTGCGGATTGGCTGAAGGAAGCATCCCTGGGCCGAGTTTTCGCGATGGGCTGGCTACGGATTACGTTACCGACGCAGTCTTGGACTCCGCAAGAAGCGGCATCTGGCAAAAAGTTCCCACACCATAAAAGAAACCGTGCCATTTTCTGTATGACTTCCAAAACCATCAAACGTACCGTAGGCGCACTGTCGTTGATTTGCGGAGCTTGTAACGTCGCAGTCCACCGCGACCGGAGCTCGAGGCGGGTTCCAGATTGAGCGTTTCCGATTGGGGGACCACGAGCTCGCCGGCACAGTTTTTCGGCAGCGAGATCGTCAATTCGCGATTTCCGAGCCTTCCGCTACACCGAAAACACAGCGGTCCTTTGACCGTGAACGCAGTCAGTTCGAGCAGCTCGAGGTCTGCGAGCTGTGGACGGATCTCGCACCGTGCAAAGCCCGGCTTGAGCGGACGAATCCCCGCCAGGCTCATATATGACACGTAAAGCGGCACCACACCGCAATGGCTCCAATCCCCGTCCGTAGAGTCCGGTCTGAGATTCCAAAATTCTTGCAACGTGTTATTGAGCCGGACCGACGGCAAGGTCGCCCAGCATTCGCGGAAGTCCTTCACCACCACATCAGCGCGCCCGCCTTTCGCTAGGGCCCACAAACGCCAGCATTGATTGGCAGGATAAGAAAGGCCCATTTCCGGCGGGCAACCGGCAAGGGCGCGGAGCCCCGCGGCGGTGTCTCCTTGCGGACATTGATCGAAGAGAATGGAGTTGGCAAGAGAGCGGTCGCAGAGCCGGACGTGCTTCTCTTCTTCAAGCCACGGCCGGTTGATGACAAACAGCCTTCGTTGCGGATCCCAAAAGTGCGCGACCGTGGCCGCCTCGATTCTCTGCCCAAGTCTCCTCGCGGATTGAGCGCATGCGTCGTCACCCATCGCTTCGCAAAGCGGCGCGAGCGCATGCTGGAGCATCGCCGCCGTATAGAGATTGAACGCGCACTGTTTATGACGTTGGCGTTCGTAATCGCCCGGGCGGATCCAATCGATATAGACGGAGGGAATGCCGAGGTGCTCGACCGGCACCAGCCCGTCCCGCCCTACGATTGTGGACAAATATCGCGCAAAACGCAGCAGGCGCCGATACGGTTCACGCAGAGTCTCGAGGTCGCCGGTGTAAAGATGGTAGTAAAAGCAATCGAAATTGAACTGCACGCCGTGGTCGAGAACCGGACCCCACTTCGTCAGATGGAGTTCGCGTTCCGGCAAGCGGGCGAGGCGGTCATAGGCTGGCCAGCAATCGAGGAAATAGCCGTCCAACGTCATTCCCTGGCTAAAGGTAGTCACGAACCGTGCAGGGAGGCGGGTTTCCCCGAAAGCCAAGTAGACGCCGTGCAGTTGATGAGCTCCGTCCCCACTGTACTGCTGCCGCTCCCGCGCAACTCCGTCCATGACCGTTTCAAGAGCCGAGTTATTAAGTGTGTTGACGCTTGCCTCCATCAGCCTTTGCAGCGCGGGTTCCTGGTAGCGAATTTGCGCTGGATGCGGCCAGGGGAAAATTCTCCGGCGTAAACCCACATCGCGCACTACCACCCGCCCCGCGTTCCCGTGGATGTGAAGTTGAACCCAGCGGCAAGCTTCGAAGTCAAATTCTTCGAACCGATTCACTCCCTCCCGGCAGACAAACCGCGTCCAGCTATCCCAATGGGTGTTGAGCAAAGCAGGTCCCCCGACTTGATGAGCCTCCTGGACCATTAATTCGATGACGGTTCCTGCGGGAGCCTCGATGGAGAAATAGGGCCAGCCAACCATCTCTTCCTTGAACTCATACGTGAGAGCGGCAGCCCGCCGGCCATCCAGATTCACCACCCATTGACCCGGAGCGATCTCCTTCGCCGCCGGCACCCGGATGGCTCGAAACGCGTCAGGAGGGACGAACTCAAAGTACTCTTCGATGGGGCGCAGCCACTCAATCCACAACGATTCCGCCAAGCCGGAGACCGGCACTTTGTACTCCTTCATGCGGGGAATACTTCGCGGACGTAGCTCGGCGGCCGCCAGCGAAGGCCCGGCTTCGGTCTGAAGCAGATAGTCGTTAAAGGTCGAACAGATGGGCGGTTTATTAGCAGGGCATTCCAACAATAGAGGTTGCAGCCAGTTATTGTCAGACGTAAACGGCGTTGTCGTCCAGCCATATGGAAAAAGCCGCGCGTCGAAGTTCTCTTGCAGCGAGCGGACATACCAACGCTTGTAATGGCCGGGCGGCCAGGCTTTCGCCAGGAACACCCGCCAGGCCTCGTCGGAAACCAACGTTTGCTTGCTTCCATCCTTGTTCTCGATCTCCAGCCAGAACAAAAATCCGGGCTTGCCCATCGGCCACGTTCCGTCGCCTTGCCCGTAAAAAAGGACCTGGGCACCTATCACATTCACGCCTGCAGCTAGGGCCTCAGTCAAGTCCACGGGGTCGGCTTCTAGCCAGCGAGGATCGCAGGGAGATGGTCCCCACTGGATTCGCTGGCCATTTACTTCGAGCAGGTAGCGGCTGTCGGCCGTGATCCAGCCGCGGGCGACGCGCGGCTTGCCCCGAAGCTCAATCTGGCGGCGAAATAACAAGAAAGTATTTTGAAGTGTTCGGGCTGAGGGATACCAGAGCCAGTGCGCTGGAGCGAGATCGGGTAGCGCCTGGGCCGCGGAGTTAGGTAAAGGTTTTGCCGGCGTGCCGAACGCTATCGTTGGCTGGCTTTTCGAGCTACGCCCTCCGACCAGCAGCACGCTTCCTGACAGAGCAGAACCCTTGATGAACTCCCGTCTTTGCAAACTATGACTCCTGCCGATTTATCTTTGCAGCACAGACACTTCTCCGCATCCTTCTCGATCTGTCCTCTCGGCTGTTGAATCGCAAAGCCGGTGAAACACCCGTGCGTTAGGCCCGAATCAGCAGCCGGTCGATGCGGCGACTGAGGTCGCGAAGGTAAGCTTCGTTGCCGGGGTTAAGCTCGCAGATCACCGAGTTAGCATAGCCGGTCGCTAAAAATGCGTTGCGCACGGCCGGCCACATCACGTCCCCATCTCCTAGGTTCACCCACGCATAACAGTTCCCGGTTAACTTGAAGTCCTTCAGGTGAACCTTGGCGATCCGCTTTCCGAGCGTGTGGATCCAATCCTGCGGGTAACCGTAAAGCACCACGTTGCCCACATCGAACCACGCCCTCACCCACGGACTCTGAAATTCATCAACGTAACGCGCGAACTCGAGCGGGCTAAGCAAGAACTTGTTCCACACCTCTTCGAGCGCAATGACGACTCTCAAGCGCTCGGCCATCGGAATCAGCTTGCGAATATGCCGCTGCGAGCGCGTCCAGGCTTCCCGGTAGCTCGTTTGCGCGTTAACCACGCCCGGCACCAAAAGCACGGCCTCCGCTCCCCAAAAGTGCGCATTATGCAGCGAGGTTCTCATCCCTGCGAGGCTCTTATCGACCACGGTCGGATCTGCGGATGAGAGGGGATACTTCCAATGATCCGTGTTAACCACCGAGTCGATGATGATCCCGGCGCCGACGGCCGCTGACTTGATTGCCTCAGCCGCGTGCGGAACCGGCGTCGTGGGCGCCTGCACCACCTGAAATCCCGCGTCGCGGGCCAGCTTGAACCGGTCTGGGTAACTCAAATGCACGGGCAACATGTCAAGAAGAACGCCCTTCTTCACAGGAAGCGGCTCGTTGGCGGGCCTGGCCGCGCCGGCTGAAGCCCGGGCGAGCGCTGCGCTTGCCGCCGCGCTCTTTAAAAATTCACGGCGTGACGTTGGACCGCTCATGTGCAAATCCCTTCTTGTTCGAACAGCCGATCAGGCGAATTGGCTGAGATCGATCCCATCATCCCACTGCTCATCCGTGGTCACCAGCCCCTCCCACGTCACTTCTTCGCCGGTGTAAGCCGCCTTGCGCGCCAGCATGGCGCTAAGCGCCGACTCCACACCCTGCGCCGCCTGGTTGTGAAACTTGCCGCTCGTGATGCTCTCGATGAAAGATTTTTTCTTTTCCGGGTCGGCCTGCGCCAGGTTGTCGGTAAAAGCGCCGGTAACAGAAAACTTCCCATTCCCTGTCTGCGCCGGAGTCTCGCTGCGCCATTTCCATGGTTGCTCGCCGTAAATAGCCACCGGTCCGGTGTAGTGAGTCTCGGAGACGCCCTTGCTGCCGAAGAATCGCCAACCCACGTCCCACCACCCTTTGTCAAACTGAGTCGATCCAAAGTTCATGCTGACGCCGTTCGGATAGTAAAACACGACATTGTACTGGCCATAGACGTTGCCAGGGTCGGTGCGAGTCTGCCGGCCGCCGGTGGCCGCTGCGCGCAGCGGATGGCCTCCCAGGATCCAGTTGCACATGTCGATGACGTGGATGTTCTGCTCGACAATGATATCTCCTGACAGGACGCGATAATAAATCCAGTTGCGGATCATCCACTCGTCGGGCGAAACACCGGGCCAGGCAGGCCGCTCGATGAAGCCTGAATAATAGTGACCCGCGCCGGAGGCGATCATTCCCAGCGCCCCGGCATGGATGCGTTTCACCTGCTCGACGTAAGGCGGCGCGTTGCGAAGCTGAAAGCCCACTTCAAGGCTCAACCGGCCTTCGGCCCGGCGGCCGGCTTCGAGGACCCGGTTTGTGCCATGAACGTCCACCGCCACGGGTTTCTCACAATAGACGTGTTTTCCCGCGAGCACAACCGCTTCCAGGTGCTGCGGGTGAAAGTAGGGCGGCGTGGTGACGACCAACGCGTCCACCTCCTTCGAATTCGCGATCTGCTGGTAGGCTTCCGGCCCACGAAAAATGAGCTTGGAGTCGATGGAGGAGTAGCCCTTGGAGTGCAGGAGTTCGTCAAAGTGCGCTTTAGCTTTCTCAAGCTGATCCTGGAAGAGGTCGGCGAGCGCCACAACGCGCGCCTGTCCCGTGTTCACGAGGTCGGTTGCATCCGCCGTTCCGCGTCCGCCGCAGCCCAGCAGGCCCACGCGGATTGCCGAATTGGCCTGCGTCCCACGCACAAGTTGCGGTTTTACGATCATGAACCCCGCCGCCGAAACCGCGCTCAGAAATTTCCTCCGGTCCATCTTTTCTCCGTCATTTGCCATGGTCGCCAGACCCTCCTTGGAATCCTGAATGCCTTCACCGACTCGCGAACTTCCAGATCGCTACCGCTGGGCTCGCGTGCCTGAAGTCCCTTACTATTCCTCAATTCTCAGGCGGAGGCAAGTCATTCCGTAGTTGACGGACGGAAAGACGTTCGGATACATTTTGTGTTCCTTGCCGCGGACCGCCGGCGTCGCGCGGATGACTATGGACCATTCGGAACCGACTCGCGTTCGCTGGTTGCTCGTCTTGTGGATCTCCGGCATGGGAGCGGTCAGTTATCTCGATCGAGTCAACATTTCGATCGCCGGCCGCTCTATTGAGCGGGACTTTCACCTGACGAATCCCGAGCTGGGAGCAGTCTTCAGCGCATTCGCGATCGGCTACGCACTTTTCCAGATCCCCGGCGGCTGGATGGCGGACCGCTTTGGGCCGCGAAGAATTCTGGCGCTGGGCGCGTTGTGGTGGACGGCTTTTACCGCCTTCACGGGATCGGTGCCGGCGGGAATCGGGGAAGCGCTATTGGTTCTCTGGCTCGTGCGGTTTTCTCTGGGCGTGGGCGAATCGGTGATGTACCCCAGCTCCAACCGATGGCTTGCCGCCTGGATCCCGCGTGCCGAGCGGGGCGCGGCGAACGGCGTCATCTTTGCTGGCGTCGGCGCGGGTGCTGCTTTCGCCCCGCCGCTTGTCGCTGCCGTTATGGCGCGATATGGCTGGCGCGTGTCTTTTCAAGTCTGCGCGCTTGCAGGCGTCGTTTCCTCTGTCGCCTGGTATTGGCTAGCGCGCGACGCGCCCCGGAATCATCCTTGGGTAAGCGCGAGCGAGCGCAAGTTCATCGAAGCCGGGATTGCGGACAAAGGCCAAAGCGAAACGAGCAGACTGCCGTGGTCTGTGCTGTTTTCGAGCAGGGACGTTTGGAGCATCACGTTCAGTTATTTTTGTTACGGGTACGCTGCGTATATTTTCTTCACCTGGTTTTTCATCTACCTGACAACGGTGCGAGGTCTGAACCTGAAGTCGGGCGCCTTTTACACCATGCTGCCGTTTATCGCCATGTCGTCCTGCTCTGCGCTCGGTGGCCTCCTGAGCGACCATGTGAGCAAGCGCTGGGGTCGGTACGCCGGCCGTTGCGGCGTGGCGGCTGGCGGGCTTGGGGGCTGCACGTTGTTTCTGGCTTTCGGTTCAATTGCTCACAGCGCCGTCACAGCCAGCCTCATCCTGGCTGGCGGCGCGGGGGCGCTTTACATCGCCCAGAGTTCTTATTGGGCGCTGGCGGCAGACCTGGGTGGCGCTTCAGCCGGATCGCTCTCCGGCCTGATCAACATGGGGGCGCAGTTTGGCAGCGCCATTACAGCCACTCTGACGCCCGTGATCGCCGCTCACCTGGGATGGACGGTTTCGTTTCTGATTGCCGCTGCCCTGTGCGCTTTGGGTGCGGTGGCCTGGCTGATGGTGAATCCAAACCGAACGCTTACCGCGAATGCTCGCGTCGGGTAGCCGGAGGGTGAACATGGAATATCGCAAACTGCCGCACGTCGAGCTCAAAGTCTCGCGCCTCTGTTTAGGGACCATGACGTTTGGCTCTCAAACTAACGAAGCCGAGGCGCGCCGGATGGTGGCTCGCGCGCTTGACGCGGGAATCAATTTCTTCGACACGGCCAACGTCTATAACCATGGCGTGGCGGAAGAGTTGCTGGGCAAGGCCCTGGCGGATCGGCGCGGCGAAGCGATCCTCGCCACCAAGGTGCGCGGGAAGATGGGTGAGGCTGCTGACGAAAGCGGCTTGTCCCGCGCCGCTATTCGCAAGGCCATCGACGCGAGCCTCAAGCGCCTTGGTACGGATTACGTGGACCTTTATTACCTCCATCAGCCGGATGACGGCACGCCCGTCGAAGAGACTCTCGCCGCCATGGATGAACTTGTGCGCGCAGGAAAAGTACGCTTTCCGGCGGTATCGAATTACGCCGCCTGGCAGGTGGCGGAAATTCACTGCCTTTGCCGCGCGCAGTGTTTTCAGCCGCCGCACGTGTCACAGCCGATGTACAACCTGCTCGCCCGCGGCATCGAAGACGAATACATTCCTTTTTGTAAGCGTTTCGGCGTAGCGATTGTGCCCTACAATCCGCTGGCTGGCGGCCTGCTGACTGGCAAATACGCTAGGACAAGAGATCCAAGCGCCGGCGGGCGGTT
The DNA here is from genome assembly GCA_021817045.1 of Acidobacteriota bacterium. Classification (GTDB taxonomy): domain Bacteria; phylum Acidobacteriota; class Terriglobia; order UBA7540; family UBA7540; genus RH2-MAG17b. The sequence continues at coordinate 37,772 of JAKAWG010000033.1, forward strand.
TTTCAACAACCGCATGTACCTGGATCGCTACTGGCACGAGGATTGCTTTGCCGCCGTCGAGGCATTGGAAGCCGCCGCGCGCGAAGGCGACAAGACCCTGGTTGAGCTTTCGTTCGAATGGCTCCTCGCGCAACCGCACGTGGATTCGATAATCCTCGGAGCTTCGCGGTTCGAGCAACTCGAGGAGAACCTACGCGCCTGTGAAGGTGACCCGCTGGATGAGAAGCTGATAGCCCTGTGCGACGCCGTCTGGAAGCTTCTGCGTGGCATCACGCCGAAGTACAATCGTTGAGCCCAGCGGACGAGCGAAAAGCCGCTGAGTTTCACGAGAGATAAACGGGAAGGTCCATGGCAGGGCCGATCAGGGGAGCCACGTAAGGCCGGTAGGAATCTTGAATATCCCCGGGATCGCCGATGTATTCCGCAGGCAACGCTCGTTCCCTGTCTGCCACCCGGCTGAGCGGAACAAGCGCGAGGGAGCAAGAGTAGCGCTTCGATCCCGATCTCTGGAGGGAGACCATCACTTCCCGCTTCCCATTCAACGCGGAGCGCACCGCAAAGCGCCCGGCGGCACAAGCTTCAGCCGCATCCACGGGTGACTGGCAGAGGCTAAAAGCCCGGCAAAGGATTCCCGGTTTTTCGCTGCGCGCCCGAACCTTGAGCTTTTTGCTGACCAGCCGCGCAAGGTAGGCGGCAACATCGCCGGGCAGAGGCCGTCCCTTCGCGTCGCGGCTGCTGCCTCTGGTGCCTGCGATCATCCGGCCGGAAGCGTCCCGCAAGCCTTCCGCTACCACCCCAACCACCCAACCCTGTGTGCGGAGAAGCCGGTCGACGCGTCCGAGGAACTCGCCGGGATTGAAGGGGGTTTCGGGAACGTAGACGAAGTGGGGCGGCCAGTCAGGTTTTTGCCGGGCTAAAATGGAGGCCGCGGCGAGCCAGCCGGTGTTGCGGCCCATTACCTCAACGATTGATACGGGAGTTGGGAGGGCGCGCTGGTCTAACCCGATCTCGCGGACTGCGACGGCCACGAAGCGCGCAGCGCTGCCAAAGCCGGGGCAATGATCGGTCTCGCAAATGTCGTTGTCGATGGTCTTTGGGATGCAGCATGATGCCAGCTCGTACGCGCTCTTCCGAGCGGCGCGAGACAGGCGAGCGGCAGTGCCCATTGAGCCATTGCCGCCCGTATAGAAGAAATAACGGATTTCACGAGCACGGCAGAACTGAATGATCCGGTCGAGTTCGCCATCCCCGATCTTTCCTCGATAGCTTCCAATGGCGGAGCCGCTCTGCCGGGCGAGCTTGCCGAGCTTTGTGGGCGGAACGGACAGCAGGTCAATGACGTCGCCGCGCAAGATGCCCGCCAGGCCACCGAGCGGAGCCCAGAGGCGGCCAATTCTGCCAGCTTGTGCTTCCTCGATCACTCCCGCGAGCGTCGCGTTCAGAGCTGTCGTCGGACCGCCGCCGTGAGCTACGAGAGCATTTGCTTTCATCGCCGGTCGTTTCCTTTTCCTTTGCGAGCTGCGTCGAACGGCGCGCGTCAGCCGCCGAAAAATTACTTCTTTGGCAACTCGGCATTTTGGTATATTGTATTCTACATTCTCACTGGGAGGCTTGAATGCGAGATTTTGTCGTCCATGACCGGCGCGACAACGTCGGCGTTGCGGTGGCGGACATCCAGCCCGGCCAGACGGCCAAGGGCGAACTCCTCAGCGGCGGAGCGGTCGCGGAGATCCTAACCCGGCAAGCGATTCCGCTGGGGCACAAGGTTGCCTTGCGGGATTTCGCCGTCGGCGACACCGTAGTCAAGTACGGTGAAGACATTGGCAAGGTGGTGGCCGCCATCCGCCAAGGCGAACACGTTCACGTACACAATCTGAAGACAAAGAGGTGGTAGCAATATGGAGAGCCCGCGTTTGATGGGATACCGGAGGAAGAACGGGAAGGTCGGAATCCGCAACCACGTCATAATACTGCCCGTGGATGACATCTCGAACGCTGCCGCTGAGGCGGTGGGGCGTATCATTCCTGGAGCGCTACCTCTTCCGCACGCTTACGGAAGGCTTCAGTTCGGTGAGGACCTGGAGCTGTTTTTCCGTACCCTGATCGGCACCGGCTCGAACCCAAACGTCGCAGCCGCAGTCGTCATCGGCATCGAGCCGGGATGGACCGAGAAAGTGGTGGCCGGGATCGCGGCGACGGGCAAACCGGTTGCGGGCTTTTCGATCGAGCGCAAAGGCGACCTGCGCACCATTTCCGAAGGCGCCCGCAAGGCGCAGGAGTTTATGCAATGGGCCTCCGAGCTCACGCGGGAAGACTGCTCGATGCGGGAACTCTACATTTCGACGAAGTGCGGAGAATCTGACACCACCACCGGCTTGGCCTCCTGCCCCACCGTCGGCGTGGTCTTTGACCGGCTGGTGGAAATGGGCGCGACGACCTCGTTCGGTGAAACTTCGGAACTGACTGGCGGCGAGCATCTCGTGAAGCAGAGGGCAGCAACGCCCGAGGTGGCCGAAGCTTTCATGCGGGTTTGGAACGAGTACAACGATTTCATCAACGCGAATAAGACCAACGACCTTTCCGAATCGCAGCCGACCAAGGGCAACATCCGCGGCGGGCTGACCACTATTGAAGAGAAGGCATTCGGGAACATTCAAAAGATCGGGCAACGCGCGCGATTCGTCGGCGTGCTCAAGCCTGCCGAGGCGCCTTGCGGCCCTGGTTTGTGGTACATGGATACTTCTTCGGCCGCTGCCGAGGCTCTCACGCTATGGGCTGCCTCCGGCGCCGTGCTGCATCTGTTTCCCACCGGTCAAGGCAACATCTGCGGCAACCCCATCCTGCCTGTCATTAAGCTGTCGGCCAATCCCCTCACCTGTTCGACGATGAGCGAGCATATTGACCTGGACGTGTCAAAAATTCTTCCCGGTGAGATGACGCCGGAGCAGGCCGGCCAAAAGCTCCTTGAACTAATGGTGCGCACGTGCAATGGCCGGCTCACAGCGACGGAGACGCTCGGCCATCGCGAGTTCGTGATGACCAAGCTCTACCGCAGCGCCTGATGCCGCAATGCCTTCCCGCATCTCCTAGCTTTAGACAACCATCGAGCGGCGGGGCCTCCATTGGTATACCCTACTATCGGGGTTTCATATCATTGTGACTCACAATGCTGTAGCGGCGGCGTCTCGCCGCCGGTAATTCGGCGCTCAGAGAGCGCCGCTACAGAAAACGTTGTCACTATGACATGACAACCGCGGTAATTGCGTAAGGCGGTTTGAACATCCGCTGGCGCGGGTTCCTGCAGGTTTCGACCGCCAACTGAAAGCGATTGGTTACTCCGATTAGAGGGGACGACACCGTGAAAAAATTGGTTTGTGCCGTAAAGTCCGTGTTCCTGGTGAGGATTGCAAAATATAGTGGCGTCATTTCTGTAGCGCCGCTCTATGAGCGGCGAAAAACGCCGGTCGCAGACCGGCGCTACAGCATCAGTCATCACTATATTTTGCATTCGTTCGTAATGGTGCTTCTTCTTGCTGCGGCACACTCAGCGTTTGCGGTTTCGGTCTCTTCCACGGAGATGGCCGAGGCATCACGTTGGGTGGCGGCGAAGTTTGAGGGCCAGGTTCAGGAAGCACCTCCAGAATCATATTTGGTTGTGCTAGGTGGGCGCGGGCGGCTGGAGCGAAACGAGCGCGACGGAAGCCCGCTCCAAATCTTCAAGACCACGTACCATCGCGGCTTGTATGTGGATGGCCTTAGCAAGGTAACAGTCCACCTGGCCAGCCGGGGAAAATCACTTCAGGCCGTTGTGGGCTTGGACGGTCACTATGACGCTTGCGGATACACGAACGCTCGACAGGTGTTTGAGGTTATGGTCGCTGGGCAGCGGAAGTACCAAAGCCCTGAGATCAAGGTATTCACTTCCGGAATTCCCGTAAACGTTGATCTGGGCGGCGCACAGGAGTTTGTGCTCGAAGATGGTAACCCGAAAGAGGCAGACTGGTGCGGCGAGGCCGTATGGGCTAACGCGCGAGTGACTCTGGAAAATGGACACACCCTATGGCTGGGCGATCTTCCCATTGCGCCATTGAACCGATCCTTTTCCACGTCGCCGCCTTTTGCTTTCACTTACGGGGGGAAACCGTCCGCTGAGTTTCTTAGGACATGGGAACTGCATCGCAGCAGTCAACCGCTTGATGCGCAGCGGACCGAGTATGACCTGACCTATACTGACCGCAAAACCGGCTTGGTGGTTCGGTGCGTCGGCGTCGCCTATCACGATTTTCCGACAGTGGAATGGACGCTCTACTTCAAGAATGCCGGAACCGAGGACACACCGATTTTGCAGGACATCCAAGCCTTGGATACGCGCTTCAAGCGCAGCAGTGGCGGAGAGTTTCTCCTTCACCATTTCCAAGGCAGCTATGCAACTTCCACGGACTACGCGCCCATAAAAACCATTCTTGGACCGAAAGCGGAGATAACCTTGGCCAGCGCGGGCGGACGTCCCACGGATGGCAACCTTTGCTATTTCAATATTCAATGGCCGGAGCATGGAGTAATCGTGGCGCTGGGATGGCCTGGGCAATGGGCGGCGCGATTTACGCGGGAGCAAGGACGAGGGCTTGAGATTCGCGCCGGCCAAGAGCTGACTCATTTCGTTCTGCATCCGGGAGAAGAAGTCCGAACGCCCTTAGTCGCGCTGCAATTTTATCAAGGCGGATGGATTCGCGCGCAGAACATCTGGCGTCGGTGGATGCTGGCGCACAATGTGCCGCGTCCGGGAGGAAAACCCCTCGGTCCCCGCGTGGCGGCGGGGACTTCCCTTTGGACCGACGAAATGACTCACGCCACTCAGCAAATTGAGGAGCTCTTCATTGATCGTTACCTGGAAGAGAAGATCAAACCCGACTATTGGTGGATGGACGCCGGCTGGTATGTGAACAACGGGAGCTGGGTCAACACGGGCACGTGGCAGGTTGACAAGAAGCGATTTCCCAACGGCCTTCGGGCGGTCAGCGATTACGCCCACGCGAGAGGCATGAAGACCATTGTGTGGGTGGAACCGGAACGGGTTACCCGGGGAACCTGGCTATGGAATGAACATCCTGACTGGCTGCTGAGGACTCCGGAGGAAGAAAAGCACGGCCAAGCGCTGCTTAACCTGGGAAACCCAGCGGCAGTCCAATGGCTGGTTAGCTATATGAGCCGGCTCATCACCCAGCAAGGTATCGACGTTTATAGGACGGACTTCAATATCGCGCCGCTCGAATTTTGGCGGGATCACGATACGCCGGATCGGGAAGGGATCACGGAAATCCGGTATGTGGAAGGCTTCCTTCAATATCTCGATGAGTTGCACCGCCTGCACCCGAACGTTCTTTTTGACACGTGTGCCAGCGGAGGCCGCCGGAACGACCTGGAGACGCTTCGCCGGGCGGTGCCCTTGCACCGCAGCGATTACACCTTTGAACCGGTTGGTGTACAAAACGCCGGTTATGGGATCGCTTTCTGGATTCCGTTTTATGGAACCCCGACCGTGGCGCACGACAATTATGACTTCCGAAGCGCCTGGGGACCTCAGATCAATCTTGCTTGGGACGTGCGCCGGACGGACACGGATTACAGACACCTCCGCCACATGCTGGCACAGTGGCGGGAAGTAGCGAAGGATTTCTTCGGGGACTACTATCCGTTAACGCCTTATGACCCGACCAATAAGGCGTGGATGGCATGGCAATTCAACAGGCCCAGTCTGGGCGAAGGAATGGTCGAAGCATTCCGGCGCGTGCGAAGTTCGTGTGAATCCATGCGTCTTCGCCTGCACGGGCTTGAACCGGGCGCGAGCTATGACGTAAGGAGCCTCGATAACCCGGGTGTGAGGCAGATGACCGGCCGGGATCTCATGGACCAAGGGCTTCAGGTTACGCTAACGCACCAGCCAGACTCGGCCGTCCTGGTCTACACACTGGTTAAAGCACAGCCAGTGAAGTGATGGGCACGTTGCATTGGGATTTGGCCGGATGCGTGTAGTCACGGCGCCGGGTTTGTGGCGCGGGTTTTTAGGTGTATAACATTGACCCGTGTCGCACGTCCGCCGTCGGGTCACCACACATCGGCTCTTTTTTCAATCGCTCACGGACCGAAGCGCGGCTACCCTCGTGGCTAGGTCGCAGAAAAGGGCTCCCGCGCGTTGTTGGACAACAAACGGCAAAAACCGGTCGTCTGTCCGAGCCACAGGTTACATCCTAGGCCGCTCGATTAACGGGCGCGGGATATTAAATGAAACTCTCTGTGAAAACTAAAACAGTCGCCCCTGCGTTTGGCGGTTACCTATGCTCATCGAGCTGTGCGGCTGCTCAAATCGCACCCTACTTGCAGCAAGGTACTCTGCCACGCTCTCCATTGCGATCCAGCGGCGCCGAAGAGACTCAGCCACAACGCCGGTGGTATTCGAGCCCGCAAACGGGTCTACGATCATATCGCCTTCATCCGTTAGCAGTTTTATAAAAAACTCGGGCAGTGCGGGCGGGAACCGAGCGGGATGCATCTTGAGGCCTAATTCTTTGCTTCTCTTTGCGTAAGCATCATTTGCAGCATTGTTGCCGACCTTGAGCATGTTTTCTGGGACCGACACGCCACAGTCCTCGGGGAGCTTGCCCTCGATGACGTTAGAGGGGATCGCGCCCCCGACCGCGATCTTGTCGAACGAGTTCCGAATCACGTGGCCGGAGGGTCGTACGGTTGGTCTCACACCCCTTCGGTTCAGCCGGATCATGTCGGGGCTGTATTGCTTCAGGACGTTCAGGTTGCTGGCCTTTGGCCAAGGCGTTTTGGAAAGCCACCAGATGTGTTCGACCGAGTCTTTAACGCGGATTCTCCGGACCGTCACCCACTCCGCTGGCATCGGCATTTTGGCTGGGTTATACCAGAAGCACTCCTGTGCGAGATGGAAGCCTATTTCCTCAACTAGCGCGATAAGGAGGTGGAAATGGTAGAGGGAACGGGTAGGAGTCCCCTCGTTGTAGCTGCCGCCAATATTAAGGACGAAGCTGCCGTCATCCATCAGGATACGGAAAATCTGTCTGGCAAACGGGATGAACCAACGGACATAATCGCGTTTGTGGGCGTTTCCGTACTCCTTCTTGAAGTGAAGGGCGTAAGGGGGGGACGTGAATACCAGATTGACACTCTCCGCCGGGACACCCTCAAGCAGCTTTTGGGAATCTCCTAAGAAGGCTGCGCCGCGGGTAGTCCGGTACGTCGGTTCTACGCCCAGAGAGATACAGGCATCCCCGGCGTTCGCATCGGTATGGACATTGGTCCTTGACATGAACTGAACCTGACAACCCAATTCCTGGTCCTATAATAGTCGATGAGTGGACCGTAGTACAAATTGATTGACAATGTCAACCTATATGGGCGACGCGAATGAGTGGATCTCGCAGGCCGAGGCCGCCAGGCTCCGCGGCGTGTCGCGGCAGGCAATTGCCACCCTCGTCAAGAAAGGCCGCCTTCCGGTATTAAAGATCGGGGGCCGCCTCCTCGTTCGGCGGAAGGAAGTCGAAGGCTTTACGCCTGCGTCCGCCGGGAGACCTCCTAAGTGACCCAGTTGACGGATGAGATACACGACTTAATCGACAGGGCGAGCGAAGCAGAACGCCGTATTGTGCTGAAGTACCTGCGTCGGCGCCTTCCGCCGCATCCGTTAGAGAAAGAATGGGGAACCACCGCCGAAGCGATTATGACCGCTATTGCTCGGTCCCCTGATCTGACACAGCGTGGCATCCGAGGAATTTTGGCGGAAGCCACGTTCGAGGAGGCGGTCCTCCCTAAATTGGCGGCGGCAGGCTGGAACCTAGCTGCAACTGCTGGCCACCAAAGCTACGACTTTCTCTTACAAAAAGGGTCGAAGCGACTTCGAATACAGGTGAAGCTTCAAAGGCGCGAGAAAGGTGTACCGAAGCAATTTGCGGCCCGACCTCGCACTGCGCTCAGATGTCCGCCAGGCACAATTTACGTCGTCGAGGTACAGAAGACGAGAGGGGGCGAAAGGCAAGGACAGGCTACGCGGCCGTACCGCTTTACCGATTTCGATATTTTAGCCGTGAACCTACACCCTTCGACCGGCAATTGGCAAAGTTTCCTCTATACGGTCGCCAATTGGCTGCTGCCGCGCCCAAAGCAACCGAATCTGATTGCGATTATGCAGCCGGTCCCTGAGCGCCCCGATGAGTACTGGACTGGGGATTTGGAGCGCTGCATTCAATGGTTGACGACCGGCACGCGGAAGCGCCTCTATTCTCGTGGTGCCTAGGCGGCACCGCCGGCCTCGTGCCGTGGAGTTTCGGGCGTACAAGACTGACCCGTGTCGCACGTCCGCCGTTTGCTCAGAACGTGTGAATTATTCCAAACGTAGAAATGGAGAAGCCTCATGTTCAAGATAAAAATAATCCTTGCAATGCTGGCTTGCTTGCTTTTTGCCGGGGTCGCGTCGCGGGGATTGTTCGGCGCGCCGCAGCCTGCCCAGGCCGCTGCCAAACCGGAGCCTCCGGGCCTGAACAAGATCAACCATGTGATCTGGATTATGCAGGAAAACCGCAGCTTCGATAATTATTTTGGCACGTATCCCGGCGCGGATGGCATTCCGCCCGGCACATGTTTGCCGGTTCTCCCGGGGTCCCGCCGCTGCATCAAGCCATTCCTTTTGCAAGGCGCGGCAATGAACGGCCCCGCCTGCGATCTTAACCACGATTGGGATCCGGCGCACGCTTCTTACGATCACGGAGCGATGGACGGTTTCGTCTGGGCGGAAGGCAGCCCGTATACGATGGAGTATCTGGACGGGCATGACATTCCGAGCTATTGGGATTATGCCCGGCATTTCACGCTGGCCGACCGATTCTTCTCCTCGCTCATGGGGCCGAGCTTGCCCAATCACGTTTACATGGTCGCCGCCCAATCGGGCGGGCTCATTGACAATGTTTGCACTGAGCACAACGTGATCGAGCGATTGAAGGAAGTCATGGACGATCCCGCCGGCTTCAGCTTCGCCTCAATTATCAATCGGCTGGCCGGCCAGAACGTTTCATGGAAGTATTATGTGGAAACACCTAGACAGCGGCCGCCGGTGGCCGATCCCTGCCACGTTTTCTATCCTTCGCCACAGCAATTCGGCCTGTGGAATCCTCTGCCCGGCTTCAAAAGCATTCGCGATAATCCGGCGCTTATGTCGCACCTGGTGAATCAGACCGAATACTACCGCGATCTCCAGCAAGGGACCCTGCCAGACGTTGCGTGGCTCATTCCAGACGGTCAGGATAGCGAGCATCCCCCGCAACCCGTCCAACAAGGCATGTGGTATGTAACCCGCTTGATAAACGCGCTGATGAAAAGCCAGTATTGGGCGGATAGCGTCATTTTCCTTACCTGGGACGATTACGGAGGCCTCTATGATAACGTGGCGCCGCCCGAGCTAGACGCCTTCGGCTACGGCCCGAGAGTGCCGTTGCTCGTGATCTCGCCCTACGCCAAGCCGGACTATGTCACGAACGAAGTTGGCGGTTTTGCTTCCATTCTTAAATTTATTGAACTCCGTTTTCACCTTCGCCACCTGACCAAGCGGGACGATGAGTCAACCGCCATGATGGATGCCTTCGATTTCAATCAAAACCCTAACCTGCCGCTCATTATCCCCGTACCGGCGGGCCTGACGTCGCATTATCGGCCATACAATTGCACCTATCAGCCGAGTGTGCCCATTACTCCGAGGTCCATCCAGCTCAGGCATTTCGCCCCTGCTCTGCATTAAGTCGCCCCATGGCGCATACATAGCGCAGTTCGCCATGTGTGCGATGAGTGAGCGAAGCACGTAGCGCGGACCGCCGTTGTTGCGGTCCGCGGCTTCTAATGAGGATTAGATAACATAGTCACTTCCAATGCTGTAGCGGCGGCGTCTCGCCGCCGGCAGTTCGGTGCTCCCTTCCTGCGTCAGGGCAGGCTCCGAACGCCGCTACAGAAGCTGCCGCCACTGTATTTTGTAATCTTCGATAGAGAGAGAAAAACTGTCTCATCCGTCTCAACCATCTCATCGCAGTCTGATACAATGCTCTCGGCGATTGTGATGCGGACGATGGAGAGTTCAAGAGAAGGAGAGGTGCGAAGCAAAAAGTTTCGGAACGAAGCCTACCAACCCTTTAGAATCAACAACATTAGAATTCTCTCATCAACCACACGCTGGACAGACCGATCGGCGAAAGTACGGCTATAAGCCTCGGAACGACACGGGCTGCGAGTTTTCCCAAGATCTGCCAGATCGGGTGAAGCCGTCAGCCATTGAGTACCCCCAGGTCGAGCTGGCGGAGGCGATCAGGGTTGGCGACGATCTCGATCCGGGCGATCTTTCCGTGCGCGATTGAAAAGCGCAGCACTCGCCGTAGCCGTCCGCGCGGAGCCCAGATCAATCCAATGCTTCCGTCTACCACCGCGGGCTCAACCGACCGGACGTACCGTGAGAAGGCAAGGGCGCCCGAGGCCCATGCTCGCGCTCCTCGAATCTCGCTGGGCGCGCCCGGACGCCCCGCAGCTTGGTCGATCCGGATCACAACGTCCGGATCAAGCACCGCGAGCAGCGCCTCGAAGTCGCCGGCCAGCAATGCAGCCAGGAACGCGATTGCAACCTCTCTCTGCTCGGAAATATCCGTATCGGGAACACGGGCGGCGCCGTGAACCCGGCGGCGGGCGCGGCTGGCAAGCTGTCTTGCCGCAGGCACGGAGCGCCCTACAATGCGCCCAATCTCCTCGAAGGATACGGCGAACATATCGTGTAGAACGAAGGCCAGCCGCTCCGCGGGAGTCAGCCGATCGAGTATCACAAGAAGCGCCAGCCCCACGGAGTCCGCCAGCAGCATCTCCTGCTCGGGATCGGCTTCGCCGCTTGCGATTGGCTTCGGTTCATCCGCGCTTAAAGGCACCTCGCCCCGCGAATGGCGCGAACGCAACATGTCCAGGCACACGCGCGCGACGACCGTCGTCAGCCAGCCTCCCAGGTTTTTGACGGCATCAACGTCGGAGCGGCTGAGCCGCAGCCACGTCTCCTGGATGGCATCGTCGGCTTCACTCAGCGAGCCGAGCATCCTGTAGGCCACCGCCCGCAGGTGGCTCCGGTTCTTTTCGAATCGTTCCGCCAGCCAGTCGTGTTCCTCCATCGGTCACATTTCCTCTCCGCTTCTCGTCATCGCAGTGACGGACGAAATCTAATATTTGTGACAAGGAGACATTTATGCAAGCACGAATGAAAAACCCGGCCATGATACTGCCTGGCGCGATGCAGGCTGTCCAAGCCCTCGGCAAATCCGCAGAACAAGGCGGCGTGCCCGAGCAAACACTGGCTCTAGTCCACCTGTGCGCGAGCCAGATCAACGGCTGCAGCGCTTGCGTTGATCTGGCCTATCGCTTCAAAAAAGGGGAAGAGACAAACGAGCGCCTTTTCGCCGTAGCTGCCTGGCGGGAAGCGCCGTACCTTACCGACGCCGAGCGCGCCGCGCTGGCGCTCACCGAGGCTGTTACGCGCTTAAGCGATCGGGCAGATGCGGTGCCGGACGAGATTTGGCAGGAAGCTGCCCGGCACTATGACGAAAAGGCGCTTGCGGCCCTGATCGTCGCCATCGCTACCGTTAACGTCTGGAACCGCCTCAACGTCACTACCCGGCAGGTGGCGGGCGAGTGGACGAAGTCGCCCGAGGCTCGAAAATGGGTCGAAAAAACCGCGGCATTTCGCTGAGCGCCGGTCGCCAGCGGTTACCCGGAGCACCTAGCCCAACTTCCACACTCTTCCCTTTTGATTTTGGCCGGAAGCAGCGAACGCGTTCAAGAAGTCGCGTCTTTTCAACCTGGACTTGGCGAAAACGGCAAAATAGCGGGAGAAGACGCTGTTCAATCTCGGCGATAGCGTCTTTCTGTATGACCTGACCTCGACTTATTTCGAAGGGGGAGCCCTCGCCAATCCGCAGGCGAAGCGAGGTTATTCCCGGGACAAGCGGGC
>JAKAWG010000122.1 GCA_021817045.1 Acidobacteriota bacterium
CAGGAAGTCGACGAGCCTCTCCGCTAGCCCGTCACCGCTGTCCGCACTGGCCGTTGCCAACCCTCACATTCTTGACAGGAATTCAAACACGCCTGAGAATGAGGATTCAAGTGCCGCGGTAGCTCAGGTGGTAGAGCGCAGCCCTGAAAAGGCTGGCGTCGGCGGTTCAACTCCGTCCCGCGGCACCATGTCTTCAACAACTGACAAGCCTCAAAAGCGCAGCGGTCACGAAGGCACCCGTGAGCAACGCAGAGGAACCGTTCGTGGCCGCTGGGCTAAAAGTGCTCTGCTTTAACGCACATTGCATTCTCACACGTCGAACGGTATATTGCCGGGTTCCAAATATTGCGCTTGTCGAGAAGCATACTCCGTGCTTCGCAGACGCACCGCGAAACAAGATTTATGAAAACCACGCGCCGCCGGTTCCTGCAAACCTCAGCCGCAAGCACGCTCACGGGGGTCGTCTCGCCCGCTGCAGCGCCGCGTGGCCCGCACGCGGACGCGTGGCCCGATGCCTTCCGCATCGCCCGCCGTCATTCGATTGTCAGAAGTACGCCCGGCCCAGTTTTTTTTGAAGGCATGTTGCTCGGCAACGGAGACGTCGGTGTATGTGTGGTGGTGCGCCCGGACGCGCTCGGTCTTCACATTGGCAAGAGCGACGTTTGGGACATCCGGGTGAGTGAAGCATTTGAGAATGAGGTTTTAACCTTCGCGGGGATTCTCGATCTGTGGCGGCGCGCAAGCGAAGCGGCCAAGCGCCAGGGCGATCCGGACATGCTGTTCCTCGAAAGCCGTATCGACTTCTTTCGCGAATACACCGAGAAGGTGAGCACCTCGTACAGCATGCCGTGGCCGCGCCCCTGGCCTTGCGGCACACTCTGGATTCACTGGGATCCTCGCTGGGTACACGTGAGAACCTATAGCCTTGATCCCTCGAACGGGTGGTTTAGGCTCGGCGTCACGCTGAGGCATCCTGGCCAGCCGAGCCGGTCCGCTGTGATTTCAGCATTCGTCGATTGGACAAGCGGGCTGGTCTCCATCTCGAGCGATCAGCCCGTTCCGCTCCTTTCGCTGAACTATTATCCTGAACTCGACCGCGTTCGCCGGGAAGATCGAGCACGCCTCGCGACGATGACGTTGCTGCCGCGCCCGGAACTTGAGAGTACGATCGGCGCGAATTTTGCCGAGTTTTCCTGCTTCCAGTATTTCCCGGCTGCGGGGCCAACGAAGCAGGCGCCCGCACCGCCCCGCTCAGCCAAAGACAGGAATTTCTCTCTCTTTGCACGCGTCCAAGGAAAGTGGTCACCCGAAGGCGCTGCCAAGGGCCGGGACGCGCTGATGAAACAAACCAACATCGGCAACCCCGTCCCTAGGAAGGTGAAAGCTCATGCCATTCACTTGGCGAGCGGCGAGACGCAGCCTTTGCGAATCGACATCAAGGTGGCGACCCCACGTGACCTTCTGCTCGAACGCCTCGAGCGAGAGGCCGCTGCGCGCGGTGAAGAGCATCCCTGGATACTCATCCCTCAGGATCATACCTATAGTGCCGCCGATCTCGACACGAAAAGCTACGCAGCCCAGGAAGCGCGCCGCTTTGCAAGCATCCCGGTCGAAGCCAGTCAGCAACGGAGCGAATCGCAGTGGCGGAACTTCTGGTCGCGTTCAGCGGTCGCGCTGGCGGATCAGGAGCTCGAAAAGATCTGGTATCACAATCAGTATTTCCTCGCTTGCTGCCTGCGCGAGCGCAAGGTAGCCCCTGGCCTGTTTGGAAACTGGTCCGCGGGAGGCATTGGCACCGCGTGGCACAGCGACTACCACATGGATTACAACTGCCAACAGGTCTTTTGGGGCGTCTTTTCGAGCAATCACGCGGAGCAACACCTGCCCTACGTCGAGCTGTGCCATAACACGCTGGCCATGTCGGAAAAGTATGCGGCGGAGAAGTTTGGTTTACCCGGAGCCTACTTTCCGCACTCCGTGTATCCGGTGCCGAGCCAGATGGTGCCCTATCCCGTCCCGCCGTGGGGTTATCAGATCAGTGAAACCCCTTGGACGGTGCAAAGCCTGTGGTGGCAGTACCTCTACACGCAGGATGTGGAGTACCTACGCAGGGTGTATCCGATGCTGCGTGCGGCGGCGCGCTTTATGGCCGCGTACGTTAAGAAGGGAAACGACGGGAAATATCACGTCATCCCGACAGTGTCCTCGGAGAACTGGGGCTTTACCGTGGATTTCCGGCTTAATCAGGACTGTATCCTCGATCTCGCCCTCACCCGGTTTCTGCTACATGCCGTGATCGAAGCGTCGGCGACGCTGGGCGAAGACGATTTCGAGCGCGGGCGATGGAAGGAAATCGGCTCCAATCTCGCATCGTATCCCCGGGCGCGCGGTCCTTACGGCGACGTGTGGCTCGATGTCAGAAATGCTCCTGTCGAATGGATTTACAACATTCCCCTCACGATGGCCCCGGTGTTTCCGGGCGAGCAGGTGGGTATTGGGCTCAACGGGGACGAGTGGGAGATCGCCCGCCGCACAGCGGCGCTGCTCCGATTGGAAGGCGGGAACGATCTGGTCTTCCAGCCGCTGATTCGCGCCCGGTTGGGTATGCTGGATCTCTCCTGGTTCAAGGGGCAGGTCCGTTACTGCTCCCTCCCTGACGGCATTGCCAACGACCGCGTGCGCCAGGTGGGCGGACGCTATGCGGATTCCACCGACTTCGACTTCATGATGCGGATGGGCGTGTGGACGGAGAACCTTGCGTTGCCGGTGGTCTTGAACGAGTGCATGTTGCAGAGTTATTCCGGCACTCTCCGGCTGTTCCCAAACACGCACGGTCTGGGCCCGGCACGATTCCGTCACCTGCGCGCCGCGGGAGCGTTTCTTGTGAGCGCGAGCCATGACGGCAAGCAGGTAACCTCCGCGATCATTCTCAGCGAAAAAGGCAAGACCGTGCGCTTGGCACCGCCGTGGCCGGGTCAGGGAATCCGCGTCTTTGCCAAGCGCGGCGGTCAAGCGGTGACGGTGCGCGAAGAAGAAGGTACATTCATCTTCCCCACCCAGCCCGGCGATGAATATGTGGTTATGAAGGCGTCCTGATGAGTTTCCAACCGATTAGTTCCCTGCAAAGAACGATGGGCAAGAAAAATTGTCTCATCTGTCTCATCTGTCTCCACTGTCTCATCCCCAGTCCTTACAATGTAGTTTGGCGATAGATCCCTCCGCATTCGCCTTCCCCCTCGCGCATTTCCCAAGGAGCGTGTTTATGCTGGTCATCATCAGCGACCTTCATCTGACCGACGGCACTTCTTCCGAAACCGTTCATCAAGGCACGCTGCGAGTATTCCGGGAGCGGCTGCGCAGCCTGGCTTATGCGGCTTCGTGGCGGGCGGACGGCAAGTACCGGCCCATCGAGCGGCTGGATGTTCTCCTGCTTGGCGACATTGTGGACGTGCTGCGGTCCACACGCTGGTTGGACGAGGACGGGCTTTCGCGTGTGCGCCCCTGGAGCGATCCGCGAGGGTCGGACTTGCTTAATAAAGTCTGGGCGATCACCACTGAGATTCTTGAGAGGAACGCGGTCTTTTTCGCCATGCTGCGCGAGCTGCACCACACGTCGATTGCCACCGTGCCTCCCGCCACGGCAGACGGCCGTCCAGCCCGCGCGAGCGAGGAGTCGGAAGCCGGCGCCCGCGTTCCGGTGCAGGTGGCGATTCATTACACGACCGGCAATCACGATTGGCTCTTTCATCTGCCGCACGCGGGCTACAGCGAAATTCGCCGGTATCTCGTGGAAAGGCTGGGCCTTGAGAACGATCCGGAGCTTCCGTTTCCTCACGATCCGGGCGAGCCCGCAGCCGCGCCGCTGCGACGCATCCTGGACGAACACCGCGTCCTTGCCCGCCACGGAGACATCTTCGATCCGCTCAACTACGAGGGAAATCGCGATCAGGCCACGCTGGGCGACGCCGTGGTGGTGGACCTTTTGATGAGCTTTGCGGCAAGGGTGAAGGCCAGGCTGGCAGAGGCGCTTCCGCCCGAATGTGTGCGGGGTCTGAAGGAGATTGATAATGTTCGCCCTCTTTCGCTGGTCCCGGTGTGGGTGGGTGCGCTGTTGCGCAGGACGTGCCCGAACCCGCAGCTTCACCGGCGCGTGCGGGCGATTTGGAATGAGCTTGCCGACGAGTTCGTGCACATCCCGTTCGTCCGCGAACGCTTCACGAGCTCTCGCCATCCAGTCGAGATTGAAAAGCTGAAATGGGCGCTGCGCTTATCCAAGAAACTCTTGGAACCCCAGTGCAGCCGGCTGCTCTTGTGGGCAGGCGGAAAGGCCGGCCAGCAGAAGACGTCCTACGCCGGTCATGCGCTCCAGGAGCCGGCCTTCAAAGATCGGGCAAGCCGGTTCATTGTCTACGGCCACACGCACCACCACGAGGTCGTTCCTCTCGATTCCTGGTTCTCTTCCACGAGCCCTGCGGCGCAGATTTATTTGAATTCGGGCACGTGGCGGCCCGTACACGAACTGACGCGCTTTCGCCCTGCCAAAGAAGCCTTCGTTGGCTATCACGCCATGACCTATCTTGTCTTTTTCAAAGACGACGAGCGCGGAGGCCGCGGCTTCGAGTGCTGGTCCGGCAATCTAGCGCCCGGCACTCCCCGCCCGCTCTGAATCCCCGCAACCACCCCGTTCCGCGAACCCGCCACTTCCCTCGTTGGTAAGGAGGCGGTAGCGCATCAGAGTCTCGGCCTGTGAGACTCTGCGGCTTGGTGTAGCGTGGTTGGCGCATGCCGCTTTGTGGCGTGTGTACGGACAAGGAACATGGAGCGAGTTGTGCAGGTCCGCTTTCCAAGGACCGTGCTTTTTAGAGAGAAAAACTGTCTCAACCGTCTCAACTGTCTCATCGCAGTCTGATAGAATCTGGACTGTGATGGGGAAGATGGAAGAGAAGGAGGGGCGCGAAGCAAAAAGTTTCGGAACGAAGCCTACAAACCCTTTAGAATCAACAACATTAAAATTCTCTTATCCATCCCAGGCTGGGCAGACCGGTCTGCGAGAGAACGACTATGAGTCCTAACGATGTAACTGAAGCCCGCGCGCCGGCCTGGAACGATGCGTTCTGCTTTCCGCCTTCCGCTTCCTGCCTTCCGCCTACTGGCTTTCCTCCAGGCCCGCTCGGCGGCGACATTCCCGACTACGCCGGGATCTTCGACACCAATTCGCGAACGCCGGTACGAACTACCGCAAAGCCTGCCCACTTTGATAATCTAGTCGCCTTGCCACCCGCACGAAGAAAAGTCTCCGCGCGGCGTGGTCTTATTGAGGGTTACATAATGCGGTGACAAGCTGACCCTGTAGCGCCGCCGTCTCGGCGGCATGTTTTCGAGGCCGGCAGGATGCCGACGCTACATGAAACGGTCACTATATTTTGTAATTCGCGTTAGAGGGTCATGAAAGCTCCCAAACAGGAGGCGGGCCGGCTGCGTTAAATCGGGACTACGGCCAGCCAAGCCAATCCATCTGGGCCAAGCGGAGGCATTTAGAAATGGATGATGCGGAAAAAGAGGGGAAGGCCGGAAGCAAGCCGAACCGCCGGGAATTCTTCGCAGGTATCGCCAAGGCTGCCGCCGCCGCGGGTTTGGCAGGTGGCTTGGGCACGCTGCCGACTTTTGGAGGCGAACCGGCTCGCGGTGATGACCGATATTTTGTTGCCACGCATCTGGTGGCAGGCTCTTCGCCGATCACCGAGCCATATGAGCCGCTGCACGGCGGTCACTTTTCCGGGCCGGCAGTCGCGTTATCGCCCGATCCGTTGGTGCGGTATCGATGGCGGCACACCGAACCCAGTGACACGCTGCAGTATTATCTGCTGCGGCCTGTTTCGGTTTCCAGTACGACGCCGCAGGCGTTCGGGGGCCTTCAGTCCGCGCGCGACGCATCCTGTAACATCACGGTTCAGGGAACCGGGACCATCCGACTGGATTTCGGCACGGAGAGCGCCGCATGGATGGAGATCGACAGCACCGACCTCGCCGGCAAGGTGGAAATGGGCGTGAGCGAATACAATGCTCCCGCCCATGAGAGGTGCATTGCGGCGCCCGAGCGCGTTGGCAACACCTATCGCCTCAAGCTGAATCCTCAATACTACGAAGGCGTGCGCTTTGGTTGGGTATATGTTCGGTCGTTTTCCGGCCAGCCGTGGCACATTTCCGCCATCCGCCTGGTTTGCCAGATCAAGCCGACAAATTATGACGGCAGCTTTTCATGCAGCAATCCGATGCTGACGCGGATCTGGTATACCGGCGCGTACACGGTCAAGCTGAACCTGGAGAAGAGCTATTTTGGCGCGATACTGATGAATCGGGGCGACCGGATCTCGTGGACCGGCGACGCTCATATCGCGCAAGCCGCTTCGATGGCAGCCTTTGGCAATTGGGGTTTTGTTAAGAAGAACCTGGACTTCACCGCCAACGACTACAACGGCATCGCCAGCTACGCGCTGTACTGGGTGCTGAGTCTGGTGGATTACTACCGCTATACCGGTGACTCGGCGGCCGTGTGGCAATACATCGCGAATGCCCAGGGCAAGCTTTCGCAAGCTCAAGCCATGTTCGACGATCCCCTGATTGTCTTCTATGGATGGGACGACCGGCTGGCTGGCGGCTTCCTTAGATACGGCAATCATGAGTCCCGCCAAGCGTACCGAATGCTTTTCGTCGAGACCTGCCGCCAGTTTGCCTGGGCACTGGGAGCCGCCGGCGAAGACGCTCTGCGCGAGCAATATCTCCAAATAGCGCGGCAGCACGCGGCGAAGATTCAGACGGAGCCCGATTGGGCGAGCCGAATCGGGATTTTTGCCGCCTCGGATGGAATAAACGCGGGCGTCCCCACGCCGTCCGAAGACCATCTTTTTCACGAGCGCGATTTCACCAACCCGGTCGAGCGGATTTCATTCTCTCCGTTCAACCAATATTTCGTCGTCAGAGCTATGGGCAAGATGAATTGGACAGACGAGGCGCTGCAAACTGTGCTGGAGGACTGGGGTGGGCAGATCGAATACGGCGGCACGAGCTTCTTTGAATGCTACTGGCCAACCTGGAATGACATTATTCCCCAAAACGGTCCCATTCCGGACTGCACGGCAGGTCTCACCAGTCTTTGCCATCCCTGGAGCGCAGGCTGCACCACTTGGCTGACCGAGTATGTGGCGGGAATCACGCCGACGGCCCCGGGATTTGCGACTGTAGACATCACGCCTCATTTAGGCCGGCTGCTGACTCGCGTTGCGGCGGACGCGCCCACGCCGCATGGGATCATCCATGCCAGCTTTGACGTCGAGCGCGGTGTTGCCGATCTCACGACTCCGCCTGGGGTGGTAGCCCGAATCGGCATCCCCAAAGTGGAGCGAAAGATCAGAACGATCCGGGTGAATGGATACCTGGCCTGGAATGGGAGTCCGCACCACGTGGCTGGAATTTCCGGGATCACCGAAGCCGCAGAGTGGATTTATTTCAGCGGCGTTCAACCCGGCAAATACGCCTTCGCCATTGCTTACAGCGGGCAGACTCCGGCCTACGTCGCGCAGCCGTCGGTCTACCCGGTCAAAGTGGGTGCTCAAGATAGCAAGACCCAAGGCAATTGGGGCGGCACGTATGGCCGCGATGGCTACGTGCTGTTCGCTTACGAGAGCGGTGGAGATCTAAAGCAGAGCCTGCCCAGCTACGTAGAATCGGTGACATGCCAGGACAACCGCTATGTCCGATGGCCCAGCAATGGCGACGACGCCCGAGCGCTCGCGCCGGATCGCCGCAATCAGGGCCCGCGCACCGCCAGCGCGGTCCACGGCGGCATAACATTCGTGGTTGACATTCGTCTGAAGCACTCGCGCCCATATCGGCTGGCCGTCTATGTAGTCGATTTTGACCGCAAGGAGCGGTGGGAGTCTGTGGATCTTTATACTTTTCCCAGATTGGTACTCTCCGCTCCCGTGCAAGGCATCTCCGATTTTCAAGATGGCAAATATCTAATCTTTGAATGCCAGGACTCGGTTCGGCTGCGCTTCAACACGATTCGCGGGCCCGATGCCGTAGTTAGTGGCGTCTTTTTCGATCCGGCAGGCGGTTAAATTGAGTCCGGCACTGCGGGTATACGGCCGTGATAACGCTACCATGAAATCAAGAATCAAAAGATAGATATATCTCTATGGCAAGAGATAGAACATTCCTTGTTCCGTGGTTTCGCTTGTTGATCATCGCAGGGTTATGCGCCATTTTTTCTTTCGGCAGCGTTAATGTCGCGCATGCACAGTATTTGATCGGAATAGATCAGGGGGGCGGCGCTAGCGCCGGCGCCTTGCAGGAAATAGCTGACCAGGAGACGTGGCTCGGAAAGACATTCGCCATTGTGCAATCCGCACGATCCGGCATCGAGGTGAATATGAGTCAAGTGGTTCCTGGGCTGTTGGCTATCTGGAACCAGGGCAGCGTGCCTTTGCTGACCTGGCGTCCATGTGCAATGACTTGTGTTACGCAGCCTATTACTTCTGCCATCGCCAACGGCCAGTTCGATTCGTATCTCAATCAGGATCTCTCCGTTCTCAAAACATGGCTTGCGGGTCCCGACGGCGTATACGGCACATCCGACGACCGGAGGCTATTTTTACGCTTCGACCAGGAAATGAACGGACATTGGTGGCCCGAATCTCCAGGGCAAAACGGCAACACTTCCGCCAGCTGGATCGCCATGTGGCAGCACGTGGTCACGTCGTTCCGCAACGCCGGTTTAGATTCCAGTCACGTTGCGTTCGTGTGGTGCCCGAACAGCTCCGACAATGGCTCGACGATGGCCGCCGACTATCCTGGCGATCCTTATGTGGATTGGCTTGGTCTGGATGGTTACAGCCGTGGGGATGGCGCCATGCCCAGCCAAGTATTTGGATTTGGCATTAAAGAAATACGTTCGGTTTCGGCCGGGGCTGCCGCGAAACCCCTCGGGATTTACGAAACCGGCTTCGTGACGAAGGGTAGGGCTTCATTGATAAGCGCGAAAGGCCGATATATCACGAATCTGTACACTTCATATGCGGAAAGCCAGAACATCAAAGATATCGAATGGTTCAATTCCTGGTATAGCGATGGCGACCATGTGTATTTCGGTTGCGACGACCACGTATATCCTAAGTATTCTGGTTGTCCGGTAAGCGCTAATCGGGCCGGCACCGAACCATATGGCAACACCACTCAAGCGATCAATGGAACCACATATCTTTTTTACTCGCAGTTTAAGACCGCCGTGCTTGGCAGCTCTTATCCTGTGTGGGGCAAAACCGGCAATCCGAGGATCTTGACAGACGCCCAGTTTGCTGGAAATTTTGTGACTTCTCCCGCGCCCGCCGCGTCAACAACTTCCTGCCGATTGGGATTTCTCGCCTCGGACAATTTCAATTCCACCTCCCTCAACACATCGATTTGGCCGTTCATAAAACCTGTTGTTCCGAGTTTAGCGTGGGTACTTCGACATGTCGTGGTCCTGATGGGCGCTTGTTCCAGCATGAGGACGTAGCCCGCGCTCCGGAAATCGAACTCCACTCGTAAGCGGTCGAAGGCGTTGATGAAGCAATTGCGGCAGCCGTCGGAATCGAAGAGGCGCGCGGCGATAGTCACTTCCAGTAGGAAAGTACAGGTGGCTGAGCCCATAATAGTGCGTCTGGCGGAGCACGCCGGCAAAGAATTCGCAGACTTGGTAAGCCGCGTCATGCTGGCGTCACCGGCGCTTGTCAAGAATTTTGTGTCTGGCGGCATAGGGATTCCTCCGTTTCGAACCTAGCCTGGAAGAGGGCGTTGAACTGAGCCAGAGTGCTCTGGAACGAGGAGGCGACGCGGCGCCAGCGTCCAG
>JAKAWG010000034.1 GCA_021817045.1 Acidobacteriota bacterium
GGGAAAAAATACCTCCATGACTCGCGTGGCCGTCCTTTCGCTTCATCAGGTCAACACTTTTCTTCTTCTTGCTTTCCTTGCTCTAACGGCGAAGTCGGCCGGCCTTGAACGGACCACGGCAGACGCCGGGCTTGGGTCACTGCCTCAGTCCTCCGGTCTCTTCGCCGCTTATGCCGGCGGCCTGGTCGGCACGCTTGCGCTTGCAATCACCGGAACGATCGCCGCGCTGGCGGATTCGCTGTTTCACCCGGCTTCGCTGTCTCAGGGCCTTAATTGGGATTTTTCCAGTTCCGCACCCAGTGAGCTCCTGCAACTGCGAATCATCCATCCTGCACTCGCTGTGTTTGTGGGAGGCTTCCTCGCGGTGCTTGCCGCCCACGTCCTGATCTCGCCCGCGCCCGGTTCTGCGAAGCGTGCCGCCCGTTGGCTGCTTGGCCTCGTCGTTCTTCAATTCTTTTTCGGCGTCCTCAACGTGGTGCTTCTAGCTCCGGTATGGATGCAAATGCTGCACCTGCTAACCGCCGACCTCATCTGGATTACCCTGGTCCTGCTCGCGGCCGCCCACCTTGGTTGGGGAACGACACGGCTTCCTGCCTGGTTTGCCAAACCCGTTTTGTTCCCGAGTTCGCACAAGACGGTGAGACTGACTTCAAAATAGAATGACCGTTTTCTGTGTCGCGCCGGGGCCCCACACGCACGTCAGAAGGCAAAAGGTCGGAACCGTAGGTATATGCCGGCTTATGCGTGGTGATTTTTGACCTTTGACTTTCAACTTTTGCCTTCCCTTGCCACCAACGCGTCAAGCAACTTGCGGAAGGCGATGCCGCGATGAGAGACGGCAAACTTTTCGTCGGCGCTGAGTTCGGCAAAAGTTCGTCCGAGCGGAGGGTAGAAGAAATAAGGGTCGTAGCCGAACCCGCCTGCGCCGCGCGCGGTTTCGATGATCAGGCCGGCCGCTTCGCCGTATGCGATGTGCCGGATTTTGCTATCATCGGCCAGGGCAATGACGCAAACATACCGGGCCAAGAAGCCATTGCTTGGCGACGCGCTGGCGAGCATCCGAGGCGATTGCTGTTTTCTCTCGGCCACCTTCGCGAGTTCTCGCAGAAGTTTCTGATTGTTCTCCACATCGGTCGCTTGTGGCCCGGCAAATCGGGCGGAAAAGACGCCCGGCGCACCACCGAGCGCGCCCACTGAAATCCCGGAATCATCGGCAAAGACAAGCCCGCGTGTGAGCGCCGCATAGTGAAGCGCTTTCTTGACCGCGTTTGCTTCAAACGTGTCGCCGTCTTCGACGCAGGGCGGAAGATCCTGAATCCCGGGCAAGGGCTCAACGGCAATACCGCGCGCGTTGGCCGCGAGGCGGAACTCCCGAAGCTTGCCAGGGTTGGTGGAAGCTAGGTATAGGCGTACGCTAGGACGATTCATGCGGGGGCCGGCAAATCGAGTTTGAGAATAGCGCGCTGAGCGGCGTGAAGCCTATTAATGGCCGGGCGTGCGGCTTCAACGAGCCGGTTGAGGTCATCGAGGCTATACGAGTGGCGTTCTGCGGTGGCCTGAATCTCCACGAGTTGGCCCGCGCCCGTCATGGCCACATTCAGATCGACGTCGGCGTGAGAATCCTCTGCGTAGTCAAGATCGAGCAGAGTTTCTCCGCCCACGATCCCGGCGCTGATCGCAGCGACGTAGTCCTTTAGGGGCGAGCGGCGCAGCGCGCCCAACTCGCGGAGCTTTTCGAAGGCGAGGCCGAGCGCAACGAGCGCGCCCGTGACCGAGGTGGTCCGCGTGCCGCCGTCCGCGCGGATCACGTCGCAATCAATCCAGACGGTCCGCTCGCCGAGCGCCTCGAGGTCGGTCACGGCGCGCAAGGCCCGGCCGATGAGCCGCTGAATTTCCATGCTGCGCCCTCCCTGCCGTCCTTTTATAACCTCGCGTGGGGTACGCGTCTCGGTCGAGCGCGGGATCATGCCGTATTCGCTGGTGATCCAACCGCTGCCACAGCCTTTCAGAAAAGGAGGCACGCCGTCGTCGATCGAAGCGGTGCAGATGACCTGCGTCTCGCCCAGGCGGATCAGCACCGACCCTTCGGCCGACGAAATGAAATGAGGAACGATTTCAACGGGCCGCAACTCGCTAGCCGCGCGCCCGCCCGCCCGCATCAGCTTACCGCCTGAATAGAAGAGCCCGGAAACTTGTTTGGGTGTTGAGAACATAAGACCTCATGGATTTAAGGTGAGGCCGAGGCCTGCGGCAGGTTGGGGACGTAAAAGCCGGTTAAGTCGGCGTGCCCGTCCAGCGTATTGACCTGCTGGCCTTCGACCAGGATCTTCACTCGCTTTACGGCCGGGATGTTGGCGGCGAGCGAGTCCACGACGGAATAAAGCGACAGCGTTTCGCTCGAAATGCCCACTGGAAAATCTTCCCGGATCGTGTTGGAAAAGTCCAAATAAGCATCACCGCTTGCGGTAAGGAACACCGCGCGCAATGCGGTGGACGGAGGCAAGGCGCGGGCGTGTCCCGCCTGCGGGCCTTCGATCAAAGCCAAAACGATCTGCCGGATTCGGTCTTCGTTGTTCGAGGCCAAGGCCATCACCCGCGCTTCCGGATCAAGCTTGCCCGTGTCGAAATCCGGGAAGTAAAGTGTGACGGCTACCTTCGCGGCGGATTCGGGCGCAAGCGCTTCCTGCCGGAGCTGAGCTGTTATCTCTCCTTCCGGCTTCGTGCGGATTTGGAAGAAATTGCGGCGCACGAGCCTCCGCAGGTAGAAGCCACCCGCGATGAGCGCTGGGACGGCGAGCAACAACAAGATGAGGCTGCGCTTGCTCATGAGGGAGGTGCCACTCCTGACAATTGCGCCAAAGCTGCGGCGGCCGCCGAGGCGACCTGCTGCTGGAAGCTGGGCTGAGCGATGGCGCCGGCCTTCATCGCCGGTGAAAGCGTACCCACTTCAATTGCTACGGCGGGTGCGGCGATGCTGCGGAGCTGCCGCACCGGAACTGCTTCGGCGGGAGGGACGATAGCACCGGAGATTTGCGAGAAGCGCTCGTCCAGCATTTGTGCCAGCCGCTGGCTCGCCGCCTGCTGGGGTTCCTGCGCCTGATTCCAAACCACAAAGAACGGCGAACCACTCGTTGCGCTGGGAGACGAGGCCTGGTAAGTGTATACGGCGATCACCGGCGAGCGGTCACCGAGTTCACCCGCATGAAACGTGACAAAGGCTGCAGGAAGCGAGGTATTTGCGGTGACTGTCCGCTGGCTGAAACTGGGGTCAGAATCCCCCACGCGCGTCAGCACGATGCGAAACTTTCCGCCGGCTTGAAGGTCCGTGGCTGTTTGGGCAACCATGGCGGCTGCGAGGTTCTTCTCAAGAATCCCATCCAGGCTTCGTGCGCCGGTGTCCGCGCCGCCGTGTCCGGCGTCAAGCACGATAACTGGCAAAGGCGGAGCAACCGGCGCGGGCGGAGCAGAAGGAGCCGGCTTTGCCGGCGCGGCTGGCCCGGGCTTTTGTGGAGGTGGGAGTGCCGGAGGCCGCGCGGCCTGCGCTTGCACAGCCGCAGGCGCCTGCGGTGCGACAACGTTGGCGATGAGCACCCGCTCTCCTCCTGTAAGCTGGGTATAAAAATTGAGCCCGGATTCCCCAGGCACGAGGATGAGCTTGGGCCTGCCGTCGTGGTCGTCAAACCGCAGTTCCTTAATGTAGGGATTGTGAAAACGAATGACGCGCTCCATCGGAGCCACAGCGGCACCGTTGAGAAACATCACCCATTTTCCGTTCGTTGAGGCGGTTCGGACGCCGACCTTTCCGGTGAACTGAATCAGGAGTTCCGCTCCAGAGGGTTTAGCCTGGAGGCTTGTCGTGAACGACACCGGGTGGACGTTGCCGAGGAACGCGCGACGCGTGCCGGACTGATAGAGGATGTTTTCCCCGGAGAGGCCCGGCAACACGAGCGTGAGAAAGGAAACGGGAACTTGCCACTCCCCGTCGGCGCGCAGCACCGGCCGCAACAGGTTGATGGTGCGCTTGCCGATCCGCATCTTGCTACGGTTCAGACGGAAGCGCAGGCGCGAGCCGTTGAACCAGACCTCAAGCGAGTTGTGCTTTTCCACCAGTCCAGTCACCTGTCCGCTGAGATTAAGCACCGGGAGCAAAGGCAAATAAAGCGTGCCTTGGAGCATCTGGGAAGGAACGATTTTGCTCCCCTGAGGCAGATAAAAAACAAAATTTTCACTTCGCAGGCGCCGCCCAGGCCAGAGAATGAAACCAACTCCCAAGAAAAGCGCGGCCACCAGGACGGCGCGTGAGTCGAGACGGAAAGGACGGAGCAAGCTGGAGCTTAAATCCTTGGCTACGAAATCAAAGTCATCCGCTACTCTTCGATTATACGGGAGTTGAATCCGCTGCGAAACGGGAGCGCTCCGCTGGCGTGCTCGCTTCCGATTCCCGATTTGAGCCGGTGATGACCAATTCCCGATTTGACGTGGTCCTGTCCAAATCCCGATTGGGGTGACAATTCGGTTTACGCGAAAGCGCCCAGGGGTTCCAGTGCTCAGTCCAATTCCCGATTTGACGCGGTCCTGTCCAGATAAGTGGCTCGATGTGACAAAAAAAGTCAACGCGGAGAAGAGTGGGAGTCTCCGTGCCTAAGCTTGCGGACCGCAAAGAGAAGCACATGTCTCCCCTGCTTCGGGGGATCGGAATGACGCCATGCTGATCCGAGCTCTTTCGCTGCGAATCGCGCTGAGCGTCCCGTGGGCCTGCAGCCCACCCCTTACGGGTGGAGATCCGCCCTTTGCTGTCACCCCCCAAAAGGCGGCGGGCCAGTGACGCGGCCTGCCGCTTTCGTGAGGATGAGCCGTAAAGGGCGGCGTTTGGCCGCCCCTGCCGCTCCGTCCTTTCCGTATCGTGAAAGGCTTCAACAAAGAGGCCACCGAGAGGCTCCGTGATCTGGGTAGTAACGCTTGAGGGCTTCGGAGCGCATACAGAATCTCCGAACCCGAGGGCCACTGCCGGAATCGCCAGAACGACAAGCGCAATTAGCACAAATTCGCTCACCCTTTCGT
This sequence comes from Acidobacteriota bacterium, assembly GCA_021817045.1. Lineage (GTDB taxonomy): Bacteria > Acidobacteriota > Terriglobia > UBA7540 > UBA7540 > RH2-MAG17b. The sequence goes on from JAKAWG010000034.1 coordinate 5,062, forward strand.
TATACACCCATGAATTGAGACAGTGGGGACAGGCGAGACAAATGAGACAGTTTTTTTCTTGTCCTTGTTTTGTGCCGGTTGCAAGGGGTCACGACCGCGAGAGGCGATGCCTGGAAATTTCGTTCGATACCCCTCACCCGGCTCGCTCTGCTCGCCACCCTCCCCCCGAGGGAGAGGGTGCCCGATGTAGGAGGACGGGTGAGGGGTCATTTTCGTTCTTCGGGCAGTCATGAAGCGACATGCGCGGATGCTTTCTAGCTGCGAGTCGGCAGCGCGCTTACCTCGCTAACTGCCGATCTCCTTCCACCCTTACCTAATCATGGGACACTACCATCTGGGGAAAGGCGTAGTATACAAACAGGTTTCAAAAGCTATGATAAGGAGGCATCATGCCGTTTGATCAATATATCGCCATACCGGGAAGCAACCGCCAGCCAATGCGCGGAGCGGCAATATCCGGGCCGTGCGACCCTAATGAAGTGGTGCGCGTGACGGTAGTGCTGCGGCGGCGGCCCAGGAGGAGCGCGCCCCCACTCGCCGAGCTTATTCAGTGGGGTGAGCGGCTGACCCGAAGGCAGTACGCGACGCGTTACGGAGCCGATCCCAAAGAAATTCAACAGGTGGAAGCATTCGCGCAAGCGAAGGGGCTTACCGTCGAAACTGTCAACGCGGGCGCGCGGACAGTTGCCCTCTCCGGAACCGCGGAGGCCGTTTCGCGCGCGTTTCAGGTGGACCTCTCGGTTTATACCTATCCCGGAGGCACGTACCGCGGGCGCACCGGGCCCGTCCACATTCCGGCAGAGTTGGAAGACATGGTGCGCGACGTGCTCGGGCTAGACAACCGGCCCCAGGCGCATCCTCATTGCCGAGTCAGGCCGAGTCCGGCAGCCGCCGCGTCCACATCGTTCACGGCGCCGCAGGTGGCGGAGCTTTATGACTATCCGACGACCGTAAACGGGTCAGGAGAAACCATCGGAATCATTGAACTCGGCGGCGGCTATACCCAGTCCGATCTCACTGCGTACTTCAGCGGACTAGGGCTGGCAGTGCCGGCGGTATCGTCCGTGTCCGTTGATGACGGACAGAACCAGCCGACGGGGAATCCCAGCGGCGCGGACGCTGAAGTCATGCTCGATATTGAAGTGGCGGGCGCCGTCGCGCTGGGCACAAAGATCGTGGTCTATTTCGCGCCTAACACGGATGCCGGCTTTCTTGATGCCATCAACGCAGCGGTGACGGACAACAAAAACAAGCCGTCGGTGATCTCGATCAGTTGGGGCGGGCCGGAATCGACGTGGACGTCGCAATCGTTGCAGTCTTACAATAGCGCGCTGCAATCTGCGGCGGCGGTGGGCGTCACGGTTTGCGTCGCCTGCGGCGACAACGGTTCAACGGATGGCGTGACGGATGGCGAGGCGCATGTGGATTTTCCTGCGTCGAGTCCCTATGCGCTTGCTTGCGGCGGAACGCACCTGACCGGCAGCGGCCAGTCGATTGCGGAGGAGGTTGTATGGAACGATCTTCCCAGTAACGGAGCCACAGGCGGCGGCGTGAGCGCAAACTTTGCAATCCCATCGTGGCAGAGCGCGGCGGGCGTGCCGCCTTCGGTAAATCCCGGCAATTTCAAGGGCCGCGGTGTGCCTGACGTGGCGGGGGACGCCGATCCGCTGACTGGGTATCAAGTCGAAGTGGACGGCTCAAACGAGGTGGTGGGAGGAACGAGCGCCGTCGCACCGTTGTGGGCCGGGCTAATCGCGCTCTTCAATCAATCGCTTAAGACCTCGGCCGGATATTTGAATCCCAACTTGTATCAGAAGGTGGCCGTGATGGCCGGAACCTTCCGCGACATTACGTCAGGAAACAACGGCTCCTACCAGGCCAAGGTCGGCTGGGACGCTTGCACAGGCTGGGGCAGTCCGAAGGGAGCGTCTATTCTGGAGTCGCTCACGGCCGGACCCGCGGACATAACGTCGTAAGAGCTTGACAACGACCCTCGCCGTCACGACCATGATCTCCGCGGAGGTGGTCGCAAATTGCGACCTCAAACAAACGGCGTGGTGGGCGGCGCTACCACCCTACGCCTTTATCGAGCACGGAGCAGTTATGCTCGCCAGCGTTCTGAACAGTCCTGTAGCTGTCCAGGCGAGCATCCAGGTCGTTCGGGCTTTCATCTCGCAACCGGCCGCATCGAGACGCTGAAGAGGTGTCGAGGTCCACAACTGAAACGTTCAAGGAGACAGGAGTGAAAACACGTTCGGGCATAGCGATGATGGGGCTGTTGGCGTTCTCCCTGCTGTCTTGGATGGCGGCGGCAGCGGACGTCGGCAGCGCGTGGAGCGGCCCGACTACAGACCCCAGCGGGAATAAACACGACCTCGCGTCAGTATCGAAAGCGGAGGGTGGCACCCTGACCCTCGGGCCCAAAAAGGTTTGGTCGGTGATTGGCACTACAACACATCCGGCGACGTGGCCCACGGGAGTGACATTCGGTCCCGAAAAGGGCTGGCTGGTGGTCGAGGGCGGAGCCGAACCGGTGCCGCCTGCGATCGATGCGTTCAATTTTCCACCCCCTTGGGCTAAACCTTCTCAGCGCTCCAGTTGCAAAATCAACTTGCAGCACCACGTTTTTCAGGAACTTGGTAGAATCACACGATGGCCAATCCACATACTCATCTGCTCGATCGAAGGTTGTTTCTTAAACTCGGCGCGATTGGAGCGGCGCTCCCTCCCGCCGGCGGCAGAGTCCTCATGGCCGGTCAGGGCGCCAGCGAGACACCCAGCGGTGAGGAACTTCCCAGCGTCCCGAAGCCGAGCGATTTAGCCAGCGACCGGCTGCTTTACCATTTCCGTGATTACTTCAATCCACCCCAGGCTGCCAACGAATTGGGGTGCATGGCGACTCACAAATCCGTTTCGGCGATGACGGCCATTGCGTTTCCTCCTTTTGCCTGCTGCGGCGTTCCGGCGATACCCTTTAGTCCGGGGAACCTGGTGACCTGCGAGTTGTTCCTTAACGGTCAGATCCTTTCCAACTATGGCCCTACCCTTGGTGAAGTGGCTTACACGTGGTATCCGCACAAAATCGTCCGCGAATGCAGCGTTGAAGGGCTCTCTTTCAGGACGGAAACGTTCCTGCCGGTGAAGCAACGGATGGTGGCTGAATCAATTCGCGTCAAGAATGATAGTGCTGAACGCCGCGCGGTGAAACTTGATTTTGATTTGCGGGCTGGCGTGACCGTGACGCGTGAGAAGGCATGGTTTGTGAATAGCCCGGCTGAGGCGGACAACGAGATCACTCCGAATGAATCCGCGGGATGTCTGATCTTCAAGTCCCGGTACAGCCGGGCGGTATCGGTGCAAGGCGTCTGGCCCCGGCCCACACGCATCGCCGAGCGGCGAATGTTGATCCACGAATTTTCTCTCGGTCCCGGCGAGACGAAGACGTTTCATTACGTGAATATTATCGGTGCCGATGCGGGCGCGGCTGTAGACGAGTACCAGCGTCATCAGGCTTATTTCGACGAACTCGCTCGCGAGAACGAACAGGACTTTGCCCGGCTGCTAGAAGCGGCTTTCACGCCGGGGAATTCGGAGTTTTCCGGCCACCTGCCACAGCTTGTCACGCGAAGCCGGGAGTTGTGGAAGGTCTATTACAACGGTTTCGCCGGCTTGCTCTTTACCCGCCGCCATTCGCCGGCTTCTGCCTATGGGCCGACATACGTGACGATTGCCCGCACAGCGCCGACACTCAGCTTTCCCTGGGATACCATGCTGACGTCGCTCAGCCTGGCGTTGCTGGACCCGAGTGTGCTGCGCTCGCTGGTGGAGGTCTGGATGGCCAATGGGATGCACGAGCACCTGGCTACGGAGTACCTTACCGGTGAAGGCGTCGGTCCGTGGTATGCAGTCAATGACATGGCTATACTCCGCTGCTCGGACAACTACCTCCGGGTTACCGGCGACTTCGCGTGGCTCGATAAGGGGGTAGCCGGCAAGCCCGTCCTCGATCATTTGACTGAACATGCTCTCTACTGGAAAACGCTCGTCAAGGACGACCGAGATCTAGCGGACTATGGCGTTATGGACAACTTGCTGGAAGTGGTCAGCACCTGGATCCATGAGGTTCCGGCAATGAACGCCGGAAACGTCTATGGGATGAGATTTGTTGCTGCCCTTTTAGAGAGCCGCGGCGAAGCGAGCCGGGCCGCGCAATTGCGCTCCGAGGCCAAAGCCCTTGCGGGACGTATCAACCGGCTGCTCTACGTTAGGGGTAAAGGGTGGTGGAAGTGCGGACAGCCGGATGGAAGATTCAATGAAGTTCGCCATTGCTACGATCTGCTCACCATTCTTGACACGATGTTTGAAGATCTCACCGACAGCCAGAAGCAGGAGATGAGCCACTTTTTCTGGAGCCAGCTTCATACACCTTTGTGGATGCACGCGCTTTCACCTGGCGACCCCGATGCTACATGGAACGTGCGGGCCGACCACAGTTGGCTGGGCGCATATGTTGCTTGGCCCTCCATGACGGCCAAGGGTCTTTATAAAATAGACCCTTCATCTCAGGTTTCGGGATGGGTGAAAGGGCTGGCGAAATCTGGAAATCAGGGGCCCTACGGGCAGGCACACATCGTCGAAACTGTTTTCCCGCCTGAACAGGGAGGCGCGATGAAGAGTCCGCTCGATCAACCCTACGGTAATGATTGGGCGATCGTTTCCGGCGGCAGCTTCACGGACCTCACCATTGACTCGATTTTCGGTGTAGACCTGAAGCTCCACGGAGGTATCGGCGTGCGTTCTCGGTTGGCGGACTTCGATCCCGATGCTCGGTTGCGAAACTTGCGCTATCAAGGCGCAACGTACACGATCAACCGCCACGGTGCGGAGCGGGCATCATCGAATACCACTTGATCGTCTGAGAGGGGAAAGCCGACCTCATATTTAGGAGACCGAAATGCGCTTGGAAGGTAAAGTCGCACTCGTTACGGGTGCTGCCATGGGGATTGGGAAAGCCATCGCCGAGTTGTTCGCGCGAGAAGGGGCGGCTGTGATTGCAGCGGATATTAATGAGCCTGACGGAAGTAGCACTGCCAAAGGGATTCGTGAGGCGGGGGGGCGATGTCTGTTTCGCCGATCCGACGTCAGCGTGGAGAGCGAGGTCGAGGCCCTTGTTGACGCGGGGATAAAGGAGTTTGGCCGCATCACCACTTTGGCGAACGTCGCCGGCATCGCACATGAGTCTCCGGCTCACCAGCTCAATCTGGCCGACTGGGATCGAATTCTGCGGGTGAATCTCACCAGCATGTTCTTGTGCGCAAAGCACGTGCTTCCCGGGATGCTAAAAACCAAAGGCGGCGCGGTTGTGAACATTGCGTCGGTTCAGGGGCTCTTTGGGTTTCCTTCGTTTCCACACTACGCCGCGAGCAAAGGCGGCATCATCAGCTTGACGAAGCAACTGGCGCGGGAATATGCAAGCCAGGGAATTCGCGTGAACAGCATCGCGCCTGGCACCGTGGACACTCCGTTGACGGCGGCCGTCCTAGCTCGCGCGCCAAATACTGCCGAACTCCGCGCGTCTTGGGAAAAGATGCACCCCTTGGGACGGATCGGCCAGCCGATGGACATCGCTTGGGGAGCATTGTTCTTGGTCTCGGACGAGAGTTCCTGGATTACGGGACAGTGCATTGCGATTGATGGAGGACTCTCCTGCGCGGTCGTTTAGCAGAAGACGTGTAGCGGCGGCGAGATGCCGCCATACGTCGGTTGAGAATAAACGACATATGGCGCTCTAAAGTCGCCACTACGTCGGCCGGAAGGGGGTTTTTCTCTTAGGTTATGTCTTCAATTCACTCGGTGGACGAGCTGGCGGAGATGGTACCAAGTGGCGCGCGTTTGGGCGTGGGCGGCGTACACCTGACGCGCCTTCCGATTGCGCTTATCCAGCGCGTCATCGCTCTGGGCCGGAAAGACTTCGTTTTCACGAGTTGGGGCGGCGGCCTGGCGCTCGAACTGTTCCTTGAAGCTCGTGCCGTCCGCAAGCTGATCTTCTGTTTTTCCAGCCTGGACATTTTCGGCCTTGCCCCGCGCTTCCGGGAAGCGCTGGAGACAGGAAGCATTGAAGTTGAAGAATGGGCGGCGTTGTCCATGACTCAGGCGTTGCACGCAGCGCACTTTAACCTTCCGGAGCTGCCTTTCCAGATTCCAGTTGGCTCGGACTTGATGACAAAGGGCGAGTTCTGGAAGACGTGCGCTTCGGGGTTTACTGAAGAGCCGATGGCGATCGCTCGCCGGCTGGACGTGGATGTCCTGCTGCTACACGCTCAGCGAGCCGACCAAGCGGGCAATATCGAAATTCAGGGCGCGCGAGGTCTTGACCTGAGCATGCTCGGCGCCGCGAGGAAGGTGCTGGTCACGGTCGAAGAGATCGTGGAACCGGGAGAGCTGGGCGCTCCGCGCGCCTTTATTCTGCCACGCAGCTTCGTGACTGCTGTTGCGGTCTGCCCCTGGGGAGCTTATCCCACATCCTGCCTGCCATACTATTCGACCGATTATCAGGAATTGCTGGCTTATGTTCGGGCCGAACAAGCCCGCCGCAAATCGGCAAAGTCGGGCATGGCCCAGCCTGCCGAGGCTTCCGCGACGCCAGAAGGCGGTAGCGGACGTTTCCAGGTTGAAGCAGGTCGAAAGAAATTTCTTTCAGCAGCGGCAAGAATCCGGAATAGCGACGTCAAGCGAATGCGGCTGACAAAGCTCGGGTCTCCGACCGACCCTTCGAGCTATTCAATTGATGAGTTACTCGCCGTTTGTCTTTCCCGTGAATACGGCAACGCAAGTATCTGCTCGGTAGGATCGGTCTCCCCTTTGGCTATGGTTTCCTACCTGCTCGCCAAGGGGACCCACGCTCCGGGATTAATCATCATCGCACTAAACGGCGGTTTTATAGATATTGATGCTCACCCGATGACGCTTACACTGGCCGAGCCACTGGAGTTCGAAAGCGCAAAAATCTTTTGGGGCGGCGACGAAACCTACCATTGGTACTACCAGCAGGGGCGCATCACTCATGAAGTGATTACGGTAGCGCAGGTTGACGTGCACGGACGTACCAACAATGCCTGGGTGAAGGGCGGCGGCAAAATGGTGCGCCTTCCGGGGCAGGGCGGCATGGCCGACGTCGCGAACCTGCATCAGAACTTCACGCTGTATTTAACCCGGCACTCGCGAGAGCGATTCGTTAGTTGGGTAGATTTCTGCACCGCCGCCCGAGGTCTGCTCAGTGATGAGGAACGGCAGCGCGCCGGGCTTAAGCCGGGACGAGTGCGGCTGATTTCCGATCTGGGAATTTTCGAGCTCGACGCGCATAGGAAACAGTTTCGATTGGTCAGCATTCATCCCGGGGTTAGCCTGGAAACGGTCCGCGAGCGGACCGAGGGTGATTTTCTGGTGGCTGAGCCGCTGCCCGTCACCATACCGCCGGAGCCCGAACAGCTTCGATTGATTCGAGAAGAAATCGATTCGTTTGGCATCCGGCGGCTGGAATTCGTCGCTAGCCGCGACCGGTTGGAGCTGATTGAGAGCATTCTCCAGGCTGAAGCCGACTTAGTTGAAAGAATTTCGTCAGCTTCATAACTGCAAAAAACTCTTCCGACGACTTTTCCGCACCTAGTGATTTTGAAAAGTCTTGGCGGTTCGTGTACTCTTCAGCATTCACGTTCGCGAAGGGAGTGCCTGCAATAACCCCATGAACTTACGGCGTTGTCTCTGGAAGCTCATTACGCTTCATCTGTTACTGGTTTGTACGGCCGTAGCTCAGAATGAATTTCCCATGGGTGCTTTCAGCCCTCCGTCAGAGACTGTGCTTGGGTCTGGTCACGAGTGGTTGACGCCCGAATCGCTCGGAATGCCGAGGAGCGCAATCGCTTTTGACGGGAGGATGCTGCGGCTGTTTAACGGGTACGGAGCAATCTCGGTGCGGGATATGAGCGTGACCGGTCTTCAATCTCTTGAATTTCCGCCCATCGACGTGCGGGACTACAAGTTTGACCTGGCGTTTCGGGAAGCCGAGACCGGCGTTCTGGTTCAGGATATCATGCCGGACGTTTATGAACACATGGTTCGAACCGGAAAGGGACCTCATCCGCTTGGATTGAATTTTACTCCCGGCACGCCGTTCGTGATGCTGTTGCAGCGAGCGTACTGGGAACCCAACGCCTTTTACCGGACAGGGACGTTTCACAAGCAATTGAAGGGGCACTGGATTTCCTTGGGAATCGAAACGAAGGCCAGTGTCTCGGCCGTATTAGATGAAGTTTATCTTCGTCTTCAGGTCCATAATCGGGAATCGGTTCCCCTTGTCTTGACAGTCATTCCCCACCAACGGGCATCCGAGCTCACCCTCGATTTTCCTAATGTCAAGACGACTCCAGCCAGCGCTGTAACCGCACCGAATGATTATATCTTGGAGAGCAACCAGATCAGAATCACCGTGGTCAGCGATCTGCCGAACGCCGGCAGGGCGGGCTGGCCTTGGGAAATTCCAGGCCGGTCATCGCGAACCGCCGATTTCGCTATCGTTCTCCAACAACTGCCCGCCCCGCCGCCGCTGCTTCTGACTCCAAGCTTAGCACAACGCATGGAACAGGCAAGGCGCGCTGCGGACCAGCACCTAGATTGGGCGGCGGAGCGCCTCCCGCGGGTCACTACGGCCGATCCAGCGTTCGACGACCTTTACCGGCGTTCAATCTTGAGTATTCTTGAATCGCGCTGGGATCGGCCGAATTTTACGACCCGACCGTTCTATGCGGTGGGTACTTGGGTGTCATCGGTTTCGTGGGACACCTCCTACGTATCTCAGGCGCTTAGCCTACTCGACCCCCAGGGAGTACGCCGGACGTTCCTCAGCTACATTGACAACGGTTTGCTCACTAATAGCTATCTCCGCTGGAACGCAGCACACGGCACCTATTGGTATGCGCAGAATCCGTTCGCGGAAATGCGTATCCTGCAAGACTACCTGAGACAGACGGGCGATTTCGGTTTTTTGAATCGTGTCGAAAAGGGCGCCACTGTTTTGGAGTGGATGAAGCGAGTTGGAAAGGAGGTTGAGAAGCGTTACGCCCGCCCCGATGGTCTACTTGATTTCGGGGCCGGCTCGCGGAAATTTATCGAAATTCGAACCGACGGCTATCAACATATGGTGGCCGCGAGCAACGGATTGGCCGTGGCTTACTTCCGGCAGATTGGGCAATGGTGCAAGGCCGGACACGATCCTGATGCGGCACTCTTTGACGCATGGGCTAATAAGCTTTCGGCCGCCATCAACCGGGAGTTATGGGACCCTGAGCAGGGCTGGTTCGTGAATCTTTATCCAGACGGAAGCCGGCATCTGGTTTGGAGCTATCATCTGTTCGATCTGCTCGATTCCGGCATACTTTCAGCCGGCCAGGAGCAGAGCATAATCAGCCATTTGAAGGAAGGCGAGTTTCTTGCGCCTTACGGACTGTACTCCATTTCCAAAGCCGATCGAATACACTGGGACCTTGAGGATGTGGACTGGGGCGGGGGCGGGCAGTACACTGGAGAGCCGTTTCGCCTGGCCGAGTCTCTATACCGGTTAGGCTACGCGGAAACAGCCTGGGACATCCTTGCGCGCTGCACGCGATGGACGAAGCACTTTCCCTATATTCCCCAAGAAATTTTCGGGGATTCCCCCGGCTATCCCGAGGTGGAAATGCCGGTGGCGCTGGCGGCCGGAGCGGGCGTTCAAGCGGTCGTTTTTGGAGTGTTCGGTCTCGAGCCTCAGTTGGATGGGTCCCTCAAGGTCACTCCCTCATACCATCACGAGTTGGGTATTGCCCGCCTGCGCGGCTATAGATTTCGGGGCCATACTTATGACGTCGTGATGGGGCCGTGGGATTACCAGGTGTTTCGAAATGGGAGATTGGCGGCGCAGAATGTCTACGGGAAGACGGCCTTTTTTCACGCTGAGCTGGCAGGCTCCCGTTAGCCCGGCGACGGCTTAAGCGTGACGGGGCGTTTCCATCGGTACAACCAAGGGAGAGGATAACCAAGGAGGATTGTGAATGGGCGGAGCACTTGAAGGGCTCCGAGTGGCGGATTTTAGCCAGCTCGTCCAGGGTCCTAATGCCACGCAGATGCTCGCGGACATGGGCGCGGACATTATTAAGGTTGAACCGTTGCACGGTGATTGGCAGCGCAATTGGTCCATCAGGGACACTTATATCAACGGCGAAAGCTTGTCATTCCTAGCTTTCAACCGGGCAAAGCGCAGTATTACGTTGAACCTGAAGGACCCCCGCGGCAAGGAAGTGGCCGATAAGATTATCAAGTCAAGTGACGTGTTAGTAGAAAACTTCAGACCGGGAGTGATGGATCGACTCGGCTTGGGCTACGAGACGCTGGTCAAGATCCACCCAAGGCTGATTTATTGCGCCAGTTGCGGCTGGGGCCTGGATGGGCCGTATGCAAAACGGCCCGGACAGGACTTGCTGGCGCAGGCCGTGACCGGAACTCTCATGCTAAATGGCAAGGCGGGTGATCCGCCATCACCGGTTGGAATAGGGGTTGCGGACTTAACGGCGTCGCTTCATATTGTCACAGGTATTCTTGCTGCTCTTCACGAGAGGGAGCGAAGCGGCCGTGGCCAGCGCGTTGACATTAACCTTTTGAACTCGATGCTCAGCCTCGCGACGCAGGAGGTGACGCTCTACTTGAATACGGGAGAACCGCCGCAGCGCAGCACCGCCGGCCTCGGACATCCCTGCGTCGGCGCGCCCATGGGCGTTTATAAAACGCTGGATGGATTCATCGTGGTCGCCATGATGCCGATTGGCAAAGTCGCGGAGTTGGTCGGCATTTTGGGCTTTGAAGGCAACGACTCTCGCAATGTCTTGGAGAACCGGGACGAAGTGAAGCGGAAGCTCGAGCCGGGATTCGCGCGGAAGACCACGCAGGAGCTGATGAACATCTTCATGGAAGCGGATATATGGGCGGCTCCTGTGAACACTTTCCCGGAGATGGAACGAGATCCCCAGGTTCAACACAACCAGATCCTGGTAGGTTTCGATCACCCCAAAGCAAAACAGTTTCGTACGGTTGGTCCGCCCATCCGGTTCAGCCGAACACCGTCCACCGTTAAACGGCCACCTTTGCTCGGCGAACACGCGGACCAGGTTCTGAAAGAACTTGGCTATTCGAACGACGAGGTGCGAAGCCTTTGTCAGGCGGGTGTAATCGGAAAAAGGCAAGATTGAGAACCTGCTGTGCCATTGGTTCGTGTTAGGTTGTGGAGCGAGGCGAAAATCGAGCCATGCTTTATGAAATCAGCGAAGTGCGTCATTTCGTTACTGGTCTTGATCACCCCGAAGGTGTCGCTGTTGGGCCGGATGGAACGGTCTATGCGGGCGGGGAGGCCGGCCAAATCTACCGCATCTCGCCCGATGCCAAGAAGGTGGAAACCATTGCCCGAACCGGCGGATTCTGCCTCGGGATCGCGCTCGATTGGGAAGAGAATATCTACGTTTGCGATTCGGGCAGACACGCGCTGCTAAAGGTCACGCAGCGAGGTAAGGTTACAGTGGTTGCCGATTCGGCGGGCGGGCGGAAGCTCAACCAGCCGAACTATAGCGTCTTCGATTCACAGGGAAATCTTTACTTCAGCGATTCGGGCGAGTGGAAGCAAGATAACGGAGTCGTCTATCGCCGCGACAAGAAAGGAAAAACAGAGCTGTTTTCACCGGGGCCCTTTCACTTTGCGAATGGACTCGCCCTGGATGCGGCGGAGCGTTACTTATACGTTGTGGAAAGCAACCTGGACCGCGTGCTCCGAGTTGAAATCTTAGGTGACGGAACGGCGGGAGGTCCTGAGATTTACGCGGAAGGCTTCTCGCACGTGCCCGATGGATTAGCGTTTGACGCCGTCGGCAATCTTTATGTTACAACCTACGCTTCAAACTGCATTTATCGGGTCGCTCCAGACCGTCAGGTCGCTTTGGTCTGCCGCGATCCGGACAATCTCTTGCTCTGCCAGCCCACCAACTGCGCATTCGGAGGCAGGGATTTTGATCAACTTTTTGTGAGTAATCTGGGCCGCGATCACATTTCCGTGTTGGACTTGAGGGTGAAAGGGCAGCCGCTTCGATGTCACGAAAAGTAGGGATGGCACTCCTTTATTCGCTCAATTCATAATTCAGGGTGCTAAGGAGAAACAGAAATATGGACTTCAAGGGCAAGGTTGTTGTGATCACCGGTGGTGGTTCTGGAATCGGCAAAGCTTGCGCACAGGAATTTGCGAAGAGGAATGGGGCTGTAGCGGTCGTAGACCGCGACGCCAAGAGCGGCCAGGCAACCATTGCCGGACTTGACAAAGGCGACGCCCCAGCGGAGTTCTTTCACGCCGACGTCAGCAAGCGCGGCGAAGTGGAGAAACTGGTGCAGCGGATTACTCAGGGCTTCGGTGGGATTGACGTCTTGGTGAACAATGCGGGAATTCAGCGTTACGGCACGGTGACCAGCGTTTCGGAGGAAGAATGGGATGAGGTAATGAATGTGAACCTGAAAAGTGCCTTTCTGATGACGAAATACACGATTCCAGCAATGCTTCGCCGAGGCGGCGGGGCCATCGTCATAACCGGCTCGGTCCAGTCTGTAGCCGCCCAAGGCAATTCGGTTCACTATATTGTTAGCAAGCACGGGCTCCTGGGGTTGACGCGCTCGGTCGCGCTCGACTTCGGCAGTCAGAATATTCGCGTCAACTGTGTGTGTCCCGGCGCCATTGACACGCCGATGCTGCGGTGGGCTGCGGGTCTTACGGAGGATCCGGGGAAGGTGCTCGAGGCGTGCGATCGACTCCACATCCGCGGCAAGATGGGAAAGTCCGAAGAAGTTGCGCGCGTGGTCGTCTTTCTGGCCAGCGATTTGGCCTCGTTTGTCACCGGATCGGCAGTGATGGTGGATGGCGGCCTGTTGGTCCCTTTGGGTGGGATGGCGTTTCAAGGGTCGGCACCGGGAGCGTAAAGTCATGACAACGCCCACAAAGAAGGAACAGCAGATGAACGGAATGCCCCGAACCGGCAATGAACTGGACGTAGAAGATTATTGCAGCCGTTTCGCTGGGATTTATGGTGGCGCCATTGCGGATGTGCTGGACGAAATGGGCTACCCTCAGCAAGTCTTACCGCATGAAATTCAAGCCGTGAGCATGGGGCAGCGGGTGGCGGGCGTCGCGATGACGGTGGAGGGAGAACCCACGACGAGCGAAGATCCCGAAGTAGTCTACGTTCCGCTTTTGGAAATGCTAGGCGAGGTGAAGCCTGGGGACGTGATCGTCTCGCAGCCGCACGATAACGTCAGCGCTCACCTTGGGGAGCTCTCCTGCGAGACGGCAAAATTTCGGGGCACACGCGGAGCCGTCATTGATGGAGGGGCGCGGGACATCGACTACATTCTTAAACTCGATTTTCCCCTTTTCTGCCGTTACCGGACTCCTACTGATGTTATGGGCCGGTGGAGGCTCACTTCTTACGGCAAGCCGATTCGGATCGGAAGTACCACAATTGAACGAGGTGACTTTATTACGGGAGACAAGGATGGAGTCATCGTGATTCCTCGCGGCATCGTGCGCGACGTTTTGGAGAAGGCAGAAGAGGTGGTGGGAACGGAAAACCTGGTCCGGAAATCCATTTTACAAGGCATGCACCCTGTGGAAGCGTATCGAAAGTACGGACGGTTCTGACCGTATGCCTAATACACCGTTGGACTTTCTGCGATGGGCTCGTTCCGTCCGTTGCGCCACACCGCGTATCGCAAGCGCATCGTATCGTTCATCGAGGCATTGCCAAGTTCGCCGCGATTGTTCATGGCGATCACGGCGCACTGCGCGTACCTGTTTTTCGGATCGGTCTTCGCCATGTGACGAAGGATTTCCTCGCAAGCCTCCTGTGGTGAGGCGCCGCGAGACATAGCGCTCACAATCGAGATGCTGGTGCAGTAGTTGGTCATCAGGTCTCCGTTGCCCGTGGCGGAGGCGGCGCCGGCATTATCGTCCGCGTAAACACCGCACCCCACGAGGGACGAATCCGCCACCCGGCCGGGAATCTTGAATGCCAGCCCTGAAGTGGAACATCCCGCCACCATGTGTCCCTTGCCGTCCGTTGCCGTCATGCCGATCGTGTCGTGGTTTTCTTTCAACCAGAAAGTCTTTCGGTTTGGATTGGCCTTCCATTTCATCCAAACCTCAAGGCTCTCTGGCGTCAGGAGTTGCTGAGGCTGAAAGCCCATCTTGAGCGCAAACAGGAACGCGCCCTCGCCCGCCAGCGTGGTGTGACTCGTCTGTTCGATAACCTGCCGCGCCACGGAAATCGGATTCTTGATCATGTGGAGGCTACAGACAGACCCTGCCCGATGACGTGTGCCGTCCATAATCGCAGCATCCAACTCGACCACGCCGTCGGCGTTAGGCACGCCGCCATACCCAACGGTCATCACTTTCGGATCGTCTTCAATAACATTGATACCTCTTTCCACGGCGTCCAGCAACGTCCCGCCGCTGTGGAAAACCTCAGCGGCCCGCTCGTTAGCTTTCCCGCCCCACTGCCAAGTGGTGAGAAGAACGAGGCCCGATGAGGAAGACAAAGCAGGCTGCGGCGTCGCTGTAACCGGCAGGTCCGCGGCCGCAAGTGCTGCCGTTCCTGCTACGGACCTCATAAAGTCTCGGCGATCGATCGGTTCCATTGCGTTTGCCTCCGCGAAATGATTTGGCCAATGCCCCTGCGCTGGTGCCCTACCGGAAGAAGCAGGAATGCGTCATTTTCCCAGGCTTTCTGCTTTTCCGTTCATTCATTGCGTTTCTGGCCTGCCGAGCGATAGTACCTGATCCGGTCCTGAAATGGCGCCATCAGCCGCCGCAGCTCTTCAGCACTTCTCTCGCCTAGGTTGGCGCTCACAAACGTGGCGGGTGGGTTGCCTTTTTGCGCCAGTTTTTCTGCGGCGTCAAGAAGCACGCAGTGCAGGATCGTTGCCCCGGCGACGGTGGAGACCGGACCCAGGGGATGCTCGAGGCCGGGAACAGAAATCGCCGCGTCGCCCGGAGGGCAGTGATTATCCAATGTGAAGTCGGCAACTTCAAACAAGCGCTTGCCAGACGGATGGCGCGAGGACGCAGCTTTCGATTGTTCAACGCTCGTCAGCGCGATCACCGTCATTTCCGCGGCTTTCATCCTGAGCACCAGCTCTACGGGAAGCGCATTTCGTCCGGAATTTGAGATCACGATTCCGGCATCGCCACGCCGAAAACCAGCCGCGACTTCCAACTCATCCGCGGCTGCAAGCTGCCGTTCGAATTCCGTGCTTTCGACCGCTCCGTGTTCAAATCCGAGCCGCGAATCTAACACCGGGTTGACTGCCACAAGGCCTCCTGCCCGATAAAAGACTTCCTGGGCCAAAAGAGATGAATGGCCTGTGCCAAAGGTATGAATAATACCTCCGCTTTCGAGAGCCGAGGCAATTATCTGCGCGGCGCGGCTAATTTCAGCGAGGTCGATGTGGCAGAGAATTTCCAGAACGGTGTTCAAGTATTGTTCTGAAGCCGCCAAGGCAACCTCCTTGGGCAAGACCGGAAAAGGTCCTTGTCCTGTTGTCGTCAATTCAGGCGGAGAGACTTGAAGATGCCCTTATGTATCCACCGGCGGACGAAGAGAGTCAGCGCAACCGCCGTAACAATCCCCCAGACGGCACTCTGCACCCAATGACGGCCGAAGAGTTCTGCCGTTGCCGCGACTGCCCCGGCACAAAACACGACGCCAAGGAAACATTCCCAAACATCAGCGACCAACTCATTCCGTATATGGCTTCGCTCTGCGGACGGAAGTCTTGACGTAACTTTGCCCCATAAACCAGGCGGTTTGCACAGATCGTAGAATTTTCGGATCGTCGTTTCGTCTTCGGGCGGCGTTACGAGCGTGACCAAGACGATCACCACCCAGCCGGCAGCAAACAGAGCCAGAAAACCTTGCCAGAATGGGCGGTGCGAATAGCCGAGCGGAAACCAGATCAAGTAGCTGAGCGGCAGCCCCCCGGCGAGCGCTGAGATCTCGCCCCAAATATTCAGGCGCCACCAAAAAAATCGCAGCCACGCCAGCGGCAAAATGAATGCGATCATCACGTTGTTGATGAACAGGAACCACGCCATCATTCCTTTCACCAGGTAACTGCTGACCAATAGCGCTACCGCCAGCAGAAGGAAGCTCGCGATCCTGCTGGCCCACACATAGTGGCGCTCTGTTGCATCCTTCTTAATCAGCCGTCTGTAGAGATCGTTGATAAGGTACGACGCTCCCCAATTCATCTCTGTGCTCACCGCCGATTGATAAGCGGCGAATTCTCCAGCGACTAAGAGTCCCGTGAGTCCTGGGAACCCAAATCGCCTGACCATTGCACCCCACACACGCGCGCCGTCGATAGAGCCCCGCGGAAAGATGCTGGCCGCCGCGATGCCGAGAATTATAAACGGTACCACCCGCACGACCAGAGAGAGAAACGCATTGAAGAGTTGGCCGATCTGGGCGTGAAATTCATTCCTGGCCGCCATGAATTTCTGCGCTGTAAAGCCCTCGCCGCCCGCCGGCGATGCGGCAAAAAACAGGCCTTGCAGAGTCAGTGCGAAGATCGTCAGAAGGGTGAAATGTCCGCCGGGCGGCGTCCCTTGGAAAAAGTTCGAACCACAATTTCGCTCCACGCTCTGGTATATGGAATCTAATCCGCCCAGTCGGTGCAAAACGAATGGGATGAACAAAACGTTTGCGGCCACAAAGAAGACAAACTGGAACATCTCAGAATAGACAGCTCCAAGTAGGCCTCCAAGCGCAGCGTAAACCAGCGTGATGGCCGCTGCAAAGAGCACGATCGAGCCGTTGTGCCAGCCAAGTATGGGGCCGACCGACTGAGTGAGCCAGCCGGTTACGTAAGCCATCAGCACGACCGCCCACCCGAAGCTGAAGTAAACAGCCGCCACCGAACGAAAGATGCCCGCAGCCTTCCCGCCATAGCGCACTTCGACGAATTCCGCCGTAGAAACGATCTTCAGCCGTCTCCAAAATTTCGACCAGATCACAGCCACTAGAGGCATCCAGATGACCCAGGGAATCCACCACCACCAGTTCCCAAGAAGTCCACCCGAGAAGACGAGCATGGTAAAAGCGGAAGAAGATCCCGCTGAAGTGAATGTCGCAACGGTGGAAAAGCCGATCGCCCACCATGCAAGCGAGCGCGAGCCCACGAAATAGCTTTCCACGCCCCGGCTGGACCGGCGTGTGAAATAGAGGCCAATGATCAGCGCCGAGACGGCGTAGAGAGCCATCACACCCCAATCAAGTGGACTCATGCCGGCTCGGTCCCTTTCCTTCAGCGGACTCGTTCTGCCAACCGAAGGCACGTGAAAACGGTCACCATTCTGGTTTCAGCCTTATCTTGGTGTCAAGATCAATTGGCCCGGGTAAGTGGATGATGTTCCGTTGTGCAGAACGTCAGGCTGAAAACGAATACGCACCGAATGTGAGGTTGTTAAACTGAGTGGGCAGGCGTGATGAGGATGAGTGCTGAGACGAGTCTCCTGCTGATTGACAGTGGAGCCACGCATACACGAGCCCTGGCCGTTGCTGCGAGTGGCGGAAAGCTGGGCGAGGGGCACGCGGGTCCCTCGAATGCCTTCGCAGTGGGCGAAAAAACGGCGCTCGAAAATTTTTGCCGGGCGGCGCGCTCCGCCTTGGCCGCAGGCCGCTGTAGGGGGAGGGATATCGCGGGTACCGTAGTTGGAAGCGCAAGCGTCGACGTGAACGGAGCCGGAAGCCGTCCGCTCCGACAAATTCTCCGCAGAGAGCTCGCTCTGGAGCGAATCATCGTGCGATCAGATGCGGAGATTGCACTCGAAGGAGCGCTCGCCGGTCGGCCCGGGGTGGTGATCGCCTGCGGCACCGGCTCGGTGGTTTTGGGCAAGAACGGGCGAGGGCGGATCGTGAAGGCGGGCGGCTGGGGTCCGCTGATCGGTGATGAAGGCAGCGCGCAGTGGATGACGCGGCAAGCTTTCCAGGCAGCGGCCCGCGCCACGGATGGCTCTGGGTCTGCCACCTCGCTGGTGCGCATCCTGAGTCGTGCGCTTGGTTTAGACTCCTTTGGCCAAATCCTCGACGTCGTCTATCGAAAACCGATGAGTCCGGCCGCTCTTGGGGCGCTCGCGCCGCGCGTTGCGCAAGCGGCAGCGCAAGGCGACGCTTGCGCCCTTGCAATATTCCAGCGCGCAGGAGAGGACTTAGCGGACCAAGCCGCCGCCGTGGCCCGCCGGCTTAGGCTCAAGCGGCCTGAGATTTCACCTCAGGGATCCGTTTTTCGTTCCGGGCGCCTGCTGCTGGAACCTCTGGGCGAAGCGCTACAGCGTCTCTTACCAGGCGCTCGTCTCACGCCGCCGCAGATGCCGCCTCTCGGCGGCGCGTTTCTGCTGGCGCTGGCTGCACTCCGGCTCAAGGATACTGCTGAAGTCCGCGAGCGATTCAAGGAGGCCTGCCGTGCCTAGGCTTCTTGCGGGCTGGTCGAAGCGCGAGATTTCTGTTCCAGTGGGCTTCCCTTTGGCAGGCTACATCGCCCGGCGTTGCTTGTGCCAAGGGGCCCTTGATCCTCTCTTCGTCCGAACGCTGGTCCTCAAACAGGGGGAAAAAACCGCGGTGCTGGTGGTCGCAGACCTGCTGATGATCTCCAGTACTTGGGCCACAAAGCTGCGCCGCCGGCTGTCTGAGATGGCCGGCACGAATCCGGAAGCCGTCGTCGTTGCAGCCACTCACACGCATTCCGGACCCGTGGTCGATAGCGGCCCCTTCAATTTTTCTTCTGTGACCGCGAAGGAATCGCAAGCTCGCGAGGTCGTGCAGGGGATTGAGCAGCGAGCCGCGGAAGCGCTGCGTGAAGCGTTGAAGTTCGTACAGCCGGTCGAAGTATCGGCCGCTCATGTGATGATCCGGGAAGTGGCGACGGATAGAAATCTTCCCGAGCGGAGCAAAGCACAGCCCTTTTTCTTGCTTCGATTCAGCGCTCCGTCAGGCTCGGCGTTGTTCAGCACGCTAGCTTGTCATGCGACAGTACTCGGTGCAAAGAACTGTCTGGCTTCCGGCGATCTCCACGGGGCCGCCGCGCGGCTGTTGGAGCGCGACGCACAGGTCGCCCTTGTGGCTAACCCAGCCTCTGCCAATGTGAGCACGCGATTTACGCGCAGAAGCCAAACGCCCGGCGAACTCGCCAGGCTCGCCAGACTGGTCGTGGAACAGGCGCGAGCCGCCAGATTCCACAAACTTAATGCTCCGACCCTTACGCTAAGGACGCGGCGGGTTTGCTTCACGCTAGCCAACCTAGCTGCGGAGGTGCCCGAGTGTGTGGCTCAACGAGGACGGCTGGCCACAGTGGCGCGCGAAGCGCGGCTTATCAGGAAGCGTTTGGCCGCAGCGCGAGAGTTCTCTTCAGGACGGCTTAGAATCCCTATTGTCACTCTTCGGCTGGGAAACGTTGCCATTGCTGCGCTCCCTTTTGAAAATTGCATCGACACCGGTCGTTTCCTATGGCGGCACTCGCGTGTGATGCTGATGTGCTGCGCCAACGGCTATTGGGGCTACATGCCATCCAGGTCGGCTCGCGCGAATGATTACGAGGCTGTCAGTTCGCTGTTTGGCCGCGACGCTGACGGCCAGTTGCGGAAGAAACTCTCTCATTTATCTCTGGCGGGTCGTTCGCCTGTTGTAGAATAATCCCTGAGGTGATTGCATAGGCATCGCAGCAACGTTCGCTGGTGCGGCGCTGACCAAGCCAAGAACCGGATGTTGTCATGGAGGTTCAAAGTGCGGAGCTACAACCCAAAGCAGATTTTTTGCTTCGCCCAGAACGGTACCGACGAGTCGAGGCGTGCTTCGCTTAAAACGAAGTCGCTCGGTTCACGCCGAGCGGGAGAGGTATCTGCTTTTCTTTTTCGCGGTGGTGCGCGACGTGTCCTGAGCTGAAAGATTCGGCATTATCAATGCGACAGCGTGTTCGGCTTCTCTCTTGAGGCGGATTTTGGGGAGTTCCTCAGCCGATCTGAGGGCATGCTGGTATTCTGAAAAGGAGATTGCGAGCCATGGATATTTCCAGACGGCGTTTTCTTGAGACCTCAGTTCTCACGGGGGCCGGGCTGGCGACGGGGTGCGGCCACCAGGCAACGCGCCAAGCCGCCTCGGCGGAGCCGCACGTTATCCCGGCACCGAAGGGCGAATGGATGGCTGCCACACCCGCAAGCGCATTTCGTGCCTATCGCTCGAAGCTTGCAAAAGCAGCGGATGCGCCCACCTGGGTTCAGATCGACTTAGGCGCGAGCCATCCGATTGACTCGGTGAAGCTCTATCCGGCCAATGAGCGGATGTACCCCGGGCGGGACGAATACTATGCGGGCGAGGGGTACCCGGTGAGATTCAAGATTGAAGTCGCGGACGAGCCGGATTTTCACGCCGGAAAAGCGATTGTGGACCACACCGGATCAGACAACCCCAATCCGGACGGCGCGATTCGGAAATTTCCCGCTGGCGGCACACAGGGCCGATACATCCGTCTCACGGCGACACGGTTGATGCGCGTTGAAGGAGCCCGTGTTGAGACCGGGGCGGCCCACGTCTTTCCAGCGGCGGGCTATTTTCTGGCGTTGGCCAGAGTGGAGGTTTACTCGCACGGACGCGACATCGCCAGCCAGCGTCCGGTCACCGTCGACGCGGTCTACGGAAACGACAATGACGCCGCGCAGTTAACTCGCTTGCCGCGGGCGGGTGGGGAAGGCGTCTTCATGGACAATCGCAGCAACGTGACCGAGCCGAGCACGTGGAAACGCCCTGAATATAAAGCGCAAAGGCCGCTGGGAGGCGTGACGGTGGACGGCGGCCTCTTCCAAACCGCGATGGAAAATAACATCGGGTATCTGTTGAATTCCTATACTGTCGATGAGCTGCTGCGGCAATTTCGCACCCGCGCAGGGAAACCCAATCCGCCGAATCTGCCCCCGGTGAAGACCGTATTTTGGGAAGACGACCTGGCGGGCTCGAATGCCGGGCGGTTCCTGATGGGTGCGGGCAACACCGTGCGCTGGATCAACGACCCCGAGCTTCGCCGGCGGCTCAATGCCGTTGTGGACGGAATTGCAGAGTGCCGCGAGCCTGATGGCTACATCATGGCCTATCCGAAGGACACGATCTTCTTTTCGGAGCGTGGGGCCTATACGCGCGCTTGGCTGACGCACGGCCTGATTGAGGCGGGCTATGCAGGAAACCACAAGGCATTTGAACTGCTGCGGGGATACTACGACTGGTTCAATCATTGCTCCTACTTGCCGTATATGCTGCGCTTTGCCATCCAGGGCGGGCAGGGAATGATAGCGAACACGCGCCTTGCTCTCACACCGGTGGGCAAGCCCGCCGACATTCAGGTGATCCAGCGCTACTTCCAGGAGAACTTCTGGCTCGATCAACTTGCGGCGCGGGAAGAGCGAGCCGTGTGGCAATACCCTTACGACCGGCCGCACTGCTATTTGCTCACCGACTTCGAAGCGTACATGGACGTTTACCTGGCGACCGGTGATCCACGCTATTTGCACGCAGTTGAAGGCGCCCGGGAGCTTTTCCACAACAAGTGGGTCAACGAGGGAGGTTCGACAGCCATTATTGAGTTTGTGGTGTGTCCGCCCAGCTCTTACCGGTTACGTGCGAAGCTCGAAGAGCTCTGCGGGAATTCATTCTGGGCTTTCCTGAACCAGCGTTTTCACCTCCTCAACCCGGATCAAGAGAAATACGTTAGCGAGATCGAGAGATCGATTTATAATGTGGCGCTGGCAAACCAGGCAGGCTCTCACGGTTTGCGGTATCACGCGGTTCTCACTCACCAAAAGGAGAAGCCCACCGAGATGAACACCTGCTGCGAGGGGCAGGGAACGCGGCTGATTGGCTCTCTCCCGGAACACATCTACTCCATTGCGCCTGACGGGTTGTACGTGAATCTCTTTGAGCCGTCGACGATACGCTGGAAACAAGGCGGCGAGCCTGTAAGCTTAAAAATGGCCACGCGGTTTCCATTCGAAAACGATGTGCAACTGGCCTTTTCCTCAAGCCAGCCAGTCCGCGCGAAAATACGTGTGCGAGTTCCGTCGTGGGCGGCGCATGAGATGGCGATTGAAATTAACGGACGGCCCGCGGCAACGGGGCAGCCGGGCAGCTATGTTGCGCTGGACCGAACTTGGGCCAACGGTGACAGCGTGGCATTTACCCTGCCCGCGGCGCTGCGCGCAATGCAGTATACCGGTGTGGATCAAATTCCCGAGTGCGAGCGGTATGCTTTTGAGTATGGGCCGATCTTGCTGGCGGCCGTAGGCGCTCCGGAAGTCCGCCTGCGAGTGGGGACGGGAAAACGTCCTGAAAGCCTTCTGAAATTGCTTAACCCCAAATCTGACCAGCCGCTTCATTATACGGTCGAAGACAATCCGGGTATCGAGTTCATGCCTTACTGGCAGGTGGACACGCAGCCGTTTAATTGCTTGCCGGCAGTGACTCAATACAACCTAAAGGAAAGCCCTGATTGCGACTCATCCTGGCACTCCTTGCGATGAATCTGCTCTAGGTGCCTGCACTCGCTCAGCGAGCCGGCCGACCGTGGATGGACAAGTCGTTAAGCCCGGATGAGCGGGCTGACCTGCTCGTCAAGCGCATGACGCTGGACGAGAAAATCCAGCTTGTTCACGGGTCTCCGAGCCTCGGGCCGCCAGTGAGCTCGAAGCCGCGCACTCCTGGAGCCCTTGGCGGCGACGGGTTCGTCCCCGGAATTCCTCGCTTGGGTATTCCAGCTCTGCAGTTGATCGGTGCTGGAGTCGGCGTCACCAACCTAGGGCAGCGTCCCAATGGCCGCTGCCGTAACCCTTCCTTCTTCCTTAGCCGGTACGTCTAGTTGGGATCCTCAACTGGCGTATGAGTTCGGAAAGGTGATCGGCAGGGAAACCCGCGACGAAGGATTCAATGTTTCGCTTGGCGGTGGTATCGACCTCGCTCGTGACCCGCGTTGTGGCCGGAACTTTGAATATCACGGTGAAGACCCCGTCCTGGCCGGAACGATGCTTGGCCAGGAAATACGCGGCATTCAACGCCAGGATGTGATCGCGACCGTCAAGCACTATGCGGTGAACGATCAAGAGTCGGGGCGCTTCTTCGTGAGCTCGGACATTGGCGGGCGGGCGCTGCGTGAAACCGATCTGCTGGCATTCGAGGTTGCCATCAAGCATTCATACGCGGGCGCGGTGATGTGTTCGTACAATCGGGTCAACGGCACATACTCATGCCAGCACAGCTATCTCCTGAATGATGTTCTTAAGCTCGATTGGGGGTTCAAGGGCTGGGTCATGTCGGACTGGGGAGCGACCCACAGCACGGTGGAAACAGCCCTTTCCGGACTGGACTAGCAGATGTCCACGGGCAGTTATTTCGGAGAGCCCCTTAAGGAAGCCGCAAAAAGAGATGATGTGCCGATGTCGCGTCTCGACGGTATGGTTCATCGCATTCTCAGAACTATGTTTGCTGAAGGCGTTTTCGACAATCCACCCGTTGTGAAGCCT
Source organism: Acidobacteriota bacterium (assembly GCA_021817045.1). Classification (GTDB taxonomy): domain Bacteria; phylum Acidobacteriota; class Terriglobia; order UBA7540; family UBA7540; genus RH2-MAG17b. The sequence continues at coordinate 28,730 of JAKAWG010000034.1, forward strand.
ATTGATGTCGCGGCCGACGCCGCGGTGGCTCAGCGGGTCGAGGAGGAAGGCGCCGTCCTGCTAAAGAACATTCAAGGCGAACTCCCATTGAACGAGTCGACGATCCGTTCCATTGCTGTGATTGGATCGCACGCGGACGTCGGCGTCTTGTCCGGAGGGGGCTCCGCGCAGGTCGACCCAGTCGGCGGGAACGCGGTGGGAACGGATTTTTATGGGGAGATTTGGAATCCCTCATCTCCGCTTAAAGCGATCCGATCCATGGCTCCAAACGCGATTGTGAAATACAATGCTGGCACGAATCCCGGCGCGGCGGCCAAGCTGGCGGCTGCCTCCCAAGTCGCCATCGTCTTTGCCAATCAATGGACTCACGAAAACGCCGACCTGCCCAACCTGCGCCTGCCTGACCATCAAGACCAAGTGATCGAGGCGGTTGCAGCAGCCAATCGACATACGATTGTCGTGCTGGAAAATGGCGATCCGGTGCTCATGCCGTGGCTCAGTGATGTTCAAGCGGAGCTGGAAGCCTGGTATTTAGGACAAAGGGGCGGCCAGGCGATTGCCAATATTCTCTTTGGCGAGGTTGATCCTTCGGGGAAACTTCCGCTTACATTTCCAAAGTGCGAATCGCAACTTCCCCGCCGCCACGTCTCGCAGCCACCGCAAGGAGAAGGCTATTTTGATGTTCACTATACAGAGGGGCTGGAGGTTGGCTACAAATGGTACGAGGCAAAATCGATCATGCCGCTTTTTCCGTTCGGATACGGGCTGTCTTACACAAAATTTGATTTTTCGAACATCAAACTCACACCTGTACGAACAGACGGAACCGTTGATTTTGAAGTGAGCTTCGACATAAGAAACACCGGCACGCGCACAGGAGCAGAAGTTGCTGAAGTCTACCTCGGCCTTCCCGCACGCACGGATGAGCCGCCCAAGCGGCTGGTTGGCTGGGCGAGAGTTGAGTTAGCTCCGGATAAGGTTCGCAGAGTCACCGTGACACTCAACCCACGCTCAGCTTCGCACCCGCTATCCTTCTGGAATGCGACCGCTCACAAGTGGGACACTGCAGATGGCCAGTATAAGGTATACGTCGGTGACTCCAGCCAGGACACCTACCTCACCGATACGTTCGTTGTCCGGCATGCCCATCGCGGCGCATCGGTTCAATGATAGGCCTTCGGCCCCGCGAGGCTATTACTTGTTCCTTGGCGTGACGCTTTCGATTTTTGGTGGCGTACTGGGCTCAGCGTAGCGACGGCCTTCAGGCCCGCAATTGCTGAGCTAAAACTCGGCGCTACTCACGGTCATTTCGGGCTCGACTCGAGCACAATGACCCATTGTTCAAACGTGGGTGTTATCGGCGACTGCCACATGCCCTGTGAGTTTCCTTGCACCGTGCCGATCGGAGATATTTTTGCTGTCCTCGGATCGAAAAATGAGGCGTGGTATGCAACGTCAGATTCGAGTTGAATGATTTTGGGAGGATCCCACATCGGCGGGACAAAAACGATGCGGAGCTCACCAGGGATTCCGGCAGCATAGGGAAGCTGATAATTCTGCTTGCTCCAGTGGGGCTGAACCCATTCTGGGTGCGGCTCCAGTCGCCACCATTCGTAGCGTTCGAGCAACTTCTTGGCCAACGCCACTTGCGACGATCCGGGTAACTCCATCGCGACGTTCCAGGGCGGCCCTCCCCACGAGCGTCCGTGAGGAGACGGGCCGTAAGGATGCTCAACCGTGTTGACCTGCCAGATGCCATCCGCGCCATAGGTGTGCCCAGCCGTTCCGCTCAACATGCAGGCCCAGTAAACAAAACGCTCTACCTCCTGCCGGTTTTCATCCAAAATGCCCTCGTAGCAAACTTCTCCAACAAGCACGGGCATGATAGGTGTTCTCAATCGTTCGCCCGTGACCTTGTTGATCGTGTTCGGGTAGCTGGTGCGGTCGCCGTGACCCGTCTGGAGCATGTCGAAATCGAGTACAGAAGGATCTTCGACGGAGTCGCGCGCCGTCGAAGACGGATGAACGGTGATTGGGTGGCGATAGGGATCAATGCTCCTCACATAGCGCGCGACTTCTGTCCAGCCGGCCTTCTGACGAGCCGAGTCTTCCGCTTTCGTCTTCGAGAGATAATAGGGCATGGTCGCTTCACCGGCAAGACACCAAAAGGCGGGATACGCTCCCCATCGCGCCACGATGTTCCGCCAATGCTGTTTGATCTTCTTAAGACCCATAAAGATCATAAAATATCCCCAGCAGCCGACGATGCACGGGGCAAGGCCGCGCTCCACGAGCTCTTGAATCCGCAGATCGGCCATATCGAAGTAATGCGGATTGATGCGAGTGTAGCCTTTCTCCCAAGGGTATCCTGCCTCGTTTGCGCCCCGTGGATCAAACGGCGGCATATCCGGATAAAGTCCGGCCACAATTTGAATGACGGAGAAGCCCTTCGTGACGCGGTCAGTAGCAAGCTTCTGGAAGCCTTCCGGCCATGGCAAACGGTAGCAAAGTCCCATCCACCACGTGTCGCCAAACCAGAGAAAGTGCGTTTCGTCGTGATGCTCGAAATGGCGGTGGTCAGCGGCGACCCGGAAAGGGCCATGCCGAAGAAGAGAATTGTCCCCGTCGTATTCGGAGATTTGTAACACTCCGGCACGCCCGTGAAGGTCTGGATTCGAAGTGTCAGTTGCCACGGTTCGATACTGGTAATTTCCGGCCAGCAAAGGGCTGTATCTGATTTTCCAGGTCTGTCCTCCCGCCCAGAAGGCCGGCATACGATGTTCCTCTCCTCGCGGGTCGGTAAAGATCACGTCAAGCTCTACGTCATTGAACGGGTCCGAATAAGCTTTGCCGGATGTGTAGGACCACTCCGCGGCGCAATGTTGTATTCCGTATTGAGTCGGTTCGTTCTCTGGATCTTGCCGGCGCGCGCGCCGGGTTGAGCTTTTTGCCGCCACCCCCGCCGCCGGTGAGGCAAAGCCCGCCGCTCCCAGCCCAGTCTTCTCTAAGAAAGATCGACGATTCATCACCATCTTACTCCTTACCTCCCTCTCTTTACGGAGTGATTCGTTCAAATCGGATAGCATCTACAATGATGGCTCCGTCCGCCGCGTTCGTCTCCTCGACATAGCGGGGATTCTTGACCGTTCCCAATTCATGCCATTGCCCGGCGCCCTGGTTGAAGTTCACGCGGACCGTCTTTTGTTGAGTTTCTGCCTGTACACGGCCCAGCGCAGGAGGGCCGTAGACAACGGTGAAAGGAGCATTTGTCGCCAGCCGCCCAATGGCAGGATGTCCATAGTAAACCGAAATCTTGTAGGTGCCCAGCATGGGATCATCATTGCGCCAAACCGCGATCCTGGAACCATCTCCGGCCTCCGTCCAGAAGCAGCCGCCGTCGTAGTTATCACTCCGTAGCCCGGTATTAGAATGCCAGCCGCCCCCGGTTATCAGCATCCGGCCTCCAATCGTCTGATCGTCCACGACCGCGTCTTGCTCGGGTGCGGTGAAGATCCTCCACCGCCTCAGCACCACGGCCTTGGGGGGCGTATTCTCTTTCATCCACTCCTGTAATCGAGCGTATAGTTCCTTCACCACTTGCGGGTGCTCTTTCGCCACACTTGTCAGCTCTTTGGGATCCTGTTGTTCATCAAAGAGCTGCTCCTTACCGGTCCACAGGTTCAGGATCAGCTTGTATCGCAGGTTTTGGATGCACCGCAACGGGATCGCGACGTCTTCTTCCGAGTAAGCGTACTGATTCTCTGATTGGACCTTGCCCTCAATCATGGGGACCATGTTCTTGCCCTCCGCATCGGAAAGGGGCGGCAACCCCGCCATAGCGAGGATCGTAGGCGCTGAGTCAACGTTCGAGGCAAGCCCGTTGATTGCCTTGCCTTTAGGAATTCCGGGTCCAGCCGCGATGAAGGGAATGTGCAGATCGGTGTTGTAAACGGAACGATGGTCAAAGGTGAGGAAATCCTTTGGGTGCGAATAGAGCAGCTCGCCGTGGTCGGAACTCAGGAAAATCAGCGTCTTATTTTCGAGACCTAGGGTGCGCAACTGGTCTAAGACTTGGCCGACCTTACGATCGACAAAGTGAATCTTCCCGTCGTAAAGCTGATAGAGCCGCGCGATTGCGTTCTGATCGCCTAACATCGCCAACCGCAGCAGGGCGCCGTTGATAATGTCATACCCCGTGTCTGTCAGGTAAGGGTATGCGTCGCTTTTCCAAAGATCGTCTTCGGACGGCGGATCGTAGGGAGAATGAGGCGCCAAAAAATGAACGTACAAGAAAAATCTCTGCGACTGATGCTGCCGCAGCCAAGCGGAGACTTCGTCGGCGGTCGTTGAAGCTCGAAGAAGATCGGTTCTTTCTCCTACCCGCTCAGTTATGTTTATAGCCGGTGCGGTATAGCCCTCGTGATATTCGTCGAAGCCGAGCCCGGTTATAGGCTTTCCAGCCAGTCCATTGTTGACGAATGCGGCCGTGTAATACCCATGGTATTTGAAATCTTCGGCCAGCCGCGGGACATCCTTGTTGATTAACGGCATTCCGGGGCGCCAGAACAACGTGACGCCGTGCTTCGAGGCAAAGAGGGAAGTATGAAGTGAGGCAAATGACGGCGAAGTCCACGAAGCAACCGTGTAATAGTGAGTAAAATAGACGCCTCGCTTTGCCAGCGCATCAATATTAGGACTATCCTGGCGCGGGTTTCCGTAGCAGTGCAACTGGTCCGCCCTGAGCTGATCCAGCATCAAGAAAATTACGTCCGGCTTCCGGCCCGTAGTGCCTTGCTGGGCTATCGCCGCAACGCGCAAACACAAGATTACGATGAACGTGTAAATGCACACACGCCAAGTCTTGGCCCCTGTCAGTGTCATCTAAGGCTCCTTTGTTTATGGCTATTGGGTGTATAGCAACAGTCGCCGCTGTAGTGCTGGCCTGCGACCGTCGTCTCCGGAACCATGGCCAAGGCATCTGTAACCTCGCCCGCCATGCCAAGATTGTCTGTCAGACTTCAGAATCCGTAACGCAGCGAAAGCTCGAAAATGCGCGGGTCCAGTGCGCTTGTCACCTGGCCATAGTTTCGGGTGCCGACGGCGGTCTGAATGCCGCTGAAGTTTGCGCGGTTAAATGCATTAAAGGCCTCGGCTCGAAACTCGAACATGTTCCGCTCAGTGATATGAAAGTCCTTGTAAACAGCCATATCGAAATCGACAACGCCTGGCCCGGGGATCGAGCCGGGCGTTGCGTTGCCGAAGTAACCGAAAGGAGGAGCCGCAAAGGCGGCGGTGTTAAACCATTGCTGGGCAGTTTTGGGCCCGACCACAGAACCACCGGCGTAGTCTGACCGGGTGGCTAGCCCCTGGTGGGAGACGCTTAACCCGGGAGTCAGGGAAAATCCGCTCTGAATGGTGGTCATTCCCGCGTATCGCCAGCCTCCGAGCGCCAGCCCCTTCCAGCCCCTCCCGTTCTTATACCACGGCAAATCGTAAACATAGCTGAAGGTGAGAATCTGCGGAACGTTGAGATATGAGTTTCCGTAGTCGTTTCCGGGACGGTACACGTCCTGAGGTCCAGCTTCATTGTTAAACATGGTAGGCCCCCCGGTCTCGGACAAATCATGCTGCCACGTATAGGCGACGGAAAGAAACAGGTTGTGCCCGACCGGATGTCGAACGCCGACCTCGAGCGCATCCCAATAGGCGTTCAGGCCCGGTTCCGTTGTGTTAATCGATCCGTAGCCCTGATAGGGGCTGAAGAGGTACGGGGAAACGGTTCCGGTGTTAATTATAGGATTACAGTCGAACGCTCCGTCGGGGAGTGGCTGATTGACGTTCCATGCGGCGCCCACGTGGCGGGCAATGTTCCCCGCACCAGCAATCGAAGCGAGCCAGTCACCAGCAAATTGATGTTCCAAACTCAAACTGTAGGTTTGCACCTGGCCAGGCCGGATGTTTAGAGCCTCACTGTTCAAATTAGGCGCTGAGGCCGGCTTTACTGCCGCTCCGATAGGGTTGGGAAAACTCGGGGCAATCAATGTCAGTGACTGGATGAGGGGCGGATTTACCGCGCACGTGTTCGCGCAGTTCGTCTGATACGGAGAATCCTGGTAGGTTATGCCGTACCCTCCCCTGAGGGCGGTTTTTCCATTTCCAAATACGTCCCAGGCAAACCCTACCGTAGGAGCCCAGAACGATTGGTGCATGGTGGTGAGGTTCAATGGGACTCCGTTCAGCCCGTTGAAAATGAGACCGTTGGTAGGATTAAAGTTCGGAGTGGGAGTGATAGTGCCATTCGCGTTCACGATGGGAACCTGGGCTGCGCTGTACTTAGCGGGGTTGAAGATAGAGGCGTAACCCGGCTGAAGATTCGTCGCAGGCAAGAACTCGTAGCGGATACCGGCGCTATCGGTGAGACGGCGCGTCGCCTGCCAGCGGTCCTGGAAATTCTGATGCTCGTCCATGTATTCGGCCATTAATCGCAATTTGGAGCCGAAGTAGCGGTTAAGTTTTTACTCGTAATCCCAAGTTTTGTTGACCGTCGGAGTGAGATTGAGGTAATTCAAAAAGCCCGTGCCGTTATTCGGCAGTTGCGCCAAAGTGTTCATCAACAGAAGCGACTGCGGGTTAATCAAGTTCGCCGGGATTTGATACACCCCTGGCGCGGTTTGCGGGAATAGCTGACCGGTTTGCGGGTTGGTGATGGGTGTGTTGAACTGCCCGTTTCGCATCGCTTGTGTTGCTGTGGCTCCCAGCACGACAGAGGCGATATTCTGGAGCGATTCCTGATAGCTGATAAAGAAGAACGTCTTAGGGTTTTTCGGACGATGGCTGGGGAGAAACAATGGACCGCCCAAGGTAGCGCCGAAGATGTTCTGACGCAGCGCCGGCGTAGTGGGTGCTAAGAAGTTACGGGCGTCGAGAGCATTATTGCGGAGGTACTCGAAGGCCGTACCGTGAAAGGTATCCGTGCCGCTCTTGGTTTCGAGAAGAACGACGCTCGCGCCTTTCAGACTGTACTCCGCACTATAATTGTTTTGGAGAACGCGCATTTCCTGTATCGTGTCCGGATTGGGTGTGATGGTGTTATATGTGTTGCTGCCCGAATTCATATCCCACACTCCGTCCACGTAATAGATGCTCCCGCTTGTTCCCATTCCGTTGACGGACATGGCGGTAGTGGTCAGAAAGCCACCCTGATTGAGGGCGGTGTCCGGGGTCACGTTTGTGACGCCCGGCATGAGCGCTGCCAGACTCTGGTAGTTTCTTCCGTCGAGTGGCAGCGTGTACGCCTGCTCGCCTGAAACCTCACTGGAAATTTCCGGTGTGCTTGTTTGTACTTGGACTGCGGTGGCCTTAACGGTCACTTGGGAGACTACGCTTCCCACTTGAAGGTGCGGCCTGACCGTGGTCACCATTCCTGGGTGCAACTGGATTCCCGTTTCCGAGTACGTCTTGAAGCCTTGTTTGGTGGCGCTGACCGTGTAAATACCAATAGACAGCCCTGGAACGACGAACCGGCCGTCCGCATTGCTCTTTGTGCTGGTAGTCGTTCTGGTATTCTCGTTCAGTATCTTGATTACGGCTCCCGGCACCACCGCTCCGGTCGTGTCCGTCACCGTACCACCAATCGTCGCTGTCGTCGTTGACTGCGCCTGACAGGCTGAAACGGCTAGTATAAGAGCCAGAACGCAAACCAGACTGATCCCAAAGATGTTCCTGAAACACCGCCACATCGCCGTCGCCCTCCTTTTTGATTTATTCGTCCTGTCTCGTTGAATAACGTAAGCTTGTCAATGTAATTAACTTCAGCGGGGCCGTTTTATATCATCCTGGCCGGAGCATGTCAAGAAGATTCGTGTCGCTTCTTGATAAAAAGTAATCCACGTCGACTAGCGTTGAACTGGCTAGCGCCTCCATTGAACCCGTCGACGGAATTCGATGCACCCCTGCCGCTGGTTGACCGGATGGAGAGGACGTTTAAAAGGGGACTCTGAAGCGCGGCAGCAAGCTACCGCCTGGAAGCCGGGGTGCGGCGGAACCCCGGCCTGGACTCCGCTAGCCGCCAGCGCTTCCCTTGCGCGAGAGTTCTTGGAGTTCGTAGAGGGACTTCGTCTCTCTCGGATAGCGAGGGATGGGAAACGAGGCGGCCGTGAAGCGCGCCAATGTCGCGCGGCATCCCCGAACTACTCGCATGTGGACTTCTTGTTTGGCCGTCATTCCCTCAATGTGGATCGGAAAGGCGTCTGCAGCGCGATAGCTGACGATCAAGGTGCGCCGAGGATGCGGCGAATTGTTAGGGGCTGACGCATGCGGCGTCATGCCGTTCATAAAGATGGCCGATCCTGCTTTGCCCTCAAGGGGCACGGCCTTAGATTCGTCTACTGGCTCAGTGATTCGCCCCTGAAAGATGCCATCGCGCGTGTGGTCCATTAGCCGCCTGGTCTGAGGGCCGGGGATAACCTGCAAGCATCCGTTGGTTAGGCTGGTATCGTCGAGATAAAAGAGTACGGCGAGAGAGTCCTGGTTGGTTAGCGGATAGTATGACAGATCCTGGTGCCATTCCACGATGGAGCCGATTGCCGGCGGTTTCATGTTGATCTTGCTGTAATGGATCTCGACGTTGGGTCCGAGAAGCTGCTCGAGCGCGTCAAGGAGTGACGCTGACTCAGAAAACGCTCGAAAATAGGGGTAGTACGTGCACGGCTCATAGATGCGCCGGATGAGTGTTCCATTAGCAGGCTGACGCGGCTCCATTTCTAGCCTGGTTGCATCATGGTTGGCGACGGTCGCGCCAGCGGAAATATCGTCAATTTCTTTCAGAATCCGTCCGACTTCGGCACGATCCAAGAACTCGGGAAAGAGGCAATATCCCTCTTCTTTATATTGATTCACCTGATCACGCGTTAACACTGCGTCTCCTTTCTCTGGTTTATTCTCCGTTAAGATTGCTAAGGGTCTCCTTCACTGTGCCGTCGCGAAACGAGGGTACGGCGTAAAGAGCCTTTCCCAGGCGACGTGCTCCAGGTAAGGTCTTCCCTCCTGGAAGTTTACAACGGTCTCCATCCATTGGCGCGCCAGCGTGAAGCCCAAAACCGCCCGTGCGTTTAAATGATACAAAACGCCGAGATCAGAAGGATTGTCGATAATCTCTGCGTATTCCCGCGTGGCGGCCTTTACTTGTTCCTCTGCAGCTTTGAACTCGTCCAAGCTTTTCTGCAGTTCGCTGACAAATTCCTGCTGTGAGACCTTCGGTTTCTCCTGAAAGGCTCGATCGAACAGCAGGTACGCCTTGCGAATGGTAACGAGCGATCCCATGTAGTCACGGTATGACTCCGTCCGATTGATCATGTAACGAAGCTCATACTGACCCCGAGGAGCGACGTTAGGCAAGGCAGCCTGCATCTGCTGCAAGGCTTGGTTTAACAAGCGCATCGACCCTTTGAAGCGATCGATCGCATCCGGAGAGTCGACGATAAACTGCTTCCAGCCCGCTAGCGTAGGTCCGTCGTAGGGGTCCGGTTGCTGAGAGTAGGCGTACGCTTCGCCCACTTCGGGTAACGAGCTACAACAGTTCATGGTCGAGAAGCCGTAATTGTTGTAGCCCTGGTAAAGTTGATTTCTCTCCAGGACCATCAAGGCGTTGTACATGTCTTGGGCGGCGGCTGTGCCGAAAAGGCGGCGCGAGTAATTCCGGTAAAACTCCTCGGGGGTCAGGTTTGGCTTCCATCCCGCCTCTGCTAAGAACAGGCTGTTTGTTTCCGTTCCCCGAACCCGATTGACCTGCCCGGCAAAACCCGACAGACCCACTTTGATACCTTCGCTGAAAATGCGGTCTTTCTCGGCATACTGCGTGACGTTGAATTGCATGCCCATCATGTCGTAATCGTCATCCACGCGCGGCTCAATCGTTCTCTCCCGCGTGCCCATGTTCCCGAAGTCCTGCATGGGCACTCCGGTCGGAGTCCACACCCCGCTCGATTCCATATCGGTAAAGGGAATATCCTTGGGCAGCATCTTGTCGAAGACGGGCAGGGCGTAGCCGCGACCGATTGCCATAAGGCCGATCTTGGCTTTTGAGTCGATTTCGTCCCGCTGTTTGAGCAGGTATTTGAACAGGTTCATATATCCGATATTGGAATCTACTACGAGGTCCGAACTCTGAGCAATGTCCCACACCCACGGCCAGCGGAGCGCGCGCAATTGAAGAAATTTCGGGCGCATGCGCTCGTAATAGCTTCGATATTTCGGCGTGTTGATCTCCGGGTACATTTCCGGAAAAACCAGGAAGTACCCATTCGCGTGCGGGTAGCTCGTAAATAAAGCTCGCAGGCGGTTCGTCTGGATTTGCCGATTCACCGGGTCCAGCGGTTGCACGAATGTTCCGAAGAGACCATGAAACGGTAACGGTCCCATCCTTTCGCAGTAGCGGGCTAGATTCGGCGGAAGCCCGGCCATTTCAATGGCCAGCCACACCTTGATCCCTCGCTCGTGAGCATGGTGAATGATACGGCGCAGCAGGCGTTCGGCAACCGAAAACGCCTGGTCCGGCGTTTGAACATTTTGCATCTCCGGAGGCGCTACCCTGGTTCCTTTCAGAAACTGAGTGAACCAGTGCTTGCCGATGGACACATCGGCGGTCGTCCGGGTGCCAAATTCTCCGTGCGCCCAAGTCAGGTAACCGCTGGCCTTGGTGGAAACGTCCCCCATCCACTTGGTCTCGCCGTTATACGAATATTTCAGCCAAGGCGCGAAAGGAAACCACCAGAACTGAAGATAATTGCACTTCATCTTGGCCATCTGATCGAGCAACTTGACATAGTTTCCGTAAGAGAACGTGGTCAAGTTGTCGTAGCCAACGTCCGGGAGCAGGAAACCCCGCCGCGGAAAGGCTGGTTCCATGCGGACGTCGAGACTCGGGATCGACAGCGAAGCGCGCGGCTTGGGGAGAATGTCCCCTGTCAGGAGGAAAGTCGCTCCCAGACGCTCCACCAAGTCGTAGACCCCATACATGGTCGCGAATCCGTGCGACCCTGCGATCACGACCGCTGGGTGACTCTTGATACGCGCAGTTTCAATTACAAAGCCGCCGGACTTCAGCGTGCCGAGATTCAAGCGCAGCTTTCCCACTATCGGGACGATGGCACGGTTAACCGACGGTCCACCGACAAAGATGAAGGTATTCTGCTTGGCCTGGCTGGAGAGGTGGGAGTCCGGAATAATGCTGAAATGGGCTCCCGACAAATCGTGGAGGTAAGTTTGAAGCTGGCTCGCCGCATACCGATAAGCTGGGCTTGCCTCTTCGCCCAGCACAATTACCGCACGGGCCTTCCCACCCTCGGCTAAGGGCACTGGATGTGGCGAACCTGCGGCGGCCCGCGCCGTCACTCCTGCAATCAAGACGGAGCTAGCCAGCAAGGTACGCCGAAGATTTCTTCCGTAGAAATTCATCACTTACCCTAAGAGTTCACGGCAGGTCGCCTTCTTACAAATCTCCATCCTGGATTGCCCGCATGGTACTGGGTTACGAACGTGGCGAATACGTGAACTCCAACGTAGACACCACTGGAAGGGGCGTGGCGGATCGTGTTGCCCGTTTCTCAGGGTTCAAGTCAAAGTAAGTGTGAACCCCGTTTGCCACCAGCGTCACGCTGTGTTTTCCTGGCCGCAAGCCCTCCAGGTTCAATTGATACCTCTGGCTATCAATGTTTCGGGCGACAACTTTACCATCCAACCGAAGCTCATAGCTCTTGGGTGCTTCGCCGATCGTAACCCACCGCACGCTCAGGTGATCCTTCCTTACGACCGCAGGGTGAAATGGACCCGACAGAGCCATTACCGTGATGTCCGGCGTTTGCTTTCTATAGAGCGAGATCAGCGCCTCTGTGAGGTTCATATAATAGTAGCCCCATCCTCCGCAGCCACGGTAGCCGCACTTGTTGAGTTGCGTCGGCTCGAGATCGTCGCTCAGTTCGGGGCTGTACTCATCTCCGTAAATGTTGTGGTGAGGACCCGAGCCTTGACCCCGCGCCTGCCCGGCGAACTCATTCCACTGGTGAATCTGGATGAATCGTGGATGGGTCTTGAACGCCGCACGCCAGCTTTCGATGTAGGGAGCGCCATGGTCTCTGCCGACGGCGCGAGGATCAAGCCAGCCGGCAGGCATGGGAAAGCATGAGGGGGTCACAACGACCTCTTCGGGAACACCTCCGTGATAAGTCACCATTTGAGGTATGACGCCGTCCATCCATGACCAGAAACCGCACGCTTCCACATGAGTATCCTGAAGCTGCGATCCCATCCAGCGCACTGTCCATCCTGGCGCGACAATCTCTTTCGTGCGCTCCGCGATCACGCTACACGGGTAATTCACGTTGTAGAGTATCGTCAAAAGCGGCTTGCCTTCGTAGTCGAGCCAGAGATGCTTGTATTGGGGGTTATGCAGGAAATGGGCCGTCAGCCAGGCGATAATGTGGTTCAGCCTCACTGTGGCGTTGGGAACCGGCGGGCCGTTTTGAAGTCCGAGCATGATGACCAACTTCGGCGGATGGCGTCCTTCCTTCTGCAAACGGCTATAGGTCTCGAACAGTAATTTGGTGCTCTTTTCAAGCTCGGCGGTGGCGCCCGTGTGCTTCTCCCAAGCCGGCTTCATCCAGAGCATATTGCTCCAGTCGATGAGCAGCCAGTTGACGCCCATGTCCTCAAACCACCGCTCGTGCTTTTCAAGGGCACTCACGTCATAGGAGCTGTATTTGCCCAGGATGGGGATCGCCTCTTCGGTTCCTCTCTGGAGGCCTGAGACTCCCGTATTCTTGTTACCCGACCACACTGTGTTTAAGGGCGTAAAGTAGGTCTCGTACTGTAGCCCGATAAAAGTCGTCGGTGCGGTGGCTCTTGCGCCGGTTCCCGCGCCGGTGCGCTGCCGTTCCTTCCCTGCTTGGATGTGCGGCTGATTCTGACGACAGCCGGTGATACAGATTGCACCGGCCAATAACAAGCCAGAGAGCGGAAATCCAGCACGACGAAAAATGCGATTCATCATAAACAGGTCCCTTCCTGCAAACAATCGGTGATGTTTCAGTTTGATGTAGAGGCGGCTTTAGGCTGCCATTTGGTGATCCCGCAAAGGGGAATCGCTGCCACTGAGAGGGAAACATGCAGAAACATGGGCACCAAAACGACGAGTCCCACCCAGCAGATGATAAGGGAGAAGCGATTTCCGTCCTTGCGCATATGAGTGAAATATACTTAGGAGTGTTTAGGGGTCGGCTTAATTCTTTGGTTTTGGCGTTCCATCCTGGCACCCGGCGCCACTTTGCTCGGCGGATCGGTCACCCGTCCTGAAATGATGCAGCGTAAATTGCGCCTGACAGGCTGAAATCGTGAAGGTAAGAGCCAGAAGGAAAACCAGATTGATCCCGAAGATGTTATCAGAACAGCCTGACATCCTCGTGGCCTTCCTTTTCGGTTAGTTGTTATTGCCCCTCTCTCCTTCGGCACGGCCGGTGCAGCGGCCTACATCGACAATTGTTCGTGCGGGCTCGCTTCCGGCGTAGACCCAGACCATGGCCATGGGGCCGGATGATTCATTAAGGAAGCGGTGAGGACGGCCCGTGGGAACAAAAGCGGTGTCGTAGGCCTTCAGGTGATGCCGCTTGCCCGCCACTTCACACACCGCCTCGCCTTCGATGATGGTGATGGATTCGTCGTATTCGTGTATGTGGCAGGGAAGCGATGAGCCCGGCCCGAACCTGCCGTATCCGCCGCAGATGCCTATGGCTCCAAAGCGGCCGGCAAAAAGGTCAAGAAATTCGGTTCCGTCGGCCAACTCGTACTTCGAAGCTTTGCCAAATCGAAGAATGTTTTCCGGGTCGCCGGGGCGAGGGTCGCTGCGAACTTCGACTGCGAACTTTGCATCGACCAGCTCTCGCGTGGGTACGGGCGACGCGAATGCCCACAGCGCGACAAGATTCCGATCCGGCGAAGCATTCGAGGCTTCGTGAGGAAAGCCCGTCGGAACGTGGACACAGTCAAACGGCCTGAGAAGGTAGCGCCTCCCCTCGACTTCAAACTGAGCCTTGCCTTGCAGAATCGTCACGGCTTCGCTGAATGTGTGCCGGTGATATGGGAGCACCCCACCGCATCCGAGGGTCACGATTCCAGTACTCATCGCGCTTGCCCCGCACTCGGCGGAAGCGAAGGTCTGGAATGCCGCTTGGCCTGAAGATTCACTGGTGACAGCCGGCTGATACCGGATGATGGCCTCTCGGAGATTTGTCTCTTTCATGATCGCACAATCCGAATAATAAACTATATGACGTTAGATTGTAATCCCAACTCATGGTCGAAGCTGCATCCTCTATCCGAAGGGTATCTGTGAACAGGTTTTTTTAATGTGCGGTTGCGAAATGGGGGTATGGAGTAAAAAGCCTTTCCCAAGCCACGTGTTCCAGGTAGGGTTTTCCTTCCTGGAAATTTACAATGTTCTGCATCCATTGGCGCACCAGCGTGAGGCCCAAAACCGCCCGGGTGTTTAGATGATACAAAACCCCGAGGTCCGATGGGTTGTCGATGATCTCGGCGTATTCCCGCGTTGCAGCTTTCGCTTGCTCCTCCCCAGCCTGGAACTCACTCATACTCTTCTCCAGTTCGCTGACAAATTCCTGGTGCGAGACCTTCGGTTTCTCCCCGAAGGCTTGGTCAAACAACAGGTAAGCCTTGCGAACGGTCACTAACGACTGCATATAGTCACGGTATGACTCCGTCCGATTGATCATGTAACGAAGTTCATACTGGCCCCGAGGAGCGACTTTAGGCAAGGCAGCCTGCATCTGCTGCAAGGCTTGATTCAGCAAGCGCATCGACACTTCGTACCCGTCAATCGCATCCGGCGAGTCAATGATAAACTGCTTCCAGCCCGCTAGCGTAGGTCCGTCGTAAGGGTCCGGTTGCTGAGCGTATGCGTACGCCTCACCCACTTCAGGTAGCGCTCCGCAACAGTTCATCGTCGAAAAACCGCGATTGTAATATCCTAAGAAGAGCTGGTTTTTTTCCAGGGTCATAAAAGCTTTGTACATATCCGAGGCGGCGGCTGCGCCGAAAAGTCGCCGCGAGTAATTCCGGTAAAACTCCTCGGGCGTCAGGTTTGGCTTCCATCCCGCCTCTGCTAAGAACAGGCTGTTTGTTTCCGTTCCCCGAACCCGATTCACCTGCCCGGCAAAACCTGACAGACCATACTTTATCCCCTCGCTAAAGATCTTATCCTTCTCACTGTATTGCGTCACGTTGAACTGCATGCCCACCATGTCGAAATCGTCATCCACGCGCGGCTCAATCGTTCTCTCTCGCGTTCCCATGTTCCCGAAATCCCGCATGGGCACTCCGGTCGGAGTCCACACACCGCTCGATTCCATATCGGTAAAAGGAATATCCTTGGGCAGCATCTTGTCGAAGACGGGCAGAGCGTAGCCTCGTCCGATTCCCATAAGGCCGATCTTGGCTTTCGGGTCGATTTCGTCCCGCTGTTTGAGCAGGTATTTGAACAGGTTCATATAGCCAATATTGGAGTCAACCACCAAGTCGGAACTTCTGGGGGTGTCGAAGATCCAGGGCCAATGCAGCGAGCGCAATTGAAGAAATTTCGGGCGCATGCGCTCGTAATAGGTTCGATATTTCGGCGTGTTGATCTCCGGGTACATTTCCGGAAAAACCAGGAAGTACCCATTCGCGTGCGGGTAGCTCGTAAATAAAGCTCGCAGGCGGTTCGTTTGGATTTGGCGGTTCACCGGATCCAGCGGTTGTTCAAACGTTCCGAAGATGTAATTAAACGGCAAATCTCCCACTCGCTGGCAGTACCGCGCAAGATTTGGCGGAAGAGCGTCCATCTCAATGGCCAGCCAAACCTTGATCCCCCGCTCGTGAGCGTGGTGAATGATACGGCGCAAGAGGCTTTCAGCAGCCGCAAACGCCTGGTCCGGCGTCTGAACATCTTGCATCTCCGGAGGCGCCACCCTGGTTCCCTTCAGAAACTGAGTGAACCAGTGCTTGCCGATGGACACATCGGCGGTCGTCCGGGTTCCAAACCCGCCGCGTGCCCAGGTCAGGTAACCGCTTGCCTTGGTAGAAACATCTCCCATCCATTTGGTCTCGCCGTTGTAGGAGTATTTCAGCCAGGGCTCAAAGGCAAACCACCAAAACTGAACGTAGTTGCACTTTATCTTGGCCATCTGATCGAGCAACTTGGCGTAGTCTTCATAAGAAAACGTTGTTAGGTTGTCGTACCCCCCGTCCTGAAGCAGAAAACCCCGCCGCGGGAAGGCTGGTTCCATGCGGACGTCCAGGCTCGGTATTGACAGCGAAGCGCGCGGCTTGGGGAGAATGTCCCCTGTCAGCAGGAAAGTCGCTCCCAGACGCTCCACCAAGTCGTAGACCCCATACATGGTCGAGAAGCCGTCCGGCCCTGCGATCACGACCGCCGGGTGACTCTTGAAGCGCGCAGTTCTAATTACAAAGCCGCCGGCTTTCAACGTGCCGAGCTTCAAACCGAGTTTCTCGGCTACCGGGGCGAGTGCAGGATTAACTGAAGGCCCCCCGACAAAGATCAACGTGTCCGACCTGGCCTGCGCAGAGAGTTGGGAGTCCGGGACAATGCTGAATTCGGCTCCCGACAAATCGTGGAGGTAAGTTTGAAGCTGGCTCGCCGCATACCGATAAGCCGCGTTGGCTCCTTCGCCCAAAACGATTGATGCGCGGGCCTCGCCACCTTTGGCAACCGCAAGAGATCGCGATGATCTTGATAAACCCGGCCGGGCGAGTGCCGTCAATACGACGAAGCTTATCACCAAACTTTGCCTGACATTGATCCAGTATGGACGCACGACAGCCCTCGAGTTTTGGAATGTTCAGGAAATGCAAGCGCGGTCGGGGCTGGGGGCATGGCCACCTGCAACCCTGCCCGCTACATGCCGCCCCGATCGGCCGTCAGACTTCAGAACTGAAAACGCAGCGAGAATTCAAAGATTCGCGGGTCGAGCGCGCTGGTCACCTGGCCATAATTTCCCGCGCCAACCGTTGTCTGGACGCCGCTGAAGTTCGTGTGGTTGAAGATGTTGAAGGCCTCCGCCCGGAACTCGAACAAGCTGCGCTCAGTAACATGAAAGTCCTTGTAGAGAGCCATGTCGAAATCGACCACGCCCGGACCGTAGATGGATCCCGGCGAGGCGCTGCCGAAGTACCCGAAAGCCGGAGCCGCGAAGGCAGAAGTATTGAACCATTCCTGCGCCGTCTTTGGACCCGTCATCGAACTGCCAACGCGATTTGGCCGCGTTGCAAGACCTTGGAAGGGCACACTCAGGCCAGGAGTCAAAGCGAAGCCGCTCTGAATGGTTGTCATCCCGGCGTATCGCCAGCCGCCGAGAGCCTCGCTTTCGAAGCTGTGCCCGCTCTTGAACCAGGGAAGATTGTAAATGTAGCTGAACGACAAGACCTGGGGAACGTCCAGGTAAGTGTTCCCGTAGTCTTGACCAGGGGCGTAGAAGTTCTGTGCGCCTCCAGCGTCAATGGTGCCGGTGCTGCCCGCCCCGCTTGCGGTTCCGACATCGTGCTGCCATGTGTAAGCGAGATTAAAAAACAGGTTGTGCCCGACCGGATGTCGAACTGCGATTTCCAAGGCATTCCAGTAGGCGTTGGCCATACTGAGCGAGGTGCCCATGTTGGCGTAACCCTGGTAGGGAGCATACACGTACGGAAAGATCCCGACCTGACTCGGGAGGGCAGGATCGCTGTTAATGAGTGGGTTGAAGCCAAAAGGCCCATCGGGCAGCGGCTGGTTGATGTTCCAGCTTCCCCAAATGTGTCGCGCGATGTTGCCCGCGCCGGCGATGGAAGCAAACCAATTGGTTCCGAACTGGTGCTCCAAGCTCAGGCTGTAGCTTTGGATCGATGCCGGTTGGAGATCAAAGCCGCTATTGTTGTTGAACGACGGTGCACCCGGAGGAGGAGCGGCCGCGCCGATAGGATTGGGAAAAGCCGCGTTGAGCAGCGTGATGGAGGGAACGCCGGGGATGTTTGCCGCGCAGGTGTAACTGCAGTCGGCGCCGGCGGGAATCGTCTCATAAGTAATCCCATAGCCGCCTCGCAGGGCGGTTTTGCCGTTGCCAAACAAATTGTAGGCGAAGCCGACGCTGGGCCCCAGGAACCAGTTGTGGGCGTTTGAAAAGTTAAGCGGCACGCCGTTGATTCCGTTCCGAGCAACACCATTCAATGGGTTGTAACCCGGGGTTGGCGTTATGGTCCCGTTGGGATTAACGATTGGCGCTTGTGCAGGGTTGTATAGGGCAGGGTCGAACGAGCTGTCCTCCCCTGGGGTCGCGTGCGGCTCTGGCTCATACAAAACCCGCAGGCCGGCCGTCAAAGTCAGTCGTTTGGTCGCTTTCCATCGATCCTGGATGTAGGGCGAAGAAATAACATCGTGGACGTAGGGCCGCAGCATTGTGCTCTGCTGGAAGAAAGAAGCGGCGTCTCCCAGCAGATAATCGGCGATGGGGTTTCCTGTGAAGGAACCGTCGAAGAACCAACTGCCGTTCGAGGCCGCGAACAGGTCTTGGCGTTTCGTCCCGTAATCGAGGTCGTAGCCGGCCTCGATGTAATGGTTTCCGTGCAGCCAACTCCAGTCGTCGGAAAGCGTGTCGTCGAGTGAGCCCGAGTGAGAAAGGGGCAAGCTGGTGGAATCTCCAAACGGCGCCCAGCCGCCAGCGAAGGCAATTTGTGGCAGCCGGTTTGAACGAAATCCGCCTTTGAAAGGAAGATTCTCGCTGAAGCCCGGGACTTGATTCTGCAACCACGTCCCGGAGAGATTCAGGTAAGGGATGGCCTGCTCCGTCGCAAGGCTGAAGGTGTTGACCATCGACGGAGTCAGAGTCGCGGTAAGCTGGAGTTGACCCAACTGGTTATCGCTTAGGATGGGCTCCTGGCTGGTAGTGAACGGCGAACCAAGAAACGTGTCATACGAGTTGTTATTGATTTGATGCTCGTTAAAGTATTCGGCCATCAAGCTCAGCCTGGAGCTGAAGTTGTGATTCAGTTTGTACTCGTAATCCCAAGTCTTGTTGATCGTCGGAGTTGAATTGAGAAAGTTCAAAAAGCCCGTTCCATTGTTCGGGAGTTGCTCCAATGTGTTCATTAACAGTAGCGACTGCGGGTTAATCATGTTCGCGGGAATTTGATATACGCCCGGCGAAGTTTGCGGGAAAAGCTGTCCGGTTTGCGGGTTGGTAATGGGCGTGTTGAATGTTCCGTTTCGCATGGCTTGCGTCGGGGTCGCGCCCAGGACGGCTGACGCGATATTCTGGAGCGACTCCTGGTAGCTGATAAAGAAGAAAGTCTTTGGATTCTTGGGGCGATGGGTAGGGAAGAACAAGGGCCCGCCCAGGGTTGCGCCGAAGATGTTCTGGTGCAATCCGAGTGTGTTAGGTGCAAAGAAGTTGCGGGCATCGAGTCCGGTGTTGCGGAGATACTCGAAGGCCGTCCCGTGGAAAGTATCCGTGCCGCTCTTGGTTTCAAGCAGCACGACGCTCGCGCCTTTCAGGCTGTACTGAACGCCGAAATTATTCTGGAGCACCCGTACTTCCTGAAGTGTGTCCGGGTTCGGCGTGATGCCGGTATAGGTCTGGCTGCCGGTATTCATGTTGGTCACGCCGTCGAGATAATAAATGCTGCCGTCCACGCCCATCCCGTTAATCGACATCACGTTGTTTGTCAGGAATCCACCTTGGTCGAGGGCGGTATCTGGGCTGTCGGTGGTGACGCCGGGCATGAGGGCAGCCAGGCTTTGATAGTTCCTGCCGTTTAGTGGCAGCGTATAGGCCTGCTGGCCTGAAACCTCATTCGAGATTTCCGGAGTGCTCGTTTGCACCTGGACTGCGGTCGCAGTAACCGTCACCCTTGAGACCACGTTCCCCACCTGAAGCCGAGGGTTGACGGTGGTCACCACTCCGGGATGCAACTCGATGCCAGTCACCGAAGAAGTTTTGAAGCCTTGCTTGGTGGCGCTGACCGTGTACATACTAATAGTGAGCCCCGGAACGACGAACGAGCCATCCGCGTTGCTCTTTGTGCTGGTAGTCGCCTTGGTACCCTCGTTCATTATCTTGATCACGGCTCCCGGTACCACCGCTCCGGTCGTATCGGTCACTGTGCCACTAATCGTTCCCAGCGAAGTCAATTGGGCCAGGCACGCTGAAACCGTGAATATAAGAGCCAGAAGGCAAACCAGACTGATCCCAAGGATGTTCCTGAAACG
The DNA here is from genome assembly GCA_021817045.1 of Acidobacteriota bacterium. Lineage (GTDB taxonomy): Bacteria > Acidobacteriota > Terriglobia > UBA7540 > UBA7540 > RH2-MAG17b. Next base: position 49,032 of record JAKAWG010000034.1, read on the forward strand.
CTTTGACATCGTCGTAGGTCTCC